>LJCW01000220.1 GCA_001298555.1 Actinobacteria bacterium OV450
GGGCCCCTCGGGGGGGGGCGGGGGCCGCGCCGGGCGCGCGGGCCGGGCCGCCTCCCCCATCCTGGGCGGGGGAGGCCGGCCCGCGGGTCCCCCGGTCCGCCGACCCCCCCTCCCCCCCCCCCCGCCCCGCCGCACAAGGAGTACGGAATGTCCTTCGACGCCGTCGAACGCTTTCTCGCCGCCCTCGACCCGACGCACCGCGAGGCCGTCGAGGGCAGGCCGCGCGCGGAGCAGGAGCGGCTCGCCGCGGCCTGGGAGGAGGAGCTGGAGCGGGACACCGACATCGACACACTGGACGAGCTGTCACCCCCGGCCGCCGAGAGCGAGGCGGCGCGGCGGGTGATGGAGCGTCGGTCCGAGTAGCCGGGCCCGTGGGCCGGGTCGCGGGCGCCGCCGCCCTCCCGGGGTGTCCCCCGGCTCCTTTTCAGACGCGGTCGGCCGCGATCAGGACGTACTGGAACGAGCCGTCCTTGTAGGAGTTGATGAACGCCTCCTCGATTCCGGTGACCAGGGAGGACGTGGCCCGAAGCTCCCAGTACGGCAGGGTCGCGGGGGTCAGGTCGATGACGGCCTGCGGGACGAGCCGGTTGTCGGCCATGGCCCGCATGTACTCCCGGCGGGAGTGGATGTTGCACTCGAAGTGGGCGTTGATCTGGGAGACCCACTTCGAGGGCTGGCCGTAACGGGGGTTCCAGCAACCGGTGATGGTCACGTAGCGGCCGCCGACGGCGAGCACGCGGGAGTGCTCGGCCATCAGGTCGTGCAGGTCGACGTACATGCTCGACTCGTTGTTCCAGGAGCCTGCGGCCTGCCCGGTCTCGAACGGCATGTCGAGCATGTTGCAGACGCGGGCGCGGACCGAGTCCTCGATGCCCAGTTCACGGGCGCGCTGGTTGGCGAACTCGGCCTGCTTGGCCGACAGGGTGACGCCCTCGACCCTGCATCCGAACCGCTGGTGGGCCATGACCGACGAGCCGCCGCGGCCGCAGCCGGCGTCGACGAGCATGTCGCCGCGGCCGATGGTGCCCAGGTGGTCCAGGAGGACGTCGGCCTGTGCCGACTCCAGCCGGTGGAGCTCGGCGATCAGCTTCTTCTCGTATGCGCTGTCGTCGGGGTCCCCGAGGGCAGCGTGGTCGACGTCACCGATGCCGTAATGGTGGTGGTAGAGGCCGTCCACGTCGCCGAGACGCAGGTTCACCGGCCGGGCCTCGTGGTCCCAGTACCGGGCGATGTCACCCTGGTAGGGCGTCGCCGGGGCCGGGATGAACGCGGACGCGGCGGAGGCGGGGGCAAAGGTGAGATCGGTGTTGGTCACGTGTAGATCCGTTCGTTACCAGAAGTCGGGAAGGCTGTAGCGGTAGGTATTGGTCTGGTGCCAGTAGTGGTTGCCGTCGACCCACGCGGCCACGCCCCGCAGGAAGCGCAGGACGTTCGGGACGGGGCAGGCGGCTGCCAGGTCGGCGGCCGCGGCCTCGAAGGAGCGCATGAGGTCGTTGTGGACCTCGACCGCCTTCAGGTAGGCCTCGCGGACCGAGCCCCCCTCGCGTTCGGCGAGCACCACGGGCAGGTTCAAGTGCCGGCCGGGGCTGGCGAGTTCCTTGGTGTAGGAGTAAAGGTCGTTGACGATGGTGGTGGCGTTCCCGGCGAGCGCGATGACCCTCTGCATGGCGGGCTGGGCGTGCAGGTCCGCCGGCAGTTCGTAGCCGCCCACGGTGTCGGTGATGGTGGGGCAGGGGCGGAAGTTGTTGAACTGCCGCATCGCCAGGTACTCCCACACCTCCGGGACGTAGTCCGTCTCGGCCCAGGCCGCCTCGGCGAGGTAGCCCAGGTGGAGCCGGGCCATGTCATGGCGGAACCGGTCGGCCTGCGAGGGGGTGGCCCCCTGGAGCAGGTACTCCATGGCCGAGCGGTACGCACGCCGCGGGGCGTCCGACTGGAGCGACTGCGCCCACTGCGGCGCGTAGTCCGTGGTGGTGTGGAGCGGGTCCAGAGCGGTGTGCGCCAGCAGCAGGCGCCCGCCGAGGCCGACGGGCGAACCGCCGTGGTCCTCGCAGTAGCAGTCGTCGACCACGTTCTCGGCGACCATCAGCCGCGCGGCGATCATGAGGTGGTCGACGGAGGGGGCGTCCGGGTGGCAGGCGACCATGTAGCGGCCGATGGAGAAGCCGTCGAACTGGTCCTCCCACTCCGGCGGGTAGAGCTCGACCTCGTCCACCGCCCATGTCTTGATCCTGCTGCCGATCTCCTCCACCCGTACGGGGTCCGGTTCCGGTACGGGGTGGTGGTAGAGGCCGGGGATCGGCCGGCCGGCCGCCGAGGGCTCCGGCGGCGCGGGCGGCTCCCCGCGCCGGGCCGGGTGCAGTGCCACCGTGCCCAGACCGCTGGGGCCGCGCAGGATCCGCTCCAGGGCGGCATTCACCGCCCGTTCCGGGACCGCCGGGCCCTCCACGGCCACGCGGGCCGCGGGCGCGGCGGCCCCGGCCGGGGCGGTGACCGCCGGCTCCGCCGGGAGGACCGCAGGCCCCGAAGGGAGGACCGGGCCGACGGGGAGGACCGGCGGCCCGGCCGGGAGGACCTGCGGGCGAGCGGCGGGGGCGGGCGGGGCGACGGCCTCGACGCCGCGGCCGTGACCGTGGGCCCCGGAACGGGCCGCGGCGGCGGGCAGGCCCGACTGCAGAGGGGAAGGCCCGGGGTCGGGCATCCGTGACTCCTTGGTGAGGTGGTTGGCTGTCCCGGATCCCGGGCAGGACCGGCCGGCCCGGGACGCGGGGTCCCGGGCTTCACGGCCGTCGGGCAGGTCCTCCGGGAGGACGCGGGGAGGGCCCTCAGTCGTGCCTGCGGGCGATCTGGACGTTCTCCAGCACGCCGAGGGCATCGGGCACCAGGATGGCGGCGGAGTAGTACGTGGAGACCAGGTAGGAGATGATCGACCGCTCGTCGATGCCCATGAACCGCACCGACAGGCCCGGCTCGTACTCCTCCGGCAGACCGGTCTGGCGCAGGCCGATGACGCCCTGGTTGTCCTCGCCGGTACGCATCACGAGGATCGAGCTCGTGTTCTCCTTGCTGATGGGGATCTTGTTGCACGGCAGGATCGGCACGCCGCGCCAGGCCGGGACCTGCTGTCCGCCGAGGTCGACGTGGTCCGGGTACAGACCGCGGGCGTTGAACTCGCGCCCGATCGCCGCGATCGTCTTGGGGTGGGCGAGGAAGAGCTTGGAGCCGCGGCGGCGGCACAGCAGCTCGTCGAGGTCGTCCGGGGTGGGCGGGCCGGAGTGGGTCTGGATCCGCTGCTTGAAGGCGGCGTTGTGGAGCAGACCGAACTCACGGTTGTTGATCAGCTCGTGCTCCTGGCGCTCGCGCAGCGCCTCGATGGTGAGCCTGAGCTGCTCCTCGGTCTGGTTCATCGGCTCGTTGTAGAGGTCGGCGACCCTGGTGTGCACCCGCAGCACGGTCTGCGCGATGGAGAGTTCGTACTCGCGCGGGTTGAGCTCGTAGTCGACGAAGGTGCCGGGCAGCTCCGGCTCGCCGGTGTGGCCGGCCGACATCGCGATCTCGGCCTCGCCGTGCTTGTTCTGCCGCTGGTGCGGCAGCGAGCCGAACTGCTGGACGTGGGCCTGCAGGTGCGGCGCCGAGGACAGCACGGAGGCGAAATCGGAGCGGGAGAGGGTGAGCAGGGTGCCGGCGGTGGCCGCGGTGGCGGTGAAGTCCCAGCCTCCGGCCCCGTCGAGCAGGGCGTGCTCGCCGAACCGGTCACCGTCCGCGAGCACGGCGACGGCGACCTCGTCACCGTACTTGCCGACGGAGGTCTGGTTGACCCGGCCGTGCGCGATCATGTGGATCTCGTTCGCGGGGGTGCCGCGTTCGACCAGGACCTCACCGGCACGGAAGTCGCGCTGGACGCACCGGCCGGCGAGCGCGGTCAGCACCTCCACGTCGTCGAAGCCGCGGAGCATGGCGAGTTCGCCGAGCTCGCGCGGGATCACCCGGACGTGGGCCCCGTCCTGGACGAACTCGATGCGGCCGTCGCCGACGGTGTACGTGAGCCGGCGGTTCACCCGGTAGGTGCCGCCCTTGGTCTCCACCCAGGGGAGCATCCTGAGCAGCCAGCGGGAGGTGATCTCCTGCATCTGCGGGGCGGACTTGGTCGTGGTGGCGAGGTTGCGGGCAGCCGCCGTACCCAGGCTGGTCTGCCGGGGCGCCTCGAGCTGCGCCTCCGGGCTGGTGTCCACGGTCATCGGACGGGAGCTCCTTCGTAAGGGTGGTGAGCGGAGCCTGCGGGGGCGCACGTCACCGGCGAAAGAAGAAAGAAATGGGGGCGGATATCCGGGCAATCCATCCAGATCCGGGAGCACACTAACCGTCCGTGCACGCCGTGAGCCCCTTCAGCCCTCGCCATTACCTCGATACGGCGATCTTGTCGCGCGGGATGTTTAAGGGGCGATACATCAACTTTCGGCCTCGATCGAACACCGGTGCCCGATACCGAAGTTGACCCAGAATCAGACATTCGGCCCCGCCGCGGTCACTCCGGCGCCGGTCCCCGCTCGGGCATGCTCGTTCTCCGGCCAGCCTCCCGCCCGCCCGGGCGTGAGATCCCCGTGAGCTTGGAGCGGTGAGTCCCGATGTGCAGCAGTCCCGCGGACGCGGTCTCCCGCCAGGAGTTCGACGCGCTCTTCGCGGCGGTCCGGACCTGGGGCCGCTGGGCCCCGGCCGACCGCGGCGCCTGGAACCGGGTCACCCCGGAGCACGTACGGCGGGCCGCGGGCCTGGTCCGGTCCGGGACCGCGGTACCGCTGGGGCTGCCCTGGGACACCCGGCCCGGCCCGGACAACCCGAGGCCGGCCCTGCACCACATGACCGACCTCGGCGACGCGGAGGCCCCGGAGCCCGCCACCTACAAGGACTTCCTCGCGGTCGACTACCACGGCAAGGCCGTGAGCCACCTGGACGCGCTGTCACACGTCGCCTACGAGGGGCGACTCTACGACGGCCGTCCGGCGCGGGAGGCCGTCGGCTCCACGGGCGCGGGGTTCGGCTCCGTGGCGGCGCTCGGCCCGCTCGTCACCAAAGGGGTGCTCCTCGACCTGCCGGCCGTCCTCGGGCTGGACTGGCTGGAGCCCGGGCATCCGGTCCGCGCGCAGGACGTCGTCGCCGCCGAGCGCGCACTGGGCGTGACGATCGACGAGGGCTGCGCGGTGCTGCTGCGCTCCGGACGGTTCCGCCGCAGCCGCGAGCTCGGCGCCTGGGACTCCGGCGCCGCGAGCGCGGGCTTCCACGTGGACGCGGTGCCGCTGCTGGCCGAGCGCGCCATCGCCCTGCTCGGCGGCGACGGGGACAGCGATCTGCGCCCCTCGCCGGTCGAAGGCGTCCACTCCCCCGTCCACACCCTCGCCGTGGCCGCCATGGGGGTGCCGCTGCTGGACAACCTGGACCTCGAAGCGCTGTCGGGGGCCTGCGCCGGGGCGGCGCGCTACGAGTTCATGATCGTCGTGGCGCCGCTGAACGTACCCGGCGGGACGGGTTCCCCGGTCGATCCGGTGGCGGTGCTCTGATGGGGCTATTCGGATCAATGGGTAGGAATATACTCAGAAAGCACTTGCTCGGTGGGGTCGCTCCGGGGCGGCCGGGGCGCGGCGCCGAGGGCTCGGCAAGGGGAAGTGATGCACATGGGGGTCACGGGAGAGCAGATCGGTCCCGCACGCTCCCGTGAGCGGTTCCTGGTGGGCGAGGCGATCGCCGACGGGGTGCGCAGCCCGATCCTGAACTCCTGGCGGCGCTGCCGGACCCTGGGCCTGTCGCCGGACCAGACCGAGCTCCCCTACCGGGACGACTTCGATCCCGACAGCCGGCTCGTCCACGCCGCCGGGCCCGTGCTGGACCAGCTGGCGTCCCGGTTCAACGGCAGCCGGATGAACGTCTGCCTCGCCGACGGGAACGGAACGGTGCTCCAGCGCCGCTTCGGGGAACCCGGTCTCGCCCGCAGCCTGCCCCCCATCCAGGCCGTCCCCGGCTTCGTCTTCGCCGAACGCTTCGCGGGCACCAACGGCATCGGCCTCGCGCTCGCCGAGCGGCGGCTCGTCAAGGTCTACGGGGCCGAGCACTTCGCCGAGCGGTCCCAGTCGAACGCCTGTTCCGCCACCCCGATCCGCGATCAGCTGAGCGGGCACATCGTGGGCGTCCTCTGCCTCGGCTACCCGCACGGTTACGAGGACCCGGCACTGGCCGTCCTGGTCCGCCGGGCCGCGCAGGGCATCGAGCGGCGCCTGATGGAGCAGCGCTCGGCGCGGGAGCGCGCCCTGCTGCGCACCTACCTGGAGGCCGGCCACCTGGCCCGCAACGGGGCGGTCGCCGCGGACGGGCCGCCGATGGGCCTGGACCGGCTCGGCGACAGCGGGCTGGACCGGAGCGACCAGACGATCCTCAAGGAGAAGGCCACCGAGCTCATCTGCTCGCCCCAGCGGGCCGCCGTCGAGGTGGCCCTGCCGCACGGGCGGGGGGTCACCCTGCTGAGCACTCCGCTCACGAGCCGCTCCGGGGTGGAGGGCGTCGTCGTCGAGGCCGTGTTCACCGGCGAGCCGCCTCCGGAGCACCACCTCGCCGTCCCCACCCGTGCCGTCCCGGCCCACGCCGGACCGCCGACCGGACCGCCGCCCCCGACGGCCCCCGGGACGGTTCAGGGGACGGCTCACGGACGGGGGCTCGTCCTGGTCGGCGAGCCGGAGGTGGGCAAGTACGCCATCGCCGCACGGCGCCGCCTGGAGCTGCTGGCCGAGGCCAGCACCCGGATCGGCACCACGCTGGACGTGACCCGCACCGCCTGGGAGCTCGCCGAGATGGCCGTTCCGCGCCTGGCCGACTACGTGACGATCGACGTGCCGGAGTCGGTGCTGCGCGGCGAGGAGTCCGCCGACCCCCGCAGCGAGCTGCACCGTGCGGTGCTCCACGGCATCCGGGACGACTGCCCCTTCTACCCCGCCGGCGAACGGGTCGAGCTGCGCGCCGCGACCCCCCACATGCGGTGTCTGGACAGCGGGCACGCCGTACTGGAACCCGATCTCAAACAGGCCGTCGGCTGGATCGACCAGGAGCCCGAGCACGCCCGGCGGCTCCTCGCCCACAAGGTGCACTCCCTCGTCTCCGTCCCGCTCCTCGCCCGCGGCGTCCTGCTGGGCATCGCGACCTTCTACCGCTCCGAGGACCCGGCCCCCTACGGGGACGACGACAGCCGGCTGGCCCAGGAACTCGCGGCGCGCGCCGCCCTCTGCATCGACAACGCGCGCCGCTACACCCGTGAGCACAACCTGGCCCTGGCCCTGCAGCAGAGCCTGCTCCCGCGCAGCGTGCCCGAGCAGGGTGCCGTCGAGGTCGCCCACCGCTACCTGCCCGCCGCCTCCGGGGTGGGCGGCGACTGGTTCGACGTCATCCCCCTCTCCGGCACCCGCGTCGCCCTCCTCGTCGGTGACGTCGTCGGCCACGGTCTGCACGCGGCCGCGACCATGGGCCGGCTGCGGACCGCCGCGCGCAACTTCGCCGAACTCGAACTGGCCCCCGACGAGCTCATGACCCACCTGGACAACCTCCTGGCGCGCCTGGACCGGGAGGAGGGCGGGGACACCGGCCCCGGCGGCACCGGCATCGCCGGCGCCACCTGCCTCTACGCCGTGTACGACCCGATCACCCGGCAGTGCACCATGGCCCGCGCCGGGCATCCGCCGCCCGCGCTGGTCCACCCCGACGGCCGGGTGACCTTCCCCGAGCTGCCCGCCGGACCACCGCTGGGACTGGGCGGGCTGCCCTTCGAGACCGCGGAGATCCAGCTCCCCGAGGGGAGCACGCTGGTGCTGTACACCGACGGGCTCGTCGAGGACCGCCACCGCGACATCGACGTGGCCCTGGACCGGCTGGGCCGCGTCCTGGCCCGGTCGGACCGCAGCCCGGAGGAGACCTGCCGGGCGGTCATGGACGCCATGGCGCCCGAACACCCCGGGGACGACATCGCGCTGCTCGTCGCCCGCACCCGTACGGTGCCCGCGGACCGGATCGCCTCCTGGGACGTGCCCGCCGACCCCGCGGAGGTCGCCGGCGTCCGCGCCGCCGCCACCCGCCGGCTCGCCGACTGGGGGCTGGAGGAGCTCGCGTTCGCCGTCGAGCTGATGCTCAGTGAGCTGGTCACCAACGCGGTGCGCTACGGCACTGAGCCCATCCGGGTACGCCTCGTCCACGACCGCACCCTGATCTGCGAGGTCTCCGACGGCAGCAGCACCGCCCCGCACCTGCGGCGGGCGGCCAGCACGGAGGAGGGCGGGCGCGGCCTGTTCCTCGTCGCACAGCTCGCCCACGCCTGGGGCACCCGGTACACGGCCGAGGGCAAGGTCATCTGGGCCGAGTGCGCGCTGGACGCGGCCTGAGCCGCCCGGCGGCCCCGCCCCTCGCCCGTGTCCTCGGCCCGGGCGACTCGACCATTGCGGAATAGAAGGTGACATATCGCTCATATGCGTGCAGCCACCAGTAGCATCACCGGTGTCCCCGTCCCTTCAGGAAGAACCTCCCCAGGCGGCCCCCGGAGGAGTCCGTGCACGACACTCCCCTCACCTCCACGCGTCCGCCCCCGCCCTCCGGCGGGGAGCCCCTCGTCCGGATCCGCGGTCTCGGCAAGCGGTTCGGCGGCACCCTCGCCCTGGACGCGGTCGGCCTCGACGTCCACGGCGGCAGCGTCCTCGCCCTCCTCGGGCCCAACGGCTCCGGGAAGTCCACCCTCATCAAGGTGCTCGCCGGGGTCCACCGCGCCGACACGGGCGAGGTGACCGTGGCCGGGCACCCGCTCGGCTCGGAGGCGGCCTCCCGCAGCATGTCCTTCATCCACCAGGACCTCGGCCTGGTCGACTGGATGACCGTCGCCGAGAACATCGCGCTGGGGACCGGCTATCCGCGCCGCGGCGGCCTGATCTCCTGGCGGCGGACCCGGGAGCGCTGCGCCGAGGCGCTGCGGATCGTCGCCGGGCACCTGGACGCCGACTCCCGTGTCGCCGACCTCGCCCCCGCCGAACGCTCGCTGGTCGCCATCGCCCGCGGCCTGGCGAGGAGTGCGCGGCTCCTCGTCCTCGACGAGCCGACCGCCACCCTGCCCGCCGCGGACTGCGCGCGCCTGTTCGGCGTACTGCACGACCTGCGGGACCGGGGGCACGGGATCCTCTACGTCAGCCACCGGCTCGACGAGGTGTACGAGGTCGCCGACGCCTTCGCCGTCCTGCGCGACGGCCGGATCGTCAGCGGGGGGCCGCTCGCCCCGTACGACCCGGCCCGTCTGGTGCGCGACATCGTGGGGCACGAACCCGCCGGGCCGGCAGGCCTGCAGCCGTCCGCCGCCGCTTCCGCGCGCCCCGCCGGCCGGCCTCCCGTACTGCGCCTCGACCGCGTGACGACCGCCCGCACCGAGCCCGTGAGCCTGGAGCTGAGGGGCGGCGAGGTGCTCGGGATGGTGGGTCTGACCGGGGCCGGGCACATGCACCTCGGCCGCGCCCTGGCCGGCGCACTGCCCCTGCTCGGCGGCCGGGCACTGCTCGACGGACGTCCGTACCGTCCGCACACCGTCGCCGCCGCCCTCGCCTGCGGCGTCGGTTTCGTGGCGGCGAACCGGCAGGAGGAGGGCTGCGCCCCGGAACTGACCGTACGGGAGAACTTCCTGGCCAATCCCGGGGCGGCCGGTGTGGCGGCCTGGCGCTGGATCGGTCCGCGGCGCGAGCGCGCCGAGGCCACCGCCCTGATCGACCGCTTCTCGGTGGTCCCGCGCGACAGCGAGGTCCCGATCGCCACCCTGTCCGGCGGCAACCAGCAGAAGGTCATGGTCGGCCGGCGGCTGCGGGGGGACCTGCGGCTGCTGGTCCTCGAGGAGCCGACGGCCGGCGTGGACGTCGGCGCGAAGGCCTCGATCCACCGCCTCCTGGAGGAAGCGGTGGCCGCCGGCCTGGCGGTCCTGCTCATCTCCACAGATTTCGAGGAGGTCGCCGACGTGTGCCACCGGGCGCTGGTGTTCGGGCGTGGGAGCGTGGTGGCCGAGCTGACGGGCGAAGCGCTGAGCGTCGCCGAACTCACCCGCACCGCAGCGGCCCTGCCCGCGATCACCGGAAGCGCGGACGGGCGGTGAGCCCCTCCTCCGGCGGCGGCCCGGCACGCCGGTCCGTGTCCGGCCGGTCCGCGTCCGCTCACCTGCACGCGCACTTCCTCGGCAGGTACGGTCTCCTGGCCCTCACCGTCCTGCTCTTCCTGGTCTTCTCCGTCGTCCTGCCCGACACGTTCCCCACGGGGGACAACGTCTCCTCGATCCTCTCCGCCCAGTCCGTGACGGCCGTCCTGGCGCTCGGTGCGACGATCTGCATCGCGGGCGGCAAGTTCGACCTGTCCATCGGCTACGGCCTGGGGCTGGCGCACGTCATGGTGCTGTACCTGATCGTCGACGCGGGCTGGCCCTGGCCGCTCGCCTGCCTCGCGGTGGTTCTCGGAGGGGCGCTGGCGGGCGCCGTGAACGGTGCCGTCGTCGAGTTCGCCCGCATCGACGCCTTCATCGCGACGCTGGGCACCGGCAGCATGATGTACGCCGTCACGGGATGGATCACCGACGGGAGCCGGGTCGTGCCGGGCCCGGACGGCCTCCCGGCCGCCTTCACCGACCTCTACGACGCCCGGTTCCTTGGGCTGCCGCTGCCCGCCTTCTACGTCCTCGGCCTCGTGGTCGTGCTGTGGGTGGTCCTGGAGCGGCTGCCGTTCGGCCGGTACCTGTACGTCATCGGCTCCAACCCGCGCGCGGCCGCGATGGTCGGCATCCCCACGCACCGCTACAGCGTCCACGCCTTCGCCGCATCGGGCACCGTCGTCGGCCTGGCCGGGGTGCTGCTCGCCTCGCAGCAGCAGATCGGCAATCCGAGCGTCGGCCTGGACTATCTGCTGCCCGCGTTCGTCGGCGCCCTGCTCGGCTCCACCGCGATCAGGCCGGGGCGCGCCAACGCCGTCGGGACGCTCGTGGCCGTGACCGTGCTCGCCGTCGGGCTCGCCGGGATCGGCCAGCTCGGTGCCCAGTTCTGGGCCACCCCGCTGTTCAACGGCGCCACGCTGCTCATCGCGGTCGGCCTGGCCGGCTACTCGGCCCGACGGCGGCTGCGTCCCGACGCCCTCGCCGCGGGCGGACCGCCCGAGGAGCGGCCGCCCGTGACCGGCGCCGACGACGGCTCTCCCTGAACACCTCCCCGCGCACCCCAGCCTCAGGAGCACCGTGTACCCGAACCGCAAGACCGCTCTCGCGGCCGCAGCGCTGCTGGCGGCGGCCGCCACCGCCGCCCCCGGCTGCGGGGGCGACGGCCCGTCCAGCGCGACCGGCGCCTCGGCCGCCGGCTGCCCGGACGTCCTGCGGGAGGCGAAGGCGAGCGTCCGGCGGGCGGAGAACCCCGGCACCTCCTGGAACGGGCCCACGACCGGTCCCGCGGCCGTCCCCGGCAAGTCGCTCGTCTATGTCGCGCAGACCATGACGAACCCCGGGGTCGCCGGGGTCGCGAAGGGCGTCCGGGAAGCGGCCCGGGCCATCGGCTGGAACGTCCGGGTGATCGACGGGGACGGCACCCCGGCCGGCATCCAGGCGGCGCTCGGCCAGGCCGTCACCCTCAAGCCCTCGGGCATCGTCATCGGCGGGTTCGACCCGCGGCTGACCTCCCAGCAGGTGGCGCGGGCCGAAGCGGCCGGCATTCCGGTCATCGGCTGGCACGCCGTCAGCTCCCCCGGCCCGAGCGCGGATCCGAAGCTCTTCACCAACGTCACCACGAAGGTGGAGGAGGTGGCGAAGGCCAGTGCCGACTGGGTGATCGCCCGGTCCGACGGCTCGGCCGGGGTCGTCGTCTTCACCGACGACTCGATCCCGTTCGCCGGCACGAAGTCCCGGCTGATCGAGCAGCGGCTCGCCGCCTGTCCCGGTGTGCAGCTCCTGGCGCACAAGAACATCCCGATTCCGGACGCGAGCCGGCGCACCCCCCAGGAGGTCTCCTCGCTGCTGTCGCGCCTGCAGAAGAGGTGGACGTACTCGGTCGCGATCAACGACCTCTACTTCGACGACGCCGCGCCCGCCCTCCGCGCCGTCGGCAGGCCCGGCGACGGGCCGCCCCACAACATCGGCGCCGGCGACGGCGACCCCTCGGCGTTCCGGCGCATCAACAGCAGGCAGTACCAGGCCGCCACCGTCCCTGAACCGCTCTCGCAGCAGGGCTGGCAGATCGTCGACGAGTTCAACCGCGCCTTCGCCGGGCAGCCGGCCAGCGGCTACGTCGCCCCCGTCCACATCGCCACGGCCGGGAACAGCTCCGGGGCCACCTCCTGGGACCCCCACGGCTACCAGCAGGCGTACGAGAAGATCTGGCACGGCTGACCGCGCGGCGCCGTGCCGCACCGTGCCGACCGCCACCGGTTCTTCTTGCTGACGAGGCCGCCGCGTGCCTCGAACAGGCTGTCCGCCGAGAAGCGGTACGCCCGCGACGTGTACGGCCCGAACCGCTACAGGTACGGGTCGAAGGGGATGCCGGCCGGTTTGGCCTCCGCGAGGTGGGAGGCGAAGGCTCCGTCCTTCAGGCCGAAGTGCGCGCTGCCGAAGTCGGCCTGGCTGAGCTTGTCCCGCAGCGTCGCCGGGTAGCCGGACCAGCCGACCAGTGCGGGGAACTGCCACGTGCCACGGTGGTTCTCGGGCGGTTCGTCATTGCCGTTCGCCGCGCGGAAGCAGTGGGTGCTCACGCCGTCCTTGTGGTAGACGATCTTGGGGTGGGTGCCTTCCCAGCGGATCTGGTCGCGGGTGTGCAGGGTGAAGTCCCCGTGGTTGGACGTGGCGACGTACTTGGCCTCGCCGCCCTGGATCCACACCACCACGTGCTCCCAGTCGTGGCGGTGGCCGCCGAGGCTGATGCCGGGCACGGCCTGGTCCTTCTCGAAGTACAGCGCGTAGACGACGGCGCACCAGCCGTTGTTGCAGGTGGCGCGGGAGTAGCCGTTGGTGTTGGCGAGGTCCGAGGCGTCGCGGCAGCTGCCGTCGAGGGCCCCGGTGGGCTTGAGACCGCCGTTCAGGACTCCGGTCGGGCCGATGGCGGGGGTCGGGTAGCAGCCGTCGGTGTCGTAGTCGTACGCCGGCTGGAAGGTCGTCTCGATGGCTTCGGCGTTGGCGGGGAGCGCCGGGGGCGGAGCCGCGAAGGCGGTCTGCGGGAGGGCGACGACCAGCGCGAGGGCGGCGCCGACGACGAGGGATGATCTCCGGATGGGGTGATGCGTCCGCACAGCAGGCCTCCGGGCCGATCGGTTCGGGGGTGCGCAGGGTCTCCGGCCGGGACGGCCGGCACGCCCGAGCATCATTCGCGAACCTGCGGGCCCCGGCAAGTGTCTGCATCGCCCAACTGCCCGTGTTCCAGGGCTGGTTGAAGCGATTCCGAGCGCCGGAAGGCCGGGACCGGTCCCGGCCGGACGACCGGGGCGGGCCGCGGCGGTCCCGCCGAGCGCCCGAGTCCTGCGTCACGGCGTCCGGTTCCCGCTCGAAACAGTGACATGCATCACTGCGCCCAGCGTGATCACGGAACCATTACGTCCGCTCACGTCTCCCCGACATGTCGATATTTGTCCCACCGGAATCGACATGCCCGTCTTCACCGGAATGGTCATCCCGGGCAGCGGGGCGAACCTCGGCAACTTGCCATGTCGCAGGCGCGTCTGATGGTCGGTCCCCATCCCGCGCATCCTGCCGCCGGCGCGGTCTGCATGACTGTCCGCCCTTTTCAAGCCCGGTTCCCGGCGCTCCCGCACGGGCGCCCGGCGAGACTTGCCAGCCCGTTCCGGGGCTTCTAAGAATGGCGGCCCGGCCCCGGCGCTCCAGCAGCTCAGGCGCAGGACGCATCGCAGAAACCACGTGAGGTCACGCATGCACAAGCACCGCAAGAAGACGCACTACAAGAAAATAACCATCGCCGCCGTCACCCTGGGCCTCGTGGGCATACCCACGGCCGCCATGGCGTGCCTGCACACCGACGGGCCGGGCTCGGCCCGCGCCGGCCGGCACGGGGCGCACCCCTTCCACGGCGCCCCCTCACCCAGCGAGTCGCTCCAGATCCTGGCGGCGCCGACGGACACCCCGGGGGACCCGGCGACGGTCACGGCCACGCCGGCCGCGCAGACCACCGAGGCTCCGCAGACCACCGCGCCCGCCCCCGAGGCACCGAGGCCGCCCGCCGCGACGCGGCCCGCGAAGCCGGCCCCGGCCCGCCCGACGGCTCCGGCCGTCCCGGCGAAGCCGGCCGCCCCGGCCCCCACGGCATCCGGCCCGGCGGCCGAGGTGGTGGCCCTGGTGAACCAGGAGCGCGCCAAGGTCGGTTGCCCGGCCCTCACCGTCAACGCGAAGCTGACGGCCGCGGCCGTGAACCACAGCCAGGACATGGCCGCTCACTCCAACATGTCGCACACCGGCTCCGACGGCTCGGACCCGGGCCAGCGCATCACCGCGAGCGGGTTCAGCTGGATGACCTACGGCGAGAACGTCGCGTACGGGTACAGCACGCCCGAGCAGGTCATGACCGGCTGGATGAACAGCCCCGGGCACCGGGAGAACATCCTCAACTGTGCGTTCAAGGAGATCGGCGTGGGTCTCGCACAGCCGAACTCCTACTGGACGCAGGACTTCGGCACGGCCCGCTGATCCGGGCACGGACCGCCCGGACGGGTTCCCTCTCATCCGGCCCGGCGGGCAGACCGGTCGCCGGCTTCCCGGGCGAACCCGTCCGGGTCGGCGAAGGCCTCGCCGGCTCCGAGCAGGACACCGTCTCGTCGAACTCCACGGCGGCCGGGCCCTCGTCCTTCTTCCCGGACGTGGCGACCTTCCAGACGGTCCCGTCCGGTGCCCGTACGACACCGCCGTACCCCGGGAGCGACTTCGCGGCGGGCTTCAGCCCGGCGGCTCCGGCGCCGACGGCGGCTTCGACGTACCCGTTGACGACGGACGGCTGGGACACCGTGAGCGAGAGCGCGAACCCGCGGAAGCCGGTCGTCGGCGTGTCGCAGGCGCGCAGGCGTACGTGGGTGCCCAGGTCGTCCCGGCACATGAGCGCCGCCGCGCGCTCGATGCGGCGCGCCGTGACGTAGGCGTGCGGCGACCGGCCGTACGCGCGCCGGAACCGCCGGGCGAGCTGCCCGGCCGGCATGTCCGCGTCGTGCGCGAGCGCCTCGACGTCCAGCGGCCGCGCGTACTCCCGGTCGATCCGGTCACGGACGCCGCGCAGGCGCGCGAGGTCCTTGAGGTGCTGCGCCTCGGCGCGTGCGCGCCCCCACCCCGGATGGCACATACGAGAACTCCCTCCTGTCGGCCGGACGCCCTCAGCGCAGTTCCTGGAAGCGGATCAGGTTGCCCGCGGGGTCGCGGAAGGCGCAGTCGCGGACGCCGTACGGCTGCTCGGTCGGCTCCTGTACGACTTCGGCGTCGGCGGCCACGAGCTTCTCGAAGGTGGCGTCGAGGTCCGGGGTGGCCAGCAGGATCCAGCCGTAGGTGCCCTTGGCCATCATCTCGACGATGGTGCGGCGCTCGGCTTCGGTGATGCCGGGGTCGGCGGCCGGCGGCGCCAGGAGGACGGACGTGTCCGGCCGGCCGACGGGGCCGACGGTGATCCAGCGCATGGCGCCCTGTCCGACGTCGCTGCGGACCTCGAACCCGAGTGCGTCGCGGTAGAACGCGAGGGCGGCCTCCGGGTCGTCGTGCGGGAGGAAGACCGTGTGAATGGTGATGTCCATGACCTTCACGCTAGTGGCCGTCGGGCGGTGTGCGCTTCTCCATTCCTGACGCCCCGTACTGCAACGGGGGGAGGAACGCGAGGCGTGCGTCCGGCCGCGCCGGTGCGGGCCGCATCCTGACCTCTCGTACGGTCGGCGTACCCACGGAGGAACCATGGCCGAGCCCGTCACCCCTCAGGCCACTGCCGCGACGCTGCTGCGCCGCCCCCAGTTGTGGCTCGTACCCACGGTCCTCACGGCGCTGCTCGCGCTGCTGCTGTCGCTCCTGTACATGGGTGGCATCGTCAACCCCAACCGGGAGCTGAAGAACCTGCCGATCGCGCTCGTCGACGACGACACGGGCAAACCCCCGCCCGGGCAGCAGGAGAACCTGGGCGCGCAGATCACGACCGCCATCGCCGCCGACACCGGCGGCGGCAAGGCCGAGTGGCGCAGGCTGACGCACGCCGAGGCCCGCGACCAGCTCGAATCCGGCAAGGTCTACGGCGCCCTGGTCGTCCCGGCCGACTTCACGGACACCGTCGTCGCCCTCACCACGCCGGGTGCCACCCGCAAGCCGACGCTCACCGTGCTCACCAACCCCGGCAAGGGCAGTCTCGGGTCCTCCCTCGCCGCCCAGATCACGACCAAGGCCGCCCACCAGGCGTCCCAGGGCATCGGCAGACAGCTCACGGCGGCGGGTGCGCAGGCCGGTCCCACCGTGAAGCTGCTGCTCGCCGACCCGGTGAACGTCGTCACCCAGGTCGGACGCCCGATCGGCGCCGCAAGCGGCCTCGGACTGACCGCCTTCTACTACACCCTCCTGCTGGTGCTGGCGGGGTTCATGGGCGGCAACGTGATCAGCAACGGCGTGGACACCGCCCTCGGTTACGCGGACAACGAGATCGGCCCGTGGCACACCCGCCGGCCCACCGTACCGATCAACCGCACGCAGACGCTGCTGCTGAAGATGGTGATGACCGCGGGCATCACGCTCGTCAGCGTCTCGCTGGTGCTCCTCGCCTGCGTGGGCATCCTCGGCATGGACGCGTCCCACGTGCCGCTGCTGTGGGTCTACTCGTACTGCGCGGCCCTCGCCGTCGGCCTGGGCGTCCAGGCGATCAACGCCGCGTTCGGCGGGATCGGCCAGCTGGTGTCGATGTTCGTGTTCATCGTCCTGGGCCTGCCTTCCTCGGGCGCCACCGTGCCGCTCCAGGCGGTCCCAGGGTTCTACCGGTTCCTGTCGCTGTTCGAGCCCATGCGGCAGCTGAGCGACGGGGTGCGCGCCATCCTCTACTTCGACGCCCGCGGCGACGCCGGTCTCACCCGCTCCTGGATCATGATCGCGGTCGGCGCCGTCCTCGCTCTGCTCTTCGGCTTCGCCATGACCGGGTACTACGACCGGACGGGGCACAAGAGGCTCACGCCGCAGCCCGCCTGAGCGGATCAGCGGACGGGCGAGGTGGCGGACGGGCGAGGTGGCGGACGGGCGGCGCGGCGGGTCACTTCCCGACGGTGTTCATCAGGATGATCGCCGCCAGGTCGGCGAAGATCACGAAGAGGATGCCGCAGATCATGGCCCAGGCCCGGCCCGATTCGTCCAAGTCCGTCCAGCGCATGGGATCACCTTCCGGTCGTCGCACGCGGCGCGTGCGGTTCCTCGGTGGGCAGCCAGGCAGGTACGTGCCGTCCAGGCCGTCGGGGAGCCGGCCCTCCACCTGCAGCCCGACCTCGTCGACCTCCTGCGTCACCGGCGCGAACGGTCCGCTGAGGTGGGCGACGCGGGTGGCCGAAGGTCCGGGTCGTGTGCGTGCTCATGCCGGCCTCCCGGACGCCCGGGTACGTCGAGCGGCTCCCGTGCGCCACGTTTCAGTGAAGCCCGCCGGCGTCGGCGCGGCAACCAGGGAGGGTTTTGTATCGGCCGCGTATCGGGGAGCGCTTGGTTGCCCGTCGAAGCCGGACAACGGGTCAGCGGCACGGTCACCGCTCCGGGTGCCGGCCGTATCGTTCCCTTCCGGGTCCCCGGCCGCGCATGAGCGACCCGGGACCCGTCCCCGCCCGTCCGACAGGAGTCGTCCCCCGTGTCCGCGTCCGCCCCCGCCCCGGCCTCCCCGCCCCCCGTGCGCGTGCTGCTGGTGGAGGACGACGAGCTGATGCGCCGGTCCTTCGCCGTCGCCCTCGAACGCTACGGCTACCGGGTGGCGACCGCCGCCGACGGCCTCGCGGGGCTGGAGCTCTTCCGTGACGAGGGCTTCGACCTGCTGATCCTGGACGTGATGCTGCCGGGTCTGGACGGGATCGGCCTGTGCCGCAGGGTACGGGAGACCAGCCTGGTGCCGGTCCTGATGATGTCCGCCCGCGGCGACGGGCTCGACGTCGTCGCCGGGCTGGAGGCCGGGGCCGACGACTACGTGGTCAAGCCCGTGGACACCTACGTCCTCGTGGCGCGCATCCGCTCGCTGCTGCGGCGGGCGACGTACGCTCCCGTCCCGGCGGGCGCGCCCGCGGCGGACGCGGAGCCGTCGCCGTCCGGGGAGGACCTGCTGGTCTTCGGCGACCTGACGATCGACACCGGCGGGCTGGAGGTGTCCGTCTCCGGCCACCCGGTGGCGCTGACCCCGACCGAGCTGAAGCTGCTGCTGGAGTTCGCCGCCCATCCCGGCCTCGTGCTGGAGCGCCACACCCTGCTGCGCAACGTCTGGGAGTACGGCTGGGACGGCGACAGCCGGGTCGTCGACCTGTGCGTACAGCGGCTGCGCCGGAAACTGGGCCGGGACCGGATCGAAACCGTCCGCGGCTTCGGCTACAAGCTCAGGCGCTGATACCGGTGCGCCCGTTCCCCTCCCGTCGCGCTCGGGCGGCCCGCGTCTCGCTGCGCTGGAAGATCGCCGCGCTGGCCGCGGCCACCGCGGGCCTGGTCGCGGCGGCCGTCGGCGTACTGGTCCACGTGTGGACCGCGCACGACATCCGCGACCGGGCGCAGATGCGGGCGTTCAACGCGGTGTACTCGGCGATCGACACGCACCGGCGCACCGGGACGCTGCCGGACGGCGCCGAGCTCGATCCCGAGGAGCTGCCCGACGTACTGCGTCACCCGGCCGACGGCGACCGGCACACGGCCTACGACGGGCACGTCGACAACAACGGCGGGCCGAGCGTCTGGGCCGCCCAGCGGGTCGGCGGACCGGGCAGCCCGGTGCTGGCCGTCCGGGCCAACATGAGCTCGGAGCTCTACGGGCTGCGCCGACTGGACATGAGCATGACGGTGGCTTCGTTCGTCGTGCTCGCGGCGGCCGTGCCCCTGGCGGCCTACGGGGCCGGACTGCTCGGCCGTCGGCTGCGGCGGGGCTCCGAGACCGCGGGCCGCATCTCCACCGGGGACCTCGACGCCCGGACCGGTCCCGTCAAGGGCCGCGACGAGGTCTCCGACATCGCCGCCACCGTCGACCTCATGGCCGACAGCCTGGGCCGACGGCTGCGCAGCGAGCGGCGGTTCACCGCGGACGTGGCCCACGAGCTGCGCACCCCGGTCGGCGGCCTGCTGGCCGCCGCCGACCTGCTGCCGCCGGGCGAGACGGAGGACCTGGTCCGGGCCCGCGTGCGCGATCTGCGCGGCCTGGTCGAGGACCTGCTGGAGATCTCCCGGCTGGACGCGGGCGCCGAGCATGCGGTCCGGGCCCATGTGCCGCTGGGGGCCGTCGTCCGCGAGGCTGTGGCCCGGACCGGGTACGACGCGCGGGTCACCGTCACCCGCCCGGACGGCGACGCGGAGCCCGCCGCGACGGCGCAGGTCCGGGAGGGCGCGGGGATCCGGGAGACCGCGGAGACCGCCGGTGTCGCGGAGACCGCGGGGATCGCGGGCATCGCCGAGACCCCGGGAATCGCGGGCATCACGGGGACCCCGGGAGTCGCGGGCATCGCGGGGAACCCGGGAGTCGCGGGCATCGCGGGGACCCCGGGAACCGCGGAGACCGCTTCGACCGTGGAGACCGACCCCCGCCGCCTCGAACGGATCGTCGCCAATCTCGTCGTCAACGCCCACCGGCACGGGGAGGCTCCGGTCGAGGTCGCCGTCGCCGGCCGTACGGTCGTCGTGCGCGACCACGGGCCCGGCTTCCCGCAGGACCTGTTGCGCGACGGACCGCGCCGCTTCCACACGGGCGCGGCGGAGCGCGGTGCGGGCCACGGGCTGGGCCTGACCATCGCCCTGGGGCAGGCCCGGGTGCTCGGCGCCGAGCTGCACCTGGACAACGCCCCGGACGGCGGCGCCGTCGCCACCCTGCACCTGCCCCTCTGACGGCACGGCCGCGGTCCGGGACGCTGCCGCCGCCGCTGACGCCGCCGTCGCCGCTGCACAACCGATACGAAGCGACGCGGACGCCGATACACGGCGGCCCCGGCCCCGATACGCACGCCCGACACCCTTCGTAGTGCCTCCACCGAACATCTCAGGCACGCGAAGAGGAGTCCCCCGTGACCGCAGCACCCGCCCCTTTTGACGCCCTCGTCCCGCATCCGCCGGCCGGGTTCGCCGCCGCCACCAGCGATCTGTCGAAGGTCTACGGCAGTGGCGACACCCGTGTCGTGGCCCTGGACCGGGTCAGCATCGCCTTCCGGGAGCGCGAGTTCACCGCGATCATGGGCCCTTCCGGCTGCGGCAAGTCCACCCTGATGCACTGCGCCGCCGGGCTCGACTCCGCCAGCTCCGGCTCCGTGCGCATCGGCACCACCGAGCTGAGCACCCTGGGCGACCGGCAGCTCACCGAACTGCGCCGCGACCGGGTCGGTTTCATCTTCCAGGCGTTCAACCTGCTGCCGACGCTGACCGCGCTGGAGAACATCACGCTGCCGCTGTCCATCGCGGGCCGTCGCCCCGACCGCCCGTGGCTGGACCGGGTCGTCTCCATGGTCGGTCTCTCCGGACGGCTCGGCCACCGGCCCGCAGAGCTGTCCGGCGGGCAGCAGCAGCGCGTGGCGGTGGCCCGGGCCCTGGTGTCCCGCCCCGCGATCGTGTTCGGGGACGAGCCCACCGGCAACCTCGACTCCCGGGCCGGAGCCGAGGTCCTCGGCTTCCTGCGCGACTCGGTCCGCGAGCTCGGCCAGACCGTCGTCATGGTCACCCACGACCCGGTCGCCGCCGGTTACGCCGACCGCGTGGTCTTCCTCTCCGACGGCCGCCTGGTCGACGAGATGGCCCGGCCCACCCCGGACCGGGTGCTGGACCGGATGAAGGCGTTCGACGTCCGCTCGCGCACCAGCTGACCCGCTCCCCGCACCCGGGCCCCCCGTCCGCGCATCCCCACGTCCCCGAAAGCCACCATGCTGAAAACAGCCCTGCGCAACGTCCTTGCGCACAAGGCCCGTCTGGCCATGACCGTCCTCGCGGTCTGCCTGGGCGTCGCGTTCGTCTGCGGCACCCTCGTCTTCGCGGAGTCCTCCGCCGCTGCCTACCGCGCGGCCGCGTCGAAGGACTTCGCCGGCATCGCCGTCACCGTGACCCCCAAGTCCTCCCCGCCCGGAGCCTCGGACGAGCAGCCCGGAGCGCTCGACGACGCACTGGTACGGAAACTGGCCGGACTGCCCGGTGTCGCCTCCGCACGGCCCGCGGCGGACGGATCGGCCGTCCTGAACGGCGCCGACGGGCGGCCGCTGCGCGACGGCAGGGCGTGGGCGAACCTGGCCGGCGCCTACGTCCCGGGCAAGGACGGCAAGGACGGCCGCTATCGGCTGCTCAAGGGCCGCGCCCCGCAGAACGGTGACGAACTCGCGGTGGACAGCGGGAACGCCGCCGCCGGCGGGTTCGCCCTCGGTGACACGGTCACGCTGGCCACCGACGGCCCGGTCATGAAGAAGCGGCTCGTGGGCGTCGTCAGCACCGGGGACACCCGGGTGACCGCCGGCGGCACCCTCGCCCTGTTCGACAAGGCCACGGCCCAGCAACTGTTCGCGTCCCCCGGCCAGTACACCTCCGTCGACGTGTCCGCCGACGCCGGCACCGACCAGTTCACGCTCGCCGAGCGGGTCACGGCCGTGCTCCCGGCCGACCGGGCCGAGGCCGTCGCGGGCCGCGCCCAGGCCGCCCGGCAGGCGGTCCTCACCGACACGCTGACCCGCGGCTACCAGAAGATGCCGATGGTGTTCGCCGGGGTCTCGCTGTTCATCGGCTCGTTCCTCGTCGTCAACACCTTCACCATGCTCGTCGCCCGGCGGACCCGGGAGATCGCACTGCTGCGGGCGATCGGCGCCACGCGCCGCCAGGTGGTCCGCTCCCTCCTGGGGGAGGCCGTGCTGATCGGCCTCGTCGCGTCGGCTGCCGGCTTCCTGCTCGGCCTCGGCATCGCCTCCGCACTGCCCGGTCTGCTGAGCACCCCGCAGGACACGCTGCCCCACGGGCCCCTGGTGATCGGCCCGCTGCCCGTGGTGGCGGCGTTCGGCGTCGGCGTGGGCGTCACGGTGCTCGCCGCGTGGCTGCCGTCCCGGAAGGCGGCCCGGGTCGCGCCGGTCGAGGCGCTGCGCGCCGCCGGGCAGCCGCCGACCGCGACCGCTTCCCGGGTCCGGGGCGCGGCAGGTCTGGTCCTGCTGGTCCTCGGCGGCGGGCTGCTGGTGTCGCTGACGGGGGCGAAGGACGCCTCGGAGGGCAACCTGCGGAACGCGATGGCCGGCTGCGCCCTGCTGGTCGTCGCCATGATCGTGCCGGCTCCGCTGCTCGCCGTCCCCGTGATCCGGCTGTGCGGGCGGCTGACCGGCCGGTTCGGGATCAGCGGGCACCTCGCGACGGAGAACGCCCTGCGCGACCCGCGGCGCACCGCGGCCACCGCCGCCGCCCTGTTGGTCAGTACGGCCCTGGTCGCCGGGCTCGCCGTCATCGGGAACTCCACCGGTCAGGCCCTCGACCGGCAGGCCGCGGCCGGACTCGGCGCGGACTACGTGATCAGCAGCCGCACCACCATGACCGCCGTCGACCCGGCCGCCGAGAAGCGGGTGGCCGGCATCCCGGGGGTGCGGACGGCGGCCGCGGTCGCGGACTCCACCGTGTTCACGGGCGGCGGTGTCCGTGCGATCGCCGGCGTCGACCCGGCCACCGCCGGAGACGTCATGAGGCTCGACTTCACCAGCGGCTCCCTGAAGGACCTCGGACCGGGCCGGATCGCCGTCTCCGCCGCCGTCGCCCGGGAACAGGGGCTGCGCGCGGGCAGCGAGGTCAAGGCCCGCATCGGCCGCAATCAGGAGTTGCGGCCGTACACCGTCGTCGGCGTCTACGAGGACAACCCGACGGCGGGGGACGTGCTGGGCGCCCGTTCCGAGGTTCAGCGGGACGGCTACCTGCCGGGCTCCGTCCAGCGGATCCTCGTCCGCACCGACGCGGGCGCGGAATCCCGGTCGACCGCGGACCGGCTGCGCGCCGCCACCGGCAACAGCCCGCTGGTGCGGGTCAAGGACCGGCAGGAACTCGTCCACGAGGCCGCCGGTTCCCTGGCCGGCCTGCTGACGCTGATGTACGGACTGCTCGCCATCGGCACCGTGATCTCGCTGCTCGGCATCGTCAACACCCTGGCCATGTCGGTCTCGGACCGCACCCGCGAGATCGGCGTCCTGCGCGCCGTCGGCATGGACCGGGCCGGCATCCGGCGGATGATCCGCCTGGAGTCGGTGACCGTCGCCGCGTTCGGCACGCTCCTGGGCCTGGCGGGCGGGTTGTCCGGAGCCTGGGGTGTCGGCTCGCTGACCAGCGGGGCCATGAAGGAGTACGCCCTGGCACTGCCCTGGGGGACGCTGCTCCTCGTCTGCCTGGTGTCCCTGACGGTCGGCGCGCTGGCGGCGGCCCTCCCGGCCCGCCGTGCGGCCGCGCTGAGCCCGCTGGAGGCCGTCGCACAGGCGTGAGGTGCGGACCGCCGGGGGGCAGGGTCCGTACGGACCCTGCCCCCCGGCACCGTGTCACCAGAGCACGGGCATCCGCTCCGGGATGCGCTTCATGAACCCGGTGCGCCACACGAGTTGCTCGATCGGCACGGCGAGGTCGAGGCCGGGCAGCCGGCCCAGGAGCACCTCGATGGCGATCTGTGCGTGGCGCTTGCCGAGGGCGGTGGCGGGGCAGTAGTGGCCGCCGCCGCCGAACGACAGGTGCGCGTTCGGGTTGGGCCGGTCGAGGCGCACGGTGTGCGGGTCCTCGAATTCGGCGGGGTCGTGGTTGGCCGCCTCGACGAGGACCAGGACCAGTTCCCCCTTCTGCACGGTGACGTCGCCGAGTTGCATGGTCTCGGTGGCGATCCGGGGCAGGCCGTCGGCGATCGACAGGTTGATGCGCAGCAGTTCGTCCACGGCGGCGGGGATGAGCGCCGGCTCGGCGATCAGCCGGGCCTTGAGGTCGGGGTGCTGGATCAGGGAGACGAGCGCCATGGTGAGGAAGCCCATGACGCTGATGACTCCGGCGCCGAACATCGTGACGCCGACGGTGGCGAGCATCTCGTCGGTCAGGTGCGCGTAGTCGGGGTCGTCGCGCAGGGCCGCGAGTTCGGCCATGAGGCCGGTCGTCGCGGGGTCGTCGAGGCGGGCGACCATGTGCGCCATGTCGCGGTCCCAGTTGATGCCCGCCGCGGGGATGGTGCGGGGGCTGTTCATGAACGCGACGTGCAGCGACCGGTAGAGGTCGGGGCCGTCGCTCTGGGGGATGCCCAGGATCTGGCAGTGCAGCCCGGTGGAGTAGGGGACGGTGAAGTCGCGGCGCAGGTCGGCCGGAACGCCCTTCGCGAGCATCGTGTCGACGAGAGCGTTCGCGTGGCCGGTCAGCCAGGCCTCCAGTCCGGGGGCCTTCGGGTTGAGGGCCTTCATCACGGCCTTGCGCAGTCCGGCGCCCGTGATGTTCCCCATGTTGTTGACCACCTCCGGGGGGATGGTCAGCGCGTACTGGCGGGGCGCGCCCTCGGCGGAGGTGTCCTTGAGGGAGAACCGGGCGTCGTCGAGCACCTGCCTGCACAGTGGATAGGAGGAGACCAGCCAGGCCTCCGCCCCCGCTATGGTGCGGACCCTCTTGACCGGTTCGTGGGTGAGCAGGTGGGCGATCTCGTCGGGCAGCCGCGTGCCGTTGGCGTCGAACGGGAACCGGGTGAGCTCGTCGGCCGCGGCCGTGGTGGGGTCGATGGTGGTGGTCATGCGGAGCGGTCCTGTTCTTCGGCGGGCGTGATGACGGCGTGGCCCTGGTTGCGCGAGGCGCGCAGGCCCCAGCCGCGTGCGTAGAGCAACTCGGCTAGCGGCAGCGCCTGGTGGTAGCAGTTGAGCGAGGAGGAGACCCCGAGGATCGCCGGGGTGTCGAGGAACAGCGGCACTTCGGCGCACACGTACTTGATGCACACCTCGCGCTGCAGGTCGGTGGGCGGCTGCCCGTTCAGCTTGTCGGCGAGGAACCGGGCGGCGAGCTGGTCGCACACCTCACGGAACTCGGGATCGTCCGTCATGAGGGTGTCGAGCCGGGAGCGGATGCGCTGGTAGGCGGGGAGCTCCAGGAGGGCCGACATGGGGCGGCCGCGCAGCCGCTCGCCCTCGGGATCCAGGGCGGCGACCGCGGAGGTCACCTTGGCGCGTACGCCGCGGAGGTTCTTCACCGCCTTGCGCTGCGCTTCGATCTCGGGGTAGCCGAGGGCCACGAACATCTCGGCCACGTGCATGTCCGTCCAGATGAGGTCCACCTGCCGGAAGTGGTCGAGTCCCCAGCGGGCGAGTTCGAGCACGCGGTCGTGCGTGAAGTAGGAGTTCCCGGAGGAGATGCCGATGACGGCGTGGTCACCCTCGTCGTGGATGACCTGGCAGTGAGGCGTGTAGGGACGGACGGCGAAGATGCCTTGGATGGCAGTCGTCAACGTGAGTAATTCCCCTGCACCGCAAGTCCCGGCAGGGCCGTGTGCCCTGGGTGTGGCGGCGCGATCACGACGGTAGCCGAGAACATGTCAGATGATCCAGAGCTACCGGGCGGTCACTCTGTGAATGTGGGCCTACGGAGGGTGCGGTTCCGGTTACTGTGGCGACAGATGCCGCATACCGCACGCCAGTTCTGTCGAAACCCGCCCCAACGCAGGGAGACCCCCACGATCCGTGCACCGCGCCGCATTGTGCCCGGGCGCCACGGCCGTCGCCGCGGGCGCATGGGCGCGCACCGCCCGGGCAGCCTCAGGGCATGACGGTGCGTGTCGGCACCTCCGGGTGGCAGTACCGGGACTGGTCAGGGGTCCTCTACCCGCAGGGCCTGCCCCGGCGGTCTTGGCTGGAGGCGTACGCGGAGCAGTTCGCCACGGTGGAGAACAACAATGCGTTCTACCGGCTGCCCTCCCCGGAGGTCTTCGCCCGGTGGCGGGAACGTACGCCCCCGGATTTCGTCATGGCGGTGAAGGCCAGCCGTTATCTGACGCACATCAAGCGGCTGCACGACCCGGTGGAACCGGTCCACCGGCTGATGACGCAGGCGGCGGCCCTGGGCGACCGGCTGGGGCCGGTCCTGCTCCAGCTGCCACCGACGCTGCGGGCGGATCCGGACGCGCTGGACGCATGTCTGGCCTGCTTTCCCGCCGGCACCCGCGTCGCCGTCGAACCCCGGCATGCGTCCTGGTGGAGCGCCGCCGTGCGCGGCGTCCTCGAGGACCGCGGGGCCGCCCTGTGCTGGGCGGACCGCGGCTCGCGCCCGGTGACCCCGCTGTGGCGGACCGCCGACTGGGGATACGTACGGTTCCACGAGGGGCGCGCCGCTCCGGCGCCCCGCTACGGGCGGACGGCGCTGCGGTCCTGGACGGACCGGATCGCCGGTACCTGGCCCGCCGACGCCGAGGTGTTCGCGTACTTCAACAACGACCACGGCGGTGCCGCCGTCGTCGACGCCCGCGCCTTCACCCGGCTCGTCCGCGCGGCGGGAAGGTGATCGGCCACGACCCCCGGAAAGGTGCTCGCCCATCCCCCCCGGGAAGGCGGTCCCGCTACACCCCCCGCACCGAAGGGCGGCCTCCCGCCGTGCTGTCGACGGCTGCCGCGCGGGCCGGAACTACGCCGTTCCGGGGGGCTCGCGGGACCGGACGGGTGGTCGCCGCTGCGCCGACATGCACGGGGGCGGTGCCGCCGTCAGGATGTGCCTGCTCCGCCCATCGACAGGAGGCTCCCCCGTGCTGGAACGCAAGCGCCGCAAGGACCGTACCGAGATCACGTTCGTACTGCCGGCGGACGTACCGCCGGGACCGGTGAGCGTCGTCGGCGACTTCAACGACTGGCAGCCCGGCGCCCATGAGCTGCGGGCCCGCAAGGACGGCAGCCGGGCGGTCACCGTCGCGCTCCCGCGGGAGAGCACGCACGCCTTCCGGTACCTGGCTGCGGGCGACTACTGGTTCGACGACGACAGCGCCGACGGCCACGACGGCCACAACAGCCGCCTCAGCACGTGACCGGCTGCGCCGGCGCCCGCTGAGGCCGGCTCGCTCCGGACCGGGTTCAGACCGGTCTGAGGACGAAACCGCTGCGCGGCCGGGTGGGTACCCGGCGCAGCGGGATCGTCAGGTCCTGCTCGGGGACGGTGTGGTCGAGCCGGCCGAGCCCGGTCGCGAGCGCGGCGAGCACGCCGGCCACGATGTCCTCGCCCGGGCAGCGGTGTCCGGTACGGGCGTCTCCCCCGCCCTGCGGGATCAGCTCGCCGGGGTCAGGCTCCCGGCCGAGGAAGCGGGTGGGGTCGAACCGGTAGGGCCGGGCGAACAGCTCGGGATCGTGGTGGTGCCCGTACACGTCGAGGAGCACGAGCGTGCCCTCCGCGATCTTCACCCCCCGGTGTTCGAGGTCGTGGGCGGCGAGGCCGCCGACGAACGGGACGAACGGGTAGAAGCGCCGGACCTCGTGCGCGAAGGCCCTGGCGTAGGAGCCGTCGTCCGTGCGCAGCCGGGCGCGCACGGCCGGGTTCCGCCGGAGCGCGTGCCCGGCGAAGGCGGCGAACCAGGCGATCGCGACCGTGGGCCGGATGATGTTGAGCAGTTCGACCGCGGCGGTGTGCGGGTCGAGCAGCATGCCGTCGGCGTCGTGGTGGCGGGCCACCGTCTCCAGCGCGCTGCGGGCCGGTCCGGGGCCGGCGCCGACCGGGACGGCGAAGGCGCCGAGGTGCGAGACGCCCGCGCGTACGTCGGTCACCATGCGCGCCAGGCCGTGCTCCTGCCGGGCCCGGGCCCGGCGGGCCTTCCAGTGCCGGGGGCCCGCCGTGGCGAAGCCGTCGACCATGGCCACGCAGTCCTCGGCGATCTCACGGGCCGCTTCCTGGGGGACGGCCAGGCCCACCCAGTCGCAGACCGCCTCGGCCAGCACGCTCGCCGCCTCGTCGAAGACCACGATCTCGCGGCCCCGGGCCCGGGTGAGGGCCTCGCGCCAGTGCGTCTCGACGCGGTCCACCAGCGCGGCGACGCCGTGGGGGGACATCAGGAGGGAGACGAACATCGCCTTGCGCGTCCGGTGCGCGTCCCCGTCCAGGGTGTGGACGGCGCCGCGGCCGAACAGGGTGTCGAGCACCGGTCCCGGCAGCGCGTCGTGCCGCAGCACGTGCCGTTCGTCGTAGAAGAAGGCGACGTCCGCGGGGCCGTGCAGGACGACCGCCGGCCGCCCGAGCAGGCGGGTGCGGACCGGGCCTTGGCCGTTGCCCGGGCGCCGGCGCAGGTCGGGCAGCCACGCGTAGCCCCGGGCCCACAGGGAGAGCGTGCTGTCGATCACCGGCGGGGAGCCTTGCGCACCGGTCCCGGCGCCTCGTGTGCCGTCTCGTCGCGTGACATCTCGTCCGGCCGGTCCAGCCGGCTGGCCTCGTCGGTGTCCTCCCGGCGGACGGGCTCCCGGTCCCGGCCCTCGGCCCCGGTGCGGGCGGTGGGTGGGGCGACGTGCGGGGCGCGGCGCCGTTGCTCGTCGTCGTGGCCGTGCAGAGGGGCGCCTCCTGCGCCGCCTTGGTCTTCCATGACGTGTCCTTCCCGGTGCGTCGTACGTCCCCGAGTGCGTCCCCCGGTGCGTTCCCTTCCGCGCGCCTGCCCGGTCGCCGCTCCGGAAAACGTGCCGGTCGCGCTCACCGGTTCCCGGCCTTGCCGCGCAGCAGCATGCTCGGCAGGACGAGCCAGCAGACCGCGAACCAGCCCGTGACGAGGGCCGTCACCGGCCAGGCGATCCAGTGCGAGGTGGCGACCCGCAGCAGGAGCAGCACGGAGAACGTGACGGTCAGGGCGAGCAGCACGATGCCGACGGAGACGAGGTGGCCCGCAGCCTGGACCAGCTGCGGCTTGAGGTGGTGCCCGGCCAGCAGCTGGTGGTAGGCGACCGGGGCGATCAGCGTCCCGGTCGCCAGGGCGCCCAGGGCCACCGTCACGACGTACAGGACGCGGTCGAAATGGCCCAGGTCCGCGAACCGGGGTGTGAAGGCGACGCTGAGCAGGAAACCGAAGAGGATCTGGGCGCCGGTCTGGGCGACGCGGACCTCCTGGAGCGTCTCGTTCCAGCGGCGGTCGGCGCGCTCCGCCGGGGTTTCGTCCCGGTCGTCCGGCATGGATCGGACCTCCTGTGCGGGGGGACACGGCGGGGTCACGGGTACCCGCGACGGCGTGGATCATTCTCCCTGCGGCGGCCGGCCCACCGGATGGCCCCACTCCGGCCGGTCATCCGGCCGGGCGCTCACCGCGCACCGGGACGCGGCTCCCGCATGGGCGGCCGCGCGGCGGGCAGGCGCGACGGCATGGGCCACTGCGTCATCACCGCGTCATTCCCCACGTCTCCGGAGGGAACATGACCCAGACCGAGGCGAGGACGGGCGGGGCGACCCCCGCCGAACGGGACACCGAGACACGTCTGACCGTCTGGGTGGCCCTCGCGGCCAATCTGGTCATCTGCGTGGCCAAGGCCGTCGGCGGCGTCTTCGCGGCCTCTCCCGCGCTGCTGTCCGAGGCCGCCCACTCGGTGGCCGACAGCCTCAACGAGGTGTTCCTGCTGGCCTCGGTCAGGCGCAGCCGGCGTCCGGCCGACCGGCACCACCCGTTCGGCTACGGCAAGGAGCGCTTCTTCTGGTCGCTGCTCGCCGCCGTCGGCATCTTCGTCACCGGCGGCTGTTTCTCGGTGTTCCAGGGCATCGAGGCGTTCCGCTCGGGCGGCAACGAGTCCCACGAGGGGTATCTGATCGGCTTCGCCGTGCTCTTCGTGGCGCTGCTCGCCGAGGGGGCCTCCCTGCTGCGCGCCGTCCGGCAGGTCCGCGCCGCGGCCGCGGCGGCCGGGCACGGCACGCGCGAGGAGATCCGGGCGGGCCGGGACCCGGCGCTGCGCACCGTCCTGGCGGAGGACAGCACGGCCTGCGCCGGCGTCCTGCTGGCGATGGCGGGGATGGGCCTGCACATGGCCACCGGGCAGGTGGCGTACGAGGCGTGCGCCTCGATCCTGATCGGTGTCCTGCTGGTGTACGTGGCGTACACGCTGGGCAAGGGTGCGCGGGCCCAGCTGATCGGGGAGGCGGCCGACCCCTCCGTACAGCGCGGGGTGCGGGAGCTGCTGGGGCGCCAGCCGGAGATCGACTCGGTGACCTCCCTGCTGACGATGCGCACGGGCCCGGACTCGGCACTGCTGGCCGCGGGCATCGACCTGACGGCCGGGTACGACAGCGAGACCGTCGAGGACGCGATGGTCCGCATCAGGACCGAGCTGAAGAGGCGCTGGCCCGAACTGGACGAGGTCTTCCTCGACGTGACGGACGCCGCGTCGGCCCGCCGGGCGGCCGCACCCGACGGAGCCGCGCCGGGACCCTGACGGCCCGCCCGCGCCGGGGGCCACCCGTCCGGGCGGATCACGATGATCTGAATTACCACCTTTTTGAATTCCGCAGTGGCCGGGAGAGTTCTGCGTGTTCTCGTCGCCGTGCGGTCCGCGGTGCGCGACCATAACGGACGCCCAGCAGTCAGCAGAAGGAAACACCGAGACAGGAAGAAGGGCGGACGTGTCCGGCAGCGAAAGCGAGAACCCAGCAATCCCCTCCCCGACCCCCACGCCGACTCGACCACGAACGAACCAGGACTGGTGGCCGAATCAGCTGGACCTCCAGGTTCTCCACCAGCATTCGCCCCTTTCCGATCCGATGGGCGCGGACTTCGACTACGCGCAGGAGTTCGCGGGCCTCGACGTCGACGCTCTGAAGCGGGACGTCTTCGAGGTCATGACGGCGTCCCAGGACTGGTGGCCCGCCGACTACGGCCACTACGGGCCGCTCTTCATCCGGATGAGCTGGCATGCCGCGGGCACGTACCGGATCGCCGACGGCCGGGGTGGCGGCGGGGCCGGCGCGCAGCGCTTCGCCCCCCTCAACAGCTGGCCGGACAACGCGAGCCTGGACAAGGCACGCCGTTTGCTCTGGCCGGTCAAGCAGAAGTACGGACCGAAGATCTCCTGGGCCGACCTGCTGGTCTTCGCCGGCAACTGTGCAATGGAATCGATGGGGTTCAAAACGTTCGGATTCGGATTCGGGCGGAAGGACACCTGGGAACCCGAGGAAATCTTCTGGGGGCCCGAGGACACCTGGCTGGGAGACGAGCGCTACAGCGGCGACCGGGAACTCACCGGCCCCTTCGCCGCCGTGCAGATGGGTCTGATCTACGTCAATCCCGAAGGGCCCAACGGAAATCCGGACCCGTTGGCCGCGGCCCGCGACATCCGCGAGACGTTCAAGCGCATGGCGATGAACGACGAGGAGACGCTCGCGCTCATCGTGGGCGGTCACACGTTCGGCAAGTGCCACGGCGCGGTCGATCCCGGGTACATCGGCCCGGAACCCGAGGCGGCCCCCCTCGAACAGATGGGCCTCGGCTGGAAGAACACGTTCGGCAGCGGCAAGGGCGTCGACTCGCTCACCAGCGGGCTCGAGGGTGCGTGGACCACGGAGCCGACGAAGTGGGACAACGGCTACCTGGACAACCTGTTCGGATACGAGTGGGAGCTGACGACCAGCCCCGCCGGCGCCCAGCAGTGGAAGCCCACGGATCCGGCTGCCCAGGACATCGTGCCCGACGCCCACGACCCGGCGAAGCGGCACGCCCCGATGATGCTGACGACGGACCTCGCACTGAAGGTGGATCCGGTCTACGCGCCGATCGCCAAGCGCTTCCACGAGAACCCGGACCAGCTCGCGGTCGCGTTCGCCAAGGCCTGGTACAAGCTGCTGCACCGCGACATGGGGCCGCTCTCGCGTTACCTCGGCCCCTGGATCCCCGAGCCTCAACTGTGGCAGGACCCCGTTCCCGCGGTCGACCACCCGCTGGTCACGGACGAGGACGTCGCCGCCCTCAAGGACAGGATCCTCTCCTCGGGGCTGTCCGTCCCCCAGCTGGTCACCACCGCCTGGGCGTCCGCGGCGAGCTTCCGCGGCACCGACAAGCGCGGCGGGGCCAACGGGGCCCGGATCCGGCTCGCGCCGCAACGGGACTGGGCTTCCAACGCCGTGCCCGAGGTGGCTCAGACGGTGCAGACCCTCGACGGGATCCGGCAGGAGTTCAACGACACGGCGGCGGGCGGGACGAAGGTGTCCCTCGCCGACCTGATCGTCCTGGGCGGATGCGCTGCCGTCGAGCGGGCCGCGAAGGACGCGGGGCACGACATCACGGTTCCGTTCGCGCCGGGGCGTACGGACGCCTCGCAGGAACAGACCGACGTGGAGGCGTTCGCCGTGCTCGAACCCCGGGCGGACGGGTTCCGCAACTACCTCCGGGAGGGGGAGAAGCTCTCCCCGGAGACCCTGCTGCTGGACCGCGCCAACATGCTGACCCTCACCGCCCCCGAGATGACGGTGCTGGTCGGTGGCATGCGGGCCCTGAACACCGGTTTCGGACAGTCCTCGCACGGTGTCTTCACCGAGCGGCCGGGGACGCTGACCAACGACTTCTTCGTCAACCTGCTCGACATGGGCACGGAGTGGAAGGCGTCGGCCACGGCCGAGAACGTGTTCGAGGGTCGCGACCGCGCCACCGGCGAGGTGAAGTGGACCGCGACCGCCGTCGACCTCGTCTTCGGTTCGCACGCCCAGCTGCGGGCCCTGTCGGAGGTGTACGGGTCCGACGGCGGGCAGGAGCGCTTCGTACGCGACTTCGTGCGCGCCTGGGACAAGGTGATGAACCTCGACCGGTTCGACCTCCGCTGAACGGCTGCCCGGGGTCCCGGCCGGCCGCTCCCCGGCGGGCCGGGACCCCGGGCGCCGCCCGTCCGATCCGCCCGGAGGGCCTCAGTCCTCGGGTACGTGGATGTCCATGACGCACACGTCGTCCCGCCCGACGGGCTGCAGGGCCGCCAGGAGCTGCGCCAGCGGCTCGGGGGAATCCCCGCCCATGGCGCGGGCGGCGGCCGCCGCGAGCCGGTCGAGTCCGCGGTCCATGTACTCCCCCGGTACTTCGATGAGCCCGTCGGTGTACAGGAGCAGGTGGTCGCCCGGTTCCAGCCGCAGCGTCTCCTCGGCGTACGCGGAGTCGAAGGACGCCCCGAGGAGGTTCCCCTCCGGCAGGGGCAGGAACCGTGCCTCGCCGCCGCGCACCAGCAGGGGCGGCAGGTGCCCGGCGCGGGCCCAGGTCAGCAGCCGGTCCGCCGGCCGGTACCGGGCCATCACCATGGTGGCGGTGGTGGCGGACGAGGGGTCCGCGGCCGTGTGCAGCAGGAGCGAGTTGAGCCGGCGCATGGCATCGGGCAGGGACGATCCGGTGATGATCATGCCCTTGGCGGTGAACCGCAGCTGGGCCATGGTGCCGACTGCGTCCAGTCCGTGCCCGGCGACGTCACCGACGACGAAGAGGGCGCCCTTGTCCGGAAGTTCGATCGCGCTGTACCAGTCGCCCCCGACGTTCACGCCGGTGTCCGAGGGTGCGTAGGCGATGTCGACGCGCAGCCCCACCAGGTCGATCGACTGCTCGGGGATGGGCAGCAGGGCGTGCTGGAGGCGTGCGGCGATGGCCCGTTCGGCCTGCAGCACGCCTTCCTGGATGAGTACGGACCGCTCGCTCTCCCGCAGGGCGAGCTCCGCGCCCCGCTGGGCGGAGAGGTCCTGGAAGAAGCCGTGCACCTCGACGGGGGCGCCATAGGCGTCCACCTCGGCTTCGGCGACGACGCGCAGGTGCCGGACCCCGCCCGCGGTGCCGATGCGGAACGGCTGGTCGATGGGCGACCCTTCGTCCAGCAGCCGCCGCACGGCCGCGGCGAGCGCCGGCCGGTCCTCCGGTACGACGTGCTCCGGGAGCTCCTCCATCCTCATGGGCCCCCGCTCCGGCGCCCGGTCGAAGATGGCGTACAGCTGCTCCGACCAGTCGATCGTGTCCGTGGTCAGGTTCCAGTCGGCCCAGCCGAGGTTGCCCAGGCGCTGCATGGTGGCGAGGCGGCGGGCCTCGCGCGCCCCGGTGTCGTGGCGGACCCACGAGACGACCAGCCGGCCGGCCAGCCGGGTCGCGCGGACGGAGTAGACGGACGTCTCGGGAACGCCCGCGACCACTTCCCGGTACGAGAACGGCTCGCCGTCGTAGGTGACACCCGTGGCCAGCGCGTCGCTGTAGCCCTGCCACAGGGCCGTGCCCGCCACGGTGGGATAACTCTCCAGGACGCGCCGGCCCACGAGTTCCTTCCCGCGGCGGCCCGCCACGTCCGTCGACTCCGGGGCCGCCGCCTCGATCAGGTAGTCCTCCACCTCTCCGGCCGGGGAACGCAGGGGCGAGAGGAGGACGGCCGCGCCGGGCAGGGTGTCGAAGACCGTCTGGACCGCGGCCACCTCGTCCTGCGCCGGATCGGCGTCGCGGCGCTCGAAGACCCGCAGGGAGCCGCCGCACAGCTGTACGGCCTGCCGGAGCAGCTCCTGGTCGGCGTCGTCGAAGGGGACGGGGGCCGCGCGGAAGAACCCGATGGCCGTGGTGACCGGCCGCCCGCCCGGGACGGGGATCCATGCGCGGGCGGGCCAGCGCTCCGGCGTGCCGATGAGCTGGTAGCGCGCGGCGTCCCGTTCCGGGTCCGTCAGCCAGAGCGGCTCACCCGAACCGATCACCTCCAGGGCGGCGACGCCGGCCAGCGGCGGAACGTCGCGCCACTGGGCGGCCAGGGCGGCGTCGATCCCCGCGTGGCCGAGGAGACGCAGCTTCCCGGCCCCGTCCAGCCGGTAGATCATCACGCCGTCCACGCCGAGCGGGGCGCGCAATACCTCGTGCAGGATCTCCGCCGTGTCGCCGGCGCTGCGGGCGCCCGCCAGCGAGGCGGCCAGCCCGGCCAGCAGCAGGTGCGGGGCGGCGTTGGCGCGTTCGGCCGCGGGGAGCGGGCCCACATCTACCGGATCCGTGCGCCGGCTCTCCGCGCGGGGCGGCGGGTCGGGCCGCGACCGCACCGCGCCGAGGGTGATCCAGCACTCCTCCAGGAGCGTCCTGTCCCCGCGCACGGCTCCCTGGACCAGTGCCTCGTGGGCGGCCTCCGCGGACAGTCCGTCCAGGGCCATCAGGACGCCCGTGGCACGCTCCAGCACCGCCGCGGACGCGCCGAGGCCCTCCAGCTCCGCCACCTCGGCCCGCAGCCTGGCCACGACCCTCGCCAGGGCGATTACCTCGGGCGACGCGCTGTCGCCGGATGAGGGCGTCGGATCTTTCTCCACGCTACGAGCATGTCATGACCGCGGTGCGGCCGGGACCGGCTGCCCGCATACGCGCCAGCCGGGCGGCGCATTCCGCCATCCCGACCTCGCAGAACGCGTCGGGGCCGGAACGGCTCCATGTGCCGAATGAACAGGATGGTGCTAGCTTCATTAGCATCATGTTGAGGCTGAACATCGCGGACAACCGCCCCCTCCACGAGCAGGTGGCCGGGGCCGTCCGGCGCGCCATCGCCGAAGGCGAATGCGGGCCCGGCGACCGACTGCCGCCCGCACGGGACTTGTCACAGGCCCTGGGCGTCAACACGAACACCGTCCTGCGGGGGCTGCGCGCGCTGCGCGACGAAGGGCTGCTGGAGTTCCGCCGGGGCCGCGGAGTGACCGTGGCCGGCGGGGCCGACGGGAGGTCGGCGCTGCTGGAGCGGGTGCGGGAACTGGTGGCCGACGGGGCGCGCCTGGGATACGGCAAGGCCGAGCTCATACAGATGATCAAGGAGACGCAGTGAAGGACCACGGGGGATCCACGGGCGGGTTCGCATGGGGGACGGCCGCCTGGTCGGCCGGGATACTCACCTTGCTCGTGGCGCTGCCGCCGATGGCGCGCAGCGGGTTACGGGACCGGCTGGCCACGCACTGGGGGGCGTCCGGGCAGCCCGACGGATCGCTTCCGCTCTGGGCGGCCGTACTGGTGCCGGCCGCGATCTGGACCGTCCTCGTCGCGACTGCCGGGCTGTGGCGGGCGGCGCGCCGCCTGCGCGGGGCGGTCCTGGCCTCCGGCGGGGTGCTGCTCGCCGGGGCGCAGGCCTCGATCGTGTGGGCGAACCTCCGTCACCCCGACTGGCACGACGCGGATCCGGTGACCGTGGGCGCGGTCGCCACCGTGGTGGCCGCGTTCGCGGCCGGCGCGGTGGGGGTGCTGACGAGCCGTCGGCCCGTCGCTCCCGCGGCGCCGGGCCGGGGCCCGCGGATGGACATTCCCGAGGGGGAGCGCCGGGTGTGGCTCTCCCGTACGGCGAACCCCTGGCTGAGCCTGCTCGCCGCCGTCACCGGCGCCGTCGCGCTGGCCGCGCTGCTCGTGGGGATCGGGGGTCCGGCGGAGCCGGTGTGGTCGCTGATCGTGCCGTTCGCGGTGGTCTCGATCGCGGTGCTGGTCTGTTCCTCGGTACGGGTACGGGTCGCCGAGCGGGGGCTCGACGTGGCGTTCGGGCCGTTCGGCTGGCCGGTACGGCACTGGGACGCGGCGGACATCGAGTGGGCGCGGGCCGAAGACCGGACGCCGGCGCAGGTCGGCGGCTGGGGCTACCGGCTCAGCGGCCTCGGCGTGACGGTGATGCTGCGCAGCGGCGCATGCCTGGTGATCCGGTCCGGGGGCAGGGACTTCGCGGTCAGCGTGGACGACGCCGAGCGGGGCGCCGCCCTGCTGAACTCCCTGGGCGGGTCCCGGGACCGCCGGCCCTGAGCCCGTCCGGCTGGTCGGAAGGCCCCACGGACACGGCCCGAGCAGGCCTCTCCCCCTCCCCCAAGCAATCAGGTGGAGGACGGCGCGTGCGCGTACGGACCGCGGAGGCGGCGGCAGGTGGACGACACGGTCCACGGCAGTGCCCGGGCCGCCCGCGGGTGGCTGCGGGGCATCGAGCCGCCCGCGGGGCCGCTGCCGGAGCAGCCGTACCGTTCGCCGGGGTCAGCCGGTGGTCAGCAGGAGCGGCGCCGGGCTGCCGTCGGTCCAGTCCGGCGGGATCGCGGCGAGCGCGTCGCCCACGGCGGCGCCCCGCAGGAACGCCGAGCGGTGCCCGTCGGCGATCTCGGCCCCGGCACCCTCCCACGTGACGGGCACCAGCCGGGTCAGTCCCGGGACGGGCCGCAGCCGCCCCCGGACGGGGGCGCGCGGCAGGGGGGCGAGGGCGCGGCCGGACAGGCCCGCGATCAGCGGACCGAGCAGGGTGCGGGCGGCGACCAGGGCGGCGTACGGATTTCCCGGCAGCCCCACCACCCAGCGGCCCGGGGCGAGTCCGGCCGCTTCGGCGCGTTCGACCGCTTCGGCGCGGTTGAGCGCTTCGGCGTGCTGCGGCGGTTCGTCGTGTCCGGACAGTTCGGCGAGCAGCATGGGGTGACCGGGCCGGCAGGCGACGGTGTCGACGACCATCCGCGCCCCGGCCCCGCCGAGCAGTCGGCGCAGCTGGTCGGTGGCGCCGACGGAGGTGGAGCCCGTGACCACGACGACGTCGGCCTCCCCCGCCGTGCGCAGCGCATCGGCCAGCCGTCCGGCCGGCCGGTCTCCGACGTGGCGCACCGGGCCGCACTCACCACCGAGTTCGGCGACCAGGGCCGGGACGAGCGGCCCGAGGGCGTCGCGCACCCGCCCGCGTACGGGGACGCCCGACCGGTCCAGCTCGTCGCCGGTCACCAGTACGGCGACCCGGGGGCGCGACCACACCGTCAGGGTGTCGTGGCCGCAGGACGCGGCGAGCCCGAGCAGCGCCGGACCCACCCGGCTGCCCGCCGGTGCGAGGCGGCTGCCCGCCGGGGCGTCCTCGCCCGCGCGCCGGACGTGCCGGCCCGGCGCCGGCGTTGGTCCGGACACCCAGCCGTCATCCGTGGCCCGCACGGACTCCAGCGGCAGCACGGCACATGCACCCGCGGGCACCTGCGCGCCCGTGGAGATCTCCACGCACTCCCCCGCACCGAGTACGCCGTGCCAGGCGACCCCGGCACGAACCACCGCGCGCACCCGCCAGGGACCGGAACCGGCCACGGCGTACCCGTCCATGGCGGAGGTGTCGAACGGCGGGAGCGGATGCAGGGCGGCCAGCGCCTCGGCCAGCGTGAGCCCGGCGGCCTCGCCGAGCGGCACGGTCCTGGCACCCGCCGGCCGCGCGGCGCCGTGCGCCAGGACCCGGGCCCGGGCCCAGGACACCGGCAGGGCGCCCGGCGGGGTGCGGGGTGGGGAAGCGGACGGGGCGGCGACGGTCGCGGAGGGCATGCATCCGACTGTCCACCGCATGCGTTTCCTCCTCCGACCCACCGCGTTGCGCCCGCGCTCCGATCGCCTCACGGTTCCTGCCGCGGCCGCGTGAGACCGCCCGCCCGCACCCCCGGCCCACATCTGCCGACGCACATCACCCCGGCCGTGCCGGCGGCCGCCACCCGGCACCGCAGCGGCCGCCACGGGTACCTCCTCGCCGCCGAGCGCACCTGGCTCCCGCTCCCCGGTGCGTCCGTGCACGGGATCTTCTCGGCTTGAGCTGACCGGCCACCTCCCCGACCCGCGCGCCGCCCTCCTGTGGGCGCGCATCAGCACCGCCGACGGCCCGCGCTGGGGACGACGGGCCGGCGTCCGGACGCGTACGAGGACACCACGGCCCACTCCCTGGCCCGCGCCGTCCGGCGCGGCTGACGGCTGACGGCTGACGGCTGACGGGCGGAGTCAGCGGCCGTCCGGTCCTCCGCCCTCGCGACGCCTGCGGTTGCGCCGGCCGAGCGCCCCCACCAGACCGATCAGCCCGCCCGACAGGGCGCCGGCCACGAGAATGCGCAGCAGGTCTTCCATCTCGTACTCCCTCTCCTCCGGACCAGGTGCGCCACCGAGACGTACCTGATCAACCCGGAGGGGACGCTATCGACAGCCGTAGGGGGCGGCTTGGAAAAATCTGACCTCGTGCCCCACCTCACAGGGCGATGGCCCCCTCCGTGACACGGGCGGCCGCCATCCGGCCGGGCGTGGTGCCGGCCAGCGCACGGAACTCGCGGTTGAGGTGGGCCTGGTCGTAGTAGCCGCACGCGGCAGCCACCCCGGAGAGGTCCGCGCCCTCACGGGTCAACAGCCTTACCGCGCGGTGGAAACGCAGGACCCGCGCGGCCATCTTGGGCGTCAGGCCCACCTGTTCGGTGAACCGCCGGACCAGATGGCCCTGGCTCCAGCCCACTTCGGCCGCGATCCGCCCCACCGGCAGCGCCCCGTCGGCGCGCAGCAGCAGCCGCCAGGCCTGTTCCACCTCGGGCGCGGGATCCGGGCCGCGCGCGATCCGCGCCGACAACGCGAAGTCGAGGAGGTCGAACCGGGCAGCCCAGTCGGTGGTGGCCGCCAGCCGCTCGGCCAGCACCTCGGATCCGGGGCCGAGAGCGTCGCGCAATCCGACCACCCGGTTGGTCAGCTCGCGCATCGGGACGGCGAACAGCCGGTAGGCGCCCAGCGGGGTCAGCTCGATCCGGATCGCCTCCTGGCCGCCGGGGTGGTCACACTCCCGGGGCCCGTCCTCCAGGCCCGCGATCAGCGAGCCGGTCACCTGGCCGTTCGCCTCCGACGCCCCCAGCCGGCGGACCTGCGCGAACGGCTCCCCCAGGCTGATCAGCACGACCGCCCGCCCCGTGGGAACCAGCCGCACCCGGTAGGACGAGACCGCGGCCTCCCAATATCCGGCGTAACTGTGCACGTACGGCCGCAGTGGGGCGGGCCACGGCCGGGTCACCCGCCACCGGTCCCCCACCCGGGTCATCTCGACCCCCCGCGCCCCGCCGGGAACCGTGGGGTCGATGGAATCAGTGCGTCGCATGAGGTGGCTCCCCCCTGCCGCGACCGGACCGACTCCTGTGAACAGTACGGCCGGACCACCCCCTGCACCGTCAGGCGCAGGTGGCTGTCAGGCGCAGGTGACCGTCAGGCGCAGGTGACCGTCACCTGCCCGGTGCCGCCGTTGCCGGAGAAGTCGAGCGTGAAGTGGCCGTTCGGGGGCAGTTGTCCGGCCCTGCCGCCCAGCGCGATCTCCTGCGAGGCGTCCGCGGCGAGGGAACCGCTGCTCGGACTGGCGGTGACCCCGGCGGGCAGCCTGCCGAGCGTCCAGTTCAGCTTGCCGCCACCGCTGTTGCGGATCGTGACGGTGTGCGGCCACTCGCCGTTCGCGCAGAACTCCTGGACGCCGGCCGGACGCAGCGTCAGTACCGGTGCGGCGACCGAATCAGGGGAGCCCGACGGCTTCGGCTGCGCCGACGGCGTCGTACGGGGCGGTGCGGCGCTGCCGGTGCCGGTGCCGGTGCCGCTGCCGCTACGGGCGGACGGCTGGGCTGCGACGGGCGTCGGCGAGGCGGGGGCGCTCCCGCCGGCAGCGGGCGACGGGCTGCTGCTCCCGGCGGGATCCGAAGGGGCGGGGGCGGCCGGTACGGCGGCGGTGGGCGTCGCCGCGGCCTGCGGCACGAGGGTGGCCGGGTCATGCCCCAGCTGTCGGCCGATGAACGCTCCGCCCACGGCCACCACCATGACGCCACCGATGATCAGTGCCATGGTCTTCGGCTTCTTCTTGGCACGCTTCTGACGCGACGTGTCGTCCGGATGCCCGGTACGCCCGCCCTGGACGATGATCCCATCGCCGACCGCCCGCGGATCGTCCTGCTTGGGACCGATCGCCCGCGGATCGTCCTGCTTCGGACCGATCGCCCGCGGATCATCCTGCTTCGGACCGATCGCCCGCGGGTCATCCTGCTTCGGACCGATCGCCCGCGGATCGTCCTGCTTGGGACCGATCGCCTGGGCCGAGTGGGAGTCCGGCGCCTGGTGTCCTCCCTGCACGATGATGCCGTCCCCGCCCGCTCCCGAGGCGGGGTCGGTGAAGCCTCCGCCGGTGCCCGGGGCGGGTGCGTGGGCTGGCGTGTCGTTCTCCGGACGCGGCACGTCCGGCTTGCCTCTGCCGTCACTCATGGCTCGGAATCCCCCTGTGTCACATGACGATCGGTCGGAAACAGGTGTCGGCGTCATGGGCACGGCCCATGACGGCGCGCTGTTCCCACTGAGCCACTCTTCGGCGACGGAATCCAGCCCGGGGACGTGACGGCAACGTCCCGATCCCGTACCGGCCACCGGGACGAACGGGACGGCTCAGAGGCGGTGGATACGGTCGATGCCGTACCACTTCGAGACACAGGCGGCGACCCAGTCCCGCGGGTAGGCCGAGGTGAAGAACGGCTCGGCCAGGCTCCCGATGTACAGGGGCCGGTACCCGACGTCGGTGGCGCCGTGTGCGACCTCGGTCCGGATGCGGGAGTTCTGGGCGTCCCAGGCAGCCGCACGGGTGACCGTCGCCGTGGTGAGCTGCTGGACGCCGGGGACGAGTACCGCCAGGGCGGCCAGTGCCAGGCCTGCCGCGCCCACGACGGCGCCCACGACGGCGGCCACGACGGCGGACGGCCCCGCCGCGCCGGCGGTCCGCCGGCCGGCGAGCCACCGGCAGGCCCGCTCCCCCAGCAGGGCCCCGTACGCGCAGAGGGCAAGCTCCATGGGGACCAGGTAGTTCGTCCAGGCGCGCGCGTACGTCCAGCCGCTCGGCCCGTATCCGCTGCGCAGGCCCACCACCACGGCGAACGATCCCAGCACGACCACCGGGACGGGGAGCAGCAGTACGGCGGCCCGCACCGTCCGCGGTGCTCCGGTACGCCACCGCATTCCGGGCGGACCCGTACGCCGGCCCGCCGCCAGCCCGAGGAGGACGCCGACGGCGGCGGCGCCGAGGTAGGCCCACTGGCCGGTGACGGCGTCCCACATGCGCAGCCAGTCCCGTACGGCTTCCCGCAGTTCGCCCGGGGACAGTGCGGACTCCCCGGCCGGCTGCTGGGCCCGGCGCCACCGGGCGCCGGGGGACGTGTAGAGGACGGTCAGACCGCAGACGAGCCCGCCGCACCACAGTGCGCACCAGGTGAACGGATGCCAGGACCGGGCCAGTTTGAGGCGGGGCAGCGCCAGCAGGGCCGCTCCGGCCGCGAGCAGGCCGCTGACGAGGGCGAACGGTTCACTCAGGGTGCCGAGCCCGAACCCGATGAGGAACGCGGCGGCGAAGCCGCCCGCACGGACCGCGGCCCGGGGATGGCGGACGGTCCGCACGGCCAGGAGGAGCGCCCACACCCCGATCACGCTGGGAACGGTGTGCGAAATGGTGGCGGGGGCCCACAGCAGTACCTGGTAGCTGCGCGGTCCGGCGTAGTAGAGCACCGCCTGGACGAGCAGGGCGCAGGCGAGCACGAGCGGCACCGGGGGGCGTGCACCGAGGAGGCGGACGAACCGGCACCCCAGCAGGACCAGGCCGAGCGTGAAGGCGACGGCGATGGCGGTGGGCAGGACCTTGACTCCGGCGAGTCCGTCGCCGTAGACGACGCCGCTCAGGAAGGCGTTGGCGATACGGCCGTTCTGGGTCAGGTAGAAGTCGGATGTGATGCCGAGTACGCCCAGGTCACGGGATTTCCAGGCGGCGCACCAGTCGTCCGAGGTGGGGCGCACGTAGAGGCCGAGGAAGCACCCGACGGCGATCAGTGCCCCGGCCGCCGCCACGAGGGTGGCGCCGGCGACGGGCAGCAGCCCGCGCAGGTACGGGCGCCGGCCGCCGGCCCGGGCCGCTCGGGGGGAGCGGGTCGGGCGGTCCTCGCACTCGGTCGAAACAGTGCCCATGCACCAGTCCTTCGCTGCGGCGTTCGATCGGACCGACGGCCGACGCCCCCGCCGAACCCGGTCGTGGGAGGGTCCGGTCGGTCGTGGGAGGGTCCGGTCACTCCAATGTGCACGGTTCGCCGCACACCGGCATCCGAGAGCCGGCCCGGCCCCCGCCGTGACGGAGTCGTGGTTCCGGTCCGGGGTCACCCGGGCGGCGGTCTGTCGTGGCGGGGTCCGAACGGCTCGTCCACGATGGGGATTCCGGAGGTCCGCGCCGCCCGCCGGCCCGGCGGAAGGAGTGGTGATGCCTGCTCTCCGGCTCGTTCGCTGGACGGTGGCGGTGTCCGTGGCGGTCGTCACGGCGTCCCTCGCGGGCGTCGCCGTTCCGGTGCGCGGCGCGGGAAGTCCGGTCGGACGACCCGCCCGCGAGGCACCCCCGGTGTGGTTCGTGCGCCCCCTGGGACACCAGAGCCACGGGGATGCCGAGGGCAACTACGCCCCGCTGTCGATGCTCGTCACGCCCACCGCCGGTCTGCTCTCCAACACGACCGCCACCGAGGGCATAGCCCCGTCCCTCGCCGAGGGCGCACGGTACATCGGCGGGAGCAACGTCCTGGTGCTGCCGTCCGGCCGGTGGAAGTACCTCCCCGCCCACAGGACGGCGTCGGCCCTGGTGGCCCCCGACGACGCGGGGGCCCGGGCGCAGATCGCGCAGAGCCGGGCCTGGCTGGCGGCGGGCCGCGTCCCGGGCGGTTCGCCCGCCCAGCGCGAGGCGGCCGGGCGGGCCCTGCTGACCATGCGCGCCCTGCTCCGGCCGAACGGGGCCATGGCCGCGGGATGGACCCCCGGCTGGATGTACTCCTGGCCGCGGGACTCCGCCTTCGCCGCCGCCGCGTTCGCGCACACCGGCCACGATGCCGAGGCCCACCGGATCCTGCGGTACAGCGCCGCGACCCAGCGGGCGGACGGCACCTGGGAGGCCCGGACGAAACTCGACGGCTCGGGCCCGCCGGACGGCAGGCCGTGGCAGCTCGACGCGAACGGCTGGATTCCCTGGGCCGCCTGGCAGTGGTACCAGACGGCGCCCCGCAGCGACCGCCGCGCCCGGCTGACCGCCCTCTACCCGATGATCCGCAGGGCGGCCGACCGCGCGGCGGCCAGCCTGGGGGCGGACGGGCTGCCCCCGGCCTCACCGGACTACTGGGAGCTGATGACGACCACGGCCAACATCGGCACGGCCGCGCCCCTGCTGGCCGGTCTCAACGCGTCCGCGGACCTGGCCCGGGAGGTGCACCGGCCGGACGACGCGGCGCACTGGGCCGACGCCGCCCGGCGGCTGTCGTCCGGGATATCCGGGAAGTTCGCGCCCCTGGGGTACCAGCGCACCGTCGACGGACGGCACGGCCGCGACAGCGCCGCGGCATTCATGGCGCCGCCCTTCAACACGGCGCCGGGCGACCTGCCGCGCGCCCTCGACGCCACGTACGAGGCCCTGCTCCTGCCCAACGGCGGTCTCACCCCCGGAAACGATGCGACGGCGCCCTGGGGCGGGACCGCCTGGACGCCCAGCACCTCGTTCTTCGCCCTCGCGTGGGCCGCCACGGGGAAGACCGCGAAGGCCGGGCGGGTGCTGGACTGGGTCCTGTCCAAGCGGAACCCGCTCGGTGAGCTGCCCGAGAAGGTCGACGAGGCGGGAAGGCCGTCCTCCGTCGCTCCCTTGGCGTGGACGGGCTCGATCGTCGTCCTCACCCTGGTGGCTCTCGACGGCGGGGCCCTCCCCACTCCGCCCTCGCGGCCGTAGAACACGGCGGGGCGCTTCCCACTCCGCCCTCGCGGCCGTAGAACGGCGCGCCGAGGGCGCCTCACACGGGCCCGGTCCCGTCACCGGGCGGCGGTGCGGTGCGCAGGCCCTCCAGCGCGGCGAGCAGGCGCCGGTACGCGAGCCGCTCCGCCAGCACCGCCCGCCGCAACGGGAGGTAATGCGGGTCGCGCCGGACCCGGGCCTCCCGCGCGGCGGCGACGCGCACCCCCCTGGCCCCTTCCACGTCGTGCATCGCGACGACGTACCCGACGTCGAGCAGCCGGTGGTCGAGCACCTGGGCGAAGGCACGCTCCGCGAGTACGCCGAGCCGGTCGAGTCCGGCCAGGCAGCCCGAGGGGGCCGTCTCGGCGCAGCCCTCGTCGAGATCGCGGGTCAGGGCGCGGAGGGTCGCGCCGAGCTCCGGGTATCCCCACGGGGGCGCGGTGTCGTTCCTGCACCCGGTGGCGAGGGCGCCGAGGGCCACGAAGACGGCGACGGCGCGGAGCGTTCCACCTGCCCCGCGCACACGTCCGCGCGCGGTGGGGGAAGGGGTGGAAGGAGCAGGCATGGGAGCCCCGATCGCCCGTGGGTCAGAGTCCGGCCGGCCGCACCGGGCGGGGTGATCAGCCCGCGTCGCTCCGGGCGGTGGCCGTGGCCGCCATCCTCGCCCGCCCCGGTCCGCCCTGCCACCCGGATCCGGCTCAGTCCTCCGCGGCCTGGGTGAGGGTCGGGGGCGGAACCGCCCGGTGCCACGGGGACGGGGCCCGGCCTCCGGACGGCTCGGATCCGGCCGCGGGAACCTCCGTCACGATGTGCAGGTCGGCGTCCAGGCCGAGGGCGGCCGCGACGGTCGTACCGGCCCGCTCGGCCACGCCGGCCGGGGCGCCCGTGTACAGCATCTGCGATTCCTGCCAGGACTGCGGGGCGTCCGCGCCGGTCACGCTGACCGTGCCCGCGCCCGCGCGGCCGGCGGGCAGGTGGCGGGCGCCGCCGACCCCGCCGTACCCGCCGAGACCACCGGCCGCGGCGACCCGGGAGAACTGGGGCTCGGGCCCGTCCACGGCGGCCAGGCTCGTGCCGACGGAGCCGGAGCCGGGCCGGCGGAAGAACAGGCGGACCCCGTCGCCTTCGGGGCGTACCGAGAGCACGCCCGTCGTCACCGGCAGCCCGGTGGCGAAGGGACCGCCGAACGGGGCACCCGGCGCCGGCTGGACCCAGGCCAGTACCGACCCCGCGGTGGCCGCGTAGACGTGGCGCCGTCCCGACCCGTCGGTCGCGGTCACCGGATCGCCGAGGAGGCCGGCGCCCCCCAGGTCCTGCCACGTTCCGAACGCCCCGCCGGGGGCCGTCGGGGTCCGGGCGCGCAGTGTGCGCCGGGAGTCGCGTACGTACACGGTCAGCCGGCCGGCCGGATCGACGGCGACGGCCGTCCCGCTGATCGCCGAGGTGCCGGACAGGTCGGTCGTGTCCGGGGTGCCCAGGGACTGCCAGGGGCCGAACGCCCCGTCGGCCTTGGTCTGGACGGCGTACACGACGTCCCGGCCGTAGTCCTCGGGTCCCGGGCCGAGGGTGGTGCGGGTGGCGAACACCGCGATCCTGCCGTCGGGGAGCCGGACCACCGATGCGCCGGTGTCGATGCCGGCCCCGGGAAGGAAGCGGGGGCCCTGCCAGGCGGCCTGCGGGCCGCTGCGGGTCCAGTACGCCATCCGGCCGTCCAGCGCGGCGAAGGCCCACAGCCGCCCGGAGGCGCCCTCGGCCATCCAGGAGGTGCCGTCACCGCGGCTGTAGCGGATGGTCTGGTTCCAGCCGGCGCCGGTGGGCCTGGTCGCGGTCTTGCGGTCGCCGCAGCCGGCGGGGCTGCCGCACCAGTCCTGGTGGTCCGTCCACGCGTACGTCTTGAGGTAGCCGAGCTTCTCCTCGGCGGTCTGCGGGTCCAGCGTCGGGGGCAGCGAGCTGTTGGGGTAGCTCACGTAGTTCTGGACCGTGAAGTGCGGGCGGTCCGTGGACCGCGCGTAGAGCGCGGCGGCCGCCTGGACGAAGCGGGCGCCGTACATGTGGTCCTGGTGGTCGAGGAAGGTGCCGGCGGCCGTCCTGCCCGGGGTCGGGTCCTGCGTGCGTATCGTGGTCGGCTTGTACCTGGCGAACACGTCCGCGATGGCGGCCGTCACCTGTTCCCTGGTGTACGAGAACTCCTGCCTGACCGGTGTCCCGGACGTCAGCTGGGAGCCCAGAGCGGGGACCCTGCCGTCCCAGAGGCCGCGCAGGCTGTCCGGGTTGTCCCCGGAGATGCTGCGGGCCTCGCGGAGCTCCATCCACACCAGGTTGACTTCGGGCCGGGCGACGAGGACGTCCACCTCGGCGTTGCCGCCGCCTGCGGTGGGTACGGACCTGCGCTGCCACGCGCTGGTGCGGTCGCCGGTGGCCATCTGCGCGTAGGCCCCGCGTATGCCGTTCTGGCGGGCCTCCGCGTAGGCGGCGCGGTCGGCGGGTCCCGCGGCGTCGTCCAGGTGCGGGCTGTGGGCTTCGTTCCTGCCGTCGGACTCGCCGGAGGTCAGGTAGACGGTGGTGACCTTGATGCCGGTGGATATGGAACGGCTCAGGTCGGGGTTCATGAAGAACAGGTCGTCATCGGGGTGCGCGACGATCTGCAGGGTGGAGCCCTCGGTCACGCTCGGCCGCACCACGGCCTCAGGCGCCTGCCGCCGCACGTCCCCGTGCCCGTAGGCCCAGCCCGTCACGCCGGCGGCGGCAACGGAGACCGCGGCGATCAGGGCCGCGAGGCGGGTGCGGCTGGCCAGGGACATCTACAGCGCCTTGGGGGTCGGTCCGGTGCGGAATTCCGCCTGGGAGTCGGTCGGTATCCCGATGGCTCCACTGCTCCCGGTCGACCGGGGCCGATTATGCCCCGCGCGTTTGCGGCTGACACACCATCAAGAGACATATGACCGAAACCCTGTTGAATAGCCGATATACCCGACTTGTCCCTTTTGCTCCAAACGAGGACGCCCCCGCCGCGGCCCGCCACACCCGCCTGACATGGGCCGATGGGCCCGCAACCGCCGCAACGCCCTCGACGCGAAGCCCGGCCGTCGCCCCGCCCGGCCGCGCAGGTGTGAGGTTCCCTACAGCGCGGCCAAGGCCCTCTACCCGGTCGGCGGGGCGCCGAGGGCCTGTCGCCCAGAACGTGAAGGCGGTCAGCCTCTTCCACCACCGGACACGTACGCGGCACGGCCGTCGTCACCGCCGCCCGACCGCCGCCCGACCGGCTGCGGTCGGGCGGCGGCAGGGTCGGCCGGCGGGTCAGTTCGAGATGTCGATGTGCATGTTGAAGCGGACGCCGGCGATGCGCACGAGCAGGTTGCCCTGGACCTTCCGCTTGGCGAGGGTGTCGCCGACCTGGCCCTTGCCGAGTGCGGCCTTGTTCTGGGGTGCGTGGCTGACGAAGTCGGTGAACACGCCGCCGTCGGCGAGGTCCCCGGCCGCCGACCACTCGTCACGGAGATCGCCGTACGCGCCGCGGTCCATCGGGGCGCCGCCGAGGCCGAGATTGACGCGTTCCCCGCCCACGTAGGCGGCGGCGCACTGCTCGAGGACGGTGACGACCAGCGAATCCTTCAGATCGCGGTCGTAGGTGATCCGAGTGAGCAGATCCGCCGCGTCCGAGTCCAGCTTCGCCTGACGGGCGTCCCGGGCACCCGCTTTCACCAGGTCCTCCTGGTCGCTGAGGATCGTCTTGCGGGCCTCCGCGAAGCCGTACTGCTTCTGCTGGGCGATCCTGATGGACGCAGCCCATTTCTCCGGCTCCACCCACTCCGGGTCGAAATCGATCTTCTCGCAGTACGCGATCAGATCCTTCTCCGCTTCCTCGTCGGAACCTGCGTACTCGGGCATGCGTCCCCCATCCCCCTCGACGGTCGTTGCACGGACAACTTCGCACGGCCGCGGAAGCCGTGTCAGCCGTTCGCGACGGATCGTGACAGGGGGTGGCTCGAGGGGATTCCGAGACGGCCGGGCGCGGGTGCCGAGCACCCCCGCCACGGGCGCGGACGCGGGGGTGCACGATCGTTTACCCTGAGGGGTGAACAACCGTGCACCCCGCGGTGTCCCGCTCCCCTCCCCCGTCTGGAGCAGCATGCCCTCCGCGATACCCGCCGCCGGTCAGGCCTGCGCGCACTCCCGGTTCGTCGTGCCCGTCCTCGCCTTCTGCGGCATGGTCGTCGCCGTGATGCAGACCCTCGTGGTGCCGCTGCTCCCGCACGTGCCTGAACTCACGGGTGCGAGCCCGGGCGCCGCGGGCTGGCTGGTGACCGTCACCCTCCTCACCGGCGCGGTCTTCACCCCGGTCCTCGGACGCGTCGGCGACATGTACGGCAAGCGGCGCGTGCTGCTGGCCTCGCTCGGCGTCCTCACCCTCGGCTCCGTGCTGTGCGCGGTCAGCTCCGACATCGGTGTGCTGATCACCGGCCGGGCCCTGCAGGGAGCGGCCCTCGCTGTGATACCGCTGGGCATCAGCATCATCCGGGACGAGCTGCCCGCCGAGCGGATCCTGCCGTCCATCGCCCTCATGAGTTCGACCCTGGGCATCGGCGCGGCGATCGGTCTGCCGGTGGCGGCCGTGGTGATGGAGAACTTCGACTGGCACACCATGTTCTGGGCCTCGGCCGCCCTCGGCCTGCTCGACCTGCTCCTGGTGCTGTGGATCGTCCCGGAATCCCCCGTCCGCTCCCCCGGGCGCTTCGACCTGCCGGGGACCCTCGGCCTGACGGGCTTCCTCGTCGGCCTGCTGCTCGCCATCACCCAGGGCTCCGACTGGGGCTGGACCTCCGGGCGCACGCTCTGCCTGCTCGGCGCTTCGGTGGCCGTGGGCCTGCTCTGGGGCCGGTTCGAGCTGCGCACCCGCTCCCCCATGGTGGACCTTCGGGTCTCGGCGCGGCCCGCGGTGCTGCTGACCAACGTCGCGGCGCTGCTGATCGGTTTCGCCTTCTACGCGAACTCCCTCGTCACGGGTCAGATGGTGCAGGAGCCGACGAGCACGGGCTACGGCCTCGGCGCCTCCATCGTGGTGAGCGGCCTGTGCCTGCTGCCGGGCGGCCTGGCGATGGTCGCCCTCTCCCCCGTCTCCGCGCGGATCTCCGCCGCGTACGGCCCCCGTACCGCCCTCGCGCTCGCCGCCGTGGTCATGGCCGCCGGCTACGTGGTCCGGTTCTTCACCAGCCACAGCCTCTGGATGATCGTGGCCGGCGCCACCGTCGTCTCCTCGGGCACGGCGATCGCGTACTCGGCGCTGCCCGCCCTGGTCATGCGGGCCGTGCCGGTGGGCGAGACCGCCGCGGCCAACGGCCTGAACACGCTGATGCGTTCCGTCGGGCAGGCCTGCTGCAGCGCCGTGGTCGCGGCCGTGCTGGCCCATATGACGTTCCTGGCCGGCGGGCGCAGCGCCCCGACCCTGCACGCGTACCTGCTGATCTTCCTGATCGCCGCCGGAGCGGCGCTCGCCGCGCTGGTCGCGACGCTGTTCCTGCCGTCGGACCGGCCGGGGCCCGGTGCGCGGCGAGGCCGGAGCGCCAAGCGCGGTACGGTCGCGGTGCCGACGTCCGCGACCGCCGCCCGGGAGAGCGCATGAGCACCACCGACGGATCCGCCCCGCCGCCGGGCGCCGCCGCCGACGACGGGCGGACGGGTGCCGGGAACGGGCGCGACGCCATCGTGCGGGCCGCGCGCCGGGCGTTCACGCTGCGGCCGTACGCCGAGGTCACCATGCGGGGCATCGCGGCGGCCGCCGGGGTGAGCCCCTCACTGATCGTGAAGCGGTTCGGCAGCAAGGAGGCCCTGTTCAACACGGTCGCCGACTTCGGGACGGCCGCCGGCGAACTGTTCGCCGCGCCGCCGCCGGAGCTCGGGCGGCACCTGGTCCTGACGATGGTCGAGCTGCGGGACCGCCTGCAGGGGGACCCGCTGCTGCGGGTGGTGTTCTCCCTCGGTATCGAGGACGAACGCACCCTGCTCCGGGAGCGCTTCCGCGAGCAGGTCACCGGCCGGCTGGCCGCCACCCTGACGGGGCCGGACGCCGGGCTGCGGGCCGAGCTGATCGCCGGCCAACTGCTGGGCCTGGGCGCCACCCTGAGCCTGCACCGCCCGGACGGGGCGAGCGCGCACGCGAGCGCCGAGCACCTGGCCGACCTGTACGCGCCCGGCCTCCAGCGCCTCGTCGACGGCACCTGACAGCGGCCCCGGCCGGTTGCGGCCAGCCGACCCGGAGTGCGGCCAGCCGACCCGGAGTGCGGCCAGGCGGCGTTCGAACGGCACCACTTCGAAGCCGTCCGCCGGATCCACCGACGTGATCGCCCCCGTCAGCGACCGGGGTGCGATCGCGGCGGCGGTGTCGACGTCCGGGGTGCCGTCCGCCCGGGCGGGCGCCATGAAGCGCGCAAGCTCCGCGCCCGCACGGTCGATGCGCTGCGCCAGCCCGTCGCCGCCCCAGTCCTCCGACGCCGCGTACACCGCGGTCGGCAGGACGAGCGCCCGCAGGTAGGCGAACAACGGGCGCATCGCGTGCTCGGTGACCAGGGAGTGCCGGGCCGTCCCGCCGGTCGCGCCGAGGAGCACCGGTTTCCCCGTGAGGGCGTCCTTGTCGATGACGTCGAAGAACGATTTGAACAGGCCGCTGTACGACCCCGCGAACACCGGTGTCACGGCGATCAGGCCGTCCGCGGCCGCCACCGCGTCGAGGGCCGCGGCCAGTCGGGCGGGCGGGAACCCGGTGACGAAGTGCTGGGCCGTCTCCGTCGCCAGGTCCCTCAGTTCGATGACTTGAGTCTCGGCGGCCAGGTGGTCGAGGGCCGCCGCCGTGAGGCGGTCGGCGAGCAGACGGGTCGAGGACGGTGAGCTGAGTCCGGCCGATACGACGACGAGCTTCATGCCCGGGCCTCCCGCTCCGTGGTGTCCCGGGCCGCCGCGACGCGGGCCGCGTGGGTCGGCGCATCCGGCACGCCGGCCGGGCGCAGGTTCGCGAACTCCTTGCGCAACACCGGTACGACCTCCTCGCCGAGCAGGTCGAGCTGCTCCAGGACGGTCTTCAGGGGCAGGCCCGCGTGGTCCATCAGGAACAGCTGGCGCTGGTAGTCGCCCGCGTACTCACGGAAGGACAGGGTGCGCTCGATGACCTGCTGCGGCGAGCCGACGGTCAGCGGGGTCTGGGAGGTGAACTCCTCCAGGGAGGGGCCGTGACCGTACACGGGCGCGTTGTCGAAGTACGGCCGGAACTCTCGGACGGCGTCCTGGGAGTTCCTGCGCATGAAGACCTGTCCGCCGAGTCCGACGACGGCCTGCTCGGGGGTGCCGTGCCCGTAGTGGGCGTAGCGCTCGCGGTACAGGTTCACCATCTGCTTCGTGTGGGAGGCCGGCCAGAAGATGTTGTTGTGGAAGAAGCCGTCGCCGTAGTACGCGGCCTGCTCGGCGATCTCCGGTGAGCGGATGGAGCCGTGCCAGACGAAGGGGGCGACGCCGTCGAGGGGGCGGGGGGTGGAGGTGAAGGACTGGAGGGGGGTGCGGAACTTGCCCTTCCAGGTGACGACGTCCTCGTCCCACAGGCGGCGCAGCAGCGCGTAGTTCTCGATGGCCAGGTCGATTCCGTCGCGGATGTCCTTGCCGAACCAGGGGTAGACCGGGCCGGTGTTGCCGCGGCCCATCATGAGGTCGACGCGGCCGTCGGCGACGTGCTGGAGCATCGCGAAGTCCTCGGCGATCTTCACCGGGTCGTTCGTGGTGATCAGCGTCGTCGACGTGGACAGGATCAGGCGCTCGGTGCGGGCGGCGATGTAGCCGAGCATCGTCGTCGGTGAGGAGGGGACGAACGGCGGGTTGTGGTGCTCGCCGGTGGCGAAGACGTCGAGGCCGACCTCTTCGGCCTTCTGCGCGATGGCGAGCATCGCCTTGATGCGCTCGTGCTCGCCGGGCGCGCGTCCGGTCGTCGGATCGGCCGTGACGTCGCCGACGGTGAAGATCCCGAACTGCATGGCTTCCCTTCCCAGGATGGTTAACAATTCAACTATACCTGGGAACGGGGGCCCCGGCCGCGGTATTCCCCCGCGGAACGCGCAGGTCCCCGGTCCGCCCGCCGGACCGGGGACCCTTGCGTCGGCACAGGTCAGGAGGGCGTCCCGCCCTCAGAAGCCACAGGACGTCCGCGCGTCCCGGAAGCGCTCCGGGTGCCGCCGCCGGTACTCGACCAGGGACTGCGCCACCGCGGCGCCCTCGCCGACGGCGGCACCGACCCGCTTGACGGATCCGGACCGCACGTCACCCACCGCGAACACGCCGGGCCGGCTGGTCTCCATCGGCAGTGCGTCCGGGCCGGCCCCGCCACTGCCGGTCAGGACGTACCCACGGCCGTCGAGCTGCAGCGTGCCGCCGAGCCACTCCGTCGACGGGCGGCCGCCGATCAGGACGTACAGGCAGTCCGCGGGGACGGTGCGCTCCCCGCCGTCGCGGTCCTTGAGCCGGAGCCCGGTGAGCGTGGACCCGCCCAGGCATTCGGCGACCTCGGTGCCCAGCAGGACCCGCAGGGCCGGGGTGCGCTCGATGCGTTGCACGAGGTAGCTCGACATGGACGCGCCGAGGTCGGTGCCGCGCACCAGCAGGGTCACGGAACGGGCGTAGCGCGCGAAGTAGAGCGCGGCCTGGCCGGCGGAATTGCCCGCGCCGACCATGAACACGTCCTCCCCGACGGTCGAGGGGGCATCGGACAGGCACGACCCGTAGTACACGCCGGAGTTGAGGAAGCGGTCCACGCCGGGAGCCGTCAGGCGGTTCCACTCCACCCCCGTGGCGACCACCACGGCGGCGGCCGTCACCGAGGCCGTCTCGTCGGTGCCCGCCTTGACGAACTCGACGGCGTGCTCGCCCGTGTCCGTCCGAGTCACCCGGCTGGCCACCCGGGTGGGCTGCCACTCGACGCGGGCCCGGCGGGCCTGCTGCAGGGCGCGCTGGGCAAGGTCGTTACCCGTGAGCCCCACGGGGAACCCGAGGTAGTTCTCGATCCGCGACGTCGATCCCGCCTGGCCGCCGGGCGCGTCGTCCTCGATCACGACCACGCTCATGCCCTCGGCTGCGGCGTACACCGCCGCGGACAGCCCGCCCGGACCACCGCCGATCACCGCGACGTCGTAGTGGTCCCGCTCGGCCGGCCTGATGAGACCGAGCCGCTCGGCCAGCTCGCTGATCGACGGGTCCACCATCTCGGTGCCGTCGCCGAGCCGCACGGTCACCGGGGCCTCGCGCACGTCCTCCTCGGGCACCCAGCGGAAGATCACGCCGCTGCGGCCCAGGAAGTCGCGGACCGCATAGGCGGCGGGCGAGAAGCGGCTCCCGCGCACCTCGGCGGTCGGCAGATCCCCGTGGAAGTCTGCGTTCCACGTGCACAGGGAGTCATCGAGGGCGCCCCGAAGCCGCTCCGCCGGAGCCTCGTCGGTCCGGACGGGCTCGGTGCGGGCGCCCGGTACGGCGTCGGCGCGCCCGGCCAGCGGCAGCCAGCGGACGCCGGGGGGCGCGGCGCCGGGTTCGGGGGCCTCGTCGGCGAGCACGGCTGCGACGGGCACCTTCCGGTCGGCCAGCGAGCGCAGCGCCCGGACCACCTCCGCCGGCCCGCCGACCTGCAGCACGCGGAACGAGGTCCGGTACCAGCTTTGCACCAGCTCGGCCGTCTCGTGCCGGCGGAGCGGGTCCGGGTCGGAAAGAACGATCACCGGCAGTGCGGCATCGGCCATCAAGAGTTCCTCCAGTGGGTCTGGGGGGATCGGCTTCCCCGCCCGGACAACGAGCGGGAAGGCGATTCGAACCGGCCCCCGGGACGCAACTGCAGGCAGGTGGGCCGAGTACGGCAGGGGAGCACCGGGCGCCCCCCTGCCGCCGGCCCCTGCTCAGAGACGGCCGAAGAACTGGTTCCCGCGGGCCGTGTGGTTCTCGCTGGTGTAGTACTCCTTCATCGCGGAGCTGATCTCGTCACGGCTCAGCTGCCCGTCGCCGTTGACGTCGAGCCGGTCGAACGCCTCGTCGAAGGTCTCCCGCGGCAGGCGGAACATGCCGTGCAGCAGCGAGGTGTACTCCTCGCGGCTCAGCATGCCGTCGCCGTCGCGGTCTCCGAGTTCGGTCCAGGCGTTGCTCATGTTCCTGATGCGTTCCCAGATCCGGTTCTGGTCGGTGACGATCCGCGCCCGGAACGCCGCCCGGAACTCCTGCCGGTCGACGACGCCGTCGTCGTTCTTGTCCATCTTCTGGAAGACGGTGTCCCAGAGGTCCGCCAGTGAATCCCGGAGTCGGTCCACGGCGTCCGGGGCGCAGCCGAGCGACTCGGCCAGCCTGTCCGAGACGCCGATGACGTCCGACTTCTCCAGCCGCCCGTCACGGTCCGAGTCGAAGACGTCGAACGCCCGCTCCAGCTTGAGGTCCAGAACGCTCACGACAACACCACCTTCACTCCATGTAGTCGGCTCGCGACAGTGCGAGGCGGCGCCCAGGTAACCACACGCCACGGCCCTCCCGCACCGAAGCAGGGGGGTGACTCGGCACATCGGGTGACGTCGCCGACGACGGGTTCGCCCGGCCCCGGCGCGGGGCGCCCTCCTCAGGCGGGTGCCGGGGCCGACAGACGCCCTCCGGTCATCCAGATGCGCGACATGGCATCGGCCAGGGCGGGGAACCGGGCTGCCTCGCAGATCATCTCCGACAGCACGAGCATTCCGTGTGCGGTGCACTTCGGATCGCGGTTTCGGTGCAGCCAGAGCACCGCGTTGCCCAGGGGCCGGCGCCCCAGGAAGACCCCCGATCGCCGCACCGCTGCGGCCGTCTCGAGGTCGGAGCGGCCCCCGCCGAACGGCAGGACTTCGGTCCGGGGGATCCCCGGGGGCGCGACGGCGTCCTGTACGTGGCGGACACACGCTTCCGGCGGGGCCTGTCCGTTCTCGAAAGTGTTGCGGAATCCGGCGATGCGCATCCCGGCACTCTGCAGGCGGAGCTCGATGTAGAGCTCGACGGACAATCCCCGCAGCTGAATGCGCAACGGCAGGTGCGCCATCTCTCCCGGCCGGCGCGAGGCTCCGCCGAAAAAGCCCTGGGCGTCCTCGGCCCTCGATCTGATGGTCGAGGTCAGGAGCCGGTAATCGTCCACGGATGCGTCCGTCGGGGAAAACGACAAAGGTTTCAGCATGGCCGCTCACCTCACGGGAGTTCGCCGGACATCGGCATTCCCTGAAGTAATACCGCCGCGTTGTATTCGGTCTCGCCGCACTCACGCATGCGCATTCACCGCCTTCGACATCATCCCCGTCGCAGGGTTCGGATCGATGCGGTCCTTTGTAGTCGCCGTGGTGGCGGCCGGGCGAATTGTTGGCCTGAGGTGCTAAGAAATCGGTGGGCGGCGGGCGTCGGACCGGCTCCTCCGGCCGCGAGGACTTCGCGGCCGGAGGAGCCGAGGGGCACCGTCAGGTGCGGTACGCGTAGTACGTCGCGTTCGGGTAGGACGCGATGATGCTCGCGAGGGACTTCCGGTAGGTGTTGGTGGAGTGGTAGGTGAGGTACGGCATTCCCGCACTGCTGCGGTACGTCACCATCATGGAGTGGTCCTTGGACCCGTCCTTGTTGAAGTCCACCTGCACGATGTCGCCGATGTCCGCCTGGTAGACGTTGGCGAGGTTGGCGGCCCGCTGGTTGGACAGCGTGAACCACGCCCACTCGTTGGCGCCGACCCAGGAGTCGCTCTGCTTGGCGCCGTCGTACCACCAGTTCCGGTAGTCCGTCGTCGAGCCCGGAACGGGCTTCCAGCCGCCCGCGTTCAGCGCCTGGCTGATGAAGTTGGTGCAGTCCCCGCCGGCTCCGCTGAACTTGCGGTACGCCGGGTTGTAGCTGCTCCAGTACTTCTCCGCGTACTTCGCCATGGCGGCGTAGTCGTACGCGCCGCCGGTCTTCGCCTTCGGCTTCGGGGTGGCGGGGTACTTGGTGGACGCGGGCGTGCCGTCCGGGTACTGGTTGCCGTCGTCCTTGACGACGTTCACCGGGGCGGCCACGGGCTCGTTGACCGCGACGGGGCCCTTGTCCTGGGAGGAGATCGAGTTCAGCTCCCAGGCACCCCCCGGCTTGCTGGTGAGCGTCAGCTGGTACTTCGTCCCGATGTCCGTGGTGTCCGGCTCGTCCCCCCGGAGCTTCTTGTACGTGAGCGTGGTCTGCTCGGTGACCTGGACGACCGCCTTGCCGCCGGTGACCGTGGCCTTGTCCACGACGACGCGGGTCTTGGCGTCCGTGTACGCCTCGCCCAGCTCCGCCAGTCGCGTCTTGCGGGACCGCAGCGACGCCAGCGCGGCGTCCTCGTCGCTCTTCAGCTTGGCCGACAGGCGCGCCTTCGTCGCGGTCTGACCGGAATTGCGGTGTCCCGCGTGATCCTCGACCAGGGCCTGCGTGCGCTGGGAGAGCACATCGCTGGCTATGCGGGCGAAGTTGTCGGCGGTGGCGCGATCGGCCTCGCGGGGCCCGGGCACGGCGGTCGCGGAGTACGCGAGCATGCTTCCGGACGCCACGACCACGGTCAGGGCCGCAATGGCGGCGGGCCTGAACCTCTTAGGTATCACTCTGTTTACCCCTTGTCACCCGGTCCGCACGAACCGGGGGACGGAATCTTCGCACAACTACACGACAGGTTGGCAGCGTTCCGCTTCGTCCCCCGCCACCGCCCGGGAGTCGCCCCGCAGAGCGGGCCGTCCGCCTCCGCTTGATCGCCGGGGCCGGGCCCCGCCCCGCGGCGGAATAGCGCCGCCCTCACACCGGTCTCACAGTAAATGCATCTAGGGTGTGCGGGAAGCACAGCAAGGGAGCATTCCGGAGTGGGACGGCAGGACACGGCCGCTGGACGGCGATCGCGGGGCCGGCTGGCCGCCGCACTGGGAGGCGGCAGGGCCCCGTCGGGCCGCCGGGCGAAGCCCGCTCCGCGCCGCGGGCCCCGCATATCCGCCGGGCGACTCGGCGCACTCGCGCCCGCCCTCGAACCGGTCCTGCGCAAGGGCCTCGCGGAGGTGCGCAGGCTGCTGCGCCGCATGCGCCCCGAGTTCCCCAGACCGGGCCGCAGCGGCTGGCGCCGGTGGATACCCTCGTGGCGCCAGTGGCTGGGCGCCACCCTGTACGCGTTCCTGGGCGTACTGGGCTTCGTCACGATCGCGTACGCAGTGACGGACATACCCGACGATCTCAACTCATTCGCCAAGCAACAGGACAACATCTACTACTGGGCCGACGGCTCCACGATGGCCCGGACGGGATGGGTCAGCCGCCAGGAGATGCCCCTGGACAAGGTGCCCCCCAAGGTCCAGGGAGCCGTCCTCGCGGCCGAGAACGCGAGTTTCTACTCGGACCCCGGGGTGTCGCCCTCCGGCGTCCTGCGCGCCGTGCGCGCCGCGGCGACGGGCGGCGAGACCCAGGGCGGGTCCACCATCACGCAGCAGTACGTGAAGAACGCCTATCTGAACCAGGACCGGACGCTGTCCCGGAAGTTCACCGAGCTCCTGCTGGCCGTCAAGCTGGACAACCGCAAGAGCAAGCAGCAGATCCTCCAGGACTACCTGAACACCAGCTGGTTCGGGCGCGGCACCTACGGCATCCAGCGCGCCTCCCAGGCGTACTACGGCAAGGACGTCTCGCAGCTCAACGCCAGCGAGGGGGCCTTCCTCGCCTCCCTCCTCAAGGGCGCCGGTCTGTACGACCCCACCCTCAGCAAGGAGAACCACGAGCGGTCCGTCGAGCGCTGGAACTGGATCCTGGACCGCATGGTGGAGACCGGCCAGCTCTCGCGCGCCGAGCGCGCCACCTACACGACGTTCCCCGAGCCGTCCAGCGCGTCCCTCGTCGGCATCCCCGGCGCGCAGACCGGCTACCTGGTCGAGATGGCCAAGGCGTACGCGATCAAGGCCGGGCACCTCAAGGAGTCCGATTTCGACCTCGGCGGCTACCAGATCTACACGACCTTCGACCGGGCCCGCATGACCGCCCTGACGGCCGCGGTGCAGGGGGCGCAGAAGGACTTCGACGCCGAGAAGCGCCCGGACACCGACAAGTACGCGAAGATCGGGGCGGCGAGCGTCGCCCCCGACGGACGGCTGCTCGCCGTGTACGGGGGGCCCGACTACCTGAAGCAGGGCTTCAACGAGGCGAACGCGACCACGATCCCGGTCGGCACGGCGTTCACGCCGATCGTCTACGCCGCCGCGCTCGACGAAGGGGTGATGCGCACGCGCGGCAAGGCCCGCACGCCCGTGTCCCCCTCCTCCCCCTACGACGGCAACGACCAGGTCACCGTGCAGACGCCCGAGGGCCCGTACTGGGACCGCAGCGGCAAGGTGGTGAAGGGGCGCAACGACGGCGGCCGCAACTGGGGGCAGGTGACCTTGCGCCAGGCCGTGGCGAACTCCGTCAACACCCCGATGCTCCAGCTCGGCCTCGACGTCGGCCTCGACCGGGTGGAGTCGTTCGCCCGGCGCACGGGACTGCTCGAATCGAGCCTCGGGCCGCGGGTTCCCGGATTCGCGCTCGGCGAGAACTCGACGCCCAGTGCGATCCGCATGGCCGGCGCCTACCAGACCTTCGCCGCCGACGGCATGCACACCGATCCCTACTCGGTGCGCTCGGTCACCCGCAACGGCGGCGCGGTGCCGCTCGACGGGCCGAAGCCGACCCGGGCCGTGACGGCCAGGACCGCCCGCGCGGTGACGGACGCGCTCGAGGACACCATGACCGAGGGATCGGCGAAGGCGGTGGGCAAGGCGCATCCCGGCGCGGCGGGCAAAACAGGAAACACCGCCGCGAATACGGCGGGCTGGTTCATCGGCAGCACCAAGGAGGAGTCCACGGCCGTGGTGGTCTACCGGATGTCGCTGACCGACCTGGTGCCGCTGCCGCTGACGGGGCTGGGCGGCGACGCCCCGGGCACGCCGGGCAGCGACCGGGCCGTACGCCTGTGGTCGGACTACATCAAGGCCACGAAGTAGGCCGGACGGCCGGAGCGGCCGGTCCGGCCGGCCCGGGGGCCGGGTTCCCCCGGTCCGGCCGGACCGGCTACTTGATCAGATCGGTCCAGTCCGGTGCCTGCGCCGGGTCGAGCGTGCGCAGCTGGGCCAGGACCTTCGGGTCCTGGACGTCGAGCCAGTCCGAGAGCTCCTTGAACGACACGCAGCGCACTTCCTGGCGCGTGCAGGCGTCCTTCATGACGTCCTCGACGGCCTTCATGTAGATGCCGCCGTTCCAGTCCTCGAAGTGGTTGCCGATGAACATGGGCGCCCGGCTGCCGTTGTAGACGCGGTTGAAGCCGTTCATGTACGAGGCCCGGACCTGCGCCTGCCAAGCGGGGAACTTCGCCGGGTCGCCCTGGGTGCTGTCGCCGGACTGGTTGAAGAGGAAGTTGAAGTCCATGGAGAGGACCTGCACCTCCTTGCCCTGGAGCGGCACGAGCTGGAGGGGGAAGTTCCAGATGCCGTTCAGCTTGGACGGCCACAGCTGGAAATCGCCCGAGGAGCTCGCGTCGTAGCGCCAGCCGTACGGCTTGACCGCGGTCAGGAGGTTCTTCTGGCCCTCCAGGCAGGGTGCGCGCCCGCCGACCACTTCCCGGTCCGGGTCGAAGGGCAGGGGCGCCTCCTTGGTGAAGCCGGTGTTGGTCTTCCAGTTCTTGACGAACGCGTACGTCTGGTCGATCTCGCTCTTCCATTCGTCGGGGCTCCAGTCCCCTCCGCCCTTGGGCCCGCAGAAGTGCCCGTTGAAGTGCGATCCGATCTCGTCGCCGTCGGCCCAGGCGCCCCGCAGCTGCTCCAGGGTGGTCTTCACGTGCGGGACGGTCGGGTACGAGATGGCGGCCGAACCCTGGGGGTGCTGCGGCGGCCGGTAGAGCATCTTCTTGCTGTCCGGCAGCAGGTAGATGCCGGTGAGGAAGAAGGTCATGTGGGCGTTGTTCTCCCTGGCCACCTGACGGAAGTGCGAGAAGAGGTGGTCGTCGCCCTCCAGGGCGCCGTCCCAGGAGAACACCACGAACTGCGGGGGCCTCTCGCCCGGCTTGAGCTTCTCCGGCTTCAGCTGCCCGGGCTGCGGCCCGGTGTACGAGGTGGAGCCGTCCCCCAGGATCTTGACCTTGCCGTCCCAGGCCGCCTCGGGGCCCTTGGCGGCGGCAGCCGCGTCGGCGGCGCCCGAGGCGCCGAGCTTCGCGTCGCCCCGGGCGGCGTCGGAGGAGCCGCCCAGCGTGAAGGCGTACGCGCCGGCGGCGGCCCCGCCCACGGCGATCACCGCCATGCCCACGCCCATGCGGCGGCGGTTGCGCGACTTCCTGCGCGCCTTGCGGGTGCTCCGGGATTCCGTCCTGGCGCCCGGAACGGTGTCGGTATCGGCCAACGCAGTCGTCCCCTTGATCACCGCAGCACGGCCGCGCGCGGATGGTTCATACGAATATAGAACTTGTCCGCACTCATCCCACACCCCGACCCCCCGGAGCACCACGCTTCACAGACAACTCACAGCGCCCGGGCCGCCCCGGTGACGCCATGAACCGGGCGACGCGCACCCTCCGGCGATCCTCCCCGGCCCGCCCCCCTGAGTCCGCGCCCGAGCGGGGGGCCGCGGGAGTGGATGACGGACTGCACAGTGGCCGGATATGGCGACTCCATTCCGCCCCAGAACCATCCTGGTGTTCAAAGGCGTCTCCTGAACCCCGTACCACCTTCCATTCGATCACCGATCAATACGGAGAACGCGCCATAATCCTCCTCGCCCTTGATGATCCGGCGCGGCGCGTGCTCCCATGACAGGTGCTGACGGCAACGGGCCGTCTCGGCAAAGGGGAGTGCTGTGCAGAAAATTCTGAGGATGATAAAGGGTGCGTTCTCCGGGTCGGCCAAGGTGGACCCCCAGAAGATGGCGTCGCACGCCTTCCAGTACAAGTCCTGACCCAGAGGCCGGGCCGGGGATCACCGACCCGGCTCGGCTGCGGGGCCTTGAACGGATCCTCTTCCCGTGGAACAAGAAAGACGTGTAGGTGCCTTCGGAGAATTCTGGATCGGTCTTTCGCGACGGCAATTTCCGGCGGCTGATCGTCGCCCAGTTCGTCAGTGACACGGGAACCGCGGTCACTGCCCTGGCCCTGCCGCTGACGGCACTCGACACCCTGCACGCCTCGCCCTTCATGCTGGGCCTGCTGGGGGCCGCCTCGGCCCTTCCCCAGCTGCTGCTCAGCCTGTGGGCCGGAACGGTGGCCGACCGCGGCGACAAACGCAGGCTGATGCTCTACGGCGACGCCGGCCGATGCCTTCTGGTGCTGTCGGTCCCGCTGGCCGCGGCACTGCACGCCCTGACGCTGCCGCACGTCTTCCTGGTCGCGTTCCTGGAGGCTTCGATCGGTCTCCTCTTCGATGCCGCCTACTCCAGTTTCCCGCCGGACCTGTTCGGAAGGGGACCCCGGCTGGAGGAGGCCCTGGGAAAGCTCAACGCCTCGTTCAGCACGGCCTTGCTCATCGGCCCCTCCCTCGCCGGATTCCTCGTTGCCGCGCTCGGCGCCCCCGGCGCGATGGTCAGCGACGGCGCGTCCTATGCCATCAGCTTCCTCTTCCTGCTGCGCATCGCCGTGTCACGGCCGAGGGTGGAGCGCCCCCGCGACACCGGAACGGCGCGTGCCGGGTTCTTCGCCTCGCAGGGCGCGGGCCTGAAATTCGTCTTCGCGCACCGCGAGTTCCGCTCCATCGCCTTGGCCAACGGAGTCGACTCGTTCTTCCTCGCCGGGTGGAACGCCCTGTGGCTCCTCTACGTGGTGCGCCACCTGCACTGGACCGCGCAGGCCGCCGGCCTCGTGCTCGGAATCGGCGCCGTGGGCGGCGTCGAGGGCGCTCTGGTCGCGCAGCGGGCGACGCGGCGCTTCGGCATGACGCGCGTGCTGGTCGTCAGCTCGTTCGCCACCGCGCCGTGCGAGGCGGTCACGTTGGCGGTGCACCCCGGCCCGGCCGGGCAAGCGGCCGTTCTGGCGTCATTCGTCGTGGTCATGTTCTTCGTCTTCCTCTATACGACGGCGGCCCGTTCGTTCCGTCAGACGGCGTGTCCGAGCGACATGCTGGGGCGCGTGATGATGGCCGGCCGGTGGCTCTCGTGGGGAGGCCGGCCGCTGGGGGCCTTCGCGGGCGGGGTGGCCGGGTCGACCGTCGGTGTGCGGCCGGCGCTGCTCCTGGCGGTCCTCGGACTGCTGCTGCCCCCCGTGATCCTCATGACCGGTCTTCCCCGGCACGGCCCGGACCGGCGTGCGCACGCCCTTGAAGAGACCTCAGCCTGAGCCCCCTGACCGAAAGGCCGGCATGCCTCTCGACGACGACACCGCCTTCTGCGCCGATCGGATCCTGCACTCCCCGCAGTTCGTCCACGATCCGGAAGCGCTGTTCGCCCCGCTGCGCGACCGGCACCCCGTGTGTCCGGTGCACACGCGCAGCGGCACACCGGTCTGGCTGATCAGCCGCGACGAAGCCGTGCGCGCGCTGCTCGGCGACGACCGCCTGGTCATGACCGGCGCCTACGCCGCCGGTGCTTCCGGCACCGGGAACGCCCTGGACCGCAATCTGCTGGATCTCGACGGCGCCGAGCACGCCGCGGTCCGCAGGCCGGCGGCCGGAGCCCTCTCGGCACGTGCGGTGGAGCGGCACCGCGCGGCGATCCGGCGCATCATCGCGTCGCACGCCGCGCAACTGCCCGTCGCAGCACCCACGGAACTCATCAGCGCGTTCATCAGGCCCTCGATGCTCGCCTCGACCTGCACCGTCCTCGGCATACCCGAGGCCGACCGGCCCGACATCGAACGGTGGGTCCGCGCCCTGCTCTCCCCGCAGTCGGCCGCCATGGACGGGGAAACGGCCCTGGCGGCCCTCGAACCGTACCTGCGTCGCCTCGTCCGGCAGAAGGTCACCGTGCCCGGGGACGACGTCATCTCCGACGTCCTCACCGCCGCCCGCGGCAGTGGCATCACGGAGAGCGACATCGTGTCGCTCTGCGGCATGCTGGTCATCGCCGGATTCGAGAACACCGGCCGCACCATCGCCAACGCCGTCCACCGGCTCGTCACGCATCGAGGCGAGTTCGCCCGCTACGCGCGGGCGGAGCCCGCGGAGCGCCAGGCGCTCCTGGAGGACCTGATCCGCCTGTCGCTGCCGGAACCGCTGTCCTCCGTCCGCGTGGTGGCGCACCCCGTGAAGATCGAGGGCCGCGTCCTGGACAGGGGAGACAGGGTGATGTTCGCCTTCGGGGCGGCCAACCGCGATGACCGCAGGTACCCCGACCCCGAGGCCCTGGAACCCCGCCCCAACGCCCATGACCACCTCTCCTTCGGCAAGGGACCCCATTTCTGCCCGGGTGCCGCGCTGGCCCGCCTTCAGATCGGCGTCGCGCTCGACGCCCTGACGGAGCGGTTCGACGACATCCTCCGGGCGGACGGCGCCGGGCCGCCCCGGTGGACCGGCACCTACCGCCACCGTGAACTGTCCCGGCTCGACGTCGTTCTCGTCCCCTCCCCGGAAGGCGGTACAGGCCGTGTCTCGTGACGACGTCTCACCTCCGGCGCCCGAGAGCGACGACGCTTTCGGCGCCCTCCTGTTGCGCTGCTGGCGGGCGAACGGTGCTCCGGGCAGCGCCGCCGAGATCGTGGAGCGGGAGGACGGCTTCATCGGCTGGTCCGACCCCTCCCGCTACTTCGCCCCCTACGCCGACTGGGACCTTCCCGAACGCCTGCTGGCGGACTGGTCCCGGGGCAGGGTCCTGGACATCGGCTGCGGTGCGGGACGCCATCTCCTGGAACTCGCCGGGCGCGGCCTGGAGACCACCGGCATCGACGCGTCCGCCACCGTGACCGGCATAGCCCGCGCGCGCGGGGCGAACGTCCAGTGCGCGGACGTCTTCGACTTCGTGAACGGCGCCGGGGCCGGCACCTTCGACACCTTCCTCCTCGGCGGCGGCAACCTCGGCATCCTCGGCTCCCGCGAACGCGGCCGGACCCTGCTGCGCGACCTCCGGCGCATCTCACGCCCCGGCGCACGGCTGCTGGGCGTCACCAGTGATCCCCTGGCGACCACCAACCCGGTGCACCTCGACTACGCGCGCCTCAACGTGGCATCCGGACGCATGGCGGGCCAGGACCGCATCCGGGTGCGCTACCACAAGATGGCCAGCCCCTGGTTCGACTACCTCTCGCTCGCCCCCGCCGAATTGGACGAGTTCACCGCGGGGACGGGCTGGAAGCTCAGCCGCGTCGGCGAGGGCGACGGCGGCTACGCCGCCGAGCTGACGCTCGCCTGAGCCGATGCCCGCGCACCGCCCTTCCCCGGACGGCGTGACAAGGAGACCCATGACACCCCGGGAACCCGGTCCCCCGCTCGTCGTCCCCCATATGACGGCCTGGGACCACGAGCAGGCTCCTCAGCTCGAACTGCGGTGGCGGCGCGGGCGGCTCTGCCTGGCCGACGAGACCCCGGCCGACCGTGACGACCGCGGCATCCTGTGGGCCCGGCACACCGATGCCCAAGGCGTCGGCCGCCCGGTCTTCGGCCGGGTCCACGGCGGCCGCCAGCGCCGGGCGATGGCGGCCCTGGACTGCCAGGTGTGCGGCCGGGGCGCCCGGCCCGAGGCGGACGGCCGCTGGACCTGGCTCGTCGACCTGGCCGAGGCGGCCGACATCGGCCGCTACCGTGCGCCCTCCACCACCACGAGCTATCCCCCCATCTGCCGGCCCTGCCTCGAACTCGCCACGGACAGGTGCCCGGCCCTGCGGAACGGGTTCGCCGTCCTGAAGGTGCGAAGGACCAGCCCCTACGGGGTCCGGGGCATACCTTTCGCCCGCACCTGGCGGGGCGTGCGCCCGCTCGGCGGCACCACTCACCACATCTCCTACGACGATCCGCGCATCAAGGGGCTCCTGGCCACCCAGACCGTCGTCCGCCTCGAAGGCGTCACCCTCGTCGGCTGGACCTCCGTCGACAGGGGTGCGGACCGGTGAGGGACTGGACGGGGCTCCTGGAGCTTCTCGCCACCGCCGCCCTCGTCGTCCGCATGACCGTCGTGGGATTCGTACGGCGCCCCGGCGGAATATTCAGCTGGCCGATGTTCAGCCACGGCTGTTCCATCGTCGTGGACCTGACGGGAACGAAGGACGGGGTGGCCGAACAGATCAACGTCTTCGACCTCTTCCCCACCGGGGACAGCCTCGCGCTCACGACCACCGAACTGCAATCGCTCTGCGACTACCTGATGGGCAGGTACGACAGCGTCGACGGACAGGGACACATGTGGTACGCGGACGGAGAGACGACGATCGAGGTGGTGGCCGGACGTGTGGTTCTTCCACTCCCTGACTGACCTCTTCCACAACCCTACGCAAGAGGCGCACCTCCAGCTCTTCCGGATCGCCCTCGGCGTCGCGTGCGTGATGAAGTTCCTGGGCGAACTCGTCCAGGGCATGTGGAACTTCCTCGCCGTCGGTACGTACTCGCGCCACGAGTTGGGTCAGCGCCGCGGCCCGGATGCCGTGGCGCTCATCGCGGCACTGCACCACCCCGTCACGGTCCTGCGTCTGACGGCGGCGCTGGCACTGACGCTCGGACCGTGGCCGCACGCAGCGGCCGCCGCGGTCACGCTCGGGCTCGCCTTCGAACTGACGTACCTCTACCGCTTCAACACCGTCTACCTCATGCTGTGCGCGGCGTGCCTGATGTTCGCCGGCGCTCCCGGCCGGGGGCTGAGCGTGACGTACGCACAGTCGTCCGCGAACACGTTCGCACAGTTCCTGATCGTGCTGATCACCAGCCAGATGTACGTCAACAGTGCGTGGATCAAGGCGCGTTCCCCGCACTTCCGCTCCGGACTGCGGGTGGCCCAGTGGATCGAGGCGGGGGCGGCCGTCCGCCCGCTGCTCCCCCGCCGCGAGTACTTCTACCCTGCGCCCCTCGTCCGCCTCCTGGGCAGCGGGTCCCCCCGCGCGCTGCGGATCGGCCGGCCCCTGGCGGTGCTGGTCATAGCGATCGAGGCCCTCCTGCCGCTGGGGCTGCTCGTCCCGGAGACGCGCCCCTGGGCCGTCGTGGTCGGGATCTGCATGCACCTGTGCTTCTGGGGGCTCCTCCCCCTCATGCTCGCGGGCTTCTCCCTGGCCACGACGGCCAGCTACCTCCTCTTCGCCGGTTGACCGGCGAGCGCGCCCGGTCCGGCCCTGAGGGGGTGCGAGGGGGTGCCCGACCCGGGAAAACTGCTCGTGAATTGACAGTCGGGGCCCTCCGGTGTCCGGGCCGGTGAAGGATGGGCCGACATGGCAGGAGCCCGTGCAGGGATGCGCTCGTGTCCGCAGCCCGAGCGGCTCGGCGGACGGTGGCTCAGGGCTGCCGTGTTCACCGCGCTCAGCACCGCACTGGCGGCCGCGGGCCATCACCTGGCGGCCGGGGACCCCGTTGCCTGGGAGCGGGTGGCGGGCGGGGCGGCGTGCGCGTTCGCGCTGTCGTGGCCCCTGACGCGCAGGCCCCCACCGTGGTGGCACGTGGTCACCGCCACGGGCGTCGGTCAACTCGCCCTGCACCGCGCCCTGTCCGTGGGGCGGCCGGTACATCACGGGCACGGCGGAGCTCGCGGTGTGGTGCCGCACGCCGTGGGCGCCGCACACCACGGCGCGTGGGCCATGACGGCGGCCCACTGCGCGGCCGTATGCGTCGTGGCCCTGCTCATGCACCGCGCGGACCAGGTGCTCAGCCGTCTGCCGGAGACGGTGGGCCGCTGGGCCCAGAAGGCCGTCGCGGCCGGGGCCGCGGCGTTCGGTGCCCGCTGCCGGCCACGGCCGGGGCCACGCCCTCGGATCGTGCCCGTAGCGCCCGGCGGCCCCGAGGTGCGACCGGCGGTGACGACGATGCTGTGTGACGCGGTGGTACGCCGGGGGCCTCCTGCCGGGCGGGCAGGAGACGTTCCCCTGATCCCGGCGGGCCGGCACCGGTGCGGTGCGGCCCGTCCGCGTACCGAGAGGTTTCCCACCGTGAACACCACCACGCACGCACGCCCTGTCCGCCGCAGGCTGGGCCTTGGAGCAGCCGGCTCCCTGGTGATCCTGGGCCTGACGGCCGGGCCGGCCGCGGCCCACACCGAGGTCACCGCCTCCGATCCGCGAGCCCTCTCCGAGAACGTGACGCTTTCCTTCACCGCCGAGGCGGAGTCGGACACCGCGGGCATCTCCGAGCTGCGGGTCGTCCTCCCGAAGGGCATCACCCCGGACGCCGTGACGCTGAAGGAAGCCCCCGAGGAGTGGAAGCTGACGGCCACCCCGGACGGCTACACCGTCGGCGGCACTGCTCTGCCCAAGGGCACCGATGCCGAGTACAGCATCACGGTGCGTCAGCTGCCCGACGAGAAGTCGCTGGCGTTCAAGACACTGGAGACGTACGGCGACGGAAAGGTCGACCGGTGGATCGAAGTGCCCACCGGCGGGGAGAAGGCCGACAACCCGGCCGCCGTGCTCGAGTTGAAGGCGGCGGCCCCCGGGGCCAGGCAGGTCGCCGCCGGCGCGGCACCGACGCCGGGCACCGTCCCGTCCGGGCCGCCGTCGACGGCGGCTCCCGCCGCCTCCGCCGCCGCGCACACCGAGGCGGCCGACGCGAAGGGGACGGGCGGCAACACCGCAGCCGTCCTCGGGGCGGTCGCGGCCGTCGCACTGCTCGCCGCCGGTGCCGTCTGGTGGCTGCGCCGCAGCCGCAGCCGGGCCTGACCCAACGGCCGGCGCCGCCGGGCCGGGGCCGGGAGCGGGGGGCCGGGAGCGGAGTCGGGGTCGGGATCGGGGTCGGGGCGCGGTACGCGGTACGCGGCCCGTACCGTGCCCCGGCCCCGGCCGTTCCGGCACGGTGCGCGGCGCGGGGTGGGCCGGGTACCGGGGCGCCTACGACGGCGACGTGATGCGGACGGTTCCGCGCACCGTGACCTGGTCGATCTCACTGGTGCGGACCGTGATGTTCATGGTCCACTCCCCGGGCATGGGCAGCCGCAGGTCGTAGGCGGCCCAGTATCCCTTCCGGTTCTTGAGTCCGGCGTCGAGCGGGCCGACTCCCAGCTTCTCCTGGGTGAGGGTCAGGCGGAGTTCGGGAACGGTGGCGAGGCCGCCGTCCGCGGTGAACACCACGGCCTCGGCCGTGTTCTCCCCGACGCGTCCCGGCGCCAGGGTGATCTGCACGGTGCCCTGGTGGTTCGCCGTCCCCATGTCGAACGGGACGGTGACCACCTGCACCGGGGGCTCCTGCCCTGCAGCCGCCGCGGCGGTCGTGGCTGCCGCCCGGCTGGGCTGGGTTCCGGTGAGCACCGTGGTGACCGCCAGGACCGCCACGCCGAGCAGGGCTTCGACGACCACCGTCCGACGCAGGCGTCGTCGCAGTGCGTCGGCCTCGGGGACCGGCCGGCCGGTGTCGCCGCCGTCGGTCCCCGCCACATCGGTCGTCTCGCTGCCGGACCGGCGTACGGGGTCCGCCGCCCCCGCAGCGGACGGCGCGCCCACCAGCTCGCGCACGGGGACGGGCACGGGCACGGGCACGGGCACGGGCACCGTAGGCGACTGCGCCGCTGCGGGCGTCTGCGCCACTGCGGGCGACTGCCGCACGAGGCCCGCGGTCCACCGACGGGAGAGGGACGCCACGCAGAGCACCAGGACCACGGCGGCCACCTTCACCATGAGGGTCCTGCCGTACGGCGTGCCGGTCAGCGCCCCCCAGGAGCCGACCTGCCGCCAGGACTGGTACACCCCGGTGCCGCAGAGCACGGCGACGGCGGTGAAGGCCAGTGCCGAGAACCGGCCCGTCGCGGACGCGGGGATCGCGGGGCTGCCGTCGCCCCGGCTCCGCAGGAGCGGCACCAGCGTGATCAGCCCGCCCAGCCAGACCCCCATGGCCAGCATGTGCAGCACGGCGGCGGGAACGGCGAGGGGCACCTGGATCCCGGCGGAGGCGTGCTCCGCAGCGGCCCAGGTGAGCGCCAGCCCGAGGGCGAGTGCCGCCCCGGCCCAGCGGGCGCGCGATCCGAGGCCCTGCGGCTCGCCGTCGTCGTCCCGGCCGCGAAACCGTACGGCCGACCGCTTGACGGCCACCGCGGCCGCGCCCAGCAGCACCAGCCGGACGATCAGCGCTCCCCCGGGCCGCCCGGTGGCCGTCCGGCCCAGCGCCGCCAGGTCGAACGCCGACGTGAGCCGGCCGGCCGTCTCGTACGGGCCGCGCAGCAGCAGGAGCGCGACGGTGGCCACCACCAGCATCACCCACCCGGCGGCCAGCTGCCGGCGCACCGGACGAAGCGCGCCCGCGGCGGGCCAGCACACGACGACGAACGCGGCGACGCCGACGAGGAGAGCGAGCCCGCCGTACGCGACGTAGCGGAACAGGCCGTACAGACGGCCGACCGCCGTGTTGTCCGGCGAGCCGGCCGGGACGACGGCGGCGGTCCCGGACGGCTTGCCGACGGAGAAGACGAACGCGCCGGAGATCGGGTGTCCGTCGGCGGACACGACCCGCCAGGCCACCGTGTAGGTGCCCTCGGGCAGTCCGCCGGTCAGCTCCACCCGGCCGGTGTTCCCCTTGCCGTCCACGTGCCGGGCCGGGCGGGGGTTGACGCGCTCGTTGGCCGGCGACAGCACTCTCAGCGAGTCGTCCGAGAAGCCGACCGACTCGGTGAAGGTCAGCGTGACCTGCTGCGGTGCCGTCGTGAGGACGGCGCCGTCGGCCGGGTCCGAGCCGCTGAGGCCGGCATGGGCGGAGGCCGACCCGGCCGCGCCGACGATCAGGGCGAATACGGCGGCGAGCAGGGCCACCACGGTCAGCGGGGTGCCGGTGCGAGACGATCCCGGGCGCATGGGCAGGCAGCCTCCAAGGCGGCGACGGTGACGGCGCCACCGCCCGGGACTCGGTCATGCGGGGGACAGCAGCGGAACGGCGTGGCTCTCCGGAACGACAGCCGTGGCCCGGCGGGCCACGACGCATGCCGGGATGGGGACGATAGTGCCGCCGGCCGCGCCGGGGAGATTGTTGAGCAACTTCCGCTAAAGCACGGTGAACCCCTTGCGCGTCCGGGACGGTCCCGTGCGGCTCCCGCGCCTGGCTAGGGCGCGCCGCCGGACGGCGGTTTCGTGGAGGCAGAGGCGTGTGTACCGGTGCGGTGGGGTCGACCGCCGGACCGAGCCCTCGCCATGACGGAGGAGGGCGGAACATGTCGGCACCAGGTCCCGCAGCCGGCCGGCGACGCCGTGCGGCCGTCCTCACAGCGGCGCTGGCCTGCTCGGTCCTGCTCGCCGGGCACGTACCCGCCGCAGCGGACGGTGCGCCCCCGGCACCCGCACCCCCCTCGCCCTCACCCCCGGTGACCGCTCCGCGGCTGGACTGGAGTCCGTGCAGACCCGGCAGCCCGTGGGACTGCGCCACGGCGAAGGTGCCGCTCGACCACGCCGCCCCCGCGGGCCGCACCATCGACCTGGCGGTCGTCCGCCGGCAGGCCACCGGTCCCGGCCGGCGCATCGGCACCCTGTTCGTGAACCCGGGCGGTCCCGGAGGTCCCGGGACCGTCCAGGTGCCGCAGAACTACGACGCCTTCCCCAAGGAACTGCGCGAACGGTTCGACATCGTCAGCTGGGACCCGCGCGGGGTCGGCAGCAGCACCGCCGTGAACTGCTTCGGCACCCCCGCGGAGGCCAGGGCCTGGGCGGCCCGCCCACCTGCCGGCTTCCCCGTGGGCGCACAGGAGCGGAAGGCGTGGACCGATGCCTACGAGGACCTCGGCCGACGCTGCGAGAAGCGCGATCCGGACCTGCTGCGCCACGTGTCGACCGCCGACACCGCCCGGGACCTCGACCTGCTCCGCCGCTCGGTGGGCGACCCGCGGCTGAACTACCTCGGCGTCTCCTACGGCACGATCCTCGGCGCCACCTACGCCAACCTGTTCCCCGGCCGCGTCCGCGCCATGGTCCTCGACAGCAACATCGCCCCCCGGGCCTGGACCGGCGGCCCCGCGCAGGGTGAGCCCCGCACCACCACCTTCCTGCGGATGGGCTCGGACCGCACCGCCGCGGCGACCCTGGACCGGTTCCTCACCCTGTGCGGATCGGCGCCCGCGGCCCGCTGCGCGTTCTCGGCGGGCAGCCCAGGGGCCACGCGCGACAAGTTCGACCGGCTGATGCGGCGGCTCCGGGAGCGCCCGATCGGCCCGTGGACGTACGCCAGGACGGTCGCCGACACGGTGAACGGCCTCTACATCGTCGACCCCGGTTGGCCGGCTCTCGCGGGCCGGCTCCAGGAGCTGTCGCAGGGCCGCGCCCCCGAGCCGCAGGCGTACCCGCCTGCGCCCCCGGTGGCCGAGCCGAACCCGTACCTGGGGGACGAGCAGGCGGCGGCCGTGTGGTGCTCCGACAGCCCCAACCCCCGCGACCCCGCCGCCTACCACGGTCTGGAGGAGGCGAGCGCCCGACGGGCCGGCGACGCGGGACGGTTCTGGACGTGGGCGGCGGAGGCCTGTGCCACCTGGCCGGCCCGGTCCGCCGCCGGGTACGACGGCCCGTGGAACACGCCCACCGCCCGTCCCGTCCTGGTGATAGGAACCCGGTACGACCCTTCCACGCCCTACACGGGCGCCCAGGCCATGGCCGGTGAGCTGTCGGACGCCCGCCTGCTCACGAACGACGGGTACGGGCACACCGCGCTGTTCAACAACGGCAGCCGCTGCATCAGCGGGTACGAGAGCCGCTACTTCGTCGACGGGACGCTCCCGCCCCCCGGCACGGTCTGCCGTCCCGACAGGATTCCGTTCTCCTGAACAGGTTCCGGAACACGGGCCGGTTCCGGCCGGTGCCTCTCGCACGCGAGTGCGCCGAGATGTGACCGGGGCGCCCGGCACCGGCGCATGCGCCGAGTTCGTCGATGCGTGCCGTGCGACTATGCTCCGGACAGTTGCCACCGCCTCGCGTAAGAACGGCGGATGCCGCCACAGCGTGAGAAGGTTCGGGAAATACCGTGTTGATCGGGCGTCACGACGAACGGGCGGCCGTGGCCGCGGCACTGTCACCGGAAGCGGAGACAGCCTCGCTGCTCCTCCTCGGTGATCCCGGGGTCGGCAAGACCGCGCTCCTCGACACGGCGGTGGCCGAGGCCCTTTCCGCCGGGACCAAGGTGCTCCGGGTCCGGGGCAACGCGGCGGAGACCGAGCTCGCCTTCGCCGGTCTGCACCAGCTGTTGCTGCCCGTCCTGGACCGGGTCGACGGGCTGCCCGCCCGACAGGGCGCGGCGCTGCTCGGCGCCTTCGGGCTCGGCGACGACCCGACGCCCCCCGACCACATGATGATGAGCCTGGCCGTACTCACCCTCACCTCACAGGTGGCATCGACCCAGCGCCTGCTGCTCGCCGTGGACGATGCGCAGTGGGTCGACCCCGGAAGCTGCCAGGTGCTGGGCTTCCTCGCGCGCCGCCTCGCCGGGGAGCCGATCGGCCTGCTCGTCGCGGCGCGCGGCACCCACCGACCCGACTGGCTGGACCGGTCCGTGCCCGAGCTGGTGGTGCCGGCGCTGTCCTCCGCGGAGGCGGAGGAACTTCTCAGCACCCAGCCGGACCCGCCCACCGGCTCCGCCCGGCGCCGGGTGCTGGCCACCGCCGCGGGCAACCCGCTGGCGTTGGTGGAGCTCTCCCGTTCCGCGGCCCGGGACGGGGCGCTCCCGGCGGGCCGCCAGGTCCCGGTCACCGATCTGCTGGAGCGGACGTTCGCCGCGCAGGTCGACGCGCTGCCCGAGGCGACGCGCGAGGCGCTGCTGGTGGCGGCGGCGGCCGAGGGCGCGGGCCTCGCAGCCGTGTCGAGGGCGCTGCCGCCCGGTACCGACCTGGACGTCTGGCTGCCCGCGGAGGAAGCGGGGCTGATCCGCCTGCACGCGGACCGCCTGGACTTCCGGCACCCGTTGGTCCGTTCGGCGATCTACAGCGCCGCCCCGTTCACCGTACGCCGCCGCGCGCACCTCGCCCTGGCCGCCGCCCTGGAGGGCGACCCCGACCGCCGCGCCTGGCAGTTGTCCGCGGCGACGGTGACCCCCGACGCGTCCGTCTCCGGCGCCCTGGAGGCCACAGCCATGCGCGCCTTCGCCCGGGGGGCCATGTCGGAGGCCGTCGCCGGTCTGGAACGGGCCGTACAGCTGAACCCCTCCCCCAGCGAGCAGACCCGGCTGCTGGCGACGGCTGCCTACGGCGCGATCCTGGTCGGTGACATCACGCAGGCGGAGGCGCTGGGCGCCCGCGCCACGGAGCTCAACACCGATCCGGCGGCGGCCCCGTACATCAATGCGCTCACCGGTCTGATAGCCATGCTGATGATGCGCATGGACTTCGCGTTCGCGCGGGTCGTGCCGGAAACGGTGCGTGACGCGGCGCAGATCGATGCGAGCACCTCGACCATCGCGACGGGGATCGTCTACCACTCCGGCAACGCCGCGCAGAGGGAGCGGATCCGCGCGGTCCTGGCCACGCGCCGGCCGGAAACAGAGCCTGCGCACGCCTTCCACCTGTGGGACATCGGCGTGACCGACCCCTTCGGCGGCGGGAGCGCCGTACGCGGCCACCTGTCGGCCGCCGCGTCCGCCCCGGGCCGGGCCCCTACGGAGACCCACACGCTCGGGGTGCTCAGCATGGTCCTGGACGAGACCGAGACGGCGGTCACCCTGCTCCGCGAAGTGGCCAACCCCCAGTGGGAGGACGCGGACGCCTTCCATGCCGGGATGACCGCCGCCGACCTGGCGTGGGCCAACCTGGAAAGCGGTCGCTGGGCCGACGCGCGCCTGGGTGTCGAGCGGTTGGCCGGGCGCTTCCTCGCGGGTGAGCGCAGCCACGGGGCGGCGCGCGCGCTCGCCGTGCTGGCCACGCTCCGTGCGCTGACGGGAGAGCCCGAGACGGCCTTGCGTCACGCGACGGCGGTGCTGGCCGTGACCGAGCCGGCCGGGGTGCTGGGCACCGTCGTCCGGGCCCGGCGGGCGGCGGCGCTCGCGGCGCTGGCGCTCGGCGACCCCACGGCCGCCTTCCACCACCTGCGGAGCCTGTTCGACCGGTCGGGCGCTCCCGTGCACTACCACCTGTCGTGTTACGCCGTCGCGGACTACGCTGCCGCGGCCGTGCTCACCGGCCGCGCCGAGGACGCGGCGACGGCCCTGGAGTACGTGTCCGCCGAGGTCGCCGACGGGGCGTCGGTGCGCCTGCGCCAGATCCTGGACCGCGCCGGCGCGCTGCTCACCGCGCCGGACGAGGCCGGTTCCCGGTTCGAGGCCGCGCTGGCCGATCCGGCCGGCCGGCGCTGGCCCTTCGAGCGGGCCCAAGTGTGGCTGGAGTACGGCGAGTGGCTCCGCCGCCGGCGCCGGATCGCCGAGGCCCGGGACGCCCTGTCCAAGGCGCGCGACCTGTTCGAGGGCTTGGGCGCGGTGCACTGGAACCAGCGTGCCCGGGCCGAACTGCGCGCCGCCGGGGTCGATGTCGAGTCCGCTCCCCGCGGCCTGAACACCCTGACCCCGCAGCGCCGGCGGATCGTTCGGCTGGCCGCGCAGGGGCTGACCAACCGCGAGATCGGCGAGCGGCTCTTCCTGTCGCCGCGGACGGTGGGGACGCACCTTTACCAGGCCTTCCCGGTCCTCGGCGTGACCTCGCGCAGCCAACTGCGCGACGTGGTGGATCAGGACGCCAACGACTGAGGCGGCGGTGCCGGGCAGGATGGCGCGGTGCCGGCGGTGGGCCCCGAGGCGGACGGCGCGCGGCGGGCACGTCGCACGGCAGAGCCTAAGTCACATGACGGATGGCACCGACGACGGGTGGAACGAGACTGGACGCAGCAGTCAGTCCAGTCCCCCGGAGGTTCCCGTGGTCCTCGTTCACCTCGCGCCCGGCCGGTCGCCTCGGCCCGGTTCCGGCCGGAGCCGGCCGCGTCAGGGCGGCCGCCGCGCCCGCGGCCGCGCGGCGACGACCGGCCGTTCCTGAGCCGCGCCGGCCACGCGGGCCCCTGAGCCCCCCGTCGGCCGTCCTTTCGCGTCGCGGTTCCCGGCGCCCCGCGCCGGCGCGGCGGACCCCGCAGGCGGATCCCGCGGACCCGCTCTTCCCTCTCCGATCCACGGCATCACGGACCGCGCATCCCTCTGCTCCGGCGCGGTCACGCACGGTGCCCGCACGAACGCACCAAGGAGTCACGATGTCCGTCGTGCTGTCCACCCTCCCCCTGTCGGCCACCGAGCGGGCCGATTACTGGCACAGCGTGGTGTCCGACACCTTCATACCGCTCGACGTCTCGCTGCACGAAGCCGAGCCCTCGGTGGGTACGATCGCCAGCGATCGGCTCGGCCCCCTCCAGATCTCCGTCGTCGAAGCGGGCCCGCAGACCGTGACGCGTGACAGACGCCTGATCTCCCGGGGCGGCGCGGAGTACGTCACGGTGACCCTGCAGCACCGGGGTACCGCCAAGCTCACCCAGGACGGACGCCAGGCCCTGGTCGGACCCGGCACCTTCACTTGTTCCGACGCCGGCAGGCCCTACAAGAGGGAGCAGCCGGACGGCTTCCGCTTCACCGCCTTCCGGGTGCCGAAGCAGGGGCTCGGGGTGTCGGACGGGGACCTGCGGGCGGTGACGGGGACCGTTTTCGCCGGCGACCGCGGGACGGGCGGGCTGGTGGCCGGGTACCTGACGCGGCTCGCCGAACGGGCCGCGGACTTCGACCCGTACACCGGCCGACAGCTCGCGATGACCGCCGCGGACCTGCTGACCGTCCTCGTACGGGAGCGGCAGGGACGGCTGAACCCCCACGCGTCGGAGGCGGCCCGCGGGATGCTGGCGCGCGTCAAGGAGTACATCCTGCTGCACCTGGCGGACCCCGACCTCTGCCCTGAGACGATCGCGTCGGCGCACCACATGTCCGTGCGGTACCTGCACAAACTGTTCCAGGCGGAGGAGGTGACGGTCGGGCGCTGGATCCACCGCGAGCGCCTCGACCGGTGCCGCCGTGAGCTCGCGAGGCCTTCGGGCTCCGCGCCGAACGTGTCCGCGGTCGCCCAGCGTTGGGGTTTCGTGAACCCCTCCCACTTCAGCCGGGCCTTCCGCGCCGCGTACGGCATGTCGCCCCGGGAGTGGCAGTCGAGCACCCGGCAGGCTTGAGGGCGGTCACGGAGCCTGCGGTCGCCGTTCGTGCAGCGCCCCGCGGAGTACGCGCGTGGCGAGCAGCAGGGCGGCCTGCGCCCCGCAGGTGGCGTGCAGGGCGTTGACCGCGACGAAGTCGTGGAGGGCGCCTTGGACGCGTACGGCCGCGACGGCGACGCCGGCCTCCCGCAGCCTGGCGGCGTAGGCCTCCCCCTCGTCGCGCAGGACGTCGGCCTCCGCGGTGATGACCAGGGCCGGGGGCAGACCGGCGAGTTGGTCGGTGGTGGCCCGCAGGGGTGACGCGGTGATCTGGGCGCGCTCGACCCGGCTCGTCGTGTACTGGTCCCAGAACCACCGCATGGTGTCGCGGCGCAGGACGTAGCCGGTCGCGAACCGGTGGTAGGACCCGGTGTCGAAATCGGCGTCGGTCACCGGGCAGAACAGGACCTGCTGAAGCAGCGGTACGTCGCCCCGGTCCTTGGCCAGCAGGGTCAGCGCGGCGCCCAGGTTCCCTCCGGCCGAGTCCCCCACGACGGCCAGGCGGGTGCCGTCCAGGTCCTTGACGGCTCCTTCGGTGACGATCCACCGCGCGACGGCGTAGTTCTGTTCCAGGGCGACCGGGTAGCCGACTTCGGGCGACAGGTCGTACTCGGGGAAGACCACGGCGGCGCCCGCCCCGACGGCCAGTTCGCGGACCAGCCGGTCGTGGGTGGCGGCATTGCCGAGCACCCATCCCGCGCCGTGGATGAAGAGGATCACGGGTAGCGTCCCTTCGGCGCCCGTGGGCCGCACGACGCGGACCCAGACACCTCCGGTGGGGCCGCCGGGCACCGCGAACCACTCCTCGTCGACGGCGGGCAGGGCCGTCGCGGCCGCCGCCTGGAGTTCCTCCAGCGCCTTGCGGCCGTTCGCCAGGCCGCGCAGGTACCCGTAGGGCGGCCGGGCGGCCGCCCGGGCCAGGGCGCGGGCCGCGGGTTCGAGCACCGGTTCGGGGCCCGGCCCGGCGTCGGCGTCGGTCGCCGGCGTCACCTCGGGCATCGACAGCTCCTCACAGGTCCGGGGAAAGCGCAGGTGCCCGCACGACACGCCGCGTGACGAGGGGGGGGAAGGATCAGTGGGCGGTGGAGCTCACGGCTTCCTGGACCGACTCGGCGACGCGCTCGGGCCGGGACGGCGTGACCAGGTGGGAGGACTCGACCTCGACGGTGGTCGTGCCGGCCCGCCGGTAACCGAAGCGCTCCACCTCGGGGTCGACGGTGCGGTCGGCGGTGGCGGCCAAGCCCCAGGACGGCTGGGTCCGCCGAGCGGCGACGGGTGCGGCTTCGGCGAACGCCGCTGCCGTCAGCGGGCGTTGGCAGACGACGAACACGGCGGCGAGTTCGGGGGCGACGTCCGCCGCGAAGAGGTCCGGGAGAGGAGGGGCCACCCGGCACCACCGGGCCGGGGATTGCGCGCACGACGGAGGCGACGTACGCGGCGCCACCGAGGAGGCCGCGGTGGGGTACCGCGGGGGCCGGCACGTTCAGGCCGTGCGCCGTCAGCAGGGGGACGACCCGCGCGTGGCCGGGGGCGTCGGCGAAGGCGCCGTGGACCAGGACGACGGCCGGCCGGGAAGCAGGGGGCATGGGGTGCACTCCTCGAAGGGCCGGGGGCGGCGGTGAGGTATCGGGGCGTTGGGCCCCGGTCACGACGAGGAGGCTACGGGCGCCCGGCCCGGTGGCCTTGCCCGTCGGTGCTCCGCTTCTGGCCTCTGCGTGCCCGGCCCGCAGAGGCCGCCCCGTCGGCGGCCGGGAAACGACGCGACCCGCCGCCGCGCCGTAGGGCGCGGACGACGGGCGTCGTGGGTAGCGGTGCCGCTCAGAGGCCGAACCGGCCGGGGCGCAGGGCTGCCAACTGCTGTTCGAACGGAACTACTTCGTCCTCATGTCGGGTCTGCGGCGGAGCGCCGGTCACCAGCCGCGCCAGCTCGGCGGCGGCCCGTTCGACGCGAACGGCGAGTGCGGCCGTCCGCCCGTCACCGGCGGTCCCCCAGTCCTCGGGGGCCGCGAAGACGGCGGTCGGGGCCACGGTGGCCCGCAGATGGGCGAAGAGCGGCCGCAGGGCGTACTCCAGGGCGAGGGAGTGCCGTGCGGTGCCGCCGGTGGCGGCGACGAGTACCGGCTTGCCGGCGAGGGCGTCCCGCTCGACGATGTCGAAGAAGGACTTGAACAGGCCGCTGTAGGAGGCGCTGAAGACGGGTGTGACGGCGATCAGGGCGTCCGCCCGCGTCACGGCTTCGAGAGCCGTCCGCAGTGCGGGCGCGGGGAACCCCGTGACCAGGTGATGGGCGATGTCCACGGCCAGCTCGCGCAGTTCGACCACCTGCACCTCGGCCGAGCCGGCCGACTCGGCCAGGCGGTCGGCGGTGGCCGTCGCGAGCCGGTCGGCGAGCAGTCGCGTGGAGGAGGGCAGGCTCAGCCCGGAGCTGACCACGACCAGCCGCACCGGGCTCACCGCCGCACCTCGGTGGCGCCGGTGGAGCCGACGGACGGGACGGTGGCCCCGCCGCCGGACGGGACGGTGGCCCCGCCGCCGGACGGGACGGTGGCCCCGGCCCGGGCGGCCGCCCGGGCCTCGTGGGTCGGCCCCTGCGGGACCGTGGCCGGCCGGCCGGCCGCGAACTCCTTGCGCAGCACCGGGACCACCTCCTCCCCCAACAGGTCCAGCTGCTCCAGTACGGTCTTGAGCGGCAGGCCGGCGTGGTCCATGAGGAACAGCTGCCGCTGGTAGTCCCCGAAGCTCTCGCGGAACGTGAGCGTCTTCTCGATCACCTGCTGCGGGCTGCCGACCGTCAGCGGTGTCTGCTCGGTGAACTCCTCCAGCGAGGGTCCGTGTCCGTAGACGGGAGCGTTGTCGAAGTAGGGCCGGAACTCGCGCACGGCATCCTGGGAGTTGCGACGTATGTACGCCTGTCCGCCCAAGCCCACGATCGCCTGCTCGGGGGCGCCGTGGCCGTGTTCGGCGAAGCGCCGCCGGTAGAGGTCGACGAGCCTGCGGAAGTGGTCCGTGGGCCAGAAGATGTGGTTGGCGAAGAAGCCGTCACCGTAGTAGGCGGCCTGTTCCGCTATCTCCGGGCTGCGGATCGAGCCGTGCCACACGAACGGCGGTACGCCGTCCAGTGGGCGCGGGGTGGAGGTGAAGCCCTGGAGCGATGTGCGGAAGCGGCCTTCCCAGTCGACCACGTCCTCGCGCCACAGCCGGTGCAGCAGCGCGTAGTTCTCGATCGCCAGCGCGATGCCGTCGCGGATGTCGTGCCCGAACCAGGGATAGACGGGGCCGGTGTTGCCGCGGGCCATCATCAGGTCCACGCGCCCGTCGGCCAGGTGCTGGAGCATCGCGTAGTCTTCGGCGATCTTCACCGGGTCGTTGGTGGTGATCAGGGTGGTGGAGGTGGAGAGGATCAGCCGCTCGGTGCGCGCGGCGATGTGACCGAGCATCGTGGTGGGTGAGGAGGGAACGAACGGCGGGTTGTGGTGTTCTCCCGTCGCGAAGACGTCGAGCCCCACTTCCTCGGCCTTGAGGGCGATGGCCACCATCGCCTTGATCCGCTCGTTTTCGGTGGGTGTCCGCCCGGAGGACGGATCGGGCGTGACGTCGCCCACCGTGAAAATGCCGAACTGCACAGAGATCACCTTCGTCGGAACAGGGGGTGGGAGGGCTGCGTGCCTCCCGTCACAAAGTGCGCCGCACTCCCGCATGGCGTTCGAGGTTGCGCAGTTGCACCGCCAGGTCGCCCTCGACCGCCGTGTGGGCCGGCCCGCTGCGCCCGATGGGCAGCACCTCCTCGCTGCGCATGTCCTCCAGCATCAAGGCGAAGGCGGCGTACGTCGCGACGAGGGCCACCAGGAGCCCGAGGGCCCCGGAGACCTGCGTGAGCCATTCGACACCGGTCAGCCCCGCCAGCCCGGTGGCCAGCCACCGGGGCATCGAGACGACGAGGACGAGCCACAGGGCGCGCTTGGGCCGGGTCACCGCCGCCATCAGGGTCCCGAAGCACAAGAACGCCAGGTTGAACACGCCCAGCACCCGCGGCCCGCCCGCCGCGCCGGTTCCCATGACCAGGGAGTACGCCAGCCAGCTGCCGGCGAACGTGCCCATGAGGGTGGCGGCGATCACGTCCCGCGCCCCGAAGGCGAGCACGCTCACCAGGAGTTGGAGGGCGAACGCGGGCAGCACGCACAGGGCGACGGCCCTGCGGTCCGCGGCTTCGAGGACACCGAGCTGGAGACACCCCGTCATCACCGAGGCGATCGCCACGGTGAAGAAGCCGAGTGGCATCGGTGACGCGATGGGGCGCAGGTTGATCCGGGTCATCGACCGCAGGTCGGGTTCGAACCGGCGTCCGGCGGGCGGGCCTTCGTCAGGGGGTGTACTCATGTGTCGGTCTTCCTCGGCTGTCAAAGCGGGCTCTCGGGGCAGGGCGTCAGCGGCCCGTCAGGGCGCGAAGCAGGGGTCGGTGAAGGGCGGGGAAGGGGGCGTCCCGGGGCCGGAGCCGCGCGCGGCGCGCCACCGGCGGTGGTCCTCGGATTCGGCGACGGCCTCGGCCATGCGGAGCGCTTGCCGTGCGCCCGGGGACTCGTGGCCGCCGGACCGGTCACGGCCGGACTGATAGCCGCCGAAGCGGGCCACCGGGGACCAGGCCGGGCTGACGGGCGGGACGGTCTCGTCGAGGCCCTCGTACTCCGCGCTCGCGTAGACGATCCGGCCGCCGACGACGGTGAGCACGGATTCGATGTCCGGGATCGCGGATTCCGGCACGGTGAAGAAATCGTGCGTGAGGATGGCGAGGTCGCCGTAGCAGCCCTCCCGCAGGGCGCCCTTGACGTCCTGTTCACCGGTGAGCTCCGCGCCGCCCCGGGTGTAGAGGCCGAGGGCGGTCTCCCGGTCGATCAGGTTCGCGGCCGGGTAGAGGGCGGTGCCGCCGACGGTGCGGCCGGTCACCAGCCAGTGCAGCGAGACCCACGGGTTGTAGGACGACACCCGGGTGGCGTCCGTTCCGGCGGCCACAGTCAGCCCGCGGTCGAGCATGGCCCGTACCGGCGGGGTGTGGGAGGTGGCCTCGGCGCCGTAGCGGTCGAGGAAGGCCGCTCCCTGGAAGGACATCCTGTTCTGCACCGACAGCGCTCCGCCGAGGGCCGCGATGCGGTCGAGGCTGTCGGCCGAGACGGTCTCGGCGTGGTCGAAGAGCCAGCGGTTGGCGCCCGGGAAGAGCCCTTCTGCGGCGAGCTTCTCGAACACGGCCAGATCCCGGCGGATCGTCTCGTCGTAGGTGGCGTGGAGCCGGAACCCCCAGCCGTTCTCCATCAGCAGCCGGACCGCCTGCTCGAACTCCGTCTCGAAGTCCGCGGCGAGCTCGGGCCGAGGCTGCGAGAAGTTCTCGAAGTCGGCCGCGGCCCAGGTCAGGTTCTCGCCCGCGCCGTTGAGACGGAGCCACTCGTCCCCGTCCCGCGGTTCCACCGTCTCGATCCAGCGCTTGAGGTCGGCCAGCTCCTGTCCGGCCGTCTGCGGGAACAGGTGGTAGGCGATACGCAGTGACAGCTCCCCCGAGCGGGCCAGGTCGATGACGGTGGCGTAGTCGTCGGGGAAGTTCTGGAAGCCGCCGGCGGCGTCGACCGCCGAGGTCAGTCCGAAGCGGTTGAGTTCGCGCAGGAAGTGGCGGGTGGAGGTGCGCTTGTCCGCGACTCCGAGCGTCGGGGCCTTGGCCAGGGTCGAGTACAGGATCAGGGCCCCGGGAGCCGCCAGGAGCACCCCGTTGGGCTCGCCGTCCCGCCCCCGGACGATCTGCCCGCCCCGCGGGTCGGCCGTCTCGCGGGTGAACCCGGCGGCCCGCACGGCTGCCCGGTTCATCAGCGCCGACTGGTAGAGGTGCAGGACGAACACCGGGGTGTCGGGCGCCGCCGCGTTCAGTTCCGCCACCGTCGGCATGCGGCGTTCGGCGAACTGCTCCGCGGTCCAGCCGCCGACGACGCGGATCCACTGCCCCCTGGGCGTGCGGCCCGCCTGCTCGCGCAGCATGGCCAGCGCTTGGCGCAGGCTCCGTACGCCGTCCCAGCGCAGCTCCAGTACGTAGTTCAGGCCACCGCGGATGACGTGCAGGTGGGAGTCGTTGAGCCCGGGGACGACCCGGCGGCCCAGCGCGTCCACGATCCTGGTCGCGGGCCCGACGAGGGCGGCGAGGTCGCGGTCGTCCCCGAGGGCGACGACCCGGCCGTCACGGATGGCGACGCCGCGGGCCGCGGGGCGGGCCGGGTCACCGGTGTACACCTTGGCGTTGCGGACGACGAGGTCGGCGGCGGGCTGCCGCGGGTCCCGGGCGGGCAGGACGCCCGCCACGGGCATGCCCGTGGTACCGGGCGAGGGCGTCGTACCGGGCCCGTTCTTCGTACCGGGCGAGGGCGTCGTACGGCTCACGCCAGGGCCTTGCGCAGGGTGTCGGCGGCCAGGCCGATGGCCAGGGACGCGGCCTGCGTGTCGCGGAGCGCGTTCAGCATGACGAAGTCGTGGATGGTGCCCTGGAGGCGCAGCGCGGCGACGGGGACGCCGGCGGCGCGGAGCTTGGCGGCGTACGCCTCGCCCTCGTCGCGCAGGACGTCGGCCTCGGCGGTGATGACGAGCGCGGGGGGCAGGCCGGTGAGCTGGTCGAGGGAGGCCCGCAGCGGGGAGGCGGTGATCTGTGCGCGCTCGGCCTCGTCGGTCGTGTACTGGTCCCAGAACCACCGCATGGCTTCGCGGCGCAGGAAGTAGCCGGTGGCGAACCGGTGGTAGGAGTCGGTGTCGAAGGCCGCGTCGGTGACCGGGTAGAAGAGGACCTGGTGGACGAACGCCACGTCGCCGCGCTGCTTGGCCATGAGGGTGAGGGCGGCGCTCATGTTGCCGCCGACCGAGTCGCCCGCGATGGCGACGCGGGTGCCGTCGAGGTCCTTGTGGCGGCCCTCGCGGGCGATCCACTGGGCGACGGTGTAGTTCTGCTCGATGGCGACGGGGTAGCGGGCCTCGGGCGACAGGTCGTACTCCGGGAAGACCACCGCCGCGCCGGCGCCCACGGCGAGTTCCCGCACCAGACGGTCGTGGGTGTGGGCGTTGCCGAAGACCCAGCCCGCGCCGTGGAGGTAGAGGACGACGGGAAGGGGGCCGGTGAGGCCGCGCGGGCGGACGATCCGGGCGCGTACCGCCCCGGTCGGGCCGCCCTGGACGGTGATCCACTCCTCGTCGACGGGGAGCAGGGGGACGCCCTCGCCGTTCTGGACGTCGTCCACGGCCTTGCGGCCGTCGACGACGGGGATCTGGTACAGGTACGGGGGCTGGGCGGTGGCATCGGCGAATGCCCGGGCCGCGGCGTCGAGTACGGGCGGGTGCTGGTCGGACATGGATCGGCTCTCCTTCACGAGGGGGGCGGATGTGGTGCGGCGGGGTGCCGTGGCCGGCGTCGAGGATCGCCGCAGTGACCGGTACGGGCGGGCCGGGAAACCGGCACGTCGGCGGCCGGGGCGGGCAGTGCCGGCGGGGGGGTGCGTGCAGGTGCGGTCGTGCCCAGGAGGGGCACCCAGGAGGGGCGGGTCCGGCGGTCTGCCGTACGGGATGCGCGGGAGGCGCGGGTCGTGTCCCGTCCTGGGTGCCCGGGTACGCGCCTGCTCAGGCGAGGAAGGCGAGCAGGGCGGCGTTGACCTCGGCGGCATGGGTCAGGAGGAGCCCGTGCGGGCCGCCCGGCACGGTGACGAACTCGGCGCCGGTGATGCTCTTCGCCAGCGGGATCGCGGTCGCCTCGATGGGCAGCGTGCGGTCGGCGTCGCCGTGGATGATCAGGGTGGGGACGTCGATGCGCGGAAGATCCGCGCGGAAGTCGGTGAGCCAGGCCTGGACGCAGTCGAGGGTGCCCTTGGCGGAGGCGCCGACGGCGACGTTCCAGGAGGCCTGGACCGCCTGTTCGCTGATCCGCTCGCCGCCCAGGACGTCGACGTTGTAGAAGTCGGCGAGGAAGGCGCTCATGAACGCGAACCGGTCGGCGGTGATGGCGTCCTCGATGCCCTTGAAGACGCCCGCGTCCACGCCGGCGGGGTTGTCGTCCGTCTTGAGCAGGAAGGGCGGGACCACGCCGATCATGACGGCCTTGGTGACGCGGTCGCTGCCGTACGTGCCGAGGTAACGGGTCACCTCGCCGGTCCCCATGGAGAACCCGACGAGGACGGTGTCGCGCAGGTCGAGGGTGGTGAGCACCTCGTTGAGGTCCGAGGCGAAGGTGTCGTAGTCGTAGCCGTCGGCGGGCTGGTCGGAGCGGCCGAAGCCGCGTCGGTCGTAGGTGATGACGCGGTGGCCGGCGGCGAGGAGGGCGGCGGTCTGCTTCTCCCAGGAGGCGCCGTTCAGCGGCCATCCGTGGATGAGGACGACGGGCTGCCCGGTGCCGTGGTCCTCGTAGTAGAGCTCGACGGGGGCGGAGTTGCCTTCGGCGACCTTGATGAACGGCATGGTGGAGTGCTCCTTCGATGGATGGGTGTGAGGGGTGGGTGGGTGTTGCGGGTGATGGGTGCGGTTTCGGCGCCGGCGCCCCGCGTCAGGCGCGCACCAGCGGGGTGTCGACGAGGTGTTCGGCCAGGAACCACACCTGCGCCTCACCGGTGCGGACGATCTGGGAGATGAGCAGGTCGTTGCTGCCCTCGTCCCCCTCCGCGGACAGCCGGGCGGCGGCGTCCCGCGCATCGATCAGGATGCGCTCGTGCGCGTCCAGGAGCCGTGACAGCATGACGGGGACCTTCTCCACTCCGTTCGGCGGGCGGGGTACCGATGTCAGCTCGGCGACGTGGCGCGGGTCCGCGACGGCGACACCGCCGAGGCTCTGGACGCGCTCGGCCAGGGTGTCCACGAGCGCCAGTTGCTCCTGCGCGTGCTTGTCCAGCATCAGGTGGAGGGAGTAGAAGGTCGCGCCGCGCACGAGCCAGTGGTGCTTCTTGTAGAGCGAGTACAGGATCTGCGTGTCTGCGAGCACCTGGTTCAGCCGCTGGCAGGCGTACATGCGGGTGTCGTGGCCGAGGCCGAGGGGGAGCTGCTTGAGCGTGCCGAACGCCTGGATCTCCTCCCCCGTCTGGTGCAGCAGGGGCTGACCGCCGCCGCGCGGGGGTGCGGTGGTGGGTGCGGGTTTCATCGGGGGCTCCTGTAAGTGGGTGTGGGTGGGCCCGGCCGTACGGGCGAAGGGGGTGTACGCGGACGGCCGGACCCGGTTCGGGGGTCCTGCGCTCAGCCGGTCCGTGCCGGACGGTGCAGGACGAGGCGGGTGAGCAGCCCGCTGCCGACGCCCGCCGCGAGGACGAGCGCCGTCCACCACAGCGGGTACGGCGCCAGACCCAGCTCCGCGTCGAGGGACCAGGCGCCGGGGCCGGTGGCGGCGAGGGCGGCGGCGCTGACGATCAGGACCAGGGGGTACTCGTAGCCGTCGTTCTGGACCCAGAGGCCGTTGTGCCACTTCACGGTGAGGGCGACGGTCATGACCCCGATGGCGCCGGTCGCGGCGAGCGGTGTGAGCAGCCCGGCGGCGAGCAGCAATCCCGATCCGATCTGGCCACCGCCGGCCGCGAGGGCGGTGAGGGTACCGCCGCGGAAGCCGTCGGCGCGGAACTCGGCGGAGCCGCCGTCGAGCCCCCTCCCGCCGAGGTGCGAGCTGACCTTCTGCACGCCGTGGCCGGCGATGAGCAGGCCCACCAGCAGGCGCAGGACGAGGATGCCGGTGTCCAAGGAGGTCAGCCGGCCGCGTGCGCGCCGATGACGGCCTGCGCGTACACGACGCCCAGGCCGTAGGCGCCGGCGTGGGCCTTGACGATCTCCATCACGGCCCCGTACGTCTCCTGGCGGGCCCAGTCGCGCTGGAGTTCGAGCAGCACCTGGACCCAGGTGACCGGTACGGCGCCGGCGGCCAGCATGCGCTGGAGGGCGTGCTCGTGCGCGGCGGGGCTGACGCCACCGGAGGCGTCGGAGACGACGTAGACCTCGTAGCCCTGTCCCAGGGCGGACAACGCGGGGAGCACCAGGCAGACTTCGGTCCACAGACCCGACAGGATGATCTTCTTGCGGCCGGTCGCCTTGACCGCCTCCACGACCGCCTCGTCCTCCCAGGCGTTCATCGTCGTACGGTCCAGCACCTCGTGCTTCGGGAACACGTCGGCGAGCTGCGGCAGCAGGGGTCCGGAGAAGGACTCCGCGGCGACCGTGGTGAGGACGACCGGCACGTCGAACGCGCGGGCCGCCTTGGCGAGGCCGACCGTGCTGTTGATGATCGCGGAACGGTCGCCGCTGCCGGTACCGAAGAACATCTGCGGCTGGTGGTCCACGAACAGCATCACGGAGTTGTCGGGCGTGAGCAGGTCCTCGCTCGGGGCAGCGTGCACCGTGCTGGTGTCGAACATTTGGGGGGTGTCCTCTCGGAACGGTCGGAAGTGAGCGCCGCCTGCCGCTTCCCGCGCGGCTCGGCACTCCTCGAACCTATGACCGTCCCACCAGCCGACTTTTCCGCCCGCGCACCGTGGTTGGCACGACGACGCACGCTTCCCGGCCACCGGCGTTTCGCCTTTCCGCCGGACGCGGGGCTCCGGGTCAGAACAGCCGTGTGGGGCCCTGCCTCCGGGAAGGCAGGACCCCCCTACGGGGCTCCGGGCCGTACAGCCGGCCGCGTCGTGACCAGCTGCCCCCGCTGGTGGTCAGGCGTGCTTGTCCGCGGGGTGGCGGGTGGGCTGGACCGACCACGCCGGGGGTTCGTCGTTGCCCGAGTCCTCGTCGCTCTCCGCGTCGGCGGCGGTTGCCTGGATCTTGCCCGGGGCGTGGTGGACCGGGGCGTAGACGGCGTAGAGCTGCATGGGCTCGTCGCCCGTGTTGGTGATGTTGTGCCAGGTGCCGGCGGGTACGAAGACCGCCCAGCCGTCCTCGACCTCCTGGTCGAAGTCGAGGCGGTCCTTCGCGCTGCCCATCTGAACGCGGCCGCGACCCGCGTCGAGACGGAGGAACTGGTCGGTCTCCGGGTGCGCCTCCAGGCCGATGTCCTCGCCCACCGGGATCGACATGAGGGTCAGCTGGAGGTACTTCCCGGACCAGGCCACCGAGCGGTAGTTGGTGTTCTGCAGCGTCGCCTGCTCCAGGTCGAAACTCTGAGGTTCGGGCCCGATGTCCTTGATGGTCATGCTTCTCTCCCGGTCGACGGAGGTGGTACGCGTTCGGGCGCAGGGTTTGCGCCGGGCCAACCCTTTCAGACTGACCGCGGTCTCATGGGCCGACGCCAGTGGCACTCGTGCCGGGCGGTGACAGGCGCCAGGACGCGGTGGGCAGCCGCGCACCCGCCGCGCAGCCGGGCGAGGGCCAGGCAGGAGTCGACGGTACGGGCGGTGCCGGGTGCGGCCGGTGGGGTCACGGCCTCAGGAGCTCAACGACCGCGTGGGTGTCCTTGTAGAAGGCGTCGATCTCGATGATTCGCGCGTCGCGAAAGGTGTATAGCTCAACGACTTCGGTTTCGAGGGACCTTCCCGTGGCGCGGGCGGTGAATTTGGCCCTGGATCGCGAGATCACGGTGTCCCCGTCCTCCATCAGCCTCACGTCGCTGAGGCTCAAGGTGGCCAGGCCGAAGACCGTCTCCGCCAGCCGGATGAAGCCCTCGGGGCCGTGGAAGTCCCCCGAGTAGGGCAGGCTCTCCGCCTCGTGGATGACCGCCTCGGGGTGCATGAGGCCCAGCGCCTCCTCGATCGCGCCCGACTCGATCAGAGCGAGGAAGCACTGCAGCGTCTCGGTGTTCCGGCCCATCATCCGTCCTTTCGGTTCAGGTCTGCGGTCTACGAGCTGGTGCCGGCGGAGCGTGTGGGTGTCGCGCGGGGATGCGCAGCGAAAGAGAGGGACCGGTTCAGCCAGGTTCGGCGGTGTGCGCCTTGGCCGTGGGAGCGCGGAGGGGTTGGGGCCCGCTCAAGTGGAGGGAGATCATGTACAGGATGGCGGCGCAGCACGCCAGGCTGGCGAGTCCGAGTGCGGCCACCATCGGTCGGGATGCCTCCCCGTGCACCGCGATCATCCCGGGCCATCCGGCGACGACCAGGAATCCCATGAAGCCGCTGCCGATGACGGGGAGGGTCAGGAGCCAGGCCGCGCCGTGCAGGCGGCGTCCGAGGAAGTGGAGGAGCGCGCCCATGAGCATGCTCGCGGTCACCATGGCCGTCTCCCACATCGGGGATGCCCCGAAGACCAGGAACGGCTGCTGCCCCGCGTACCAGTAGATGCCTGCCACGCGGATGAGGAAGATCTCGCCCATGAAGTCGCTCGCGATGATGGACACGACCCAGATCCAGAGCTTCCTGCGCGGCCACTGTTCGTCCAGGGCGACGAATGTCAGGTATGCCGGCAGGGCGAGGAACAGCGGGTAGGTGGGGAAGACCCAGAGGGACTCGTCCAGCTCGAAGAGCCGGTAGACGTTCGGGGAGACGGCCACCGGGGGCGGGAGTTTGACGTGGGCGACGAGGTCCAGCCCCGGGGAGGTAAGGGTGCCCACGGCCGATCCGGCGACCAGGACGAGCAGCTGACATCGGCCTTTGCGTCGCCATTCGTAGACGCCCCAGACGGTCAGGGCGATGGCGGAGAGGATGCCGAGGGCCAGGCCGACGACGGTAGCGGCAGTCTGTGATATCGCGGGCATCTGAACCTGTTCTCACGTGGAGGCCGATGGTGGCGAGGCGCTGGGGAAGCGGGCCGACCGTGCGGCCGGGGGAGGTCAGCGGTGGGGTGCGGGGGGTGGGTCGCAGGCGGTCAGAGGGGTCCGCGGGGTGTGTGCCCGCAGCAGGCGCAGGGCGAGCTGGGGGGAGAGGAGCGAGGCGGGGCCGCGCAGCATGTTGAGGGCTTCGAGGAAGACGTGCTGTGCGTGGTGGTCGCGGGTGCCGGCGGCGAGCAGGCGGTCCAGCCCGGTGGGCAGGAGGCGCTGGAGGCCGCTGGGTGGGTCCCCCTGGGTGGTGGGGTGGCGCAGGTCGACGGCGGTGCCCAGCAGCCAGTACGTGTCGAGCACGGCAGCCAGCTGACGGTGGAAGCGGGCGGCGGGGGCACGGCCTTCGAGGTGCTGCGGGAGGAAGTCCCGCAGGAGCGCCGCGCTGTGGATGGCCGCCGTCATCCCTTGGGCATAGACGGGGTTGAGGCAGCAGGCGGAGTCCCCGAGCAGGACGAAGTTCGCGGGCTGCTCGGGCATCCGTTCCATGTGACGGCGCCGACCGGCGGTGGCATGGGTCGTGACGACCGGCGTCAGGGGCTGTGCCGAGGCGAGCGCTTCGGCGATGACGGGGTGGGGCAGCGTCTTGGCGTACGGCAGGAAGGCCGCCTCGTCGGCGGTGGGGCTGTGGGGGCCGAGCCCGTTGAGCGTGACGATCCAGCGTCCGCCTTCGATGGTGGCGATGCTGCCGCCGCGGGTCTGCGGTGGACCGGTGACCATGAGGTAGCAGGCGAGCCAGTCCGGGACTTCGCGTGGTGGCAGGTACGTGCGGCTGGCGTAGGTGACGTGTGCGTCGACGGTGGACTGCGGGAGTTCCGGACAGCCGAGCTCGGCGAGCCAGTGGCCGGCGCGAGAACCACGTCCCGTGGCGTCGACGAAGAAGTCCGCTTCGTGGGTGAGCACTTCGCCTTCCGAGGACCGGATCCTGGCGGCGTGGACGACGCCGGAGCCGCCGGCAAGCCCGTCGACGCGGTGCTTCTGCAGGAGCGTGATGCGGGGCAGGGCGAGGACGCGGCGACGGACGGCCCATTCGAACAGGGCGCGGCTGGCGGTGACGCCGGTGAGGTCGGAGGGGAAGCGCGTGCCCCAGCCGTGGCGGGTGCCGAGCAGGAAGTCGGCGCCCATGTCGACCGGGACGGCGCCGGCCCGGCGCAGTTCTGCGCCGATGCCGGGCAGCAGCACCTCCAAGGTGCGCTGGCCGCCGACGAGGAGCCCGTGGATGTGGTCGCCCTGCGGGACGCCCGGACGCCGGACGGGAGACTCCGGGATGAGGTCGGCATCGACGAGCGTGACGCGCACGAAGTGCTCGGCGAGCACGGCGGCGGCCGTCAGCCCGGCGATTCCGGCGCCGATGACGAGCGCGTGGTCACGGCGGGTCGCTCGGCGCGCGGTCACGGCGCCTCCCCGGACCTCTGGGCCGTCCGGTCGGGTCCTTCGACCTGGGCGCGGCTGACGTCTGCCCCCAGCCGGGCGGCACAGCTCACGAGTTCCGCGGGCCAGGGACCGGGCTCGTAGTGGTCGCCGACCCGGTACGCGCTTGCCCAGATCTGCTCGCCGCGGGCGACGAGTTCCCCTCCCGGATCGCCCGGTCCCGAGATCCGGTGGAAGCTGAACTCCCCCTTCATCAGGTGCAGCCGCACCCAGGGAACGGTGACCCGGATGGCGACCCGGTCACCGAACCAGAGTTCCCTTTCGTACTCGCAGGAGCACGAGCGGGTCAGCATCGCGTGCTCGCCGGAGATGTCGGAGCTGAACACGGGGGCGCCGGCCATGCCCGCCTGCTCGCGGCAGCGTCCCTGCCAGTCGATCAGACGGGCGTAGTAGACGGGGCCGACGGCACTGGTGTCCCCCGCGGTGACGACGTGCTCGATGGTGAAACCGGCGGTCTCCGGGAAGGCCGCGGGCGGGGAGCCGTCCGGGGCTGCCGTCTGGCTGTCGAGGTACGTCATGGTCGTTCTTCCTGGCTGGTCGGCGAGGTGACGAGGGCGGTGGCGTAGCCGGGGAGGGGCGCGGCGGGCCGGGTGATGATCCACGCGGCCGACGGACGGGTGAGATCGCGGGCCAGATGCTGCCCGTCCGAAGGCCCGCCGTGGCTTCCCGCCGTACCGAGGGCCACGTCGATCCGGGTGAAGCAGGAGGCGAGATCACGCCCGGTGGCCTTGGCGACCGCTTCCTTCGCGGTCCACACGGCATGGAACGCGCGGATGCGCTCACGGGACGGGAGCCCGGCGAGGAAGTGCTGCTCGGACGGGGTGAGGGTGTAGGCCAGCATGCGCGGGGTGACCCGATGGCCGCTGACGCGTTCGACATCGACGCCCACCTGGGAGCCGTTCCCGCTCACGGCCAGGACAGCGAGCGGTCCGCGATGGGAGACGCTGAACCGCAGGCGCGGGTAGGCCGTGACCGTCGGCCTGCCCCTGGCGTCCGTGTGGATCGTCAACTCCGCCGGAGGCAGCCCGGTCCGGTGGGCGAGCACCTGTTTCACCATGCCTCGCCGGACGATGAAACGCCTCCGGACCAGCGGGCAGGGCAGGGCACGGGCGCGGCGGCGTTCGCGGGCGTCGAGCAGCGGCCACCAGGAGTCGGTGGGCCGGTCGAGACCGAGCCACAGCACGTCCGGCGGGCAGCTTGTCGTCGGCCCGGTCACGGGTGCCACTCCGGGTACCGGATGGTGGCCGGGAACCGGTCCGTGACATGCAGCTTGAGGCCGGTGACGGCGAGTTGGACCGTGCCGTCCCGCGCCACGGCGACCGCCCGGTCGTCCGCGGTGCGGTAGCACAGGCGCAGCCCCTCGGGGTGGGCGGCGGCGAGCTCGGTGTCGGTGGCGCCCGTGAACAGGTCGATGCCCGCGATGGACACCGGTACGCCCATGACGTGCTCCCCATTCGGCAGGGGCGGGTAGCGGAAGAGCCGCGCGGTCGAGTCGACGAGCAGGGCCGGTACGGCGAGACGGGCGAAGACGCCGTCGGGTTCCAGACGAGGGTGCCACAGTGCCTCGGCCGCCTCGGTGTTCGCGGCGGGGTGCAGGTTGGTCCGCCACACCCCGGTGAGCTGGACGGAGCTGTCGGGACGGGCTGTCGGGCAGTCCTCCAGCGGAGGGAGCACGGCAGGGGGTGGGGCCGCAGGTGGGTGCGGCCGGGTCCCCAGGACCACGTCGACCCGGCAGTGCGGACGGTCCCGGAGCAGGATCCGGCCGCGCCGAGTGGCCAGGTCGGAGTGGAGTTCGACCCGGACCCGGTCCGGGCCGGCCCCCTCGGCCGTGATCCGGCAGGTGACCGAGGCACCCCGGGGGGAGGTGTACAGGGGCTCATGAACGGTGAGGTCCCGGAAACCGGTCACCTCCGCGCCGCGCGACAGCTGACGGGCCGCCTCGGCGGCCAGCGCGAGCATCATCACGGCGGGCAGCAACGGTCGGCCTTCGACGAGGTGTTCGGCGAGGTAGGTGTCCCGGTCGGGGTCGGGCCGCCAGAGCCAGCCGGCGCCCGTCGACCCGGTGGCGCCCGTGGGCCCGGCGGTGTCCATGGGCCCGGCGGTGTCCGGGGCGCCGAGCAGCCCGCCGGATGGTCTGGGCGCGGGACCGGCGTCCGCCCTGTCGCCCTCCACCCGGCCCGGCCTTGGCCCGAGTACGGGTGCGGCTTCGAGAGGGCGTGGCGAGGAGAGTTCGGTGAGGAAGGCAGAGGCTCCTTCGGTGTTGCTCATGCCGTCGATGCCGAGCCGCCGTGCGACGTCGCCCGCCACGTCCTTGACCATGCCGGTGTCCCGCCACAGCCCCCAGGCGACGGCGAACTCGTCCGTGCGACCACCCTGTTCGGCGTGGGCCGCTGCGAGCAAGTACTCGTTCGCCGCCGAGTAGTCGGTGTCGCCCGCACCGCCGGTCAGGGCGCTCGCGGAGGAGAAGGTGCACCACAGCCGTGGGGCCGGGGAGGCGAAGGCCTCCTTGAGGTGGTGGTATCCGGCGACCTTGGTGTCGCGTACGGCGCGGAAGTCGTCCAGTGACTTCTCGGTGACGGAGGACGACCGGATCAGTCCGGCGCCGTGGATCAGCAGGTCGACGTCGCCTTCGTACGCGCGGATCCGCCGTGCGGCATGCATGACCTGCTCCCGGTCGCGTAGGTCGCACACCAGGTAGTGGACTCGGTCCGGGCCGCACAGCCCGCGCAGTTCGCGCAGTGTCGAATGGATCTCGCGGGCGCGGAGCAGCACGTCGAACTGCCGGTTGAGGTCGCCGATCGGGGTCCCCGGTCGGCCCGCGCGTTCTCGCCTGAGGTAGGCGCGGCGTGCTCGGGTCAGCTCGTCGTCGGGGACATCGAGCAGCGCCGGTGGCACGCCGTCGGCGGGGGTGGTGCCCAGCAGCCAGATGCGGGGGCGGACCCGCCGGGCCAGCGCGGTGACGGCCACGGCCGTGGCGCCCCGCGCGCCGCCGGTGGCGACCACCACCGAGTCGCGGTCGAGGGGCAGCGGGGCAGCAGCGCGTGCGGCGGGGAGCGGCGCGGGAATGACCACTTCGACATGGCGCAGTCCTTGGCGGTACTGGACGACCGTCCCCTCGCGCCGTGCCGAGCGCTCGGCGGCGAGCTGTTCGAGCCCGGCTTCCAGGGCAGCGTCGGTGACCACCGCGTGGACGGGGCAGGGTAGTTCGAGGGCCAGGCTGCGCAGGAATCCGGTGACGAGGGTCAGGTGCGGGTGGGTGGTGTGGCCGCGCAGCGGATCGAGCAGCAGGGCCTCGACAGAGCCCGCCACGCCGGGTCTCATCTCCCGCACAGCGGCCAACAGACACTCCTGCAACCTCAGCAGTGACGAGGGCGGCGGTGCGGGCCAGACGCTCTCCGGCCGGCGGGCCGAGGCGATGACAAGCAGATGAGGGCCGCCCACCGCGTCCCGGACCGCTCGGGTGGACACTCCGGTGGACGAGGCCGCTTCTTCGTCGGGCCCGGCCACGGCGACCACCTCGTCGGGCTCGGTACGGGGGTCGCAGCTGAGGATCCGGGCGCCGTGCTTGCGGGCCAGAGGGGCGAGATCCCGGGCGAGGGCTGCGGAATGCACGAGGAGGAGGGAGCCGGGCCGGATCGCCGGGCCGAGCGCGTCGTCGCGGGCTCGGGATGCGACGGAGACCGCGTCCCGCCGCCGGTAGGCGATCACGGCGCGGTCCACGAGGGTCGACGGTGGCGTCGCGGGCCTGCCCCGCGCGGGTGCCGGTGTCCCCTCGGACGTGGTCTTCGAGGGGGTGATGTCCTGCCGCCCGGCGGGCGTGTCCGCGCCGGACACCCCTGAATCCGCGCCCAGGGGGTGCACGACGACGCGCGGTCCCCGGTCGGCGTTGCGTACCACGGCGGTGGGCAGCCCGCAGTAGACGGCGCGGAGCACGGAGAGGGCGCCCTCCGCTCCCTGGTAGTCACGAGAGCACTCGGGCGGTCCGATCTCAGCGGCCTCCGCGTCGGCACCCGTCCCGCGGCAGTCCCGGTCGGTTTCGTCGGCCGGGCACGCGGTCGTGGTGATGCGGGCGAGGCAGCGCCAGCCCTGCCGGTCCGCCAGGGACTTGCGGGTCAGGGCCATGACGACGGCGCCTTCGGCCAGGGAGGCGGAGGTTTCCGTCAGTGCCTCGGCCAGCGGCCCGGAGTGCCCGCCGGCCCCCACGACGAGAGCCATGTCCAGCTCCCCGGAGGCGAGGTAGCGGCCCGCGGTGTGGAGGGCGGCCTGGGTGGAGGAGCGGCCGGCGTCCAGGGCAAGCGCCATGCCGTGCAACCGGTGCCGGTTGGCGACCTGGCACGAGATCATGTTGGCGAGCTGGCCCGGCATGCTCGCATCACTCGCCGCGGGCAGACGCTCACGCACGCGGTCGAGGTACCCGCGCATCGACTCCCGGCCCTGTCGGCCGCAGGCCGCCTCGGCCACCGAGAGGAGATCATCAGCGGCCACCCGGACGGTGTACTCGGTCATGGCACGGGTGGGACCCGTGTGGCCCGTGAACACGCCGGTGGTGGCGCGGCAGGAATCCCACAGCTCGCCGTGCTCCTCGACGAACCGTGCTGCGGCGGAGATGGCCATCAGGTGCGTACGGTCGATGCTGCGGGCGGTGACCGGGGGCATCCGCAGCTGCCGGAAGGGCGGGAGCGGGTACTCCTCGCCGAAGGTGGCGGCCGGTGCCGGGCCGTGGCCCGACAACCAGTCCGTGACGTCCTGTGCGGACGGACCCCCGGGCAGGTGTGTGCTCCAGCCGACCAGGACCACCGGATCGTCGGCGGCCCCGGGACCGTCTTGCCCCGCTCCCGTACCCGCTTGCGGCAGGGGGCCGCGCACCGCTTCGGGACCGTGCACGAGAAGGTGGGCATTGCCTCCTCCGAGGCCGTACGCGCAGATGCCGGCCGTACGGACACGGTCGCTGCGTGTCCCCCACGGGGTGTCGGCGCGTGGGACGATCAGCTTGCCCGCGCGGATGCCGTCCGGCAGGCGGGAGAAGAAGCGCTCGCCGGGGATGACCCCGTGGCGCAGCGCGAGCAGGACGTGGACGACCGAGACCGCACCGGCCGCCCAGGCCCCGTGCCCCACCAGTGGCTTGTTCGAAGTGATCAACTGGACGGAATCCGAGGCGAGTTCGGCAAGGCCCTCCAGCTCCGCCGTGTCGCCCACCGGGGTCCCGCTGCCGTGTCCCACGATCCAGTCGACATCCGACGGCTTGAGGCCCTCCGCACTGCGGGCCCGGCGCACCGCCAGCATCTGGCCTTCCGGGTCAGGGGCCACCAGGCTCCCCGTGCCGTCGACCGAGGCACCGAATCCGCCCAGCAGGCCGAGGACCTCGTCCCCGTCGTCGAGTGCCCGGTCCAGGAGCTTGAGCGCGATCACCGCGGCCGAGTCCGAGAACAGCGTCCCGTCGGCATCACTGTCGAAGGCGCGCAACTGGCCGCTGCGCGAGAATCCCCGCGCTTTGGAGAAGAGGACGAGATCGCGCCGCGGTCCGGTGTTCGCCCCGCCGCACACCACCAGATCCCGCTCACCGGCCAGCAAGGCCTTGACCGCGAGATCGATGGCGTACAGGGAGGAAGAGCAGGCGGAGTCGACGGCCTGCATCTCGCTGCCGCCGGGCAGCAACCCGGCGCACGCGCCTCGGATCACCTGGTCGGCGAACGCCTGCCGCGGATGTTCCGCGGCATGCGGATAGTGCGCGGCGAGCCGCTCCCGCAGCGGTTCGCTCGTGCCTTCTCCGTCTCGGCCGGCACCTTCGAGTGCGTCCGCGGCCGCCACACGCAGTGTGGATTCCTCCAGGGCGAGGCTGCCGGGCGGCAGCGCGACGTAGGCTCCCATCCGGTCGGACCGCCTGCGAGCCGGATCGGCGAGGGCCTGCCGCACGCAGTGGCGCAGCAGCAGGCCCGTACGGTCCAGGCGCACGGCGGCGTCGTCCGGGTGCACGGGGATGGTCCGCGGATAGCCGCCGCTCCTGATGGGGGACTTGTCCTCGGCATCGGGGTCGGGCGAGTACCAGTTGTCGAGGCTGATGTGTCCGGGCCCGCCGAACATGTGCCGCTCCTGGAGCAGCACCTTCCAGAACTCCTCCGGGCTGGTGGCGCCGGGCACGGCGATGCCCATGCCGACCACCGCGACAGCCCGGGACATCTCGTCCTCTGCATGCGCCTGCGGAGCGGAGCCGGTGTCCGGCACGGCGTCGGCGGCCTCTGCCACGGGAGGCCGGCTCATGCGGCCCTGCCGCTCTCGCCCGGATCCGTGTCCTCGGCGGCCAGCAGGAGCATGAGGTCGGCGAGCTTCGGCAACGTGTTGTAGTCCCGGACCCTCAGGTCCGCAGGCGGCGTCGGAAGGTCGTACCGGTCGAGCAGCCCGACGAGGAGTTCGGTCCTCTTCACCGAGGCGATGCCGAGGTCCGCCTCCAGGTGCGCTTCCTCGGTGAAGACCTCCTCCGGATAGCCCAACGCGTCGGCGAACGTCCCGCGGAGCTCCGCGACGAGCACATCGCGCTCGGGCAGCCTTCTGGAGGACGCCGTCGAGGGTGCCGGCAGGGCGGCAGGGGCGGGAGGGGCCGGAGATCGAGGGGCGGGAGGGGCCGGAGCCGCCGTCGCTTCGGTCACGGACGGCGCCGGTCCGCCGGACCGCTGACCCGTCAACTCGTCGAGGATCGCGCACCCTTCGGTGGTGCCCGGCGGCGGCCCGAGCAGCTCCACGTCCGGCGGCAGGGACTCGGCGGCACAAGGGGTGAGGATCGCCCTGGGCCCCAGTTCCAGGAACCGTCCGACGCCATGGGAGGCGTGCAACTCCCGTAAGGCCTCGACGAAGAAGACGGGATCGGTCAGGTGCCGGTTAATGATCCTTCGTACGTCTCCGGCCGTGCGCACCGGCTGACCCAGGAGCGGGGAGAACACGCGTACGAGTGGATCCTGTATCCGATAGGTGGTCGTGGACCGGGCCACCTGCCGGGCGGCCCCGGCGAGCACGGGATTGTGGTGCGGGTACACCACGAGCAGCCTGGTGGCCTGGATACCCAGTGCGCGGGCCGCCTTCTCCAAGAGGGGCAGCTCCTCGGCGCTGCCGGACACCACCGTCTGCTGCGGAGCGTTGAAGAGGGAGGGCTGCAGCGACCAGCCGCCCACTGCCCCACACAAGTGCTCGGCCCGTCGCGCGCCGATCCGCAGCGCCGTGAGGCCGCCCGCGAAATTCCCCTCGGCAAGGGCGATTTCGCGCTCGCAGATCACCCGGGCGGCGTCGTAGGCGGACAGGCAGCCGGCAGCGGCCAGCGCCGTGAGCTCGCCCGTGCTGTGACCGACCAGCACGTCGCCGGCGCGACCGCGGGCAACGAGCGCCGCGTACAGGGCGAGTCCCGAGGCGAGCGAGGCCAGATGCAGGCGGGTCGGAGTCTGCGCCAGCTCCTCGATGTCCGGTCCGTCAGGATCGGTGAGGGTGACGGACACCGGAGGGACGCCGTACTCCCTCGCCGCCTGGTCCACCTCGCTCAGCAGTTCCTTGACGCGGAAGTCGGCCGCGACCAGGTGTCGCAGACTGCCAGGTGCATAACCGCCGAGCCCCGGGAACTGAATTGCCGTGTAGGGCATGCCAAACCGACCACCTTTCAGACAGCAAGAAGAACCTTGTAATTCGGGTGACAGACGAAATCAGAAGCCGGCTCCGCCGCTGTCGGCCGGGTAGAACTGCCGAGCCCAGTGGCGGTATGCGCCGATGGGGCCGTCGCCCGCGGTGAGGCGGGGCGGGGATGCGTAGACCTTCGAGTTCCACACCGGTACGTCGCCGTAGAGGTCCGCCGCGACCACGCGCAGGTTCAGGGGGGTGGCGGCGGTCGCGAAGGTGCGGAGCAACGACTGGGGAAGGCGGTTGAAGGGGCGGACCGAGGGAGCCAGGAGCACGCTGACGCCGACGGTGAGATGTACGCGCCAGGGTTCGACCAGGCGTGGGGCGAGTATCACCGTGACTTCCAGGCCGATTTCGGGTACGCAGGACCGGGCGTGAAGGAAACCCAGACCGTACATGGTGACCTCGGTTTCGCCCTTGAGCTTGCCGAACGGCGGAAAGGGGCGGACGAACCGGAGCGGCACGGAATATGTGTGCCCGTCCGTGACCGGGGGCCGGGCGTGCTCCATGTCGGTGTACCCGTGCAGCGCACGGACGTGGCCGACGTCGACGATGTTCTCGAATATCTCCTGCGGGTGGGTGTGCAGATCGAGGACCGTGAACCGGGGACGGGAACCCCGGTCGTCGAGGAGGGAGGGAATCCGCCAGGGGGCCTTCGCGTGGGACTTTCCGGTCCAGGCGAAAATGCCATCGTTGACTTCTTCGCTCGGCAGAACGGTGAGACCGTCCTTCGGAGGTCTTCCGGTGTAGCCCGGACCAAGGCGCGCGATATCACCTTCCGGCCCGAAGGCGAAGTGGTGGAAAGGGCATACGATGTTCTCGCCGTCCACCTTCCCACCGCAGCCCAGGTGTGCGCCCAGATGTGGGCAGTACGGACGGACGACCCTGACACGGCCGGCGCGGGTGCGGTAGACGACGACGTCTTCGCCCATCAGACGCTTGGTGACGACATCGCCCGGGCGAAGCCCGGTGGACGGTGCGAGCATGACCCAGCCCTCGGGACTGGGAAGCGGAGCCTCGCCACTGGCGTAAGGCAGTCTCGGAGACTCCCGCCTGACGAGATGATTCCGCCAGCCGCTCATCTGGATTCCTCCTCACGGGACGCCGGAAACGGACGATCGGTTCGCCGGGCCGGCCACACCGACAAACACCTGCCTGCTGTCACGAATGCGCCGACGGGCCTTTCCATGGATGCCCACCCGGTTCGAACAGCCAAACGAGCAGAATGGTGTTGCGCCTGTGTCGTATCGGATTTGGCGGAAAGTGCACAGTGTCCACGCACTCGCGCGAATGGATGTTTTCCCTGAGAGTCGGGCCGGGCCCCCGTGCAGTTTTCCCTGGTGAACTGAGGGTTCGATCCAAGGGGGCGCCCGGTGGCCTTGCCCCGGCATGGCTGCTTCGCCTGCCTGAGTCCCTGTGCTCGGCAGATGGTCTTGAACTCGTCCGTGAGAGCCCTGCCGCAGCCCCCTGACGCCGCACGCTCAGGGGGTCCGGGAGCTGGGGCCGGGGATGGCCGGTGGTGTGGGTGTCAGGGTGCCGGGGTCGGTGGTGTCGCCGGGCCGGAGTCACTCCTTGCTCAGCCGCACCGTGTCTCCCGTCCGTCCGTCCGCGAGGACGTCGATGCGCACGCCGGTCGCGGGGTCGGTGAAACTCTGTCCGGGCGCGTACGCGGCCAGGTCCAGCGGTGTGCACCCGGCGGGCGCAGTCGTGGCCGGGGTCGCGCTCATGATCCGGACCGGGCCCTCGCCGGTGCGGGCGGCGGAGTCGACCTTGTATATGAGGACGCCGGTGGAGCAGGCGGCCGCGTCATTGCCCTCGGCACGGCGGGATTCCGCCACGTATGCCGTCGTCTCACCGGTGCGCAGCACGGCGATCTTGGTTCCGCCGGGCCGTTCCACCGGGGTCAGCCGCACCGTTCGGCGACCGGACGCGGGCAGGCACGCGACCTGGTCGTCGCGGATCCAGCCGAGCTTCCAGGAGTGCCAGCCGAGGTACTGCGGGGCGTGGCCGGCGATGTCGCCCATGAGGTCCCAGCCGCCCACGTATGGGTGGGTGGCGCCGGTGAAGGAGTACAGGTCAGGCAGACCGAAGGTGTGGGCTGTCTCATGGGCTGCGACCTTGTGGCCCCAGCGCCACATGTCCTGGCCGAAGGTGACGGCCCACTTCAGGCGGGTGCCGTCGGCGGTGATGCCGGGCGTGGCCGGGTCGTAGAAGTAGGTCGGGGAGAAGGGGATGGCTGTCGCCGCCTTGGCGGGGACGACGTAGACCATGTCGTAGCGGGAGAAGTCCGCGTACGGGTCGGCGGCCGTGATCGCGTCGCGGACGTACTTCTCGTGGGCCTCGAAGGTGAGGCCGCGCGCGAAGCCGTAGGAGGTGGAGTCTGCGGGCATCCTGATCCAGCGGTGCAGCGGGGTGTTCTCCAGTCGCAGACGGCCGTAGCCGGCGCGGCTCATCCAGTCGGCGGCCGGGGCGAGGTGAGCGGCGTACGGCTCGGTGGAGTCGGTGGCCGGGGCGTCGGGGAAGTCCACGAACAGCGTGAGGACGCGGCGGGTCCCGGTGGCGGGCTGGAACTGGATCCGGTCGATGTCGTGGCCCTCGTCCGTCCAGCCGGTCCTGCCGGGGAGGGCGCAGCCGGCGGCGGAGGGCGGCGAGCCGGCGGTGGCTGCCGCTGCGGGGGCGGACAGGCAGGAGGTGAGGGCGACTGCCGCGGCGAGGGGCCGCAGGCGGCGGGGCGGGGTGGTCATGTCTCTCCCGTCGGAGGCAAGCTGAGGGGGCGAGGGGGCCAGAGAGCCAGGGGGCGAGGGGGTACGAGGAGTGCTGCTCGGAGGTACCGGGGGCTACGCGCGACCCGCGGCCAGGTCCATCAGACGGGACAGCACGCGGCCGCCGGAGGCAGTGACGCCGTCGTGCTCCCATTCGTTGGTGACCCAGACCCGGGTGGCGCCGACCTCGCGCGCGGTACGCAGGGAGAGCCCGGCGTCCACGTACATGTCGTCGTGGTAGACGAGGGCGGCGAGCGGGACCCGGTTGGCGGCGAGGCGGTGCGGGTCGTACAGCGGTGGCCATTCCGAGCGTTCGGCGAGCACATCGGCCGCGTCGGCGAAGGGGCGCAGGCCCTTGATCTCGCGGAACATCCAGGGGTAGATCATTTCTCCGGTGAGCAGGAGGGGGTCGGCGTCGCCGGCGAACTCGGGGAACGCCGCCATGGCCCGCGACGCCGCCCAGCCGGTCGGTCCCGCACCCTGGCCGTACAGGGTCTCCTGCATGACGGCGAACAGCGGGTTGTCGGTGAAGCCGGTCAGCGTCATCACCTGGTGCAAGAACGTGTCGGTCGGCTTCGCCTCCGCGTCGAGGGATTCGTCGAGCAGCCAGTGGATGCGCTCGAAGCCGTCGCCCATGCCGAGGGCGAGGCCGAGCGTACGCAGGCGGTGGGGGGTGAGCCGGTCTCCGTCGGGCAGGCGCACGTCGGTGGCGGCCAGGAGGCGGGCGATCTCGCGCAGCCGGTCGGCGTCGCCAGGGTAGCGGGCGTAGAAGTCGAGGACGCGGTCCCGCACCCGGGGGTAGGTGCGGGCGTAGACGTCTTCGGCGGTGGCGCAGACACCGGGCAGGCCGCCCGTCACGTAGCAGGCCCGCAGCCCTTCGGGCGCCCGGGAGAGATAGGTGAGGGTGACGAAGCCGCCGTAGCTCTGGCCGAGGGTCTCCCAGGGCTCGTCGCCGCACAGCTGCCGGCGGATCAGTTCGGCGTCCGCGACGATCGAGTCGGCGCGGAAGTGCCCGAGGTGGTCGGCCAGCCGGGCCGGTGAGGCGAAGCGCGAGGCCGAGCGGGCGGTGACGGGGGTGGAACGGCCCGTGCCGCGCTGATCGAGGAGGAGGACCCGGTGGGTCTTGAGGGCCTCGGGCAGCCAGCCGGGTGAACCGGCCGACGGGCGGGGCGACTTGCCGCCGGGTCCGCCCTGCAGATAGAGCAGCCAGGGCAGTTGCCGACCTGCCTGGCGCGCGTCGGTCACCTCCCGGGCAAAGATCTGGAGGGTCGGACCGTGCGGGGCCGTGTGGTCCAGGGGGACGGTGAAGACATGGTCGGCGGTCGCGTACGCAGGGTTCATGGGGCCCTTTCGCGGCCCTCATGGGCCGCACGGAGGCATGTGACATTGCGCGACAGCATGGCGCGGTCAACGGCGGCCGTGGAGCCCCCACTTACCCATAACTCCGCGCTATGGAGACGCGACAATTGTGGGTGCCATTTCACATAACTATGTTATCGGTCACATTCCAGCCTCCTCGGCTGCCCGACTGTTCACGGAGTGACCACTGATGAACAAGCGCACTCTTCACGCCGTCGCCACGGCCCTGGCGGCGACCGTCACACTCGGCCTGGCCGGCTGTTCCCACGGCACGCACTCCGGTGGCGGCCGGCAGGGCAAGGACTCGAAGAACCCCGCACTCGCCAACGCGGGGGCCACGGTCGGCGGCACTCCGCAGAAGGGCGGCACGCTGACCGTCCTGTCCAACCAGGACTTCACCCACCTCGACCCGGCGCGCAACTGGGTCATCGGCGACATGGACTTCGGCACGCGGCTGCTCTACCGCACCCTGGTGACGTACAAGGCGGAACCGGGCGCCGAGGGCGGAGAGCTGGTCCCCGACCTCGCCGAGGACCTCGGAGTCTCCTCCAACGGCGCCAGGACCTGGACGTTCAAGCTCAAGAAGGGCCTCACGTACGAGGACGGCACCCCGATCACCGCGCAGGACGTCAAGTACAACGTGGAGCGGTCCTTCTCCCCCGACCTGCCCGGCGGCCCGGACTACGCCGCCCGCTACCTGGCAGGCGCCGAGGGCTACCGGGGCCCGGCCCAGGGACAGCACCTCGACTCCGTCAAGACCCCCGACGACCACACGATCGTCTTCGAACTCCGCAAACCCTTCGCGGAGTTCCCCAACGCCACCGTCCTGCCCACTTTCGCCCCGGTGCCCAGAGTCCAGGACAAGGGTCCCCAGTACGACAGCCGCCCGTTCTCGTCGGGCCCGTACAAGATCGAGTCGTACGACCGGGACAAGCGGCTGGTGCTGGTACGCAACCCCCACTGGGACCCGGTGACGGACACCGTGCGCAAGGCGTACCCGGACAAGCTGGTCGTGGTGATGGGGCTGAGGGCCAACCAGATTGACGACCGCCTCATCGCCTCGGACGGCGTGGACGCCTCCGCGGTCTCCTGGGGCAAGCTCCGACCGGAGAGCGCCCCCAAGGTGCTCACCAAGGCCGACGTCAGGGCGCGGCTGCTGGCCGAGTCCACCAACTGCACCGAGATGGTGCAGATGCACACCGGCCGGGCCCCGTTCGACGACGTCAAGGCCCGGCAGGCCGTGCAGTACGCCCTGGACCGCGAGGCGGTGATGACCGCCTCGGGAGGCCCTGCCCTCAACGACACCGCCACCGCGCTCATGCCCGGCTCGCTCTTCGGCGGCAAGCAGCCCGACACGCTGGGGATTCCGGCCACGGGTGACGTGGAGAAGGCGAAACAGCTCCTGCGGGAGGCGGGCAAGCCGGACGGGTTCACGACGACCATCACCGTCTCCAACGGGGACAAGGGGGTCGCCGAGGCGATCCAGGAGTCCCTGGGCCGAGCGGGGATCAGGGTCACGATCGACGCCGTAGACCCATCGGCCTTCTACGACACCATCGGTGACACCAAGAACCGCAGCGACCTCGTCTACACCGGCTGGTGCCCCGACTATCCCTCCGGCTCCACCTTCCTCCCCTTCCTTTTCGACGGCCGCTACATCAAGGAGAAGGGGAACTCCGGCAATCACTCGCTCTTCCGTGACGAGCCGACGATGAAGCGGATGGACGAGATCGCCGGCATGACCGACGCGGCGCAGGCCAACACGGCGTGGCGGCAGCTGGACGGGGAGATACTCGCCAAGGCCCCGACGGCGCCCACCGTCATCGAACGCATGCCGCTGCTGGTCGGCACCAACATCGCCGGCGCCTTCGGGCACACGTCCTTCGGCGGCCAGCTCGACTACGCCACGATCGGGCTCAAAAAGCCCGGTACGAGCGGAAACTGATGTGAGATCCCATGCCGGCGCCCCGGGGATCGCCCGCGGAGCCGGGGCACTGACACGGGTGCGCTCCTACGACTTCGTGATGCGTACGGTCTCGCCGTAGCCGTCGGCGGCGAGCACGTCGACCCGCACCCCGGCCGCCACGTCGGTGAACGACTCGCCGGCCCAGAACGGGGCGTCGTCCAGAGGGCGGCAGCCGCCGACGGGCGCGGCGGCCGGCTTGGCGTCCATCACCCGGACCGGCCCCTCGCCGGTCCGCACGGAGGCGTCCACCCGGTAGACCAGGGCGCCGGTCGAGCAGGAGCCCGCGTCCGCCTGGATCCCGCGCCTGGACTCGACGACGTACGCGGTCGTGGGGCCGGTGCGGATCACCGCCATTTTGGTACCGCTGCCGTACTCGACCGCAGTGAGGTACACGGTGTCGCTGCCCTTCGTCGCCCGGCACACGACCTGGCCGTCCCCGGTCCATCCGAGCTTCCAGGAGTGCCAGGCGAAGAACTGCGACCCACGGCCGCCGATCAGGCCCATCACGTCCCAGCCGCCGATGAAGCGGTGGGCGTCGCTGCCCGCCTCGAAGGCGTACAAGTCGGGCAGCCCGAAGGTGTGCGCGGTCTCGTGGGCGACCAGCTTGGCACCCCAGTGCCACATGTCCTGGCCGAAGGTCACCGCCCACTTGACCCGGCGGCCGTCGGCCACCACACCCGCCGTGTCCGGCTCGTACACGTACGTGGGTGTGAAGGAGATCGCCGCCGCGTTGCGGGTCGGCACGACGTACACCATGTCGTACCCGGAGAAGTCGACGTACCGATCGGCGGCCGCCACTGCATCCTTCACGTACGCCTCGTGCGTCTCGTGGGTCAGACCGCGCGCGAAGCCGTAGTCGGTGGAGGGGCGCGGCATGCGCACCCACCGCTGGTGCTGGTCGATCGAAAGCCAGGTCCTGCCGTACGAGGCGTACCACAGCCAGTCCGCCCCGGGCGTGATCTGCGCCGAGTCTTCGCTCGGGGCCTCGGTGGCCGGCGCGTCCGGGAAGTCCACGAAGACCATGGCGACCTTGACGGTCCCGACGGGGCGCCGGAACACCGAGTAGTCCGTGTCGTGCCCCTCGTCCGTCCAGCCGGTGCCACCGCGCAGGGCGCAGGCCGACGGGCTGTCTGCGGCGCCTGCGGGTGGCGCTCCCAGCAGAAGGATCAGCAGTGCGGCGGCCAGGGCGGGCAACAGCGCCCCGCGCGATGTCGTCGGCCGATGGATGGGTCTCATGGACGCGCAACCTTCCCCTAGATGGTGTGTGACATTTCACATAAGCCTGACGGGATCCCACTCCTGTCCGAAAGCTGTCGCCGCTCCATAACATGCGCGGCATGGAACTGGAGGTACGGCACCTGCGCGTGGTGTGTGCGATCGCCGAGGCCGGCAGCCTCACCCGGGCCGCCGCCTCGCTGTCCATGACCCAGCCGGGCCTCAGCACACAGTTGCGTCGCATCGAGTCGATGCTCGGCGGTGTGCTCTTCGACCGGCGGCGGGCCGGAGCCACGCCCACGGCCTTCGGTGAGCTGGTGCTGGCCCGGGCCCACGCCGTCCTGCCGGGCATCGACGCGCTCCTCGCCGACACCGCCCGCGCGGCCCGCCACCTGGCGTCCCCGGACCGGGTCCGCGTCGGATCGGTCGGTGCTCCCCTCATCGGCCACCTCGTGCTGGCCATAGGGACGTTGCTGCCCGACGCCGAGGTGACGTCCCGGTGCCACTACTCCCCCGTCACGCTCCTGGACGATCTCGCCGCCGGCCGCCTGGAGGCGGCGGTCCTCGGCGACCACCCGGAGCAGGTCCTGCCGCCGCGCGACGGGGTGGTCCTCACCCCCCTGGTCACCGAACCCGTCTTCGCCCTGCTGCCCGCGACCCACCCACTGGCCGGCGAGGAGGCCGTGTCCCTGACCGAACTCGCCGACCACGACTGGGCGATGCCCCGGCCCGACGGCGACCGCACCCGCGAGTACTGGTCCTCGGTGTCCGCGCTGGCCGGCCGTCGGCCCTCCGCCCCGCACGAGGCCGAGGGACGCCAGCTGATCGAACTGGTCCGGGCGGGCCTGGCCGTAAGCCTCTGCCAGGCCACCTTCACGGAAGCCCCCGGCGTCACCGTCCGCCCCCTCGCGGGAAACCCGCTCTGGTACCGCCACGTCCTGGCCTGGCAGCGTGACGGCCCGCTGACCTCGCACGCCGACGACCTTTTGCGCACGGTGGCGGCCGGCTACCTGGAGACCTGCACCGCCAGCCCGGTCTACGCGGACTGGCGCCGCCGCCACCCGACCCTGGCCCAGCCCTCCGCATGAACAGCGGGTCAGGCACCCTTCGCCACCCGCCGGGCGGCTGTCGCTGCGGTCATCACCCGCGCGACAAAGGGGCAGGGGGAGACTGGGCTTCGGTCCAGCGGCGCAGTGCGCGCCGACCTTCGTCCGCTGCTCGGGCGCTGCGCACGGAGGGGGGCCCGGCCCTCTAGCCCTGTCAGCCGAGGCCCGCCGTCTGCCGGCGGCGCACGTACACCACCGCACCGCCGATCGCCGCCAGCGCTGCGGCCGCGGTGGCGGAGATCGACTGCCAGGACGCCTCGGCCGCCGGCGCACCGGACGCGGCGGCGACCTGTTCCGGCTGTTCCTCCACGAGGCCGGCGTACCCGCCGGCCAGGCCCTTGCGGTCGTACTCCGAGCCGGGCATCTTGTCGCCGTAGCGGCTGTTGACCAGCTTCTGGTAGGCGGCGAGGGTCACGCCGCGCTTTCCGCCGAGGCCGGTGGTCGCTTCCTCGTTGAGCGGCTCGACCATGCCGTCGGCGGTGAGCCGGTACCAGGCATGGATCTGCGGCTCGGTGAAGGTACGGGCCTGTGCGGTGCCGCGCTCGGCGAAGCCGACCTCGGCGTCCCCGTCCCGGATGCCGGCCAGCTGCCAGCCCTCGGCACCGACGTTCCGCGGGCCGCTTTCCGTCGTAGCGGCATCCCCCTTGGGTGCGAGCAGCACGGCGGCGTTCTTGCCGTCGGAGGCGGTCACCCGGGAGGCCAGGTAGGAGAGCCGGATCGCGGTCTGCGGGTTCGCCTGGGTCTTGCCGGTCACGAACTCGGGGCTGATTTCGAACATCGGCACCGGGGCCTTGAGCTCGAATCCGGGCGGCGCGGCAACCGCGGCGGGTGCGTGGCCGGGGGTGCCGACGGTGCCGCCGTCCGCGCCGGGGCGCGTGCCCTGCTGCCGGGCCGAGACCAGGAAGCGGGAGACCGTGTCACGGAGTTGGTCGCTCCGGACGGCCTGCTGGGCGGACGGGTAGCCCGCGATGCCGTCGCCCTCGGCAGCCTGCGCAGAAACGATGCCACTCAGGGCGGCGGCGAGCGCGGTCGTGGCGAGGACGGCGGCCCGGACTGCCGTGTGCTTGATGTGTCGCGTGGTCTGCATGGTCGGTCTTCTCCTCAGCCCTGGATCCCGATGCGGGAGTGGGTCCACTGGAACGAGTTGTTGTTCACGTAAGTGGCGTGGTTCCACCAGGTGTAGGTCTGGGTGGTCTGCCACGGGTCGCCGACCGCGACCATGTTGGTGGCGCTGTCATAGCCGTAGATGACGTTCATGTGACCACCGCCGGTGCGCCAGCCGATGCGGACGGCGAACGGCCGGCCAGCGGCTATCTCGGCGACCGACTCGCTGAACGAGGCGTTGCGGTACAGGCTGCGGCCGCTGTTGCTCAGCCCCAGCCTGGCCAGGCCGTTGGCCATGTCTTCCAGCGTCGCGGGCTGGTTGTTGCAGTCCACCCAGGAGCCCTGGGCGGCGAGCCGGCAGAACTGCTCCTGGCTGACGGAGCGGCCCCAGTGTTTGGCGATGGTCACGCCGGAGGCGTCCCAGCACCACTGGGTCCTGACCTGCTTCTGCATGTCGATCTTGAGCGTCTTCGCGGTCGTGGGGGGAGGGGTGGGGGTGGGTTTCGGGTTCGAACCGCAGACCGGCAGGGCCGTGGTGTTCTCGTTGATGAAGGCGTCAGCGATGTAGTACGAGCCGGTGTAGATCCACCGCGGGTTGTTCTCCACGGTGTCGCCGGTGGTCCGGCAGGACATCTGGATCCTGTCGCCCACCTTCGAGGAGCCGTTCACCTGGGCCGCGAGGGACGGCTTGGCCCGGTGGTTGACGGTGTTGTAGTTGCCCTGCCCGCCGATGACCGTGCCGCTGACCACATCGGCTTGGGCCAGCGCACCGAAGCCGAACAGCAGACCGCCGGAAAGCGCGGCGGTGACCGAGGCTGTCAGCGCCTTCTTGCGGCGGGACGCGCGACGTTTGTGCATCATGCTCCTTGATCTGGAAATACGGGAACTTGCTTGCCCGGCAGCCGGATCGTCCGGCCTGCGCGACAGATGCCGAAGGGCGCCCGGCTCGGCGGCGACACGGACAGGTGATGGTCGGTCAGCCCACGGCACCGAAGGGAACGGCGCAGGAAAGCCAAGGCCGTTACGCCTCGTTGTGATGCTCCCCGGTGCGGTGAGGATGCGAGGCTGCCACCGCAGTGGTGCGGGGGAGGTGTGGTGCTGTGAGGGATCGGCGGACGGCCGCAGGGGGAAGGTGGCTGCGCCGGCGATTGATCGGACGGTCGAAGGTCAGCCGGCCTTCCGGACGGTCCGGACCTGCGTTGCGCTCAAGTCGGCGCGCCGGAGGTCGAGCAGCCGTGCGCCGTGGTGCGGGCGGTCGCTCACGTGGTCGGCGTGCAGTCCGCGGCCGTCACGTGGCGGACGTGTCGGACGTGTCGGACGTGTCGGACGCCGCCTGTCCCCTGGGCGCTCGCCGCGTAGATGAGGCCGGCGTCGGCCGCCCGCTTGCGGAACGACGCGAGGTACCCGGAGTGCCGACCGCGGTCCCTTCGCCGGCCTCCGGGGGGCCGGATCGCAAGCCGCGGCCTTCGTCCTGACGGCGGGGGCGACGCCGGCCTTGATGTCGACGCCCTTCGGCGGGGCGTCGAGGCGCCTCGTGTCGTCGGCGGGCGCGTCCGCGATGGGCGCAGGCTCCGCGTCACGGGCCGGAGCGGCGGCCCCTGCCTGGGCGTTGCCGCCCCGCCCGAAGTAGTCGGTGCCCCCGCTGACACCGCGGCCGGAGCCATGGCGGCGGTGAGGAGTACCAACCGGCGACAGGCCGTCATGCGCACCTCAAATCGGAACGGAGGAGTGGGTGGACGGAAGCCTGCCAGACGAGCACGGTGGAGAATTCGGACAAACGGGAATGGACTTCGAGATATCTGACCGTTACCATGGCGACCGGATCTGATGATCTATCAAATAGCTTTAAAACAAGGTGAATTACCCGTGTAGACATGGACAGGTCCAGGCCATTTCGGTGATGTCGTTATAGAATCGAGATAACCAGACGGGTCTTGCTGACGGAAATTCAGTCAGCGATTCATCTAATTACTACCCGACGAATTCCCCCTGCTACGAGCGGTAAGGAATCCATCGCTCCGCCCCGAGGACGACAACGCGGCGATGCGAAGGGCTTTGATGCGCGACGGGTCCGGCCGCCCGCAGGTCGCGCGGATTGGGGCAACCGACCTCCTGTGCCCGCACCTTCGTCCCGTATCCCCTCGCTCGCACGCCTCCCCGGCACGGCTGACCGGCGTGGGCCGGGCCGCGTGTCACGGCCCCGGAGTCCTGGCCCGGCCTCGGGACCCGGTGGGCCCGCATGTTCAGGTGCACTCCGCGGCGCCCAGGGCGAGGGGGGCTCGTGGGACGGCCAGCCCACCGGGACGTCGTGTGGTGGTGGGGCACACAAGGCGGCATCTGATTGTGATGGCCTGCCACATATGCCGCTGACCTGGCGACTTCTACGTTGTGGCCACACCCGACGGCCCGCAGACCCCCTGGAAGTGGTGCACATGGTCTCCCCCGCAGCGAGCAGAACGAGCCCCTCAGGCATACGCAGGATCGTCGCCGCCAGCCTCATCGGGACCACCGTCGAGTGGTACGACTTCTTCCTCTACGGCACCGCCGCCGCGCTCGTGTTCAACAAGCTGTTCTTTCCCACCGGCGATCCGCTGACCGGCACCCTGATCGCGTTCATCACCTACGCCATCGGGTTCCTCGCCCGGCCGCTCGGCGGGGTCGTGTTCGGGCACTTCGGGGACAAGGTCGGGCGGAAGAAGCTGCTGGTGCTCAGCCTGCTCATGATGGGCGGGGCGACCTTCGCGATGGGACTGCTGCCCACCTACGCCGGCATCGGCGTCGGGGCCCCCGTGCTGCTCACCGTCCTGCGGCTGGTGCAGGGCTTCGCCCTCGGCGGGGAGTGGGGCGGGGCGGTGCTGATCGTCTCCGAGCACGGCGGGGCCGAGCACCGCGGGTTCTGGGCGTCCTGGCCGCAGTCCGGTGCGCCGGGCGGGAACCTGCTGGCCACCGGGGTGCTCGCGCTGCTCGCCGGGGTGCAGTCCGATGCGGCGTTCCTGGCCTGGGGCTGGCGCGTCCCGTTCCTGCTGTCGGGTGTGCTGGTGGTCCTCGGGCTGTGGATCCGGCTGTCCGTCTCCGAGTCGCCCGTGTTCCTCGCCGCGCAGGCCGCCCGGGAGGGGCATAAGGACGTAGCACCCGTCGTCCAGGTGTTCCGCCGCAGCATGCGCCAGGTGCTGACCGCCGTCGGCACCCGGTTCGGCGAGAACATCTCCTACTACGTACTGACCTCCTTCCTCCTCGTGTACGTCACCGCGCACCTGGGTCTGCCCAAGAGCACCGCGCTGAACGCCGTCCTCATCGGCTCGGCCGTCCACTTCGTCACCATCCCGGCCTGGGGTGCGCTCTCGGACCGGATCGGCCGGCGCCCCGTGACGCTGATCGGCTCGGTCGGCATGGCCCTGTGGGCGTTCGCGTTCTTCGCCCTGGTCGACACGGAGTCCTTCGCGGTCATCACGGCCGCCGTCACCGCCGGGCTGCTGCTGCACGGAGCCATGTACGGGCCCCAAGCCGCCTTCATATCCGAGATGTTCGACACCGACGTCCGCTACTCCGGCGCCTCGATGGGCTCGCAGCTCGCCTCGATCGTGGCCGGTGCGCTGGCTCCGCTCATCGCCGTCGAGCTCCTCAAGGACTACGGCTCGTCGGTGCCCGTGTCCCTGTACCTCTGTGCGGCCGCGGTGGTGACCACCCTCACCGTCGCCTTCGCCCGGGAGACCCGGGGCCGGGATCTGGCCCGGGCCGCGGGCGCGGGCACGTCCTCCGGCCGTAAGGCGCACGTTCCGGCCGCCGCGGACCCGGCCTGATCCGGCCCGGTCCGTCCCGGGAGAATGCCGCCATGACCTCCGCGAGGGAAACCGCCCTGCTCGAACTGCTCGAACTGCTGCGCCGCGGCGCGCCGGCCGAGCAGTTCGCCCGGCCCGCGGCGGACGCCCGTACCGCCGGGGCGGGCCCCGCCGAGCAGGCCCTCGTGGAGGAGGCCACGCGGGTGGCGCTGGACATCCGGCGCACGCTGGACCAGCACCGGCGGCGCGAGGCCGAGCTCACGGCCCTGTTCGACACGGCCGGCGACCTCGCCGCCCTGCGCGAGCTCGACGCGGTGCTGCGGGCCATCGTCCACCGGGCGCGGATGCTGCTGGGCACCGACGTCTCGTACATGACCCTCAACGATCCGGTCGCGGGCGACACGTTCATGCGGGTCACCGACGGCTCCGTGTCGGCCGCCTTCCAGCAGCTGCGGCTCGGCATGGGCGAGGGGCTCGGCGGTCTGGTCGCCCAGACCGCCCGCCCGTACGCCAGCGCCGACTACCGTACGGACGACCGCTTCCGGCATACGGACACCATCGACAACGGGGTCCGCGAGGAGGGGCTGCGCGGCATCCTCGGCGTCCCGCTGCGCGTCGGGACCCGTGTGATCGGGGTGCTGTACGCCGCCGACCGGGCGGTCCGCGACTTCGCGCCCGACGCGGTCGCGCTGCTCTCCTCCCTCGCCGATCACGCGGCCGTGGCCATCGACAGTGCGCGGCTGCTCGAAGAGACGCGGGCCGCGCTCGTGGAACTCGGGGTGGCCACCGAGACCGCCCGCGCCCAGAGCGAGGCGATGCGGCTCGCCTCCGAGACCCACGACCGTCTCACCCGCCTCGTGCTGCGCGGCGGGGACGTGGCCGACGTCGCCCGGGAGGTCGCGGCCCTGCTGGGCGGCAGCCTGGTGGTGCACGACGCGGACGGCGCCGAGCTCGCCCGCGTCGGCGGGGAGCAAGGCGACTTGGAGCAAGGCGGCGCGAGGCACGGCGGCGCCGAACAGGGCGGCGCGAGGCACGGCGGCGCGGAACAGGGCGACGCGGAGCAAGGCGGCGCCAGACACGGCGACGCGGAACAGGACGGCGCGAGGCACGGCGACGCGGGGCGGGGCGGTACGGGGCAGGGCGACGCGAGGCGGGGCGGTGCAGAACCGGGCCGGCCGCCGGAGCGCGCCCTTGCCGCCTCGCGCTCCGGCGGCCGGGCCGTCTGCGTGGACGGCGTCTGGGTCTGCGCGGTCCTTGCCGGGCCCGAGCTTCTGGGGAGCATCACGCTCGGCGGCCGCGGAGACCTGCCCGACACCGAGCGGCGGCTGTTCGAGCGGGCCGGTCTCGTGACGGCGCTGCTGCTCCTGCTGCGGCGGTCCATCGCCCACGCCGAGGACCGGGTCCGCGGCGAACTGCTCGGCGACCTGCTGGCTCCGGCGGCGCCCGGCCGGGTCCGGGACACCGGCAGCCAGACCCTGCGGGCCCGCAAGCTCGGGGTGGACCTCACCCGCCCGCACGCCCTGGTGGTACTGCACTGCGATGCCGGGCTGCGGTCCCGGCTGGCGGCGGAGGCCGCCCGCCACGCACGCGCCCGGGACGGCCTGGCCGGGCTGCACCAGGGCCGCGTCGTCCTCATCGCCCCGACGGACCACCCGGGCCCGCTCGCCCGGTCGCTCGCCGCCGAGCTGGGCCAGGCGCTGGGCGCTCCGGTCACGGCGGGCTCCGCCGGACCCGCCGCCGACCCGGAGGGCCTGCCGGGCGCGTACGCCGAGGCGTTGCGCTGCCTGGAGGCCCTGCACGCCCTCGGCCACACCGGCGGCGGGGCCGGCCTGGCCGACCTCGGGTTCCTCGGGGTGCTGCTCGGGGACCGTGCGGACGTGGGCGCGTACGTCGAGCGGGTGCTGGGGCCGGTCATCGCGTACGACACCCGGCGCGGGACGGAACTGGTCCGCACTCTGGAGGCGTACTTCGCGCACGGCGCCAGCCTGACCCGGACCAAGGACGCCCTCCACGTCCACGTCAACACCGTGGTGCAGCGGCTGGACCGGGTCCGGCAGATCCTGGGCGAGGACTGGAACGCCCCGGCGGGGGCGCTGGAGGTGCAGCTTGCGCTGCGGATCCTGCGCGTGGCGGCGGTCCGGACACGCCGGGTGCCGTCCGCGCCGGATCCGCACGGCCCCGGGTCACCTCACCCGACCTCTTCGTAGGCCGCCCATGTCCCGAGGGTGAAATCCGCTCCCCGGCGGCGGACTTCGACGGCTCCCGCTCCGCCGAAGTGGGCGGGTACGAGCAACTCGGCCTCGTCGGCAGCGCGTTCGAGGATCCGGCGGCGGCTGGCGGCGGCCTGAGCGGCGTCCATGCAGAAGCAGCTGTTGCAGGCGGGTTCCAGGATCTGCACGGGGCTGTGCAGCAGGTCGCCGACGAAGACCGCCCGGTCGGTCCCGGACGCGAGCCGCACCACGGAGGATCCGGGGGTGTGCCCGGGCGCGGCCTCCAGGGTGAGGTGCTCGTCGATGCGGTGGGCGCCGTCCCAGAGCACGACCTGCCCGGTGCGGTGGACGGGCGCGATGCTGTCCTCGTAGATCAGCCGGTCGTCCTCGCGGACGCCGCCGCCGTACCGGTTCGCGGGCCCGAAGTGGTGGTCGTCGGCGGCCGGGACGAGATACTGGGCGTTGGGGAAGGCCGGCACCCAACCCTCGCCCGCCGCCACGGTGTTCCATCCGACGTGGTCACCGTGGATGTGGGTGTTCACGACGATGTCCACGTCCTGCGGCCGGACCCCGGCCCGCGCCAGCTCCCCCAGGAAATCGCCCTGCCGCCGGTGGAAGAGCGGCGAACCGGGGCGCTCGCGGCCGTTGCCCACGCCCGTGTCGATCAGGACGGTCTTGCCGGCGCTGCGCAGCACCCAGGTCTGGAGCGCCAGGACGGCCCGGTCCTCGGCGGGCTCCCAGTGTTCCGGCGCCAGCCAGTCCTCGTTCTCCTTCCACACCTGCGCGCCGACGTCCGGCACGAGACCGGCCGTGGGCCCCAACGGCCCCTGCCATTCGATGACTCGGGTGACCTCGACGTCACCCAGCACGATGCTCTTCCTGCTCTCGGTCTTCATGCCGCCAAGTCTAGGAACAGCCGGATGAGCCTCTCAATGCCCGTCCGGCTCAGGTAGATACGCGATCGTCTCACTCATGATGCCGTGGGTACCCTGGCCCCATGGATGTGGTGAGCGACGCGATAGCGGCCGTACGGATCGGCCGGCCTTCCTCCAACCGGATCACCGCGCAGGGGAGTTGGTGCGCACGTCTCCCCCCGTACGACGGAGCGGGCTTCCACGTGGTGCTGGAGGGCGGCTGCTGGCTGCTCCCCGACGGGGGCGGTGCGCCCGTCTCCCTCGGCGCCGGCGACGCGGTGCTGCTGCCGCACGGTGCGGGGCACGTGATCGCCGACTCCCCCGCCGACGCGGCGACCGTGGCCCGGGCGGTGCCGTTCGAGCTCCTGCCCTCGGGAGCACTGCCGATCCGTGCCGCGGCCGGTTCCGGCGGGGTGGAGATGCTGTGCGGCAAGTACCGGCTCGACCGCAGCCGCGTGCACCCTCTGATGCTGGAGCTGCCGGAGGTCGTCCACCTGCCGAACCGGGTCGGCGCGCACTCCGAACTGCGGGCGGCGATCTCCCTGCTGGGCGGCGAGCTCGGCGGCGAGCAGCGGCCGGGCGCGTGCATGGCGGTGCCCAGCCTGCTCGACCTCCTGCTCGTCTACATGATCCGTTCCTGGATGGCCGAGGGTTCCGGCGGAGCCTGGTCGGCGGTGCTGGGCGATCCCGTCGCGGCCGCCGCCCTGCGTGCCCTGCACTCGGATCCGGCCGCGCCCTGGACGAACGAGCGGCTGGCGGCCGAGGCGGGCGTCTCCCGGCCCACGCTGGCGCGCCGGTTCACCGCGCTGGTCGGCCGCCCGCCGATGGCGTACCTCACGTGGTGGCGGCTGACGTACGGCGCCACCCTGCTCCGGGACACGAGGGACCCGCTGGCCGTGATCGCACGCCGGGTCGGGTACGGCACTCCGTACGCGTTCTCCCATGCCTTCAGCCGGGAGTTCGGGACGACACCGGGCCGCTACCGGGCCGGGGTGGCGGATGCCCCGTGACGGGAGGGGCGGCGGCGGGCGCCCGGACGCCCGCGAGCGGCGGGGCGGACGGCCGCCACCGCCGCTCGGGACGTTCCGGTACCGGTGGCCGGTTCAGCGGCGTACCGGGCACTGCTTCCAGGAGAAGTGGTACACGGAGCTGATGCTGCCGTCCGTGGAGTCGACGGCCATGTAGCTGGTCTTGGAGGCGTCGGAGGTCCCGACTTCCGCGCGCAGCTCGGTGTTGATGTTGAAGTTGCGCTGTTCGCCGCAGGGGGCGAAGACGAGGGCCTGGATGCCGGTGGTGTCGGTCACCTGCCAGTTGTCGTCGAGCGCCCCGTGGAACTGGTGGGTGCGGTTGGCGGTCTGGCTCATGCCCTGGAAGTAGTAGCTGGCCTTCTGGGTGCCGGTCGCGCCGGGCTCCAGCTTGCCGTAGCCCCGGTAGTCGACGTGGGAGACCGCGTAGGTGTAGCCCTGCGGGACGTGTACGAGGAGGGAGAGCTGGCAGTTCTTGCGGCCCTCGGTGGCGGCGACTCCCCCGCCGGCCGAGGCCAGGTATTCGCTGTAGGTGACGGTGAAGGCCGAGTTGTCGGGGGCCACGGCGACGGCGGCGGTGCCGGGGCGGCAACCCGATCCGTTGACCGAGGCGACGTCGACGGCGATCCGGCCGGGGGGCGCGGTGGTGGCGGAGGAGGAGGGGGTGGTCGCCCCTGCCGCGGGCGAGAGCGTGACGAGGCATCCGGTCAGGGCGGCGGCGGTCAGTGCGGTGCGAGCGGTGCGAAGTGACTTGATCACACCGCCATGGATAGCCAGCGCGGGCAGCCGCCGGGCGCCACCGGGTGCGCCGTCTCACCCGGTCGGACGGCCGGATTCACCGAAGAAACGATTCAGTACGCCGGGCCCGGGGCCGAATGGCCCACGCCCCCCACCTTCACCCGTCCCGCACGCGTCATTTCATACAATTAACGGCATTTCTCATAGTATGGGCACCCCGTCGACGGAGGAGAGCTCATGCCCGGTCCGCTCGCACGGCGGTCCGCCGTGCTGTCCGCCTGCGTGGCCGTGGCCGCCGCTCTCGTCTCCCTCACCGCACCTGCCCCACCCGCCTCCGCCACGGCAGTCGGGCACACCACCCCACCCGGCCACCACCAGCCGGACGAGGGCGCCGCCCGGGCCGAGGCGGACCCAGAAGGCGCCCGGATCCAGGCCGACGCCGACGAGGCCTCCGTCATCGGCGCGGAGCACGCCCGGGCGCACGCGCAGCGGCGCAGCGCGGTCAAGGGACCCAAGGAGTACCCGCAGTCGAAGCGCACCGCGAGCCTGGCGGCCCTCACCTCCTCGCAGCAGCAGGCCAACGCCGCGTTCGACGCGGCGCAGGCCGGGCGGTTCACGGAGTTCTTCCCCTCCCCCGACTTCGGCGTCCACACCGCGCTGCTGCCCACCGGCAAGGTGCTGCTGTTCTCCTTCGAGCGGGTGGAGGTGGATCCCACCAAGGAGACCGGGCCCACCGACCGGATCGGCCGGACGAACGCGGGCCGCGCCTTCCTGTGGGACCCGTCCCGCGGCACCGGGGCCCGGGCGTTCAAGAAGGTGGAGCCCCCGACCGTCCTGATGCCCGACGGTACGTACGCCCCCCGCCCGGCTCCGTTCTTCTGCGCGGGGCACGCCTTCCTGCCCAACGGCATGGTGGGGGTCTTCGGCGGCAACACCGGCGGCAAGGGCGGCAGCGGCGCGAAGCTGTCCTTCGTGTTCGACCCGTGGACCGAGACCTGGTTCCGCAACCAGGACATGGCCGTCGGCCGCTGGTACCCCTCGGTCGTGACGGGCGCGGACGGGCGGCAGATCATCATGTCCGGCCAGTCCGAGCGGGGTACGGGCACGCCCACCCCGGTCGTCGAGCGCTTCCCCGCGCTGCGCCATCCCGTGCCCTGGCGGACGTACGACATCCCGGTCGGCCTGGCCGCCGAGCGGCTGCGCGCCGACGCCCCGTTCCGCAACGACTATCCGCACCTCTTCTCGCTGCGCGACGGCATGATCTACGGCCTGGGCCGGGACGCCGACCAGCAGTGGCTGTTCGACCCGGTCAAGGAGACGCGCACCGACCTGCCCCGGCGTCCCGCCGACTTCCGCGGTTACGGCTCGGCCGTCCCGCTGCCCGCAGGGTTCCGCGGACCCGACTCGGTCCTGGTGCTCGGCGGCGATCCGCACGACCCGAACACCTACCGGCTGTCGGGCGGCCGGTGGACCACGGAGGAGCCGAGGGCCTTCGGCCGGACCCAGGACGACACGCTGATCCTCCCGGACGGCACGCTGCTCACCGTCAACGGCGCACTGGACACCCGGGATTACGGGCACGGGCCGTTCAATCCGCAGGCCGACCTCTCGTACCGGCAGATCGAACTGCGCGACGCGCAGGGCCACTGGAGGCTGGGGCCGGCCCAACGGCTGCCCCGGGGCTACCACTCCAATGCCCTGGTGTTGCCGGACGGCCGCATGATGGTGACCGGCGACGAGCTCCAGCAGATCGCCAACGACCCCGACATCGGGGACGAGATGGACGGCAGCATCGAGCTCTACGAGCCCGCCTACCTGCACCGGGGCGGCCGGCCGGCCCTGGACCGGGCGCCGGCGGGCGAGCTGGGCTACGGGGCGGGGTTCGAGGTGAGCAGTTCGACCGCTTCCGCGGTCACCCGCGCCGTGCTCCTGGCTCCGACGACGGTCACCCATGCGGTGAACACCAGTCAGCGCCATCTGGAACTCCCGATCACGGGTGTACGGGGGTCCGCGATCGGGCTTCGGACACCGCCGAGTGCGGCCGACGCCCCGCCCGGGTACTACATGCTGTTCCTGCTCGACGCCAAGGGAGTGCCGAGCACCGCGAAGTGGGTCAAGCTCGGCGGCCTCCCGGCGCAGGGAGGCCGCCGGTAGCGGGGGCCCCGCCCGTCAGGACCCGGGCGGGGGCTCGACCCGGGCCAGCCAGGCGGTGAGCAGCGTCTCCAGCTGTGCGGCCTGTTGCGTGGTCAGGCCGTCGAGCAGGCTGCGTTCGTTGTCCATGTGCTCGGTGAACGCCCGGTCGATCAGCTCTCGCCCGGCCGGGGTGAGGCCGACGACGCGGCCCCGGCCGTCGGCGGCCGAACGGCGGCGTGCGACGAGGCCGTCCCGTTCGAGCCGGTCGATCCGCTTGGTCATCGCGCCCGTCGTCACCATGGTGTGCACCGCGAGCTCGCCGGGGGCCCGCTCGTACGGTGCGCCCGCGCGGCGCAGGGCGGCCAGCACGTCGAACTCCCCCTCGCTCAGGCCGTAGCGGCGGTAGACGAGGGTCAGGCGGTCCGTCAGGAGCAGCCCGAGCCGGTGCAGCCGGCCGATCACGCCCTGCGGGGCGACGTCGACGTCCGGGCGCTCGCGGGCCCACTCGGCCTGGATGCGGGCGACGTGGTCGGCGGGCGGTCCCGCGGGGGCCTCTTCATGCGTCTCATCGGTTTCTGGCATCACCCCACCACTATAGCTTCCACGGAAGGTATTATAGCTTCCATGGAAGCTAATCTTCGGTGGTCACTGGTGACGGCGGTCGCGCCGATCGCGTGGGGCACGAACTACTACGTCACCCGGGAGTTCCTGCCCGCCGGCCACCCGCTGTACGGGGCGGCCTTCCGGGCCCTGCCGGCCGGACTGCTGCTCCTGGCCGTCCGCCGCGAGCTGCCCCGCGGTTCCTGGTGGGGGAAGTCCCTGCTGCTCGGCTTCCTCAACATGGGCGGCTTCTTCGCCCTGGTCTACGTCGCCGCGCAGCGGCTGCCGACGAGCGCGGCCTCGACCGTGATGGCGACCGCGCCACTGGTGATGATGCTGTTCGCGTGGGCGCTGATCGCCGAGCGGCCGGGGCCGCCCCAGCTGACCGCCGCCGGGCTCGGCGTGGCCGGGGTCTCGCTGATGCTGCTCACCGGGGACGTGCCGGTGGACGCCCTGGGCGTGGCGGCCTCCGTGGCCGCCATGGCGATGTCCTCGCTCGGCTACATCCTCGCCAAGCGATGGAGCGGGGAGGCCGACGTGCTCGCCTCGACCGCGTGGCAGCTGCTGGGCGGCGGCCTCATGCTGCTGCCCTTCGCCGTCGGCGTCGAGGGATCACCGCCGGACCTCGACCCTCAGTCGCTGTTCGCGTTCGGCTACGTCACGGTCGTCGCGACGGCGCTGGCCTTCGCCGCCTGGTTCGCGGGGCTGCGGCGGCTACCGGCCGCGACGGTGGGACTGCTGGGGCTGCTGAACCCGGTCACGGGCGTCCTGTTGGGCACGGCGATCGCCGGGGAGACGCTCACATTCCGACAGATCTGCGGACTGCTGCTGACCTTGGCAGGCATCCTGCTGGGGCGGAGGGGAGGATTCCTCACCGCTCGTGACGAGGGGAATTCGGCAGGTAGTAATTAGATGAATCCCTGACTGAATTACCGTCAACAAGGGTTCGCCCTATATCTCGATTTGATAACGACATCTCCGAAAAGGCCTGGACCATTAACGGCCTACGCGCGTAACTGCCCTGTAATACAAGCGAATTGACTGTTCATCAAATCCAGCCAGCAGGTAACAGTCTGATATCTCGGACCCCATTCCCGTTTGTCCGAATTCTCCACCGCGCCCGTCTGGCAGGCTGCGGCGCACCCACTCCTCCGACCAAGGATTTGAGGTGCGCATGACTAGACATCGCAGGAAGCAGCGCGAACACCGGCGCAAGCCGCGCCGGTTGATACTCCTCACCGCCGCCATGGCCACGGCGGCGGTGATAGCGGGCGGCATCGCCTACTCGGGGCTCGGTGACGACGCCCAGGCAGGGACGCCCGCACAGGCCGATGCGGCCGCGGACACCCTCGTACAGGCCGCCGCCGCACCGGCCCACGACGCGGAGCCGGCGCCCATCGTGGGCGAGCCCGCCAACGAGACCGCCAAGGGCATGGTCTTCGACGGTCTCAAGGCCGCACCCAAGGGCGACCGCTGTGTCGGCGTCTACCGCACGGAGGCCGGTCTCTGCACCCACGGCCCCGACGCCCCGCCCAAGGACGTGGACATCAAGGCCGATGTCGCGCCCGTCGTGAAGACGAAGGCAGCGGCGGCCGACCCCGCGAAGCCCGAGTCCGGCGACACGGCCGCCGCGGCGGAAGGCAGCGGGCGTCCTCAGGACGCGCCCGCCGCCGACGCCCAGTCCGCAAAGGCCGCACCCTCCGCTGCACCCAAGCCCGCCGCGGCCGGCAGCGGCCAGGCCGTCGCGGCCGGCCCCGCCGGCCAGACCGTCCAGTGCGACGGCGACGGCAGCACCGGCAACCGCGTCCAGGTCGTGTACGTCCACGGCTCCGACCGCGACCGCTACTCCGAGTACTTCGCCTCGTTCCGCAAGTGGGCGGCCGACGCCGACCTCATCTACTCGACGAGCGCCCAGGAGACCGGCGGCATCCGCCACATCCGCTTCGTCACGGCCGCCGACTGCACGCCGACCGTGCTCAACATCGAGCTCCCGGCCTCCGCGCTCTCCGAGTTCAGCGCGACCAACAACGCGCTCGCCGACAAGGGCCTCAACCGGCGCGACCGCAAGTACATGATCTTCGCGGACACCCAGGTCTACTGCGGCATCGGCACCTTCGCGGGCGACGAGCGCCCCGGCCAGGACAACCAGAGCAACTTCGGCCCCTCCTACGGCCGTACGGACTCCGGCTGCTGGGGCGGCCACACCGCGGCGCACGAACTCGGCCACAACCTCGGCGCGGTCAACAACAGCGCCCCCAACACCAGCCGCGGCGCCCACTGCACGGACGAGTGGGACGTGATGTGCTACTCGGACACCCCGTACTACCCGCAGATGCGCAACGTGTGCACCAACCAGGCCGCCGAGAACATCCTGGACTGCAACCACGACGACTACTTCCACACCAACCCCAAGGCGGGCAGCTACCTCGCCACGCACTGGAACATCGCCAACAACCAGTTCCTGATGAAGACCAACGGCGGTGGCGACGGCACGAACCCCGATCCGAACCCCAAGCCCACGCCGAAGCCCACCCCGACGCCGACCAAGAAGCCCACGGGCGGACCCAAGGTGACGGCGGCCCAGATCCAGTCCAACTCCGTCGTGGTGAGCTGGCCGAAGGTCGACGGGGCCGCGTGGTACCAGGTCCTGCTGAACGGCAAGCACCTGACCTGGGTCCAGTCCCAGGCCCTGCGCATCTACAACCTCCAGCCCGGCACGGAGTACAAGGTCGCCGTCTCGGTCCGCGACGCCTCCGGCCGTGACAGCGGAGCCGGCCCGGCCGTCACCTTCCGTACGACCGGTGCGGGCGGCACCACCACGCCCGGCGCCCGCTACACCCTCGGCAACGGCAGCACCGGCATGGCCGCCGAGGTGTGGGGCGGCCGCAGCGCCGACGGCACCGTGCTCGTCGGTGGCCGCGCCAACGGCTACGCCCAGCAGCAGTGGCTCTTCGAGGACGCGGGCAGCGGCCTCGTCCGCATCAAGTCCGCCGTCTCCGGCAAGTGCCTGCAGACGGGCGGCGCCCCCGCCCCCGGCATGTGGATCGCGCAGCAGCCGTGCGGCGGCAACTCCGCGCAGCAGTGGAAGCTCTCGGCCCGCGGCGGCGGAATGAGCGTCACCGACGCGAGCGGCGGCTACGCCCTGACGGTGAGCAACCGCCCGTACTACGGCGACTGGCTGCTCGACCTCCAGCGCGCGGACGGCCGCGCCTCCCAGGTGTGGACGGTCCAGAAGGCCGCCTGACCTTCCGGAGCCCGACCCGCCTCCCGCCGGTGGACGGCCGCCCCGCGCGGCCGTCCACCGGCCCCCTCATCTCCCGCACCACAGCACATCGCATCCCACCGCACCAGGAGCACCCAACGATGCGCACACGACGACACGCCCTCCCCGTCCGCACCGGACTCGGCATCCTGTTCCTGTTCCTCGGCCAGGCCCTGGCCCTGCCCACGGCCGCCCACGCCCACGGCGACACCGTCAAGGTCGTGGTCACCGGGCAGCGCGAAGGCCATGTCACCACCGAGATCACCTGGGAGAACGACGGGGACGCCATCGAGGAGGCGGTCGCCGCCACGGTGAACTCGACCAGCCCCGACGGATCCCGCACGATGGGGCCCTGGCGGCTGGTCCGCGACGCGGGCACCCGCACCGGCTGGAGCACGGCCGAGGTACTGCCGCCCGGCACCTGGAAGGTCACCGTCGACGTGGGGTTCCCGTCCCTCGGGCACGGCGAGAAGGAGATCGCCGTGCCGGTCGTCGACCCGGCGCCTTCGGCCGCCACGCCGAGCGCGGCCGCACCGGGCAGCCCGTCCACCGCCTCGGGCGCGGCCTCACCCGGCAACGCGTCCACCGCCTCGGGCGCACCGGTCTCCGGCACGTCGCCGTCGCCCGCGAGCAGCCCCTCCGCGACCCCGGCCGGGGAGGGCGACGACACCACCATGTGGTGGACCACGGCGGGAGTGGCCGTGATCGCGCTGGCCGGCGCCGCCGCCGGTGTGCTGCTGCGCCGAGCCCGGGCCCGTAGGCTCTGACGCCGCCGGGCGGGTGGCACGGTGGCCGGAGCCGGCCCGGCGACCTGACATCCCAGCGGGCGCGCGTTGACAGTGGAATTCGCCGTGCCGTTCATTCGGTGCATGGACATCACCACCGCCGCCGTGCGCTCCACCACCCGCGTCGTCCGCCCCTTCCACACGTTCGAGGGCGAGGGCTTCCCCGTCCGCCGTCCCTTCCCGCAGCCGGAACTGCCCCTGGTCGACCCGTTCCTGATGGTCGACCAGGTCGGCCCGCACGTCCTGGGTCCGGGCGAGGCCAAAGGTGCACCGCCGCACCCGCACCGCGGGTTCGAGACCATCCAGTACGTCATCGAGGGCGCGATGGAGGACATCGACTCCGAGGGGCACAAGCGCGTCATGAACCCCGGCGAGGTGCAGTGGCTCACCGCCGGGTCGGGACTCGTCCACCTCGCCCGCCCCACCCCCGAACTGCTCGCCGACGGCGGCCCGCAGCACCTCCTCCAGATCTGGGTGAACCTGCCGGCCCGGCTCAAGGCGACGCCGCCGCGCGTCCAGTACGGCTCCGCACCGGGCGACATCCCCACGGTCGTCACCGAGGACGGCGGCGCCGAGCTCACCGTGATCACGGGCAGCACGCACGGCGTGCGCGGCCCCTTCGAGACCCACACCCCGGTGCTGGTCGTCCACGCCCGCCTCGCGGCGGGCGGCCGCGCCGAGTTCACGGTCCCCGCCGGACACAACGCCATGGTGTACGTGCTGTCCGGGAACGCCGCCACGCCCGACGCCCAGCTCCCCGACGGCCACCTCGCGATCCTCGGCCGGGACGCGGAGCGGTTCGCGGTCGAGGCTCCCGGTGATGCGGCCGAGGTGCTGGTGCTGGCCGGTGAGCCGATCGGCGAACCCGTGGCCCGCAGCGGCCCGTTCGTCATGAACACCGCCGCCGAGATCCGTCAGGCCCAGGTGGACTACCAGCGCGGCCTGATGGGGCACATCGACATCTGAGCCCCCGTGCCGGTCCCGGACCGGGCGGCCACGGCGGGCCGGCCGGAACAGGCCTGGCGGGCCGGAACGGGCGCGCGCACATCCCGGTGCGGCGCCCGCGACGGCGCCGGGTGCGTCCGCCCGCGCATGACCCCGGAGGTAATGGACCCGGTGGTGACGGCGGGGCGAGGATGGCGGCACAGCGCACAGCCACCTCTGAAGGGACCACCGCGATGCCGTACTTCGAGAGCAGCACCGACGGAACCCGCCTCCACTTCGTGGACTACGGCCCGGCGGACGGGCCCGTCCTCGTCTTCGTCCACAGTGCGTACTTCGCCACGGAGATGTGGGAGTACCAGATGCTGCCGCTGGCGGCCGAGGGCTTCCGGTGCGTGGGACTCGACCGCCGGGGACACGGCAGGTCCGACGACGTCTGGGGCGGCTTCGACCTCGACACCCTCGCCGGGGACCTGGGCGCGCTGCTCGACCACCTGGACCTGCGGGACGTCACCCTGATCGGCCACTCGGTCGGTGCGGCCGAGGCGGTCCGGCACCTGACCCTGCGCGGCACCGAGCGGGTGGCGCGCCTCGCCCTCGTCGCGGGGATGGCACCCGGACCCGCCCGTTCGGCGGACCATCCGGACGGGGTGGCCCCGGAGGTGCTGGATGCGGTCAACGCGGCCTTCCGCGCGGACCGGGCCCGGTTCTTCGCCGAGGGCGCCGAGGCGTTCTTCGCCCGCCACCTGCCGGGACCGCCGGTCTCGGACGCGTACGTGGCGTACATGGTGGGGCGCTGTCACGGGGCGACGGCGCGGGCGGGCGTGGCACTGGGCGAGGTGGTGGCCGGGCTGAACCTCGTGCCGGAGCTGGTGAAGATCGACTGCCCCGTGCTGGTCGTCCACGGCTCGGACGACGTGTCCGCCCCGCTGGAGCTGACCGGCCGACGGGCGGCCGATCTGATCCCGGGTGCGCGCCTGCACGTGTACGAGTACGCCGGACACGGGCTGTTCGCGACGCACGCAGACCGCCTCAACGAGGACCTGCGCGCCTTCGCCCGGGCCTGAGGCCGTCCGACTCCCGCGGCCCGCTCCGGGCTTCGCCGGCTACGCCTTCACCCCGGGGAAGCCGTAGTTGTACACGGGGAACACCTCGGGGCGGTCGCCCGCGGACTCCCAGCCGAGCGCCTGCGCGACGGGCATCATCTTCTCGGCGAAGACGTTCATGTGCAGCTCGCTCTCCCAGAGGTCGTAGATGTGCAGGCCTTCGGCGGCCGCGATGCAGACGTGGGAGAGGCAGCCGTCGAATATCCCGGGGACCTCCAGGAGCTTCGCGTGGAGGACGTCGTACTGGTCCGACGTGATGCCGGGGACGGTGGCGTGCATCAGGATCGCCATGGCAGGTCACTCCTCGCGTGCCGGGACGGATTCCTCACCGCCGGGCGGCGGCATCTCCCCACGGACAGGACAGCACGCAAACGAAGGGACGGCATCCGCGAACGGTGCCGCCCCTTCGTCGAGCCAGGTCAGAGCTGTGGCGGGGCCGGGTCAGGCGGGCCGGGCCGGCTCCTGCTCCGTCACCTTCGCGGCGCCGGCGGCGGGCACGCCCGCCTCGACGGTGCGCGGGCCGTGCGCTCCGCGCAGGCCGAGCCAGCTGATCACCGCGACCAGGGCGAAGGCGACGGCGCCGATCCAGAAGGTGAGGGTGAACCCGGACTCGGCGGGCAGGGCCGGGACGCCGGCGGGCAGGTGCTCGATGGTCTTCGACGCCAGGATCGTGGTGACGATGGCGCTGCCGATCGCGCTTCCGGTGGAGCGGGAGATCGAGTTGATGCCGTTGGCGATGCCGCTCTGGTGGTGCGGGACGCTCGCCATGATGACGGCCGGCATGGCCGCGTAGCCGAAGCTGACGGCCGCGCCGACGATCAGGTCGGCGCCGATCACCGAGTAGCTGTGGCCGTGGTCGAGCGCGAGCCAGCCGAAGCCGACGGCGCCGAGCGCGGCCGCGAGACCGAGGGCCACGCGCGGGCCGCGGTGGCGGACCAGCTGGCCGCCGACGGGCGAGGCCAGGAGCGAGACGATCGCGCCGGGCAGCAGGAACTGCACGGAGGCGCGCAGGATGGAGGCGTCGAACCCGTAGCCGGTGAGCTTCTGCGGCATCTGGACGAGGTACGAGACGCCCAGGAAGTTCGCGAACATGCCGAAGCCGACGAGGATGCCGGCCAGGTTGGCCATGAGGACCGGGCGGTGGACGAACATCCGCATGTCCACGAGCGGCTCGCTGACCTTGAGCTCGGTGAAGACCCAGACGGCGGTCATGACGGCGGCGCCGGCGAAGCTGCCCAGCGTGCGGCCGGAGGTCCAGCCCCACTCGTGGCCCTGCGAGATGGGCAGCAGGAGCAGCAGGAGGGTGATGCCGAGGGTCAGTGCGCCGAGGAAGTCGGTGCGGCCGCCGGTCTTGTGCCGGGTGGCGGGGACCAGGAAGGCGACGGCGAGCAGGGCGAGGGTCGCGAAGCCGGTCGCCATCCAGAAGGCGTTGCGGTAGTCGGCGTCGGAGCCGGACGTGAGCAGGCCGGTGGCGACGAGCGCCAGGCCGCTGCCGAACGCGAGGGTGCCGCTGACCAGGGCCATCGCGCCGGGGAGCTTCTGCGGGCGGACTTCCTCGCGCAGCACCGACAGGGCGAGCGGGAAGATCGCGGTGGCGGCGCCCTGGAGGACGCGGCCCAGGATCAGCAGCGGCAGCGAGGTCGCGAGCGCGGCGATGACGGAACCGGCGACCATGACGCCGAGGACGGCCACCAGCGTGGGCTTCTTGCCGTGCTGGTCGCCGAAGCGGCCGAGCAGCGGGGTGAAGACGGCGGCCGACAGCAGCGTGGCGGTGGTCACCCAGCTCACGTTGGCGGTCGAGGTGCCCAGGTCGGTGCGGATGAGGCCCAGGATCGGGACCGGCAGGGTCTGCATCATCGACACGACCATGGCGGCAAGGCTCAGGGCGAAGACGATGACCGTCTCGTTCCTGTTCTTGGCCTCGGCGGGGGTGGGGGCGGCGGTGCTCATGTCTGGCAGGACCTTCTTAGTGCTTCAGATCGCAGATGTTTGATGTCATGAAGTAACTCCGTAGACGGTAGACGTCAATAGTTAAAGGGGTCAAGTAAACAATTGATAATGTCAACCATCCTGAGTAGGCTTCCGGCATGAGCACCGCCACCCCCCACACCCCCACCAAGCTCGAGCTGCTGGAGCTGCTCGCCGCCATCGGAACCGCCCAGTGGCGCGATTTCGCGGCCGCGGCGGCCCACTACGGCCTCACCTCCACCCAGGCCCGGGTCCTCGCCCAGCTCAACGGCCCGCTCCCGATGCGCGGCCTGGCCACCCTCCTGGTGTGTGACGCATCGAACGTCACCGGGATCGTGGACCGTCTGGAGGCCCGTGAGCTCGTACGGCGCGAGCCGGACCCCGCGGACCGCCGCGTAAAGAACGTCGTCGCCACCGACGCCGGCCGGGAGATCATCCGGCGGGTGCGCGAGGAGATGCAGGCGACGCACGGCGCGCTCGACACCCTCGACGAGACCGAGAGCGCGACCCTCTACGCCCTGCTGGGGCGGCTGCGGCCGACCATGGAGAAGGACGCCTGAGCCGGCGGGCGCCCGCGTCGGCCGTCAGACCTCGCGCAGCGCCGCGGCCGCCCGCTCCGGCGCGATGTCGTTGATGAACTGACCCATCCCCGACTCCGTGCCGGCCGGGTGTTTGAGCCTGTCCGCGGCGCGCCGGGTGGTGAACAGCTCCAGGTGCAGCGCGTACAGCTGCCGGCCGGTGCGTACGGGGGCTTGGTGCCAGGCCGAGATGTAGGGGGCCGGCGTGGGGAACAGCCGGTCGAAGCGGCCGAGCAGGTCCGGGTGGAGTACGGCCAGCTCGGCCCGTTCGGGCTCGGTCAGGGCGGCCAGGCGGGGGACGCGCCGGTGCGGGTAGAGGTGCACCTCGTACGGCCAGCGCGCGGCCTCCGGTACGAACGCGCTCCAGTGGTCCCCCGCGAGCACCACCCTGCTGCCGTCGGCCAGGGCCTCGTCGCGGACCTCGTCGAAGAGGTTGCGGCCGGTGGCCCGGTGGTGGCGCGCGACGGTGTCGAGCATGCGTCGCGTGCGCGGGGTGAGGACGGGCAGCGCGTACACCTGGCCGTGCGGGTGGGTGAGCGTGACGCCGATCTCGGGGCCCCGGTTCTCGAAGCAGTACACCTGCTCCACGCCCGGGAGCTCGGCGAGCTCGGTGGTGCGGTCGGCCAGGGCGGCGAGGACGGTACGGACGCGGTCCGGCCCGAGGCCGGCGTACGAGGCGTCGTGGTCGGAGCTGAAGCAGACCACCTCGCAGCGGCCACCGCCCGGTCCGGACAGGGCGGGGAAGCGGTTCTCGAAGACGGCGACCTGGTAGTCGGGGGCCGGGATCTCGGTGGACCGGCCCGGGGCCGACGGGCACAGCGGGCACTGGTCGGCGGGCGGCAGGTGGGTGCGGCCCTGGCGGTGCGAGGCGATCACCACCCACTCGTCGAGCAGCCTGTCGTGGCGCCGCTCGGAGTGCGTCGCGGCGGGCGGCAGGCCACGGGGGTCGGGGCGGGCCGGCACCGCCTCCCCGGCGTCGGCCCCGGCGTCGTAGTAGATCAGCGCCCGGCCGTCGGACAGGGTCGTACGGGTCTTCCTCACCGCCGGTGGTCCCGCACGGGAGCAACGGCAGGTACGGGAGGTACGGCAGGCACCGGTGGCGGCAGCACGGGAGGCGCCGGTGGGGCGGGAGGCGCGGCCGCCAGCACTTCGCCGACCCGCTCGGTGACCGCGGCGGCCTCCTCCGCGGGAAGGAAGTCGGTGACCAGTACGTCGACCTCCTCCAGGGCGGCGAAGGTGGTGAGCCCCACGGTCGACCACTTGGTGTGGTCGGCGAGGAGCGCGGTGCGCCGGGCGGAGCGGAGGAAGGCCCGGTTGGTCTCCGCCTCGCCGAGGTTCGGCGTGGTCAGCCCGGTGGTGGCGCCCAGGCCGTGGCAGCCGAGGAAGAGCAGGTCGACATGGAGGGAGCGGATGGCCTGGTCGGCTATGGGTCCGACGAGCGCGTCGGAGGGGGTGCGGATGCCGCCCGTGAGGATGACCGTCGTGGTGCTCGCGGCGCTCGGGGTCCGGCGCGCGGCCTCGAAGACCTCTGCGGTGCGGACCGAGTTGGTGACCACGGTGAGGCCGGGGACCTCGGTCAGCTCCCGGGCCAGCGCATGGGTGGTGGTTCCGGCCGAGAGGGCGATGGCCGAGCCCGGTGCGACGAGGGCGGCCGCCGCCTTGGCGATGGCCTGCTTCGCGGCCGTCTCCCATTCCGACTTGGCCTCGAACCCGGGCTCGTGGCTGCTCGCCTCGTCGCCGAGGACCGCGCCGCCGTGCACCTTGCGGAGCAGGCCTTCGCGGGCGAGGACGTCCAGGTCCCGGCGCACGGTCATGTCGGAGACGTTCAGGGAGCGGGTCAGCTCGTTCACCCGCACCCCGCCGCGCCGGCGGACCTCTTCGAGGATGAGGGCGCGGCGCTGATGGGCCAGCAGGCTGCCGGGATCGGCCATGCGGAGGTTCCTCTCCTGGGGCACCGGCGTCCCCGGTCCGGTCGACAGAAGCATCCTGACGGAACGAACAGAAGTCAACAGAGTCCGACAAGCGCGCAGTTGAACGCCGCGGTCGGGGACGCAGCGGTGGATTGACGCAGTCCGCTACCTTGACATGTCCCTGCGGTTGCCGTGTGATGTGGGCCTTCCCGTTGGAGTCCGTTCGTTCCTGAGGGCTTCTGCGGGAACCGACGTACCGTCAGGACGCTTTTCCGCACACGCTCTCCCGGAACTCCGGGCCCCACTCCCCCAGGAGCCGTCTGTGCACACGTTACGAAGCGCCGTCGGGCGCCGTCTGGCGGCGGTCTTCGCGGCCCTGCCGTTACTGGCCCCGGCCGCGGGGGCCGCCGCGCTGGCCGGTACCGCGGTGATCGCGGGCGCCGCCCCCGCCGCCGCCGTCGCCGACGGTCAGGCACTGACCCCGCCGATGGGCTTCAACAACTGGAACTCCACCCACTGCCGGGCCGAGTTCAACGAGACGATGGTCAAGGGCATCGCCGACCTCTTCGTCGCCAAGGGCCTCAAGGCCGCCGGCTACCAGTACGTCAACCTCGACGACTGCTGGGCCCTGCCGAACCGCGACGCCTCCGGCAACCTGGTCCCCGACCCCGTCCGCTTCCCGGGCGGGATCAAGGCCCTCGCCGACTACGTGCACGCCAAGGGCCTGAAGTTCGGGATCTACACCAGCGCCGGCACCAGGACCTGCGACACCGCGGGCTTCCCCGGCGGTCTCGGCCACGAGCAGCAGGACGCCGCCCTGTTCGCCTCCTTCGGCGTCGACTACCTCAAGTACGACAACTGCAACAACCAGGGCGTGGACGCGAAGAAGCGGTACACCGACATGGCCGCCGCGCTGAAGCGGACGGGCCGTCCCATCGTCTTCTCGCTGTGCGAGTGGGGCGAGAACCAGCCCTGGACCTGGGCGTCCGGCGTCGGCCACCTGTGGCGCACCACCGGGGACATCAGCGACAGCTGGTCCTCGATGATCTCCATCGCGCACCGGAACCAGCCGCTGGCCCCGTACGCGGGCCCCGGCCAGTGGAACGACCCCGACATGCTGGAGGTCGGCAACGGCGGCATGACCGCCGCCGAGTACCGCACCCACTTCACCCTCTGGTCGATGATGTCGGCGCCGCTGCTGATCGGCAGCGACCTGCGCAAAGCGACGGCCGAGACCTTCGACATCCTCTCCAACCCCGACGTGATCGCCCTGGACCAGGACGCCCTCGGCAAGCAGGGCACCGTGGTCTCCAGCGCGGGCGGCCTGGTGGTGATGACGAAGGAACTGTCCAACGGCGACCGGGCGCTGTCCCTGACCAACGAGACGGGCACCACCGCCACGATCTCCGCCAGGACCGACGCCCTCGGCATCGGCAACCGCGGCCCCTACGCCCTCAAGGAGCTGTGGACGAAGGCCGCCTCGGTCAACACCAGCGGAACCGTCAGCGCCTCGGTCGCCCCGCACGCCACCGTCGTCTACCGGATCACCCCCGGGCCGGCGCCGCTCCCGCCGGCCGGCACCTCCCACCTGTCCGACCTGCCCTGGACCGGGGTGAGCAGCGGCTGGGGCCCGGTCGAGAAGGACCGGAGCAACGGGGAGCAGGCGGCCGGCGACGGCAGGACGCTGACCGTGGGCGGAACCGCGTACGCCAAGGGCCTGGGCGTCCACGCGCCCAGCACCGTGACCTACCACCTCGGCGGCAGGTGCAGCGCACTGACGGTGGACGTGGGCGTCGACGACGAGAGCGCCTTCACCGGTGCGGTCGCCTTCCAGATCTACCGGGACACCACCAAGGTCGCCGACAGCGGAGTCGTCACCACGGCCGACGCGGCCAGGAGGCTCACCGCCGACCTGACCGGCGGCCAGACGCTGCGGCTCGTCGTCACCGACGGCGGCAACGGCGTCGACTACGACCACGCGGACTGGGCGGCACCCCGGCTCACCTGCGCCTGACCCATCCGGCCCGATGAGGGAGCACGCGTACATGTCCATGAACCGGTACCACCGCGCAGCCGCCCCGGCCGGTGCACTCGCGCTGGCACTCGCCCTGGCGGCCTGCTCCTCCGGCAGGTCCGCCTCCGCCCCGGGAACGGACGGGGGGACGGGCGCCGGCCCGAAGGCGGGCGGCCCCGTCTCCATCGCGTACCTGCAGAAGCAGGGCGACCAGGAGTACTTCGTCTCCGAGGCCGCCGGCGCCAGGAAGAAGGCCGCCGAACTGGGCGTCAAGCTCACCGTCGTCAACCTCGGCAACGACGCCTCGAAGACCGTCACCGAGGTCAAGTCGGCGATCGCACAGAAGAACTCGGGCATCATCATCGTCGTGCCGGAGTCGGCGGTCGGCCCCCAGGTCGCCGCCGAGGCCAGGAAGGCGGGGATTGCGCTGCTCACCTCCGACGACCAGGTGTGCGTCAGCGGACCCAGGCCCGCGGCGTGCGGCAAGGCCGATCTGGTGCCGCGCGTGGGCTTCTCGGGGGTCCAGATGGGCGGCGAGGTCGGCAAGCGGGCCGCAGCCGAGTTCACGAAGGCGGGCTGGAGCCCGGCGGACACCCGGATCGTCTACGCGTGGAAGCAGGACACCACCGTCTGCACCGACCGGATCGACGGGGCCAGGGCCGCGTGGAAGGCGGCCGGCGCCCCCGAGGTGCAGACGATCGAGCTCGGTACGGACAACACCCCGGCCGGCGCGCAGGCCAAGGTCGAGGCGACGGTCACGGCCAACCAGGGCGTCAGGCACTGGGTGGTCATGGGCTGCAACGACGAGAACGTCTCCGGCGGGGTCAAGGGCCTGAACAACACGGGCGTCAAGGGCTCGGACATCGTCGGCGTCGGCCTCGGTGCCTATCTGGCCTGCAAGGACTGGCAGGCGGGCGCCGACAACGGGATGAAGGCGGCGCTCTACATCCCCGGCGACGAGGTCGGGAAACTGGCCGTCCAGGCCATGTACGACAAGCTCAGGAACGGTACGGAGTTCACCCCCGAGGCCTTCGCCCCGACCAGGATGGTCGACGCGGGCAACTGGCGGGACGCCGGATTCGGCTGCAAGTGATGGAGTCCGGACTGCGGGTGGACCGTCTCACCAAGAGCTTCGCCGGGGTCCCGGCCCTTCAGGACGTCAGCCTGGACTTCCCGGCCGGTTCGGTCACCGCGCTGATGGGCGAGAACGGCGCCGGGAAGTCCACCCTGCTGAAGATCGTCTGCGGTGACCGGCCGGCCGACTCCGGGACGGTCCACGTCGACGGCGCCCAGGTGCGGCTGCGCTCGCCGGCGGACGCCCGGGCGGCCGGCATCCGGCTCATCCCCCAGGAGCCGGAGATCGTCCCGCACCTCACGGTCGCCGAGAACGTCTACCTCGGCGCGCTGCCCACGCGCGGCGTCCGCCGCTTCGACCGGGCGGCGCTGCGCCGCCGGCTCCGGGAGGACCTGCACCGGATCGGCTTCGGGCACGCGCTCGACGCGGACACCCCCGGCATCCGGCTCACCCCGGCCCAGCGCCAACTGGTGGAGATCCTGCGGGCGCTGACCGGGGAGGCGAAGGTGGTGGCCTTCGACGAACCCACCTCCTCCCTGTCCGAGCACGAGGTGGAGGCCCTGTTCGCGCTGATCCGCAGACTGCGCGACCAGGGGCTCGCGGTCGTCTACGTCTCCCACCGCATGCAGGAGATCTTCCGGCTGGCCGACCGGGTGGCCGTCCTGCGCGACGGGGCGCTGGTCTGCGTCGCGGACGCCGCCGCCACGGACGAGGGCGACATCGTACGGATGATGGTGGGCCGGGACCTGTCCGCCGTGTTCACGCGCCCGCACGTGGCCCGCGACCGGGTCGTCCTGGACGTCCGCGGGGTGACCACCGACGACGTGCGCGGCATCAGTCTCCAGGTCAGGGAGGGCGAGGTGGTGGCCCTGGCCGGACTGGTCGGCGCCGGGCGCTCCGAGCTCGCCCGGGCACTGATCGGCGACCTCCCGCTGCGCGGCGGAACGGTCTCGGTGCTGGGCGAGGAGCTGCGGCTGCGCCGGCCCTCCGACGCGATCCGCGCGGGCATCGGCCTCGCCCCCGAGGAGCGCAAGGCGCAGGCGCTGTTCCTCGACCGGTCGGTCCGCGACAACATCGCGCTGGCCGTGCTGGACCGGCTGAGCCGCCTGCGCTTCGTCCGCCGGGCGGCCGAGAGGGAACTCGCCCGCGAGTACACCGGCCGGCTGCGCGTGCGGACCCCGTCGGTGGAGCGGGAGGTGCGCACGCTGTCGGGCGGCAACCAGCAGAAGGTGGTGCTCGCCCGCTGGCTGGCCCGCAGACCCAAGGTCCTGATCCTCGACGAGCCGACCCGCGGCATCGACGTCGGCGCGAAGGCCGAGATCTACCGGATCATCGCGGACCTCGCGCAGGCGGGGGTTGCGCTGCTGGTCATCTCCTCCGAACTGCCGGAGGTGCTGGGGCTGGCCGACCGGGTTCTGGTGATGCAGGGCGGCCGGATCACGGGCGAGCTGGACCGAGCCGGGGCCACCGAGGAGGCCGTCCTCGCCCTGGCGATGGCGCAGGACCTGACCACGACGGCGACGGGCGACGGAGGATCCCAGTGAACGCGAACCAGGCCGACCCGGTGACGCCGGTGACCCCGGAGACGTCAAAGACCCCGGACACCCCGGTGACCTCGGACACCCCGAAGGCGGCGGCGACCGAGGTGAAGGCGACGGCCGCCGCCGGGCAGGGCGGGCCCGTGGCGGGGCCCGGGCGGCGGTTCGGGGTGGTCCTGCGCTCCGTCGGCGGCCAGAACCTCAGCCTGACCGGCGCCCTGGTGCTGGTGCTGGCCTTCTTCGGCTGGCTGAACCCCGCCTACCTGACGTGGGCCAACATCAAGGTCATCGGCGACGCGGTGACCATCTCCGGGCTGCTCGCCCTCGTCCAGACCGTGGTGATCATCTGCGGCGCGCTGGACATCTCCGTCGGCTCCCAGGTCGGCGTGGCCTCGGTCGTCTCCGCCATGGTGTTCACCTCCACCGGCGGGAACGCCCTGCTCGGCATGGCCGCCGCGCTCGGTGCGGGCCTGTTCGCCGGACTCCTCAACGGAGCGGTGATCGTCTTCGGCCGGGTCAACCCGGTCATCGCGACGCTGGCCACCCTCGCCGCGTACAAGGGGGTCGCGCAGCTGCTGTCCAAGGGCGCGGCCCAGGGGTACGTCAGCAACGACGACGTCTTCGTCTTCCTGGCGAACGGTTCGGTCGCCGCGGTCCCGGTGCTGCTGTGGGTGCTCGCCGTGGTCACCCTGGCCATCCACCTGCTGCTGGGATCGACCGACATCGGGCGCAACATCTACGCGATCGGCGGCAACGACACGGCCGCGCGGCTGGCCGGCATCGACGTCAACAAGTACCTGATCGCCGTCTACGGCCTGGCCGGGGTGGTGGCCGCCGTCGCCGGGGTCCTGCTGACCGCCCGGACCGGGTTCGGTCACCCCGTCTCCGGCAGCGAGGGCCTCGAACTGAAGGCGATCACGGCCGCCGCCCTCGGCGGCTGTCTGCTGGCGGGCGGCAAAGGCGGGGTCGGCGGCACGCTGCTCGCCATCACCCTGCTCGGGGCGCTGGACAACGGCCTCACGGTGCAGGGCGTCAACCCCTTCTGGCAGAACGTCGCCCAGGGCGCCCTGCTCGTGGTGGCCGTGGTGATCCAGAAGCGGCGGGCCCGGGAGCGGGCGGTGGGGCTGCCCACCTGAGGCTCAGCTGACGGCCCACCCGAGGGGGCGGCCCGACGGGCCGCCCGCCGGGCTCGCGTGGGAGGGGCGGCGCCGTCCGACAGGCCACCGCCCTTCAACCAATGAACTCCCTTGGACCATAACCTCTTTGACGGGTTCAAAGTCTTGACGCCCGTGGAACACGGGGAGGACAGTGTCCACCGGTGCTGCATGAGAGCGCTCTCAAGCAGCCGCCTCCCCCCACCTCCCCCCGCACTGCGCCCCATGGCGCCTCAGAGAGGGCACCCATGCGTCAGACATCCGGAAGAAGCAGAAGGCTCTCGTCCGTCCGGCGGGCCGTCATCGCCGCGTTCGGCACGCTGGCCGTGGCCGCGGCGGCCGCCACGGTGGTCACGGCGCCCGCGGGCGCCACCGCTGCGCCGGTCCCGGCGGGCTGGTCCCAGGTGTTCCTGGACGACTTCAACGGGCCCGCGGGATCCGGTGTGAACACCGCCGACTGGCAGTACACCACCGGGACGAGCTACCCCGGCGGCCCCGCCAACTTCGGGACGGGCGAGGTCGAGACGATGACCGCGGACCCCTCGAACGTCTCCCTCGACGGCGCCGGGAACCTCCGGATCACCCCGCTCCGGGACGCCGCCGGCCACTGGACCTCCGCCCGCGTCGAGACGCGCCGCTCCGACTTCCAGCCCCCGGCGGGCGGCAAGCTCCGCACCGAGGCCCGGATCCAGATGCCGAACGTCACCGGCGCGGCGGCGAAGGGCTACTGGCCGGCGTTCTGGATGCTCGGCGCGCCCTTCCGCGGCAACTGGTGGAACTGGCCCGGCATAGGTGAGCTCGACATCATGGAGAACGTCCAGGGCATCAACAACGAGTGGGCCACGATGCACTGCGGTACGAGCCCGGGCGGCCCGTGCAACGAGACGTCCGGCATCGGAGGCCAGCGCGCCTGCTCCGGCACCACCTGCCAGGGCGGGTTCCACACGTACGCGGTGGAGTGGGACCGGTCCACCGCCGTGGAGGAGATGCGCTTCTCCCTGGACGGCGTCGTCTTCCACACCGTGCGGGCGAACCAGGTGGACGCCGCCACCTGGACCAACGCCACGGACCACGGGTACTTCGTCATCCTGAACGTCGCCATGGGCGGCGGCTTCCCGGACGCCTTCGGCGGGGGACCCGACGCGGGCACCCAGCCCGGCCACCCGATGGTCGTCGACTACGTCAGCGTACTGCGGTCGACGGGCGGCACGACCCCGCCGACCACGCCCCCCACGACGCCCCCGGCCACTGCCCCGCCCGGCGGCCGCGACGCGTACGGCACCATCGAGGCCGAGTCGTACGACGGCCAGGGCGGGCTGGCCACCGAGACCACCACCGACACCGGCGGCGGCCGGAACCTGAGCACGATCGCGAACGGCGACTGGGCCCTGTACAAGGGGGTCGACTTCGGCTCCGCGGCCGCGCACCAGTTCCTCGGCCGGGTCGCGAGCGGGGCGGCGGGCGGGGTCAGCGGACTCGTCGAGGTCCGCCTGGACAGCCGTACCGGTCCGCCGGTCGGCAGCTTCTCCGTCGCGAACACCGGCGGCTGGCAGAGCTGGAGGACCGTCCCGGCGAACATCAGCGCCGTGACCGGCACGCACGACGTGTACCTGACCTTCACCAGCGGCCAGGGCGCCGACTACGTGAACGTCAACTGGTTCGCCTTCGGCCACTGACCCCTACGACGACGTGAACGACCGGTCGCCGGTGCAGATCCTCGGCACCGCGGAGCCTCCGACCGGGCTGGTCCTCGGCATCGGCCGGTGACCCCCGCCCGTGCCTCCGGGAGCGCTCTCAGGCTCCTGGAGGCACGGGTTACCCTGCTGTCCGCGAGCCAACAGGCCCCGGAGACGCAGAAGGAGCGCCCGTGCCCGAACAGCTTCCCGCCCACCGCCCCACGCTGGAGGCCGTGGCGGAGCACGCCGGGGTGTCCCGGGCCACCGTGTCCCGGGTCGTCAACGGTGGCGAGGGCGTGCGCGCCCATCTGGTGGAGAAGGTCCGCGAGGCCGTCCGGGAGCTCGGGTACGTGCCGAACCCGGCGGCCCGCACCCTGGTCACGCGGCGCACGGGAGCCGTCGCGGTGATCATCGCGGAACCGGAGGTCCGGATCTTCTCCGACCCCTTCTTCTCCCGGCAGGTGCGCGGCATCAGCAAGGAGCTGACCGCGCACGACACGCAGCTGGTGCTGCTGCTGGTGGAGGACCGGGGGGACTACGACCGCATCGAGCGCTACCTGGCCGGCGGCCACGTCGACGGGGCGCTCGCCTTCTCCCTGCACACCGACGACCCGCTGCCGGCGATCACCCGGCGCATCGGCATGCCCACGGTCTACGGGGGGCGGCCGGGCTGGACCGCCGGGCCCGGGAGCCACGGCGGCGTCGCGTACGTCGACGCGGACAACCGCGGCGGGGCCCGCGAGGCCGTGCGGTACCTGCTGGAGCGGGGCCGGCGCCGGATCGCGCACATCGCCGGGCCGCTGGACCAGACTTCGGCGGTGGACCGGCTCGACGGCTACCGGGACGTGCTGCTCGACGCCGATCCCGCGCTGATCGAGGAGGGGGACTTCACCGCTGCGGGCGGGGCCGTGGCGATGGCCGCACTGCTGGGGCGCCGCCCGGACCTCGACGCGGTGTTCGCGGCGAACGACCTGATGGCGACGGGCGCTCTGCGGGTGCTGCGGGAGCGCGGCCTCGCCGTGCCCGGGGACGTGGCCCTCGTCGGCTTCGACGACGCCGAACTGGTGGCGGAGACCGCCGATCCGCCGCTGACGACCGTGCGCCAGGACATCGAGGGCATGGGGCGGCTGATGGCCCGGCTGCTGCTGCGGACGCTGAACACGGCCCCGGGCGAACGCGCCGTGCCCGCCTCGGTGGTCACCCCGACGGCTCTGGTGCGGCGCGCCTCCGGCTGATCGCCGACGGGTCCACGCGGCGTGAACCCGCCCTGTGGTACGGGTGATTGCGGACGAAGGCGCGCGGGTGTGCGTACAACTCTTGACGGGGCCCGGGCTGCGGGTGCAGGCTCCACTCGCGCTTTGAGAGCGCTCTCAATGTGGCGCAGTCCCACCCCCGCACCCTGCCCGTCCAGGCCAAGGAGGCCGCCCCATGTCCGTTCCCCGAACCGCCATGAGAGCCGGGGCCCGCCTCGGCGCCGTCGCACTCACGGGAGTGCTCCTGGCCGCCTGCGGATCCGGGTCCGGGCCGGGCGGCACCTCGTCGGACGCCGCGGACGGCTCCGTCACGCTCACCGTCGACCTGTTCGGCGCGTTCGGCTACCAGGAGTCCGGTCTGTACGCCGAGTACGAGCGGCTCCACCCGGGCGTCAAGATCAAGCAGACGGACACCGAGGACGAGCAGGACTACTGGAAGTCCCTCCAGACGCGCCTCGCGGGCGGCGGCGGTCTGGCCGACGTCCAGGGCATCGAGGTCGGCCGCATCGCGTCGGTCACCCAGCAGCAGGCCGGCAAGTTCGTGGACCTCGCCCAGTACGGGGCCGGGGCGCTCAAGGAGGAGTTCGCCCCCGCCAAGTGGTCCGCCGCGACCACGAAGGACGGCAAGGTGCTGGGCCTGGGCACCGACGTGGGCCCCGAGGCCATGTGCTACCGCAGCGACCTGCTGAAGGCCGCGGGCCTGCCCACCGACCGCACCGAACTGGCGGCGCGGTGGGCCACCTGGGACGGCTACCTGGAACTCGGGCGCCAGTACAGGGAGAAGGCGCCGGCGGGCAGCGCCTGGCTCGACAGCGTGGGCAGCCTGAACGCCGTCATGGTCGGCCAGGAGAAGGAGCGGTACTACGACGCCTCGGGCGCGCTGGTCTACGAGAACAGCCCCGCCGTGAAGGCCGCCTGGGACACCTCGGTCAAGGCCGCGGGCGAGGGGCTCAGCGCCAAGCTGGACCAGTGGTCGCCGCCCTGGAACCAGGCGTTCTCCTCGGGGTCCTTCGCCACCCTGCCCTGCCCCGCCTGGATGCTCGGCTACATCAAGGGCCAGGCGGGGGACGCCGGCAAGGGCAGGTGGGACGTTGCGAAACTGCCCGGCGGCCCGGGCAACTGGGGCGGTTCCTACCTGGCGGTCCCGAGCGCGGCCCGGCACAAGAAGGAGGCGTACGAGCTGATCAAGTGGCTGACCGCACCGGAGCAGCAGACGAAGGTCTTCCTCAAGCAGGCCAACTTCCCGTCCGCCACCAAGTCGATCAGCCGGATAGCCGACGCCAGGGACCCGTACTTCTCGGATGCGCCGATCGGCAAGATCTTCGGCGACGCCGCGGAACAGGCCCCCGTCCAGGTGCTCGGCGTACACGACAAGGACATCGCCGACCAGATCAACAACGCGCTGAGCGAGGTCGAACGCAAGGGCACCGCACCGGACACGGCCTGGGCGAACGCGAAGAAGGCCGTCAAGAATGCCCTCGGCTGAGCCGACGGCGCCCGCGCCGCCCGCCCGGCGGCGCGGCCTGCCGGCCGCGCTGTCCCCGTACGCCTTCCTCGCTCCCTTCTTCGCCCTGTTCGCCGCGTTCGGGATCTTCCCGCTGCTCTACACGGCGTACGTCTCGCTCCACCGCGCCGAACTGCAGACCCCCGGCGAGCTGGAGTGGCGCGGCCTCGGCAACTACACGGCGCTGTTCACCGACCCGTTCTTCTGGACGGCGCTGCGCAACACCTTCACCATCGGCGTCCTGTCCACGGTCCCCCAGCTGCTGATGGCCCTGGGCCTGGCCCACCTCCTCAACTACCGGCTGCGCGCACGGACGTTCTTCCGCACCGCGCTGCTGCTGCCGTACGCGACCTCGGTCGCCGCCGCCTCGCTGATCTTCGCGCAGCTCTTCGGGCACGACTTCGGGATCGTCAACCGCCTGCTGGCCCTGGCGGGCATCCACCCGGTCGACTGGCAGAACGGCACGGCGGCCTCCCAGATCGCCGTCTCCTCCATCGTGGTCTGGCGGTGGACCGGTTACAACGCGCTGATCTACCTCGCCGGCATGCAGACGATCCCGGTCGAGCTGTACGAGGCGGCCGAGGTCGACGGCGCCTCCCGATGGCGGCAGTTCCTCCACGTCACCCTGCCCGGGCTGCGCCCCACGATCGTCTTCACCTCGATCGTGTCGACGATCGGCGCCACCCAGCTGTTCGGCGAGCCGCTGCTGTTCGAGGGCTCGGTGTCCGGCGGCATCTCACACCAGTACCAGACCCTGGGGCTGTACATGTACGAGCAGGGCTGGGGCTTCTTCCACCTGGGCCGGGCGGCGGCCATCGCCTGGGTGATGTTCCTGCTGATCGTGGTGCTGGTCGGGGTCAACGCCCTGACCGTGCAGCGCCGTTCGCGCAAGGAGGCGGTCCGGTGAGCGCGAGCACCTCCGCCCGGCGTGTCGGCAGGCTCACGTACGCGGTCCTGATCGCGGCGGTGCTGGTCTCCGCCTTCCCGCTGTACTGGACCCTCGTCGCCGCGAGCCGCTCGAACGCCGAACTGGCCCGCCCGGTGCCCGCACTGCTGCCCGGTCCGCGGCTCCTGGACAACCTGCAGGGGGTGCTGGACGAGGCCGCGATCGGCAAGGCGCTGCTCAACTCCCTCATCGTCTCGGGGGCGATCACCGTCGGCACGGTGCTGTGCGCCACGCTGGCCGGCTTCGCCTTCGCCAAACTGCGCTTCCGCGGCCGCGGGGCGCTGCTCGGCGCCGTCGTCGCCTCGATGATGATCCCGCCGCAGCTGGGGGTGATCCCGCTGTTCATGCTGATCGTCAAGCTGCACTGGGTGAATCAGCTCCAGGCCGTCGTCCTGCCCGGGCTCGTCTCGGCCTTCGGGGTGTTCTTCATGCGGCAGTTCCTGGCCCAGTCGCTGCCGGACGAGCTGATCGAGGCGGCCCGGGTGGACGGGGCCTCGCACGCCCGGATCTTCTGGTCGGTCGTCGTGCCGATCGCCCGCCCCGCCATGGCGGTCCTGGGCCTGCTCACCTTCATGACGGCCTGGAACGACTTCTTCTGGCCGATCGTCGCACTGTCCTCGCAGGAGCCGACCGTCCAGGTCGCACTGCGCCAGCTGGGCGGCGGCTACGTCCACGACCAGTCCGTGATCATGGCGGGCACCCTGCTCGGCACCCTGCCCGTCCTGCTGGTCTTCGGACTGCTCGGCCGGCAGATCGTCGGCGGCATCATGCAGGGCGCGGTCAAGGGCTGACACAGCCGCCCAGGCCCTCCCCCACCTTTCCAGGAGTCCTCCATGCCCACGCTCGACACCTCCCCCGCCACGGAGGCGGGCCTCGCCTTCCCGGCCGGGTTCCGCTGGGGCACGGCCACCGCCGCGTACCAGATCGAGGGCGCGGCCGCCCTGCACGGCCGGACGCCCTCCATCTGGGACACCTTCAGCCACACCCCCGGCAAGGTCCTCGGCGGCGACACCGGGGACACCGCCACCGACCACTACCACCGCATGGCCGAGGACGTCGCCCTGCTCGCCCGGCTCGGCGTGAGCGACTACCGGTTCTCGGTGGCCTGGCCACGGGTCCAGCCGACCGGCCGGGGGCCGGCCGCCCGGCCGGGCCTGGACTTCTACCGGCGCCTCGTCGACGCGCTGCTGACGGCCGGGATCCGGCCGGTCGTCACCCTCTACCACTGGGACCTGCCGCAGGAACTCGAGGACCGGGGCGGCTGGCCGCTGCGGGAGACCGCCGAGCGGTTCGCCGAGTACGCGGGGCTCGTGGCCGGGGCGCTCGGCGACCGCGTCGCCTCCTGGACCACCTTCAACGAGCCCTGGTGCGCGGCCTTCCTCGGCTACGCCTCCGGGGTGCACGCCCCGGGCCGCACCGAGCCGGAGTCCGCGCTGCGCGCCGCGCACCACTTCAACCTCGCGCACGGCCTGGGCACGGCGGCGCTGCGCGCGGTCCTCCCCCGGTCCGCGGAGGTCTCCCTGACGCTCAACCTGCACGCGCTGCGGCCGCTGACGCCCTCCGCCGCCGATCTGGACGCGGTGCGCCGGATCGACGCCGTGGGCAACAGGATCTTCCTCGACCCGGTCTTCCACGGGCGCCTGCCCGAGGACCTGGTCCGTGACACCGCCGGCGTGACGGACTGGTCCTTCGTCCGGGACGGCGATCTGTCCGCCGCCGCGGCGCCGGTCGACTGGCTCGGCGTCAACTACTACTCCCCGACGGTCGTCGCCGCCGGGACCGGCCCCGAGCCCGTCGGCGGCGGGCCGGCCGCCGGGCCCTCGCCGTGGGTGGGCGCCGACGGGCACGTGCGCTTCGTGCCGGCGCCGGGCCCGCGGACGGCGATGGACTGGCCCGTGGACGCGGACGGGCTGCACGAGCTGCTGGTCCGGCTGCGCGACGAACTGCCGGGCGTACCGCTGCTGATCACGGAGAACGGCGCGGCGTACGCCGACCGCCCGGGCCCCGGGGGCGTGGTGCACGACCCGGAGCGGATCGGGTACCTGCACGGCCATCTGGCCGCGGTGCACCGGGCGATCGCCGACGGGGCGGACGTGCGGGGGTACTTCGTGTGGTCGCTGCTCGACAACTTCGAGTGGGCGTACGGCTACAGCAAGCGGTTCGGCCTCGTCCACGTCGACTTCACGACCCTGCGGCGCACCCCGAAGGACAGTGCCCGCTGGTACGCCGACGTCATCGCCCGCGGCGGGCTGCCAGCCTGACCACCGCCGCGTGCCCCCGGGTGCGCAGGGCGCAGGCACCGGGCCCGCCGATGCGGACCGCGTCGTACGGGCCGAGGGCGACGGGCTCGCCGGCGGCTGCGGCCTCGAGTTCCGCCGGACCCTGGAGGGCGACCACCAGCAGGGTCTCCCCGGGCCCGGCGGTGAGCGCGAGGGCGCCCCGTACGACCGCGGTGTGCGCCCGGACCAGGTCGCGGCGGTACATCACGTTGAAGTTCACGACGGGGCCGTCGAGGAGCCGGCAGTCGGTGGGGGCGTCGCCGGGGAAGTCCTGCGGCGCGTAACGCTCGTCGACGAGGCGGCGGGCTCCGGACACGCTGAGGTCCATTCCCGCGCCCTCGGCCAGCGTCAGCGTGCGGTCGACACCGGGGAACGCCGAGAACGGACCGTCGGCGTCGACCTCGGCGAGGCTGGCCCGCCACCCGAAACCGGCCAGGCCGGCCCCCTCCGGCCAGGCCGCGATCTCCCGGGTCACCCCGCTGCCGTTCTTCCATGCGACCGCCGCGCGGTCGCCCGCACGCAGGATCCGGACCTCGTCGCCGCCGGTCATGGCGCTGTTCCTTCCGTCGGGTACGCACCGCCCTGCGCGGGGCGGTGCGGGCGGGGGCGGCCGGGGCCGAGCCTACCTAGTGCTGGACCGAGAGGTCGTCGCCGTACACGGCGCCCTGGCCGTACCAGCCGTGCAGGTAGACGGTGACCGTTCCGGAGGCGCCGGTCGTGAAGGGGACCGTCAGTTTCGTCCAGCCTGCCGCGCCGGTCCACGTACTGGCGTTCGCGCCGCCCCGCACGCCCAGGTAGGCGTAGCTGCCCTGCACCCAGCCGGCGAGCGTGTACGTCGTGTCCGGGGCGAGGGTCAGGGTCTGGGCGCATTCCCCGGTCCGGGAGGCGGTGGGGGCGCTCTTGAGCGCGTATGAGCCCCCGTGGGCCGGGGTGCCCACGACCGCGCCGCCGCTCTCGCACGTCCACGGGGCGAGGGTCCCGCTCTCGAAGCCGCCGTTGACCAGGGCGCCGCTGCCGCCGCCGGGACCGGAGACCGTGAGGGTGAAGGCGGCCGAGTGCGTGAGCCCGCCCGCGGTGCCGGTGACCGTGACCGGGTAGGTGCCGGGTGCGGCGGAGGCGGACGCGGAGAGCGTGAGCCGGGCCGAACCGCCCGCCGTGACCGACGCCGGGTCGAGTGCGGCGCTCACTCCGGCGGGTGCGCCGGACGCGGTCAGCGCGACGGTGTGCGCGGTGCCGGAGACGACCGCGGTGTTCACGGTCGCGGAGGTGGAGCCGCCGGGGGTGACGGACGCCGAGCCGGGCGCCACGGCCAGCGAGAAGTCGTCGGCGACCGGGCCCCCGCCGCCGGTGAACGGGGCGAAGGCGTGGCTGAAGTACCAGGGGTCCTGGGCGATGCCCGAGCAGGTGTCGGAGCCGCCGGTGCCGGGGCAGCCGCCGTTGTCGCGCTGGAGCGCCCAGAAGGACAGGGTGTTGATGCCCTGGCCGGTGGCCCAGTCGTAGACGGCGTTCGCGTCGGCGGTGGTGAAGGTCTCGGCCGGCCCGTAGTCGTCGATGCCGGGCATCTCGGTGACGCCGATCATGCCCCACAACTGGGCTGGGGTCTTGGCCGGGTACAGGGCGGCGAGCTGGTCGTGGAGCCCGGTGGCCGCGGTCCGGGTGTCGTTCGCCATGTCGTGGCCGGCGCCGTCGTAGTAGTCGAAGGTCATCAGGTTCACGACGTCGACCCGGGCGCCCGCCGCCTTGGCGCTCCGGAGGACCGCCAGGCCGGTGGCCGCGAGGCCGCTCGTGGTGGTGGGCAGGGTGTACGAGACCTGGAGCGGGCGGCCGTTCGCGGCGGCCCAGTCCTGCACCTTCCTGATGGCCTGGTTGCGGCGGTCCACACCGGCCTTGTCGGTCAGCGAGTTGTCCTCGATGTCCATGTCGAGCCGGGAGACCTCGTAGGTGGTGATCACCTTCTCGTACGCGGCGGCGATCGCGTCCACGCTGGTGCAGCTGTCGGCGATCTCGGTGCCGCCGTTGTCGGCCGCGTACCCGCCGAAGGAGGGGATCACGTCTCCGCCGCGGGAGCGGATCGTGGCGAAGTCGTCGCCGAAGACGGAGGCCGAGACGGGCCGTCCCCTGTCGCCGTTCCAGTACGGGGTGCAGGAGCCCTTGGCCTCGGTCTGCACGAACGCCATCGTCAGGTACTTCGCGCCGGACTTCTGGGCGAGATCGGCGGGACTGTCGGAGGAGTACGCCTCGAAGTACGGGGCGAAGACGTGCGCGGGCAGCGGGGCCGCCGCGTGGGCGGCGCCGCCCGCCCCGAGGACGAGGCCGGCGGACGCGAGGACCGTGGCCAGCGCCGCGGACAGGGCGTGCAGGGGCCTGGGACGTCTCATCGATGCTCCCGGTGGGGCGTGAGCGAACGGGCGGACGCCTCATGATTGGTCTGGACCAACTCCGGGTCAAGGGTCCAGACCTCTTCAATTGCCGTGGAAGAAACGGGAGTTACAGGAGGCGCCGGGTGGTGAAGGGCAGTGATGCGTACCCGGGCCGGGCGGAGTCCGCCGGGGCGCCGTCGGCGGCGTCCGTGTCGATCGCGTACACCATGAGCGTGCTGCTGCCGGTGGGGCCGGTGGTGGTGGCGCGCAGCCGGTAGCGCTCGGTGCGGACGGCGTCGCGGCCAAGTGCGGCGCCGCCCTCGTAGAGGCCGGCCGGCCTGACGTCGGTGGCCATGCGCAGGTCCACGGAACGCCAGGCGCCGGTGGCCGGATCGCGGCGTTCCAGGACGAAGGGGGTCGCGGGCCCGGGGAGGTCGCCGGGTTCGCCGGGCAGGGGCTCCATCTGGAAGGCGATCAGCAGGTGCCCGTAGTCCCGGGAGTTGCCGTTGTGGACGGTGACCGTGAACTCCCTGGCGGGGCCTCCGCGGACCAGGTTCAGTCCGCCGCCCGCGGCGGACGCGGTCAGCGACAGCCGGGTCGCGGGGGTGGGGGCCGCGGCCGGCACCTTCGCGGGCGCGGCCGGGGACGCGGTGACGGGGGCGGAGGCGGGGGGTGTGGCCGTCACCGTCGCGGCGACGCCCGGGGCGGCCGACGCGGTCGCCGTCGGCGACGCGGAACCCGAGGGCTGGACGCCCGCCGACCGCGAGGGCGCGGCGGCCGGATGGTCCGCGTGCCCCGTGCAAGCCGTCAGTACGGCGGGCAGTGCCGCCAGTACCGCCGTGGCGATCAGCAGACGGCGTCTGACGTACATGGTCGGCCCTCCTACGACTCCCGTGAGGCAGGACCGTAACAAGGGCTCCGCACCGGCGCAGAGGCACGGTCGATGACGCTTCGATCACGGTTCGGCACGCCCGGACCAGGCCGGACCAGGCCGGACCAGGCCGGACCAGGCCGGACCAGGCCGGACCAGGCCGGACCAGGCCGGACCAGGCCGGACCAGGCCGGACCAGGCCCCGGGGCGGGCGCGCCCGCCCCGGGGGCGGTCAGGCCCTGAACTCCTCCTGGCGTACCGGGGAGGCGTCGGCGAGGGCCTTCACCACCGCATCGGTCCCCGCCCGGAGCCCGTACACCGGGGTGCCGGGCTGCTGGCGCCAGGAGTCGTCGAGACCGCCCGCGTCGACCGTGTCGAAGCCGAGTTCGTCGACGAGCGCCCGTACGGTCCGCTTGGCCGCCTCGTCGTCGCCGGCGATCGGGAGGGCCATCCGGTCGGGAGCCCCGGCCGGGCGGTGCCGGTCCAGGATGTCCTGGGCGTACGTCCCGTTGAAGGCCTTCACCACCGGGTGTCCGAGGCGGCGCTCGCTCCACCGGCTCTCGGTCAGGCCCTCGTCCTCGATCTCGGCGATGCGGCCGTCGCGCCGCTTCGGGTAGTAGTTCCCCGTCTCGATGAGGACGAAGTCCTTCGCCGCCGCGTCGAAGAGGCCGGCGGGCAGGTTCGCCACGTTCTTCAGGGGGATCGTGACGACGACGACCTCGGCGCCGCGGGCCGCCTCCGTGACGGTGACGGGCGTGGCCCCCGTCTCCTTCGCGAGGTCGGCCAGGGTCTCGGGGCCGCGGGAGTTCGCCACGGACACCTCGTGCCCGAGGGCGGTGAGCCGGCGGGTGAGGTTGCCGCCGATGTTGCCTGCGCCGATGATGCCGATCTTCATGAGCCCTCCAGTGCGTGCACGGTGGTCGGGTGCTGCGAGGAGTCCGAACCGCCGCAGGCCCCCGGGCATTCCGCGTTCGGCGCCGTCGCGCCCCTATTCCCCCGTACGAGTGGCCGGTTCCCGGCCATCGGACTTTCACAAGATCGCTTATGTGGGGTTTCATTCATTCGCCGCCCACCGGGGCGGCGAGCGGGCGCGCGGCCGACCACCGCCCCCGTCCCGCTCGTTCGCGCACCACGTGACCCGACACGAGGGACCAGCATGGGGTTCCGGCTTCAGGGGCAGCCGACCATCACAGACACCGGCCCCGCGGCGGACAGCGGCTGGCGCGGGGCGCCCACGACCGGATCCAAGCGGCCGGGCCCGACGCCCGTACGCGGGTGCGCCGGACGAGTTCGCCCCGGTAGGCACGTATACGCCAGCGGCGTCGCATTCAGGCCATTTCGCACGATCCGAGAACCGTCCGCGGCGACGGGGACGTCATCGGTGGGGTCAGTGTCCTGACCGCACGGGCACCCACTCCGCACGGGGAAAGGTCCGACCGATGCCCAAGCTCCCGGCCCAGCGCACCGCTTCCATCGCCCTCGCCGCCACGGCCGCGGCGGCCGCACTCTCCCTCGCCTTCGTCACCAGCGCCTCCGCGACCGCGGATGCCGGCCCTGCACCGTCCGTGTCCGGCGGCCCGGAGGGCGCGTTCACCCGGATCACCGACTTCTACGGCGCGTACATCGACGCGGTGTACGACGGCGACGGGGCACTGGCGGACCGGCTGCGGGCCGCCTACCTGTCCGTACCGCTCCAGCGCGAGCTGAGGACGTGGGAGGACGCCAACCACGCGGACGGGGTGCTGCGCGCGCAGAACGTGCCGCTCCGGTGGAAGGTCACCTCCACCGGCAACGGCATGGGCAAGGCCAACGCCACCGTCACCCTCACCTGGGGCGGCGACACCACGCAGATCCTCGTCCAGGCCGACCTCGGGACCCGGAGGATCGTGTCCCTCAAGGGCTGAGGTCCCCCGACGGCGGGCCCGACGGCGGGCCGGACGCACGGGTGGGGGCCACCGCCGGCGGCCCCCACCCGTGTACGGCGCGACCGTTACGCGCCACTCGCCTTCAGCATGTCCTCGCGCTCGACGATCTTCACGCGCTCGCGGCCCTGAGGCTCGCCCAGCGCCTTCTCGGCGGCGTCGAGGCGGTACCAGCCCTCCCACGTCGTGAAGCGCACGCTCCGCTCGGCCAGGAAGGCCTCGACGGCCTCCGGCGCGGGCGTGGCCGGCGTCCGCAGGCGGCCGCCCGCGTGGTCCGCCAGGAGGTTCGCGACCGTCTCGTTCGCGTCGCCCTTGGTGTGGCCGATGAGGCCGATCGGCCCGCGGCGGATCCAGCCGGTGACGTACGTCGACTTCAGGTGCTCGCCCGCCTCCATCACGCGGCCGCCCTCGTCCGGGACCGTGCCGCTCTCGACGTCCCACGGCAGCTTGGGCAGTTCGTCGGAGAGGTAGCCCACGGCGCGGTACACGGACTGGACGTCCCAGTCGGTGAACTGTCCGGTGCCCTTGACGTTGCCCGTGCCGTCGAGCTCGGTGCGCTCGGTGCGCAGGCCGACGACCTTGCCGTCCTCGCCGAGGATCTCGACCGGGGACTCGAAGAAGTGCAGGAAGAGCTTGTGCGGGCGCTCACCGATGTCGCGGATCGCCCAGTTCTCCAGGGTCTTGGCGACCATGTCGGTCTGCTTGTTGCCCCGCCGCTCGGCGATCGAGCCCTCGTCGTAGTCGATGTCCTCGGGGTTGACGATGACCTCGATGTTGGGCGAGTGGTCGAGCTCGCGCAGCTCCATGGGGCTGAACTTGGCCTGGGCCGGGCCGCGGCGGCCGAAGACGTGCACCTCGAGCGCCTTGTTGGCCTGGAGGCCGGCGTGGACGTTCGCCGGGATCTCGGTCGGCAGCAGCTCGTCGGCGGTCTTCGCGAGGATGCGCGCGACGTCGAGGGCGACGTTGCCGACACCGAGCACGGCGACCTTCTCGGCCTCCAGCGGCCAGGTGCGCGGGACGTCGGGGTGGCCGTCGTACCAGGAGACGAAGTCGGCGGCGCCGTAGGAGCCGTCGAGGTCGACGCCCGGTATGTCGAGCGCGCGGTCTGCGGTGGCGCCGGTGGAGAAGATCACGGCGTCGTAGAACGAGTGGAGTTCGTCGAGGCTGATGTCGTTCGGGTAGTCCACGTTGCCGAAGAGCCGGACCTGCGGCTTGTCGAGCACCTGGTGGAGGGCCGTGATGATGCCCTTGATCCGCGGGTGGTCGGGGGCCACCCCGTACCGGATCAGGCCGAAGGGGGCGGGCATCCGCTCGAAGAGGTCGATGGAGACACCCGGCTCGGCGGCCGCCTCGGACTTCAGCAGCGCATCGGCGGCGTAGATTCCGGCGGGGCCGGCACCGACGATTGCTACCCGCAGGGGGCGAGGCATGACAGGTTCCCTTCGACCGACAAAAAGACTGGATCAAGGGAACCTTAAGCTAAGGGGACCCTAACCCTGCACCCACCCCTTGTTTATGGCCCCATAAACAGGGCTTATGACCTTCCCAAGACATCCTTGGGGTTCCCGGTCACACTGAGCTCAGTGACAGTTCCCGGCCTCACGGCGATCAGACCGGCGGAGCAGGGAGCCAGGAGGTGCGTCCATGGATCCGGTCGCGGCGCTGGAGCGCATCGCGTTCCTGCTGGAGCGCGGGCAGGCGCCCACCTACCGCGTGCAGGCCTTCCGGAGGGCCGCGGCCGCACTCGTGGAGCTGGGAGAGTCCGGGGTGCGGGAGCGCGTCGAGGCGGGGACCCTGGAGGCCGTCAAGGGCATCGGGCCGAAAACCGCCCAGGTGGTGCGGGAGGCGGTCGGCGGGGCGATCCCCGCGTACTTGCAGGCGCTGGAGGACGAGGTCGCTGCGCACCCCGGGGGTCCGCCGGCGAGCCCCGCCGCCCGCGCCCTGCGCGCGGCCCTGCGGGGGGACTGCCACCTGCACTCCGAATGGTCCGACGGGGGCAGCCCGATCGAGACCATGGGCCTGGCGGCGGCCGGGCTGGGCCACGAGTGGGCCGTGCTCACGGACCACTCCCCGAGCCTGACCGTCGCCCGCGGGCTCTCGCCGGAGCGGCTGCGCGAGCAGCTGGAGGTGGTGGCCGAGCTGAACCGGACGTGGGCGCCCTTCCGGCTGCTCACCGGGATCGAGTGCGACATCCTGGCCGACGGCTCGCTGGACCAGGAGCCGGAGCTGCTGGACCGGCTCGACCTCGTGGTGGGCTCCGTCCATTCGAAGCTGCGGATGGAGTCGCCCGCGATGACGCGGCGCCTGCTGGCGGCCGTGCGCAACCCCCTGATGGACGTACTGGGCCACTGCACGGGCCGGCTGGTGACCGGCCGGACCCGCCCCGAGTCACAGTTCGACGCCGAGGCGGTCTTCGCCGCCTGCGCGGAGTCCGGAACCGCGGTGGAGATCAACAGCCGGCCCGAACGGCTGGACCCGCCGCGCCGGCTGCTGCGGCTGGCGGTGGAGTCGGGGACGCTGTTCGCGATCGACACGGACGCTCACGCGCCGGGCCAGCTGGACTGGCAGCCGACCGGCTGCGAACGGGCCGTGGAGTGCGGGGTGACGGCCGAACGGGTCGTGAACACGTGGCCGCGGGAGCAGCTGCTGGAGTGGACCCGGACCCGCCGCCCGCCCGCCAAGGCCGCCGCCTGAGGCCGGCGGCGCCGCCCGGGGGAGGCGGCCGGGCCCACCGGCTCACCGGAGCCCGCCCAGGGCGGCTCCGCGCACCAGCAGCAGTACGACATCACCTCCGGCGACCGCCATGGTGAGCAGGAACGGGATCCGGCTCCGGCCGGTCCGCCGCCCCGCACCCGCGAGCACCACCGCGGCCGTCACCGCGAGCAGCACCCACCCGTACGGGGGCACCCGCCCGGGCGGTCCGGCGACCAGGGCCACGGCCGAACCGAGGACCAGCAGCCCCCCGACGACCGCCGAGCAGCGGGCCCCGATCCGGTGCGGCAGCCCCACCACCCCCGTGGCCAGGTCGTCCTCGATGTCGGGCAGGACGTTGGCGAAGTGCGCACCCGTACCCAGCAGGGCCGCCGCGGCCGTCAGCCACCACGGCGGCCAGGGGGCCCCGGGCAGGCCCAGGGTGACGAAGGCGGGCAGCAGCCCGAAGGCGAGGGCGTACGGGAGCCACGAGGCCGCGGTGCCCTTCAGCCGCAGGTTGTACGCCCACGCGGCCCCCACCCCCCACAGGTGAGCACAGCCGGCGAGCGCTCCGGTGGCCAGGGACAGCGGGATGCAGAGCAGCAGAGCCGTGAGGGCCGCGGCCGTCACGGCGGCGGGCCGGACCGCTCCCGAGGCCAGGGGTTTGTCACGTCGGCCGGTCGCCAGGTCGCGGCGGAGGTCGACGCGGTCGTTGCTCCAGCCGACCGACAGCTGCCCGGCGGCGACGGCGGCCACGGTGAGCGCCGTCCCGGGGAGGCCGCGCCCGACGGCGGCGGCCAGGGCGGCGGTGAACAGGGTCACGGCGGCGGCGGGCACCGGGTGGCAGGCCCCGAGCAGGGCGGACACGGCGGACAGGGCGGGCGCGGGGGGACCGGCGGCGGGCGTGGGCCCTCCGGTCCGGGGCGCGGCGGAGGGTGCGGAGGCAGGCGCGGCGGAGGGCGTGGCGGCAGACCCGGCACCGGGTGTGGCGTCGGGGGCGGTTCCGTCGGCGGCTCGGGCGGGGGACACATGATCACGCTATGCCGCGCCGCGCCCGGTAGGCCGCATTCCTCACGAAGTGTCAGTTGTTCCCTATGTTGAATCAATGACGCGTGTTCTGGCAGTGAGCAGTGTGTTCCCGCCCCACCGCTATCGCCAGTCCGAGATCGCGGCGGCGCTCGCCCGCTTCCTGCCCCCGGGGCCCGACACCGCCCTGCTCCACCGGCTGCACGCCGCCGTGGGAGTCGAGACCCGTCACCTCGCGCTCCCGCTGGAGCGCTACGGTCCGTCGAACGACTTCGGGACGGCGAACGCCCACTTCGTGGCGACCGCCGAAGAGCTCGGCGCCCGTGCCGTCGACACCGCGCTGACCGCCGCCCGCCTGGAGGCGGCCGAGATCGACCTGGTCATGTCGACCACGGTGACCGGACTCGCGACGCCCTCGCTGGAAGCCCGTATCGCCACCCGTGCCGGCCTGCGCCCCGACGTCAAACGGCTGCCGCTCTTCGGCCTCGGGTGCGCGGCGGGCGCCGCCGGACTCGGCCACCTCCACGACCATCTGGCGGGCCATCCGGACCACGCGGCCCTGCTGCTGTCCACCGAGCTCTGCTCCCTCACCCTCCAGCCCTCGGACACCTCGACGGCGAACCTGGTCGCCGGTGCCCTGTTCGGCGACGGAGCCGGGGCCCTGCTCGCCGTCGGCCGCGGCCATCCGCTGCACGGCACCCGGCCGGGTCCGTCGGTGGTGGCCGCGCGCAGCCGCCTCTACCCCGGCACCGGGGGACTCCTCGGCTGGGACATCGGCCACTGGGGGTTCCGGATGGTGCTGGGCCGTGAACTGCCCGCCCTGGTCCGGCTGCACGTGGCCGAGGAGGTCGAGAGTTTCCTCGCCCGGCACGACCTCAAGCCGCCGGACGTCGACCGGTGGATCGTCCACCCCGGCGGGCCGAAGGTCCTCGACGCGCTGGCGGACGCGCTTTCCCTGCCCGACTCCGCCTTCGCGGCGAGCCGTCGCTCGCTCGCGGAGGCGGGCAACCTCTCCTCGGCGTCCGTCCTGCACATCCTGAACACGATGCAGGCCGCCGGGCCGCCCGCCCCCGGATCCGTCGGGCTGATGATCGCCTTCGGACCGGGCTTCGCCTCCGAACTCGTCCTCCTGCGCTGGTGACCCCATGTCGATGAACCCGATGGACCAGATGAACCCGACGGACCTGTACCTGCTGCTCATCGGCCTCGTCGTGGCCGAGCGGCTCGCCGAACTCGCGATCGCCCGCCGCAACACCCGGTGGAGCCTGTCCCGCGGCGCCGTCGAGTACGGCCGCGGCCACTACCCGGCGATGGTCGCCCTGCACACCGCGCTGCTCCTGGGCTGCATCCTGGAACCCCTCGTCGCCGACCGCCCGTTCCTGCCCGTCCCGGGCCGGATCGCACTCGCCCTCGTACTGGCCGCGCAGACCCTGCGCTGGTGGTGCATCGCCACTCTCGGCGCGCGCTGGAACACCCGCGTCCTGGTCGTCCCGGGGCTGCCGCTCGTGGCGGCGGGGCCGTACCGCCTGCTGCGCCACCCGAACTACGTCGCGGTCGCGGTGGAAGGCGCGGCGCTGCCCATGGTGCACACCGCCTGGGTGACCGCGGCCGGCTTCACCGTGCTCAACCTCCTGCTGCTGGCCGTACGCATCCGTTGCGAGGAGGACGCGCTGGCGCATGCCGCGCCGGTCTACCGCAGCCCCGTACCGGCGGAGGGCGGGGCCCGGTGATCGACCTGCTCGTCGCGGGTGGCGGCCCGGCCGGGCTGGCCACGGCCATCCACGGGGCGCTGGCCGGAATGGAGGTCGTGGTGCTGGAGCCGCGCCCCACCCCGATCGACAAGGCGTGCGGCGAGGGCCTGATGCCGGGCGCGGTCCGCCGTCTCGGGGACCTGGGCGTGTCCGTTCCGGGCCGGCCGTTCCACGGGATCCGCTACCTGGACGGAGTGAGCGGCCTGCACGCGGAGGGGCGGTTCCGGGCCGGGCCCGGTCTCGGCACCCGCCGGACCGTCCTCCAGGCCGCACTGGCCGAACGGGCCGAGCGGCTGGGCGTACGGGTGCTCGCGCGGCGCGTCGGCGAGGTCCGCCAGGACGAGGACCGCGTCGGCGCGGCCGGCCTGACGGCCCGCCACCTCGTGGCGGCGGACGGCCTCCACTCCCCCGTCCGGCGCGGCCTGGGCCTGGCGGCGCCGCCCGCTCCGGGCCGCACGCCCCGTTACGGGCTGCGCCGGCACTACGCGGTGGAGCCCTGGAGCGACCTGGTCGAGGTCCACTGGTCGGAGCGGTGCGAGGCCTACGTGACCCCGCTGGGGCCCGACCGGGTCGGCGTGGCGGTCCTCACCACCGAGCGCGCCCCCTTCGACGTACAGCTGGCCCGGTTCCCGCTGCTGTGCTCCCGGCTGGCCGGAAACGCCGGTTCGCCGGTGCGCGGCGCCGGACCGCTGCGCCAGCGGGCCCGCGTACGGGTCGCGGGGCGGGTGCTGTTCGTCGGGGACGCGGCGGGGTACGTGGACGCGCTGACCGGCGAGGGGCTGACCCTGGCCGTGACCGCCGCGGGCGAACTCGTGCGCTGCGTAGGGGAGGGCCGGCCGCAGGCGTACGAGCGGGCCTGGAGGAAGCTGTCGCGCAGCTACCGCACCCTGACCTCGTCCCTGCTCTGGGCCCGCCAACAGCCCCGGCTCGCGGGGCGGATCGTCCCGTTGGCGGCGCGGCTGCCCCGGGTCTTCACCCACGGGGTCAACCTGCTGGCCTAGGCCCGGCCTGGGCCCTGTCGTCAAACTCCCGTCGTCGCCCGGAGGGCAGACGGCAGTTCGACGACGGGGCCCAGGCCCCTGCGGATCACGCCGGGCATGCCATGGGGGCGGGACCGGCGCACCGGTCCCGCCCCCGTCGCGCGGTCAGCCGTCGGCGCCCGCCCGGGCCTGCGGCGACCGGTTCACGAGGGCCAGGCCGGCCAGCACCGCGGCGGCCGCGGCGCACAGCACCGCCGTCGCACCCGCCCAGGCCAGGGAGGCGCTCACCGCCCCCTCCAGCGGGTCGAACCCCGCGGCTGCGCCGATCACGTGCAGGGTCACCACGGCGCCCGCCGCCCCCCCCCCCGCCCGCCACGCCCCGGCCGTGTCGCGCACCGCGAGGAGCGCACCGAGTCCCAGGCACAGCACGGCGGCCGGCAGCGGGAGGAAGGCGACCGGGGTCCGGGACGGCAGGTGCGCCACGTCAGCCGGCAGGTGCAGGACGCCGCAGACCAGGAGGGCCGCGACGACCGGCGGGCGCAGGACGGTCCGCAGCGCTCCGGCGCGGGCGGCGGGGGCCGGGTTGCCGTTCACGGTGCGGCGGCCCCGGTCCGAGGACCGGTACGGCTCGTCGTACGGCTCGTCGTGGGGCGGCTCCCCGCGCGCGGCCCGGGCGGGTGCGGCCGGTTCGGCCGGCTGGACCCGGTCGGACCTGCGGACCGGGCGGTCCCGGCGGGCGGGGCGGTGTGCGCGGGTGCCACGGGCGGGGCGGTCCGCCCTGGGGCTGCGGGGCCGCCGTCCTCCTCGGTTCCGAAGATGCCGGCCGGCAGGGCGACGTCTCGGACCGGGCGTCCGACGACGGCCGCCCTGAGCGCCCGGTGGCGGCGGTCGGGACCCTGGCCTTCGTCCTCGAGGAGGTTCACCGGTGCGGCGACCTCCTCGACCGGTGGGCAGGCGCCGGCCGTCTCCAGCAGGGTGCGTATCGGTTCGGTGCTCGTCGGGGTCGGCGCGTCGGTGGTGCCGGGGAGCCCGCGGGGACCGTCGTCCTGTGTCGCCGCGGGCGTGGTGGGGTCGTTCATGGAAAGCTCCGTTCGCCGACGCGCGGGTCTGCACGTCGCGCGCCGGTCAACGTGCGTCATGGGAAGCGCCCGCTCGGTCACATTCAGCGGCACCCCGCTCCGCTACGCCATACGGGGCGGGCAAACGGGGGAGCCGCCCTCCTCGCCCGGCCTCTGCGGGCCACGGTTCGAGATGCGCCGGCGCGGCGCTGCTGGTTCGCTGGATCCGCTCTCCTTACCCCCACACCCGAGGAGTGATCATGAGCGCAGGCGAATCCCACGGCCGGGTCCGGCAATTGCGCGAGAAGGCGCAGGAGCTGAACAACGCCGCCGAACGCTCCAGCGATCCGGAAGAGCGCCGGAGGCTCCAGGACAAGGCCCGTCGGCTCCAGGAGCAGAGCGAACAGGAAGGCAAGATCGACGACCGGGGCATGGATCCCATGTAGCCGCGCGCCGGTCCACCCATCGGCCGGTCGCCACGGGGCACCGGCCGATGCCGTACGTCACACGACGTCGGACGACGTCGCGTCAGCAGTTTCGCGGACAGGTCTGGGGACGGTGCATGAAGGCTACGGAGGTACTGGCCGATGCGTACGGGCGCATCCGCGAGGTCGTGCACGAGACGGTCGAGGGGCTCTCGGCCGAGGAGTTGAACGCACGCCCGGACCCGGGGGCGAACTCGATCGCGTGGCTGGTGTGGCACCTGACCCGGGTGCAGGACGACCACATCGCGGACGCCTCGGGGCTGGAGCAGGTCTGGACGGCCCAGGGGTGGTTCGACCGGTTCGGCCTGCCCCTGCCCGCGGCGGCCACCGGGTACGGGCACACGGCCCAGCAGGTCGGGAAGGTCGAGGTCGCGTCGGACGATCTGCTGCTCGGCTACTTCGACGCCGTCCACGAGCAGAGCGCCGGCTTCATCCGGGGACTCACCGCCGCCGATCTGGGGCGGGTGGTCGACGCGGCCTGGGACCCGCCGGTCACCCTGGGGGTGCGGCTGGTCAGCGTGCTCTCCGACGACCTCCAGCACGCCGGTCAGGCCGCGTACGTACGCGGGGTACTGCGACGCCGGTAGCGGCCCGCGGGGTGCGACAGAGCGACGGAAGGCGGCCCCACCATGTCCCGTGCCCGTCCCGCACGACGGCCGGCCGCCGTGTGGTGCGCCCTGGCTCTGCTCCTGACCGCCGTCGCGGCCGGCCCGGCATCCGCAGCGGCGGACGCGCCCGCCGCGGACCGGCCCGTGGTGGAAACCGACCGGGGGCCGGTACGCGGCACGACGCACGGCACGTACCGCACCTTCGAGGGCATCCCGTACGCCGCGCCGCCGACCGGTCCGCTGCGCTGGCGGCTTCCGCAGCCCGCCGCGCGCTGGACGGCCGTCCGCGACGCCGGGGCTCCGGGGGCGCGCTGCGTGCAGCTCCCGCCGATCGGGCCCGGCGGACCGGGCGGTTCCGAGGACTGCCTGTACCTCAACGTCACCACGCCGGCAGGCAGCGGCACGGGGCGGCCCGTCATGGTCTGGTTCCACGGCGGCGGCTTCGTCAACGGGGCCGGTGACCTGTACCGGCCGGAGCGGCTGGCCGTCCGGGGCGACGCCGTCGTCGTCACCGTCAACTACCGGCTCGGGATCTTCGGCCTGTTCGGGCACCCGGCCCTCGGCGGAGCCCCCGACTTCGCCCTCGCCGACCAGCAGGCGGCCCTGCGCTGGGTGCGGTCCAACGCCGCGCGCTTCGGCGGCGACCCGTCCGCCGTGACCCTGTTCGGCGAGTCGGCGGGCGGCCTGAGCGTCTGCGCGCACCTGACCTCACCGGCCTCGGGCGGCCTGTTCCGGCGGGCGATCCTGCAGAGCGGTTCCTGCTCGACCACCATGCCGCCCCGCTCGCTGCTGCCCACGATGGCCCGGTACGAGCCCTTCGTGTCCGAGCGGCGCACCGTCGCGGACGGGGTCGCGACGGCGGCCGGGCTCGGCTGCGACCGGCCGGAGCCGGGCGCCGTGCTGGACTGCCTGCGCGGGAAGGACGCGGCGACGCTGGCGACCCCGGAGCTGATGCAGCGGTTCTCGCTCGTCTCCTACGGCAACGCGCTGCTGCTCGAGGAACCCCGGCGGGCCCTGCAGGGCGGCCGCTTCCACCGGGTGCCGGTGATCGAGGGCGTCAACCGGGACGAGATGCGGATCTTCCTCGGGCAGGGCCTGGCCGCGTTCCCCGTGCCCGACGAGGCCGCGTACCGGGCCCGGGTGAAGCGGTCGTTCGGCGCGGCGGCCGTCCCGGCCGTCACGTCCCGGTACCCGGTGGCGGCGTACCCGACGCCGGCGCTGGCCTGGGCCGCCGTACTGTCCGACACCTCGTTCATCTGCCCGGCGCTGCGGGACGGCCGTGCGCTGGCCCGGTACGTGCCGGTCCACGCATACCGGTTCAGCGACCGGGACGCGCCGAACTTCACCGGCCTGCCGGAGGTGGCGGGCTTTCCGTACGGGGCCTCGCACGGCTTCGAACTGCCTTACCTGTTCACCATGGACGCGGCCCTGACCGCGCCGCAGCGGGCCCTGTCGGAACGGATGACCGGCCACTGGACGGCGTTCGCCCGAACCGGCGGGCTCCCCGCCGGATGGCCCGCGTTCGGCTCCGCCGGTTCCGTGCTCTCCTTCGCGCCCGGGGCGGACGGGACGCACGTGGTGGACGGCCCGACGGAGCACCACTGCGCGTTCTGGGACGCGCAAGACACCCCCTAGCGAGGTGTGTCGTCACCAGGACGCGGTCGCGACCACGCCGCCCTCCTGGGTCCGGACCGACACCGTGCCCCGGTCGCCGTACACCTGCTGGCGCCAGGACACGAACATCTGCGCCACCCGGCGGGCGTCCTCCCCGAGGCCCTTGCCGACGGACCGGGTCGTGAAGGTCAGGAGCGCCTCGCCGGCGTCCCGCCCCTTGCGGACCCGGGCCTCCTGGACGGGCTGCTCGGGCATCAGGTTGTCCGAGCGGTCCCGGTGGCGGGCGTAATAGGCGTTGAAGTCCCGGGTCATGTCGAACCACCCGGCACCCCCGCAGGGACCCGCCCCATTGGTGATGTCCCCGTCGGTCGGCGGATTCGGAGCCCCGGTCTCCTGATCGGTCGGCGGACCGGCGTAACCGCCCGTCTCCTGATCGGTCGGCGGACCGGCGTAACCGCCCGTCTCCTGATCCGTCGGCGGACCGGCATAACCGCCCGTCTCCTGATCCGTCGGCGGACCGGCATAACCGCCCGTCTCCTGATCCGTCGGCGGACCGGCATAGCCGCCGCCCTGTTCCTCCGTCGGCGGGTCGGGTACGCCCGTACCGCCGCCCGTCGTCCGGTCGAGCCCGCAGGTCTCCTGCACCGGCGCGGGCGGCGCGGCTGCCTCCCCCGCATGGCGCGTGCCGCACGCCGCGAGCACGGCGCACAGGAGCCCCGCCACCGCCACTCGTCCCGCCACGGCCACCGTTGTCCTCGTCATGGTCGTCCCCCCTCGCCCATGGAGAGGGGATCACGGGGCCCGCGGTTCCACACCGGGGAGGGTGGCGGTTACGGTGCCGCCATGACCAGCTCGGCACGGCGCCCCCTCCCCTCTCTCCCCCTCCTGTACCTCGACGTCGACGGACCGCTCATCCCGTTCGGGGCCTCGTCCGACGAACTGCCGGACGGCTATCCGACGTACGGGGCGCGGCCGGACGCGAACCCGCTGCTCGCCAGGCTGGATCCCGCCCTCGGCCCCCGTCTGCTGGCGCTGCCGTGCGAACTGGTGTGGGCCACGACCTGGATGGCCGACGCGAACGCGTGGGTGGCCCCGCGGATCGGACTGCCCGAGCTGCCGGTGATGACCTGGCCGGAGCCGTCCGAGGACGACGGACCGGAGCTGGTGCACTGGAAGACCCGCACCCTCGTCGACCACGCCGCGGGCCGGCCGTTCGTCTGGGTCGACGACGAGATCACCGCCGCCGACCGGAACTGGGTGGCCGCGCACCACCCGGGACGGGCGCTGCTCCACCGCGTGGACCCCCGCTTCGGCCTCGTGCCCGCGGACTTCGCGACGGTGGCCGCCTGGCTGAGCGGGCCCCGACCGCGGCACGTCCGTCCCCCGCAGGCCCCGGCGTGAAGCCGGTCCGCACCCTGCCTGCGCCGTTCACGTGGTACCGCACGAACACCCGCGTCTTCCGCTGGGCGGCCCGGGCCGATGGGCGCTGGTGGGTGCTCCGGCTCAACGACTTCCCCGAGCATCCGCTCCACACGCTGTTCGTCGACGCCCGGGTCGTCCACGACCTCGACGACGCCCCGGCCGCCTGGCGGCTGTGGCCCGGCGACGGCGCCGCACTCCCCGCCCTCTCCGCGCCGGAACGCGCAGAGGTGCTCGGCCTCATGACCGGCCTCGGTCCCTACGGCGCCGAGGCCGGCACCCCCTGCACCGGCGACTGGTGCACCTGCGACCTCCTCACCGACGCCTACGCGGCCCGACTCGGCGATGAGGACCCGTCCGGCTTCCAGTCCCGGGCGAGGAGCCCGAGCAGCACCTCGTCGAGGAACTCGCCCATGACCCAGGCCGAGGAGCGCAGTACGCCCTCGCGGACGAAGCCGTTGCGCTCGGCGGAGCGCAGCATGGCCTCGTTGTCCGACAGCGTCTCGATCTGCAGCCGTTGCAGGCCGCGCACGACGAAACCGTAGTGGGTCAGCACCGCGACCACGTCCGTGCCGTAGCCCTTGCCGCGGGCGGACGGCAGCAGCCCCAGCCCGATGTGCGCGGACCGGTTGTGGTTGTCGATGCCCCACAGGTTGGCGGTGCCGACCAGCGTGTCGCCCTCCAGTTCCACCACGGAGAACGTGACGTGCTTCTGCTCCGTCTCGTCCACCACGACCCGCGGATCCTTCGAGTCGGGAGCGATCGGCCGCCACGGCCCGCCTTCGGCCCGCGAGGCGTTGACGACGTCGTTGAAGAGCTCGGTCCGCAGGATCGGGACGTCTTCCTCGTGCCGGGCCCTGAGCCCGACCTTGTTGCCTTTGAGCATGCAGGTTTCCTATCCGGCCCGGGGGACCGACGCAAGCGGATATGAGGGGTCAGGACCAGGACGCGGCCACCAGGGAGCGTTCGGCTGCGGCCAGGTGGACGGACGCGGCCAGCCAGGCCCAGGCGTAGGCCTCGGGCGAGGGGTCGGTCAGGCGGCCGAAGGAGTCGCGCGGGCGGCGGTCCGCCTCGGCGGCGAGGGCCGTGGCCAGCTCCGCCGCGGTGGTGAAACCGGCCCGGCGCAGCGGTGCGTACGAGGTGAGCGGCTCGGTGGTGCGCGCCGCTTCGGCGACGGCGCGCCGGCCGCCCGCGACCCCCGTTTCGAGCAGTCGGCGCACCCGCCAGAGCGGCGAGTCGGCCAGCGGGTCCGGTGCTTCGACGGCGACGGCCGGCCCGGCGGCCGGGGCGGCCCCGGTCCGCGGGGGGAAGTGGCTTCCCTGGAGCACGTCGTAGCCGAGGTCGGCGCGGCCCAGCCATTCCTCGGGCAGGCGCAGGGTGTACTCCGCGCCGGGGGCGGGTCCGACGGCGAGGGGGCGCAGGGTGGCGGCGCGGTCGAGATCGGGGCGGCCCAGGACGCGGAGCACGAGGCCCGGATGGGCGGCGATGCGGCGCAGGTTGGCCGTGTGGGGCAGTTCGGGGTGGGGGTGGGCGGCGCGCAGGCGCAGCAGGGGCGCGTCCGCCCGTACCTCGCGGACGAGGAGGTCCTCGCCGGCCGGGCCGACGACCGTGACCTCGCAGCCGATCAGGGCGGGGTCGGCGCCGTCCGGTTCGCCGTCCCGGTCGGCGAGCTGGCCGGCGACGGCCTCGGCCGCCGGACGGGCGAAGAGCGCGGCGGCGGGTTCCCCGGTCCACGGGACGCCGCGCAGCGGGGTCGCCTGTACCCCGCGTCCGGCGCCGAGCCTGCCGTCGGCGGAGACGGTGGCCCCGGCGATGCGGAGCCCCCCGCGCGCGAGGCCCGCGTGGTCGAGGGCGGCTCCGCCGAGGGCGACGGAGGCGGAGCCGGCGCCACGGGCGCGGGCCAGGCCGCCGGGGCGGACGTCGGAGACGGTGTGGCGGGGGGGGGGGGCGGCGGGCCGGGGGGGGGGCACCCCCCCCCCCCCCGGGGCCGGGGGGACCCGCGCCCCGCCCCGCCCCCACCCCCGCCCGCCGCCGCCGGCCCGGGGGGCGCGGGG
>LJCW01000120.1 GCA_001298555.1 Actinobacteria bacterium OV450
GGCCGAGGCGGCCCCCGCGGCCCGGCGGCGCGGGCCGCGGCGCCGGGCATCGCCAACCCCTGGCCACGCCCGGCTGCGGCGGAGGCGGTACGCGGGCGGACCGGCCGCAGGACCTGCCGGCGGCGGCCGACAGGGCGGCATCATCACGGCCCCCGGCGCCACCCACCCCTACCGGCGTTCGAGGCGCGGGAGTTCCGGGGCCAGCGCCCTAGGCGTCGCGGGCGGGTGCAGCGCCGTCGGCGGCATCCGGTCCCGCCGGGCGGAGAGGCGGAGCCAAGGGCGGTGCCCGCGCCCCAGGCGGCGGGGGCGGGCGCAGCGCCACGGGCGGCATCCGGTCCCGCCGGGCGGAGAGGCGGAGCCAAGTGCGGCGCCCGCGCCCCAGGTGGCGGGGCGGGCGCAGCGCCACGGGCGGCATCCGGTCCCGTCGGGCGGAGAGGCGGCGCCAAGGGCGGTGCCCGCGCCCCAGGCGGCGGGGGCGGGCGCAGCGCCACGGGCGGTATCCGGTCCCGTCGGCCGGGGAGGCGGCGCCAAGGCCTGCCCCCGCGCCCCAGGCGCCCTCGGCGGCATCCGGTCCCGCCGGCCGGGGAGGCCGGGCCAAGGGCTGTCCCGTGATCCGCGGCGGCGCCGGCTACGGCATCTCGCCGCGGATCACGGGACCGCCCGGATACGCCCGGCATGAGGACGACCCTCCGCCTCGCGGTGCACCGCATCCGACGCCGCGCGCCGACCCACCGCGGATCACGGGACAGCTCTCAGGCGGCCAGCAGAGGGCTTTCGTGGTGGCGGAGCCACGCCCGGTACGGCGGCGTGCGGAGCGCCGCCTCGCGGTACGCCGCCCGGAGGTCCTCGAAGATCTCGGCATGCGCGCCCGGCCGGCTGGCCATCAGCAGCCGGACGGCGAGGGGGTCCCCGGACAGCGGCCGGATCGCCATGTCGTCACGCGGCCCCGACGTCGGCTGGCAGGGGGCCACCGCCTCGCCGGAGACGATCAGCGAGGTCGCGGTGTGGTAGTCGGCGTGCAGGACGGGCGGGTCCACCCCGGCGCCGGCGAACACCCGCCGCAGGCCGTCCCATTCACCGTCCACGGAGGGGTCGACCGTCCACCGGTCGGCCGCCAGGTCCTGTAACCGGACCACCGGCCGCCGCGCCGCGGGATGGTCCCGGGACATCGACACGAACTGCGGCTCCCGTTCCATCAGGACCCGCAGCTCCAGCCCGGCCGGCACCCGCAGCGGACTGCCCTCGACCTCGTGGACGAAGGCCACGTCCAGCTGCCCCGAGGCCACCATCCGCAGGAGGGCGTTGGCCGACACGTCCACCACCAGCGCGGTTTCCGTGTCGGGCAGCCTGCGGTGGATCCGGCGCAGCCATCCCGGCAGGGCCCGGCTGGCGGTGGAGCCGATGTTCAGCCGCGGCCCGCGGGCCAGCGCCCTGGCCTCGGCGACGAGCGCGGCCATCTGGTCGAGGAGCGGGCGGGCCCGGCCGAGGACGGTCCGGCCGAAGGGGGTGGGCCGGCAGCCGGTGCGCTCGCGCAGGAACAGCTCGCCGTCCAGGGCGCGTTCGATGCGGCGCAGCTGCGTCGTGAGGGAGGGCTGGCTCACGCCGAGCTGCCGCGCGGCTTTGTGCAGACTGCCGGCGTCGGCAATGGCGCACAGTGCGCGCAGGTGCCTCACCTCAAGCTCCATGTCCCGAGGGTAGGCCGCCGTCAATGGACCGCACCAGCCACTGATACCCCCTCTAATCCCGCCATTCTCATGAAAGTTGACCTTCCGAAATCTCCCCGATAGGGCGGCGTTATCGATGGCTGACATCATCCGCCGGCCGCTCCGGCTCCCGCAGACTCCGGTACCGAACGACCCACCCCCCGCACCGGACGAGTAGGAGCTCCCCCACATGCGCCACTCCCGTATGTCCCGCAAGGCCGTTCTGGCCACCACCGTCGGCCTCGGCTTCGTGGCCGCCCTCGGCGTCGTCCCCACCGCCAGCGCGGCCCCCGCCCCCGCCCCCGCAGGCAATGCCGCGAGCTTCGCGGCGTACGAGCGTTCGCAGGAGAACCAGGACGCCAACCGCGCCTTCTTCGAGGCCGTGCAGCGCTCGGTCGCCGAGCAGCGTGCCGCGAACCCGGGTGTCCTCGCGGTGACCGTCACGTACAACACGCGCAACGCGCCCAGCTTCCGCAGCCAGATATCCCGCTCGGCGCAGATATGGAACAGCTCGGTCTCGAACGTGAAGCTCCAGGAGGTGTCCTCGGGCGGGAACTTCTCGTACTACGAGGGCAACGACTCGCGCGGTTCGTACGCGAGCACGGACGGCCACGGCCGGGGCTACATCTTCCTGGACTACCAGCAGAACCAGCAGTACGACTCCACCCGCGTGACCGCGCACGAGACCGGTCACGTGCTGGGCCTGCCGGACCACTACTCGGGGCCGTGCTCCGAGCTGATGTCGGGCGGCGGCCCGGGCACCTCGTGCACGAACCCCTACCCGAACAGCACGGAGCGCTCGCGCGTGAACCAGCTCTGGCGCAACGGGCTCGCCGCGTCGGGCCTGGGGACGAAGGGCTAGCGGTTTCGGCCAGCCGTCGGAGCTAGGGGAGTTTTCCCACCTCGGGTACGTATTCCGCGCAGTCCGGGTTCCGGCAGGGACCCGGTACCCACTCCGGAATGAAGATCCCCAGCGCCTTGCGCCGCCGGATGACGGTCTCGACGGGGCGCCCGCAGACCGGGCACGCGAGCTGTTCGTGCGCGGTCTGCGGGGCCACGGCCTCATGCGGGTGCGGGTGGCGCCGGTCCTGCTGTCGGTGCTGTTCGCCGGCCATACCTCCACGGTAGGCCGGTTCCGGCCGTTCGGCCGGTTTCAGCGCTTGACGGTGTACGAGCCACCCGTCCGGCCGCCGCCGGGGAGGCACGCACCGGCCGGGTCCAGGGGGCGCACCCCGAAGCCGGCGCGGGACCTCGGCATGCCGTGCGGGCCAGAGCGCCGCGCACGCAGTGGCCGAGCAGCCGTGATCACCGTCATGACGCCGCGAGCCCCTGCGGCTTGCGCCACATGGGCCACATCAGCGGCCCCTCCGGCAGCTGCACCGCCTCACCCGTGAACTGCCAGCCGAGCCGCTCGTACAGACCCTTGCTGCGCTCGCTGCTCGCCTCCAGGTACGCGGGGACGCCCTCGCGGTCGCAGCGCTCCAGCACCGGCCGCATCAGCTCGGTCCCCAGCCCCTCGCCCTGCCTCCCCGGCGCGACCGCGATCATCAGCAGGTACTCGTGCTCCTCGGAGGTCGGGTGCACCGCGCCCGTCAGCCGGCCCACCAGTTCGCACCGCTCGTTGTCCGGGTCGGCGACCGCCCGCATCTTCGCCGGGACGTCGTCCTCGGCGGCTTCCCCCTCCGGGTCCCCCGCCGGCACCCGCAGCCACAGGGCGGCGGCCGAACCGTCCACCGCGTAGTCGATGCGGCCCTCGGCCAGTGCCACGTCCACGAAGACGCCCAGGAACCGGCCGTGCACCGCGGCCCGGTGCTCCGGGTCCGGGAAGACCCAGCTGCTCACCGGGTCGGCGCGGAAGGCCTCGTCGAGCAGGCGTGCCACCGCGTCCCGGTCCGACTGATCCGCCTGACGTATCTCCAGCGCCACTGGTCACACCCTTCGCTCGCGTTTCAACTACCGCCAGCGATCCTAGAGTTGGCCCCGAACAGCGGAAAGCCCCGTTCCGGCACCATGCGGTGCCGGAACGGGGCTTGCGCACGGACGTTTCCGCGCTAAGGGCTCACCGGGTGCGCCGCGTGACGAACTCCGCCAGCGCCAGCAGCCCGCCCGCGGCGCCGAGGTCCGGTACGGCCCGGGACAGCAGCTGCACCGCCCGGCCCATCCGGTCCGCGGCGTGGGCCTGCGCCCAGTCGCGCCCGCCGGCCCGGTCCACGGCCGCGGCGGCCTTGCGCACGTCGTCCTCCGTCATCGGCCCCGCGTACAGGGCCGCCAGCTCCTCGCCGGCCGCGGTGCCCGAGGTGAGGGCGGCCACCACCGGCAGGGACTTCTTGCGGGCGATCAGGTCGGCCCCGGCGGGTTTGCCGGTGTGACCCGGATCCCCCCAGATCCCGATCAGGTCGTCGATCAGCTGGAAGGCCAGTCCCGCCTCCCGGCCGAAGGCGTCCATGCTGTCGACCTCGTCCGGTCCGGCGCCGGCGTACAGCGCCCCGAGCGCGCAGGCGCAGCCCAGCAGGGCCCCAGTCTTGGCCGTCGCCATGGTCAGGCACTCGTCGAGCGAGACGTGCGGCCGCCGCTCGAACGCGCAGTCGGCCTGCTGGCCCGCGCACAGCTCGATGATGCAGGCCGCGAGCCGCCCCGAGGCCGGCGCGGAGGCGGGATGCGGATCCTCCGCGAGCAGCCGCAGCGCGAGTGCCATCATGGCGTCGCCGGTGATGATCGCGTCCGGTGTCCCGAACACGGTCCAGGCGGTGGGCCTGCCCCGGCGCTTGGTGTCCTTGTCGATGACGTCGTCGTGCAGCAGGGTGAAGTTGTGCGCCAGCTCCACGGCCGCCGCCGCCCCCACGGCGCTCTCGTCCGCCGCGCCGTCCCCCTCGCCGGCCCGGCCGCCCCGCAGGGCCCGGGCCGCGGCCAGCACGAGCGCGGGCCGGATCGCCTTGCCCGCGCTGCCCGTGGCCGGTGTGCCGTCCGCCCGCTCCCAGCCGAAGTGGTACATCGCCACGCGCCGCATCCCGCCCGGCAGGGTCTCGACCGCGCGGCGCAGTTCCGGGTTGACCGTTTCCCTCGTCCGCTCCAGCAGGGCCGCGGCCTCCTGCCCCTCGCCGGTCGTGATCGCCTCAGTGGTGCCCATGGCGTGTCCCCGATCCCCGATCCCCGAAATCCCGATCCCCCGTGGTGCCCGGCCGGCCGCTCAGCGCCAGCGGGCGATCTCGACGTTCTCCAGGACGCCGAGCGCGTCCGGCACCAGTACCGCGGCGGAGAAGTAGGCGGTGACCAGGTACGAGATGATCGACTGCTCGCTGATCCCCATGAAGCGCACCGACATGCTCGGCTCGATCTCGTCCGGGATGCCGGGCTGGTGGAGGCCGATGACGCCGGAGTCTTCCTCGCCGGTGCGCATGCAGAGGATGGACGTCGTCCGCGCCTCGCTGATCGGGATCTTGTTGCACGGGAAGATCGGCACCCCGCGCCAGCACGCCACCCGGGTGCCGGCGACGTCGACCGTCTCGGGGTACAGGCCGCGCTTGTTGCACTCGCGGCCGAAGGCGGCGATCGCCTTGGGGTGGGCGAGGAACAGGTCGGAGCCGCGGCGCATGCTGAGCAGCTGGTCCATGTCGTCGGGGCTGGGGCCGCCGTCGTGCGGCTGGATGCGCTGGTCGTAGTCGGCGTTGTGCAGCAGGCCGAAGTCGCGGTTGTTGAGCATCTCGTGCTCCTGGCGCTCGCGCAGCGCCTCGACCGTGAGCCGCAACTGCTGCTCGGTCTGGTTCATCGGCTGGTTGTAGAGGTCGGCGACGCGGGTGTGCACCCGCAGGACCGTTTGTGCAATCGAGAGCTCGTACTCGCGCGGCCTGGCCTCGTAGTCCACGAAGGTGCCGGGGAGGACGGCCTCGCCGCGGTGGCCGGCGGAGAGGTCGATCGCGGCCTCGCCGTACGCGTTGGTGCGCTGCGCGGGCAGCGACCGCTGGGCCTGTACGTGCTCGCGCAGCGAGTCGACCCGGTCGGCGAGCAGCCGGAAGTCCTGGCGGGACAGGACGAGCGCGGTGCCGGAGGTGGCGGCGCGGGCGGTGTACTCCCAGATCGCCTCCTCGTCGACGAGGGAGTCCTCGCCGAAGTAGGCGCCGTCGGCGACGGTCCGCAGCACGGCGTCCTCGCCGTAGGGCCCGGGGCCGATCTGGTCGATGCGGCCGTGGGCGAGCAGGAACACGCTGTCGGAGGCGCTGCCGAAGGAGGTGAGTTCCTGTCCGGCCTCGAAGTCGATCTGCCGGCACCGCTGGGCGAGCTCGGAGAGCACGTCCAGGTCCTCGTAGGTGCGCAGGAGCGGGAGTTCGCCGAGTTCGGCGGGGATGACCTGGACCTGGGTCCCGGTCTTGACGAACTCCACGCGCCCGTCGCCGACCGAGTAGCTCAGTCGCCGGTTCACCCGGTACGTGCCGCCCTGGACGGAGACCCACGGGAGCATCTTCAGGAGCCACCGGTCGGTGATCTCCTGCATCTGCGGCGCGGACTTGGTCGTGGTTGCCAAGTTCCGCGCGGCCGCGGTCGCAAGACTTCGCTGTGGTGTCTGGACCTCGGGTTCGGAACCTGCCTGGACCGACATGTGCATCCCTTTCGATCACTCCATGGATCTGCGGGATGCAGCCTTCCAGTACGGAACGTGGTGAGACCATTACACAAAAGGGTGGGACTACTCCGTCCGGGGGTGGGCACCCTTTGGGGTCCCCTCCTCCCCTCCAGCCGCCCCGGGCACCGCGGCGTACCTGTGAGTGACTGCCGTGACGGGTGGGCCGATCGGGACGAGTGTCCGGATCGGCTCGCTCACTGTACGAATGCACTAGCCCGGAAGAACCGCCTCCATTACACCGGAGAGCAACGAGGTGGACACGAAAGGTGACCATCGCGCATCCGGAGAGGAGGCGGGCCATGTCCGCACCCATGTCCGCGGACCGGTTCATCGGAGCACTGCGCAACGAGGGCCTGACCGTCGTCGAGGTCGGCGCCTGGCGCACCCACAACCGCAATCACAAGGGCCCGTGGGGCCCCGTGAACGGGGTGATGATCCACCACACCGTCACGCACGGCACCGCGTTCACCGTCTCGCTCTGCCGCGACGGCGACGCGGCCCTGCCCGGCCCGCTCTGCCACGGCGTGATCACCAAGGACGGCCGCGTCCACCTGGTCGGCTACGGCCGCGCCAACCACGCGGGGCTGGGCGACTCCGACGTCCTGGCGGCAGTGATCGCCGAGAAGCGGCTGCCCCCCGACCGCCATGCCGACACCGACGGCAACCGCCACTTCTACGGCTTCGAGTGCGAGAACCTCGGCGACGGCGACGACCCCTGGCCGGAGATCCAGCTCGACGCCATGGCCCGCGCGGCGGCGGCCCTGTGCCGCGTGCACGGCTGGACCGAGCGCTCGGTGATCGGCCACCTCGAATGGCAACCCGGCAAGATCGACCCGAAGGGCTTCACGATGGCCGCGTTCCGCGCCCGGGTCGGCGAACGCCTCAACTGACGGAATCGGGTTGACACCCCGATGACCGAACCGTTTCCCTGACCCGATGGCTGATCTTCGCATCGAACGGGTGGCCGGCGAAGCCTCCCTCCAGGACTGGCGGCACGTCCACAACGTGATCGTTCCCCCGGACGCCCTCACCCTCGACGAGGTCCGCGAGCGCGCCGGGCGCCACCTCCTGGACGTCGCCTACCTCGGCGACGAGCTCGTCGGCTGCATGACCGTGCGCCGGCCCACGGCCGACGCCCCGTCGGTGGCCACCGTGATCGCCCGGATCCTGCCCGCGCACCGCGGGCAGGGCTTCGGCACCGCGCTCTACGCCCACGGCCTCGCCGCGGCGCACGCGCTCGTCCCCGCCCCCGACACGATCGAGACGATCGTCCTGGGCTCCAACGAGGACGGCCTGCGCTTCGCCCGCTCCCACGGCTTCGAGGAGTCCGAGCGCTACGTCCTCCCGGGCGCGACGGTCCCGTACGTCCACCTGCGGCGGCACTCCGCCGCCGCCCCGAACACCTGAGCACCCACAATGGACGGGTGAACCGTCCCGCGAACCCCGACGCGCCCCTGCGGCCGCGCCCGCCCTCGCCGCTGTCCGAGGTGCGCGACGAGCGGTTCGAACGGTACGGGGTGCGGCTGCTGGTGAAGCGGGACGACCTCGTGCACCCCGAGCTGCCCGGCAACAAGTGGCGCAAGCTCGCACCGAATCTGCGGGCCGCCCTCGCCGGGGGCTTCCCCGGGGTGGTGACCTTCGGCGGGGCGTACTCGAACCACCTGCGGGCCACCGCGGCGGCCGGGCGGCTGCTGGGGATGGAGTCCGTCGGGATCGTCCGGGGCGACGAGCTCGCCGGCCGGCCCCTCAACGACTCCCTGGCCCGCTGCGCGGCGGACGGGATGCGGCTGCACTTCGTCACGCGCTCGGAGTACCGCCGCAAGACCGAACCCGAGGTGCTGGCCCGGCTGCTCGCGCAGGCCGGCGCGGCCTCCTCGTACGTGGTCCCGGAGGGCGGCAGCAACGCCCTCGCCCTGCACGGGTGTGCGGAGCTCGGGCGCGAACTGCGGGGCGCGTCCGACGTCGTCGCGGTGGCGTGCGGCACGGGCGGCACCCTGGCCGGACTGGCGGCCGGACTGGCTCCGGGCCAGCGGGCCCTGGGCGTGCCCGTCCTGGCGGGCGGATTCCTGGAGGCGGAGATACGTACCCTCCAGCAGGCGGCCTTCGGCGGCCCGGCCGGGGAGTGGAGCCTGGCGGAGGGCTTCCACCACGGCGGCTACGCACGCGTCCCCGCCCTGCTCGACGCCTTCGCCGCCGATTTCGAGGAGCGGCACGGGTTCCCCGTCGAGCGGATCTACGTGGCCAAGCTGCTCTGGGCCCTGGCCGCACTCGCGGAGTCGGCCGCCTTCCCCGCGGGCACCACCCTGACCGCCGTCGTCACGGGCCGCCCGTGACCGGTGCGGCCCGGGTGGCGTGCCAGTACCAGCGGGTGGCCGCCAGCAGGGCCGGCCCGTAGCCCGCGAACGCCGTGTAGCCGATCCACGCCACCGCCAAGGTGTCGCCCCGGGAGGGGAGGTCCCCCGGCCGCACCGGCAGCGCGCCCAGCTGGGCCGGCACCAGGTACGCCAGCCCCGGCAGGCCGTACGGCACGAGCGTGCCCACCCCGATCAGTGCCGGAGCCAGCGGCAGCCACCTCGGCAGGCGCAGCCCCCACGGCCGGATCAGGCAGAAGAGCAGCAGGATCCCGGCCAGGGCCAGCAGGGCCGTCGGGTCCAGGCCCCACCGCTCCAAGGCGAGCCACGGGCCCGACGCGCCGTTGCGCTCGGAGGCCTCCAGCACCTCGCCGCCGCCGATCCCCGCGAACGTTCCGCCCAGCGCCCAGTTCAGCTTCATGGCGACGTACGGCAGGAAGCTCAGGACCCCGGTGTACGCGATCCACCGCCCCGGTGGCCCCGGCGCCGCGGCCCGGCCCCGGCTCGCGGCGGCGCCCAGCACCACCGCCCCCGCCAGGCCCAGCGCGTGCACCACCGCCCCGAGCGTGCTGTCCACCCCCTGTCCGAACAGCAGCCCGAGCACGTCCATCAGGAGCGTGCATCCGGCGGTCGCGGACAGACCGCAGGCCGTCCACAGCAGTGCCCTTCGCCGCGCGGGCGGCGCCCCCGCGGGCAGTGCCACCGCCGCCACCGTCACCGCGGTCGCCGCGGCCAGGCAGCCGACGGCCGTCACGTCAACCGTGTCCCTGAGCGTCATGCCCCGAGCGTCGCGCCCTCCAGCGGCCCCGCGCGTCCGCCCCGGGGACCGTCCCCCTCCCCCGGGCGGGGGATCAGGCCGCTTCCTCGCGGTAGGCCGCGGCCTCCTCCAGGTCCAGCCTGCGCAGCAGGCCGCGCAGCATCTCGTCGTCGATCCGGCGGTGGTCGCGCAGGTTCACGAACACCTCGCGCTCCGCCGCGATCATCTCCCGGGCGAGGCGCCGGTAGACGTCGTCCACCGATTCCCCCGTGACCGGGTTGACCTCGCCCAGGCGCTCCCACACCGCGTTGCGCCGGCGTTCCATCACCGTGCGCAGCCGTTCCGCCAGCGGCGGCGGCAGCGCGTTCTCCGGCTCGGCCAGCAGCTCCGCCAGGCGGTCCTCCGCGGACCGCGAGGCCTCGCTCTGCGCCTGCGCCTCCGCGAGGGTCTCCGCCTGCAGGTCCCGCGGTGGCAGCCGCAGCAGCCGGATCAGCGGTGGCAGTGTCAGGCCCTGCACCACCAGCGTGCCGATGACCGTCGTGAAGGTCAGGAAGAGGATCAGGTTCCGGTGCGGCACGCTGATCGGCACCGAGAAGGCGATCGCCAGCGAGACCACCCCGCGCATCCCCGCCCAGCCGACGATCACCGGCGCCTTCCAGTTGGTGTCCGGCTCCCGCGTCCGGATCCGCTCCGACAGCCGGGGCGCGAACGTGGCCGGGAACACCCAGACGAAGCGGGACACCACCACGGCCAGGAACACCGCCAGCGCGTACCAGGCCGCGTGCCAGCCCTCGTACTCGGCGACCCCCTTCAGGACCACCGGCAGCTGGAGGCCGATCAGCGCGAAGACCACCGACTCCAGGATGAAGGCGACCATCTTCCACACCGCCTCCTCCTGGAGCCGGGTCGCGAAGTCCACCTGCCAGTTGCGGTGCCCGAGGTACAGCGCCACGACGACCACCGCGAGCACGCCCGAGGCGTGCACCCGCTCGGCCGCCGCGTACGCCACGAACGGGATCAGCAGCGAGAGCGTGTTCTGCAGCAGCGGCTCCCGCAGCCGCTTGCGCAGGTGGTGGATCGGAACCATCAGCACCAGGCCCACGCCCACGCCGCCCACCGAGGCCAGCAGGAACTCCGCGATCCCGCCCGCCCAGCCGGCGCTCACCCCGATGGCCGCGGCCAGGGCCACCTTGTACGCGGTGATCGCCGTGGCGTCGTTCACGAGGGACTCGCCCTGCAGGATGGTGGTGATCCGGTTCGGCAGCCCCAGCTTGCGGGCGATCGCCGTCGCGGCCACCGCGTCGGGGGGCGCGATCACGGCGCCGAGCACCAGCGCCACCGGCAGCGACAGCCCGGGCACCACCAGGTACGCCGCGTACCCCACGGCGACCGTCGCGAAGAGCACGTACCCGACCGACAGCAGTCCCACGGGCCGGATGTTCGCCCGCAGGTCCAGGTAGGAACTGTCCACCGCGGCCGTGTACAGCAGCGGCGGGAGCAGCAGGGGCAGCACGATGTGCGGGTCGAGGGCGTACGAGGGCACGCCGGGGACGTACGAGGCCATCAGACCGGCGGCGACCAGCAGCAGGGGCGCGGGCAGCCGCGTCCGGCGGGCGGCCCCCGCTACGACCGCGCTGCCCGCCACCAGCGCCACCAGCGGCAATACCTCCATCGAAGATCCACCCTCGCTCGTCGTCGCTGATCGGCATTCGTCCTGCGGCGCCCGCACGTCAGTACGCTGGCAATCATGAGCGAGTGCACCCACGTTCCTGAACTGCCGCGCCCCGAGCCCGTCCCGGCTGCCCTGACCTGTCCCGAATGTCTGGTGCTGGGGAGCCATCCGGTGCAGCTGCGGATGTGCCTGGGGTGCGGGTACGTCGCGTGCTGCGACTCCTCCCCCCACCGGCACGCCACCGCGCACTACCAGAGCACCGGCCACCCGGTCATGCGAAGCTTCGAGCCGGGCGAGACGTGGCGGTGGTGTTTTGTCGACGGTTCGATCGTCTGAGGCGGGGTAGGTCAACCCTCCGCCGGTTCCCCTGATTTGGGCCCGCAGACCCCTAGCCACTGTGCGTACCCGTGGGCTTACCATCGGTCACTGGCCGCGGGCGGGGGTGTCTGAAACGGGCGCGATGAGGGGTGCCGCGACACGATCGCCCGGATCGCGATAGCGTCACCGGCGAACAGAGCTCGTACCACCTTGGAGGTGAGGGTGTCCCAGATCGCAGGCGAGCCCGGGACCCAGGACTTCGTGGAAGTCCGGCTGCCCGCTGCGGGTGCCTACCTGTCGGTGCTGCGAACGGCCACGGCCGGCCTCGCGGCACGTTTGGACTTCACCCTCGACGAGATCGAGGACCTCCGCATCGCGGTGGACGAGGCCTGCGCGATCCTGCTTCAACAGGCCGTGCCGGGCTCCGTCCTCAGCTGCGTGTTCCGGTTGGTCGACGACTCGCTGGAGGTGACGGTCTCCGCACCGACCACGGACGGGCGCGCACCCGAGCGCGACACGTTCGCCTGGACCGTCCTGTCGGCGCTGGCCGGCAAGGTCGAGTCCACGGTCGAGGAGGACCGGACGGTGAGCATCAGCCTCTACAAACAGCGCGGCGCGGGTCCAGGCCCGGCGTGAACAGCGGGGAGATCCCGGTGCGGGGCGGGGATCGGCCCCGGGTACGGCACGAGGTCGACGGCGGCATCCCGGAGCAGCAGCACGCCCGGCCGCACCCGGCTGACGCGGATGCGGAAGACGGCTTTTTGGACTCGGCGGAGCGACGGGCGGGCCCTATGAGCGAGAACCAGCACGAAGAACCACAATCCTCACAGCCACCCGGGGCCGCTGCCACGACCCCGGACGCGGAACCGGCGGCGGCACCCGTGCTGCCGGTGCCCGCGGTGCTGCCCGATCCGCGCGACCGCAGCGGCGCGCGGGCCCTGTTCATCGAGCTCCGGGCGCTGCCCGACGGCTCGGCGGAGAAGGCGGAGCTGCGCAACCGGCTCGTGCGGATGCACCTGCCGCTGGTCGAGCACCTCGCCCGGCGGTTCCGCAACCGCGGTGAGCCGCTGGACGACCTGACCCAGGTCGCCACCATCGGCCTGATCAAGTCGGTCGACCGGTTCGACCCGGACCGCGGGGTCGAGTTCTCCACCTACGCGACGCCGACGGTGGTCGGCGAGATCAAGCGGCACTTCCGCGACAAGGGCTGGGCCGTGCGCGTGCCCCGGCGCCTTCAGGAGCTGCGGCTCTCGCTGACCACCGCCACGGCGGAGCTGTCCCAGCAGCACGGCCGGTCCCCCACGGTGCACGAGCTCGCGGAACGGCTCGGGATCTCCGAGGAGGAGGTGCTGGAGGGGCTGGAATCGGCCAATGCCTACAGCACGCTCTCCCTGGACGTGCCCGACACCGACGACGAATCGCCGGCGGTGGCGGACACCCTGGGCGCGGAGGACGAGGCGCTGGAGGGCGTCGAGTACCGCGAGTCGCTCAAGCCGCTCCTGGAGGGACTGCCCCCGCGGGAGAAGCGGATCCTGCTGCTGCGGTTCTTCGGCAACATGACCCAGTCGCAGATCGCGCAGGAGGTCGGCATCTCCCAGATGCACGTCTCGCGCCTGCTGGCCCGCACCCTGGCCCAGCTGCGCGAGAAGCTCCTCGTGGAGGAGTAGGCGGGGAGTGGGCCGGGACGGTACGGGCCGCCGGGGCTATCGGGTCTGCTCGCCGGGCCCGATTCCCAGCGCCACGGTCGCCGTCGGGTTCACCAGCAGGGCCACGACGGCCACCGCGGCCACGGCCAGCGCCACGGCGGCGGCGATCATCGCCCCGCCCGTGGAGTACAGGGTCCACGCCACCGGCAGCGCCATCAGCTGGGTGATCAGCGCGGGCCCGCGGCTCCAGCGGCGGCCCAGCCGCAGGCCGCGCGCCGCGATCAGCGGCAGGGCGGCGAGCGCGAGCAGGGTGACCCCGCCGGTCTCGGCCTGCTGCGGGGAATCGGGGTCGCCCGCGATGCCCACGAACAGCATGTAGACGCCGAGACCGGCCAGCGCGAGGCCCTCCAGGGCGGTCAGCGCGGCGGCGGCGGTGAGCCGCCGGGGCAGCGGGGCGGTCGGCCGGGCGGGGGCGGGGGTGGGCTTCGTACTCACCCCAGCAGGGTAGCCGCGCCCCCGCGGAGCCGGAGGGGACGGGCAGTATGGGCGGCATCCGAACGGGTCGGTAGGCTGGCGTTCATGCGTGCACTTCTCGTGGCCAATCCAGCAGCAACGACCACCAGTGCGCGCACGCGCGACGTCCTGACCCACGCCCTGGCCAGCGAAATGAAGCTGGAGGCGGTGACCACCGAGTACCGCGGACACGCCCGGGACCTGGGCCGGCGGGCGGCCGAACAGGGAATGGACCTCGTCGTGGCGCTCGGCGGCGACGGCACGGTCAACGAAGTGGTCAACGGGCTCCTCCACGACGGGCCTGATCCCGAGCACCTGCCCCGGCTGGCGGTGGTCCCCGGGGGGTCGACCAATGTGTTCGCCCGCGCGCTCGGACTCCCCAACGACGCGGTCGAGGCGACCGGCGCCCTGCTGGACGCGCTGCGGGAGCAGCGCGAGCGGACGGTGGGCCTGGGCCTGGCGGCCGGCACCCCGGGCACGGAGGACGAGTCGGCTCCGGCGCGCTGGTTCACGTTCTGCGCCGGCTTCGGTTTCGACGCGGGCGTCGTGGGCCGGGTGGAGCAGCAGCGCGAGCGCGGCAAGCGTTCGACGCACGCCCTGTACGTACGGCAGCTGGTGCGCACGTTCTGGGAGGAGCCGAACCGGCGCCACGGCACGGTGACCCTGGAGCGTCCCGGCGCGGATCCCGTGACGGATCTGGTGCTGTCGATAGTCTGCAACACCTCGCCGTGGACGTATCTGGGCAATCGTCCGCTTTACGCCTCCCCGGAGGCGTCCTTCGATACCGCACTTGACGTATTGGCACTCAATCGTTTGTCAACTCCGGCGGTCGCTCGCTACGCGACACAGCTCCTGACCTCGACTCCTGAGCGCGGTCCGCACGGCAAGCACGCGGTGTCTCTGCACGATCTGACCGACTTCACCTTGCATTCGAAGGTTCCGCTTCCGTTCCAGATGGACGGAGACCACCTCGGCCTGCGCACCAGCGTTCGGTTCACAGGCGTACGCCGTGCACTGCGTGTGATTGTGTGAGTGGAAGGGCCCAAAGTCCTTTCACTCGAACGTTTACACGCCGGTCCACCCTCACGATGTAGGGCTGTGACCTAGTAGACACCGACGAATCAAAAAAAACTTTCCGGAAGGGGTTGTATCCCCGTCCGAGGTTTGCGAATCTCTTCATGGCGATCGGGACAGCCCGCAGGACCCGGCACCCACACAGGCCGCCAGAACCCCTCCACGAGTCCCTGACTGAACCTTCCAGGAAACTGGGTGGTCACCCTTCCCTCACGGGGGGATTCGTGAAAGCGTTCACATTCACAAGCAACCTGCCCGCAATACAAGGAGATGGAGCAGCCATGGACTGGCGTCACAACGCCGTTTGCCGCGAGGAAGACCCGGAACTCTTCTTCCCCATCGGCAACACCGGTCCTGCGCTGCTGCAGATCGAGGAAGCCAAGGCCGTCTGCCGCCGCTGCCCCGTCATGGAGCAGTGCCTGCAGTGGGCGCTCGAGTCCGGCCAGGACTCCGGCGTCTGGGGCGGTCTCAGCGAGGACGAGCGCCGCGCCATGAAGCGCCGCGCCGCTCGCAATCGGGCGCGCAACGCGACCGCCTGACATCGACTTTCGAGCCTCGAGCCGCAGCGCGTAGCAACACCAGACAAGCGCTCAGCAACGTGCTCTTGAGCCCCGGACCGAGAACCTTCGGTCCGGGGCTCAGTGCTGTCCGGGGCGCACCCGGGATCGGGGCCCGAGTCCGGGTCTGCGTCCGGGTCCCGGATCCACTCCGTCACACTGCGTGACTACTTCTGCGGGCTGGCCGGGATGTCGAGGACGACCTTGGTGCCGCGCGGCTCGGCCCGGATCATGTCGAACGTGCCGCCGAGCTCCCCCTCGACCAGGGTCCGGACGATCTGCAGGCCGAGGTTCCCGGCCCGCTGCGGGTCGAAGCCCTCGGGCAGGCCGGAGCCGTCGTCGAGCACCGTGATCAGCAGCCGGCCGTCCGCGCGGCCGGAGCCGGTGCGGATCGCGGACACCTCGACCCGGCCGCCCTCCCCCTGGGTGAAGGCGTGCTCCAGGGCGTTCTGGAGGATCTCCGTCAGCACCATCGACAGCGGAGTGGCGACCTCCGCGTCCAGGATCCCGAACCGGCCGGTACGCCGGCACTCCACCTTGCCGGGCGAGATCTCCGCGACCATCGCGATCACCCGGTCGGCGATCTCGTCGAACTCGACGCGCTCGTCGAGGTTCTGAGAGAGCGTCTCGTGCACGATCGCGATCGAACCGACGCGGCGCACGGCCTCGTTGAGGGCCTCTCGGCCGCCCTCCGAATCCATCCGGCGGGCCTGCAACCGCAGCAGTGCGGCCACGGTCTGGAGGTTGTTCTTCACCCGGTGGTGGATCTCCCGGATGGTCGCGTCCTTGGTAATCAATTCGCGTTCGCGACGGCGCAGTTCCGTGACGTCCCGGCACAGGACGAGGGAGCCGATCCGGGTGCCCTTGGGCTTGAGCGGGATCGCACGCAGCTGGATGACCCCGCCGTTCCCCTCGACCTCGGTCTCGCGCGGGGCCCAGCCGCTGGCGAGCTTGACGATCGCCTCGTCCACCGGGCCCCGCGTGGGAGCGAGTTCGGCGGTGGTGGTGCCCAGGTGCTGGCCGACGAGGTCGGCGGCGAGGCCGAGCCGGTGGTAGGCGGAGAGGGCGTTCGGGGACGCGTACGTGACCACGCCGTCGGCGTCGAGCCGCATCAGGCCGTCCCCGGCGCGCGGGGAGGCGTCCATGTCGACCTGCTGGCCGGGAAAGGGGAAGGAGCCGGCCGCGATCATCTGGGCCAGGTCGGAGGCGGACTGGAGGTAGGTGAGCTCCAGCCGGCTGGGTGTACGCACAGTGAGCAGATTGGTGTTGCGCGCGATCACGCCCAGCACCCGGCCCTCGCGGCGCACCGGGATGGACTCGACCCGGACGGGCACCTCCTCGCGCCACTCCGGGTCGCCCTCGCGCACGATCCGGCCCTCGTCGAGCGCGGCGTCCAGCAGCGGGCGCCGGCCGCGCGGCACGAGGTGGCCGACCATGTCGTCCTGGTACGAGGTGGGGCCGGTGTTGGGGCGCATCTGTGCGACCGAGACGTACCGGGTGCCGTCGAGGGTGGGCACCCACAGCACGAGGTCGGCGAAGGAGAGGTCGGAGAGCAGCTGCCACTCCGAGACCAGCAGGTGGAGCCACTCCAGGTCGGTTTCACTGAGAGCGGTGTGCTGGCGTACGAGGTCGTTCATGGAGGGCACGTGGCGAGCGTACCCCGGGTATGGGCCATGACTTTCCCCACGGCGACTACTCAGGAGTATCCAGGAGGGGCCCGGTCCGCGTACTGTTGGAGGAAGTGACGGGATGGCAGAGCCCGTCATTGGATAGACAGAACAGATTGGTCTAGTCCACAATTGAGTGATACTTCCGCCCTCCCCGCACAGGAGGACGGATCGAGGTAAGCCGCGCGCTCTGCCCTGACCGCGCAGGCACCTCTCCCCGGCCGACGGGAACCGCACACCCTTCGGCCGTAAGTACTCCGGGCTACGGTGCCGGACCGGGTTGAGGGTCCCGTCCCGGCACCGTGGCCCAGAGGAATCCTCACGAGGCGGAAATTCCCGGCCAGGCTCCCATCGCGAGCTCCGCGACCGCTTCCAGTTCCTCCCGGCCCGCCCCGTCGCGCGACTGCTGGGACATCCCCACCAGGACCGCCAGCGCATAGCGGGCCAGCGCCCGCGCATCCGTACCCGCGGGCAGCACGCCGGCGGCGACGTCCGCCCGGATCCGGCGCTCGAACATCTCCAGGCTGGCCTCGCGGCGCTCGCGCAGCGCCCGGGCCACCTCGTCCGAGGTGGTGTTGACGGCGGCGCTGATCACCAGGCATCCCGGCGGGTGGGCCGGGTCGGTGTAGATCTCGGCCGCCTCGCGCAGGACGCGGCGCAGACCCGCCCCGGCGGTGGGCTCCTCGGCCAGGGCCGCGCCCGCGAAGTCCGCGTACCGGCCGCCGTAGACCGCCACGACCTCGTCGAAGAGCTTGCGCTTGTCGCCGAAGGCGGCGTAGAGGCTGGGCGCGCTGATGCCGAGGGACGCGGTCAGGTCGGAGATCGAGGTCGCCTCGTAGCCGTGCTCCCAGAAGGCGAGCATCGCCTTGTCGAGGGCTGCGTCGCGGTCGAAGGAGCGGGGCCTGCCCCGCTGTCCGGTCACCATGCGCCGATTCTATAGCGGGCACTACGGAATCTGGTACGGTCCCTTTCTGTAGCGACCACTAGCAAATGCTGAAGGGGGGCGCGTCATGGGCGTGCTCAAGGGGAAGACGGCACTGGTCACGGGCGGCAGCCGGGGTATCGGGCGGGCGGTGTCCGAGCGGCTCGCCCGCGACGGGGCGCTGGTCGCCGTGCACTACGGGCGCAACGAGGCGGCGGCGGAGGAGGCCGTCGCGGCGATCGGGGCGGCCGGAGGGCGGGCTTTCGCGATCGGGGCCGAGCTCGGGGTGCCGGGCGACGCGCAGGCGCTGTGGGCGGCGTACGGGGCCCACCCGCTGCACACGGACACGGTCGACGTCCTGGTGAACAACGCGGGCGCCGCCACGTTCGCCGGCCTCGCGGACACGGACGAGGACACGTACGACCGGGTCCACGCGCTCAATGCGAAGGCGCCGTTCTTCGTGATCAAGCACGGGCTGGCACGGCTGCCGGACGGGGGCCGGATCGTGAACGTCACCGGCACCCCGGACATCGCCCTGCCGGCGATCCTGGCCACCATCGCCGCCAAGGGCGCGGTGAACGCCCTGACCCGGTCCCTGGCCGCCGAACTGGCCCCGCGCGGGATCACGGTGAACTCGGTGGGCCCGGGCATCACGGACACCGACCTCAACGCGGGCTGGCTGGCGGACCCGGCGGCGCGGGCGCACGCCTGCGCCCGGTCCGTCTTCGGCCGGGTGGGCACGGCCGAAGAGGTGGCCGACGTGGTGGCCTTCCTGGCCTCGGCCGACTCCCGGTGGGTGACGGGCCAGCACCTGGATGCGACGGGCGGCCTCCAGCTGTCCCTGCTGTGAGCCGCCCGCCGGCCGGCCCGGGCGGCCCGGACCGGACCCCGGGGCGCCACGGGGGTGCGCGCCGGGGGCGCGGCGGGCACCGGGAGGCCGTCGGCGGGCATCGGGACCACGATGGAAGGGGGCGCAAGACCGGCCGCGGAGGGCCCCACCTCTGCTAGATTGGTCTATACCACCCTACCGCCCCACTCCAGATCGGCAGGCCCCGCGTGGAAGTTGTCATCGTCCCGGACGCTAAGGCAGGCGGCGAACTCATCGCGGAGGCCATGGCCGCCCTGGTCCGCCGCAAGCCCGACGCCCTGCTCGGCGTGGCGACCGGTTCTACCCCGCTGCCCGTCTACGAGGCCCTGGCCGCCAAGGTGAAGGCCGGCGAGGTCGACGCCGGCCGCGCCCGCGTCTGCCAGCTCGACGAGTACGTCGGCCTGCCGGCCGGCCACCCCGAGTCCTACCGCGCCGTCGTGCTCCGCGAGGTCGTCGAGCCGCTCGGCCTGTCCGAGGCCTCCTTCATGGGCCCGGACGGCTCCGCCGCCGACCTCGTCGCGGCGTGCGAGGCGTACGACCGCGCCCTCGCCGAGGCCGGCGGGGTGGACCTCCAGCTGCTCGGCATCGGCACCGACGGGCACATCGGCTTCAACGAGCCCTGTTCCTCGCTCGCGTCCCGCACGCGGATCAAGACGCTGACCGAGCAGACCCGCGTCGACAACGCACGCTTCTTCGACGACGACATAGCCCAGGTCCCGCACCACGTCATCACCCAGGGCATCGGCACCATCCTCGACGCCCGCCACCTGGTCCTGCTCGCCACCGGCGAGGGCAAGGCCGAGGCCGTCGCCCAGACCGTCGAGGGCCCGCTGTCCGCGCTGGTCCCGGCCTCCGCGCTCCAGCTGCACCGGCACGCGACCGTCGTCGTGGACGAGGCCGCCGCATCCAAGCTGAAGCTGGCCGACTACTTCCGGCACGCCTACGCCAACAAGCCGGCGTGGCAGGGGCTTTAGGGTCCCTCGCGCGCGCCGAAGGGCCGGGCTCCCCTCCACGGGAGCCCGGCCCTTGCGCATCCCCCGGGTCGGCCCGTGCCCCCGGGACAGGACGTCCGGGGGGCACGGAACAGGGCGGGCCGGGAGCTCCGGGGCTGGTCAGACCCCGGCGATCAGCTCCGCCGCCGCCCTGCCACAGACGCGCGAGGCGCCGTGGGTCGCGAGGTACAGGGCTCCGCGGGGCTCGGCCCGCGGGACGCCCATCTCGACGACGACGGTGTCCGGGCGGACCGCGACCAGCGCGTCGAGGGCCGCCGTCATCCACGGGTGCCGGTGCGCGTCGCGGACCACCAGCACGACGGTGCGCTCCCCCGCCGCCGCCAGGACGTCCGCGGCGGTGGCTCCCTCCGCGAACACCCCGGACGAGGTCCCCGGCACCAGCGCGGCCAGCTCGCCGGCCAGGCCCCACGGGGTCTCGTCACCGACCGCGATGTTCGCGACGGGTGCGAGGGTGGCGACGTACGGCGCGCTCACGGGCCCGGCACTGCCGGACACGACCACCGCGCGGCGGGCCGCCGCCAGACCGATGCCGGGCGCGCCCCCCTCCGGCGCGCCCGGCGCGGCGGCGGCCCGGGCCTGCCGGGTCCATGCGGCCAGCGCCCGTACCCGGGCGGCGGCGTCGGCGAGCCGCTCCTCAGGGAGGGCGCCCTCCCGCACAGCCGCGACGAGGGCGTCGCGCAGCCGCAGCACGGTGGCCTCGTCGGCGAGCCCGCCGCCGACGCAGATGGCGTCGGCGCCGGCCGCGAGGGCGAGGACCGAGCCGCGCTCGATGCCGTACGTCCCGGCGATGGCGTTCATCTCCATGCCGTCGGTGACGATCAGCCCCTCGTAGCCGAGCTCCTTGCGCAGCAGACCGGTCAGGATCTGCGGGCTGAGCGTGGCCGGCCGGGTCGGGTCGAGGGCGGGCACGAGGATGTGCGCGCTCATCACGGCCTTGCTGCCGGCCCCGATGGCGGCCTTGAACGGGACGAGCTCACGGGCCTGGAGGGTGTCGAGGTCCACGTCGATGCGGGGCAGGGCGTGGTGCGAGTCGACGTTGGTGTCGCCGTGGCCGGGGAAGTGCTTGGTGCAGGCGGCGACGCCGGCGGCCTGGAGGCCCTCGACGTACGCGGCGGTGTGCCGGGCGGCGAGGTGGGTGTCGGCTCCGAAGGACCGGACGCCGATGACGGGGTTGTCCGGGTTGGAGTTGACGTCCGCGGACGGGGCCCAGTTGAGGTTGACCCCGCACTCGGCGAGGCGGCGTCCCAGCTCGCGGGCGACGTCCCGGGTGAGGGCGGTGTCGTCGACGGCGCCGAGGGCCAGGTTGCCGGGGAAGGAGGAGCCGCCGCGGACCTCCAGGCGGGTGACGTCGCCGCCCTCCTCGTCGATGGCGACGAGGACGTCGTCCCGCTCGGCGCGCAGCCGGGCGGTGAGTGCGGTGAGCTGCTCGGGCGAGTCGATGTTGCGGCCGAAGAGGCCGACGGCGGTGAGGCCTTCGCCGATCCGGCGGAGCAGCCACGCGGGGGCGGTGGTGCCCTCGAAGCCGGGCTGGAGGACGGCGAGGGCGTCGCGGTTGAGGCGGTCGTCCGAGGAGGACGCGGCGGTGCGGTGCGCAAGGACAGTCATGGGCCGTTATCCCTTCACGGCGCCGGCGGTCATGCCGCCGACGGCCTTGCGCTGGAGGAAGACGAAGATCACCAGGACCGGGACCGCGAACAGCGAGGAGGCGGCCATGGTGGCGCCCCAGTCGTTGCCGAAGGCGGTCTGGAACTGGGTCAGCCACAGGGGCAGGGTCTGCGCGGTCTTGTCCTTGTTGAGGATGAGGACCATCGCGAACTCGTTCCAGGCGGTGATGAACCCGAAGAGCGAGGTGGACATCAGGCCGGGCGCCAGCAGCGGGAAGATCACCTTGCGGAAGGCCTGGCCGCGGGTGCAGCCGTCGATCTGGGCGGCCTCCTCCAGCGTCACCGGGACGGCGGCGATGAAACCGCGCAGGGTCCAGATGGTGAAGGGCAGGACCATCACGAAGTAGATCGCGGTCAGCAGCGGGAGGCTGTTCAGCATGTCGGTGTCGCGGGCGATCATGTACATCGCGATGACCATGACCTCCCAGGGGGCCATCTGCGCCATCATCACGCCGAGCACCAGGCCCTTGCGGCCCTTGAACTTCATCCGGGCGATGGCGAAGCTCGCGGCGAGGGCCACGGCCAGGGCCAGGACGACGGCGCCGACGGTGACGAGCAGGCTGTTCTGCACGTACGTCCAGAACAGGTCGACGCCGGTGGCCTTGGTGAAGTTGTCGAGCGTCGGGGTGAAGACGAAGACGGGGTCCTTGGAGAGGATCTGCCCGGACGGCTTGAGGGCCGAGGAGAACATCCAGTAGACCGGGAAGACGAAGACCACGGCGAGGACGAGGGCGCCCAGGTTCTTCGCGACCGCGGCGGGGCGCAGCGGGCGGCGCGTGCGCAGCCGCCGGGCGGCCTCCGGTGCGGCGGGTGCGGGCTTCGGCGCGGTGGTGGTGCTCACTGCTCCTCCTCCTGCTTCAGGATCAGGCGGAAGTAGAAGGACATGACGATCACGAGCATGACGATCGTCAGGACGGAGATCGCTGCCGCGAGGGCGTAGTGGCCCTGGCTCTGGCCCTCGACGAAGGCGAAGACGGGCAGGGTCTCGGAGGCGCGGTCCGGGCCGCCGCGGTTCATCGCGTACACCTGGGTGAAGGCCTTGAAGACCCAGATCACTTCGAGGAACGTGGTGACGAGGAAGAACGGCTTGAGGTTGGGGAAGACGACCTGCCAGAACGTCTGCCAGCCGTTCGCGCCGTCCATCCGTGCCGCCTCGTACAGCTCGCCGCTGACGGTGGTCAGGCCGGCGTACATGTTGAGGGCGACGAACGGGACGGAGCCCCAGACCACCAGGACGGTGACGATGACCAGGGTGGAGAAGCCGGACTCGAACCAGTTGTGCTGCTCGTAGCCCGAGAAGCCGACCGTGCGCATGACCCAGTTCATGACGCCGAACTGCTCGTCGAACAGCCACTGGAAGACGGTGACCGACGCGACGATCGGCATGGCCCAGGCCATCACCAGGGCCATCGACAGGACCAGGCGCATCCATGTGCCGAGGCGGTTCAGCAGGATCCCGAGGAGGCTGCCGATCAGCATGATGAGGGCGACGTTGGCCGCGGTGAAGGCGAAGGTGCGGGCGACGACGGTCCAGAAGTGCGAGTCGCCCAGCAGCCGGGTGTAGTTCTCGACCCCGTTGAAGGGTGCCTTCCGCTGGATGAACTCGATCTTGTCGACCTTCTGGAACGACAGGATCACGTTCTTGGCCAGCGGGTACAGCAGCAGCGTGGCGAGGCTGAGGACCGCGGGCCCGATCAGGAGGTAGGGCAGCCAGCCCGAGGGGAGCGGCTTTCTGCCCCGGCGGGGAGCCGGCGGGGTGCTCCCCGTGGTCTTGGGCGGCGGCTGCCGCCGTCCGGCGGACTTCGGTGGTGCGTCCTGTGGAGCGGTCACCGCTCCCTGGGAGTGCACGGTCATGTCTTGGTTACCTCGGCTGCGGTCGGGCGTCGCACGGGTCGGTCATGCGCGACCGGGGGTGCGGCGGGCGCCTGGGCGCCGTCCGCACCCCCGGTGCTGCGTGCTGTGCTACTTGTTGATGCGGTTCGCGATTTCCTTGTCCGCGTCCGCGCCCGCCTTGGCGGCGTCCTCACCCTTCAGGACCTTGGTCATGAACTCCTTGAGCGGGTTGGGCTCGGTCTCGACGTTGGCCCAGCCCGGGGTGACCGGGGTGATGCGGCCGTTGACGCCGGCCTTGCCCATCGCCTCGGCGAAGGAGCCCGCGGCGGGGGCGAAGTTCGCGCCGGCCTGGTTGGGGAGCAGTGCGCCCTTGACCTCGGCGGCGTACTTCGTCATCTGGTCCTTGCCGGCGGCGAGGGCCAGCCACTCCTTGGCGAGCTCCTTGTTCTTGGAGCGCTCGGCGACGGCGAGGTTCGAGCCGCCGAGAAAGACGGTGCCCGGCTTGTCCGCGGTCTTGCCCGGGATCGGGAAGTAGCCGAAGTCGGCTTCCTTGCCCGCGTCCTTCAGGGCCTTCTCCGCACCGCCGGCCTCCCAGCCGAGACCGATCCAGGAGGCGACGCCGCCCTTGGGGACGATGTCGGTGGACTGCTGCGGGGTGGCCTCGTCCTTGTCCTTCGGGGCGGTGGAGTAGGCCTGGAGCTTCTTGTAGAAGTCCATCGCGGAGGCGGCCTGGGGCGTGCCGAGGCCGCCCTTCCACTTGCCGCCGTCCTTGACGGCGAGTTCGCCGCCCTCGTCCCAGATGAAGCCGGCGAGGACGTACCAGCTCTGGCCCGGGAGGTAGATCGGCTGCGTGGACGGGTCGGCGGCCTTCAGCTTGTCGAGGCCGGCGATCCACTCGTCGCGGGTGGCCGGCGGGGTGACACCGGCCTTGGCGAAGGCCTTCTTGTCGTAGACGACGACGCGGTTGGCCGCGTACCAGGGAGCGGAGTAGAGCTTGCCGTCGTACTCGGCCGAGGCGAGCATGCCCTTCTGCCAGGCGTCGGCGCCGAGCTTGGCCTTGTCCTTGGTGAGGTCGGCGAGGCCGCCGGTGACGGCGTAGCCGGCGGTCTGGGTGTTGCCGAGCTCGAGGACGTCCGGCGGGGTGTTCTCGGAGAGGGCCGTGGTGACCTTTTCCTGGATGCCCTTCCACTGCTGCTCTTCGACCTTTACCGTGACACCCGGGTGCTTGGCCGAGAACTCGGCGTTGACCGCGTCGATCCAGGCCTTGGGTGCGGAGCCGTCCATCACCCAGACGGTGATCTCCTTGGCGCCGCCCGCGTCGGTCTTCCCCTTGTCGTCGCCGCCGTTGCCGCACGCCGCGACACCGGCCATCATGCCCGCGACACTGACCGCCGCGATGAGCTTGCGCTTCACGCCACCCTCCTCAGGGATGCTGCCTGCACCTTCCCTCGCCCGCCGCGGTGACATGCACCAAGTACTGCCCTGGGGCCGGGATCTGATCCATATTGGTTTAGACCAGTAACCGGAGCTTGGCCTAGACCTTTAGGGGTGTCAAGGGTCTAATGAGCGGGCGATCGGTCCGTTACCGGACCGACACCTGGGGGAGGGAGGAGGCCTGTCCTCCCGCCCGTGTCACGATGTGACCGCACATATCGGAGGAGCCGGTGACGGCAGCGAAACTGGAGTCGGGAAGGCGGGCGGCGATGTCCACCGAAGGGGCGACCACGGAGCCGGAGGGCGGGGCAGCCACTCGCACGGCGCGCGTGCCCAAGTACTACCGACTCAAGCGGCACTTGCTCGACATGACCGAAACACTGCCCCCCGGCACGCCGGTGCCGCCGGAGCGCACGCTCGCGGCCGAGTTCGACACCTCGCGGACCACCGTGCGCCAGGCACTCCAGGAGCTCGTCGTCGAGGGCCGGCTGGAGCGCATTCAGGGCAAAGGCACCTTTGTCGCGAAACCGAAGGTTTCACAGCCGCTCCAACTGTCCTCGTACACGGAGGACATGCGGGCCCAGGGGCTGGAGCCCACCTCCCAACTCCTCGACATCGGCTACGTGACGGCCGACGACACCCTCGCCGGGCTCCTCAAGATCGCCACGGGCGGCCGGGTGCTGCGCATCGAGCGGCTGCGGCTGGCCAGCGGCGAGCCCATGGCCATCGAGACCACGCACCTCTCGGCCAAGAGGTTCCCCGCGCTGCGCCGCTCGCTGGCCAAGTACACCTCCCTCTACACCGCGCTCGCCGAGGTGTACGACGTACGGCTCGCGGAGGCCGAGGAGACCATCGAGACCTCCCTGGCCACCCCGCGCGAGGCGGGTCTGCTGGGCACCGACGTCGGCCTGCCGATGCTGATGCTCTCCCGGCACTCGCTCGACGCCGACGGCGAACCCGTCGAGTGGGTGCGCTCGGTGTACCGCGGCGATCGTTACAAGTTCGTGGCGCGACTCCAGCGCCCCGCCGTCTGATTCGTAGTTGACTCTCGTTCCGCTATACGGACGGGGGCTTACGTTCACCGGGCGGGCCCCCGTAGATTCCCTGCGCTTACGCAGATGATCAACGAGGGGACGAGGATCATGCCGGAACCGGAAGCAACAGGTACAGAACGGGACGCGGCGAGTCCGGGCACGGACTCGCCCTCCGCGCCGGGGAGCTCCGGGGGCATGACCCCCAAGTCGGTCGCCGTCTGGGTCCTCGTCGGTCTCATCGGGGCCCTCGGGTGGGGCATCCTCGCCCTCTCGCGCGGCGAGGAGATCTCGGCCGCGTGGCTGCTCGCCGCCGCACTGGGGTCGTACGCCATCGGCTACCGCTTCTACGCGCGCTTCATCACCGACCGCGTCCTGAGGGTCGACAAGACGCGGGCCACCCCGGCCGAACGCCTCGACAACGGTGTCGACTTCCACCCCACCGACCGCCGGGTGCTGTTCGGCCACCACTTCGCCGCCGTGGCCGGCGCCGGCCCGCTGGTCGGTCCCGTGCTCGCCGCGCAGATGGGGTACCTGCCGGGCACCATCTGGATCGTCGCCGGCGTCATCTTCGCGGGCGCCGTCCAGGACATGGTCACCCTCTTCTTCTCCACCCGCCGCGACGGGCGCTCCCTCGGCCAGATGGCCCGGGACGAGATCGGCCCCGTCGGCGGAGCCGCCGCCCTGGTCGCCGTGTTCGCCATCATGATCATCCTGCTCGCAGTGCTCGCCCTGGTCATCGTCAACGCCCTGGCGCACTCCCCCTGGGGCGTCTTCTCCATCGGCATGACCATCCCGATCGCGCTCTTCATGGGCTTCTACCTGCGCGTGCTGCGCCCGGGCCGGGTCACGGAGATCTCGGTCATCGGTGTCGCGCTGCTGCTGCTCGCCATCGTCGCGGGCGGCTGGGTCGCCGAGTCCTCGTTCGCGAGCACCTTCACGCTGGAGAAGGAGACGCTCGTGCTCTGGATGGTCGCCTACGGCTTCATCGCCTCGGTGCTGCCGGTGTGGATGCTCCTCGCGCCCCGCGACTACCTGTCCACCTTCATGAAGGTGGGGACCATCGCGCTCATGGCGGTGGGCGTGGTCCTGGCGATGCCGACCCTGAAGATGCCCGCGGTCACCGACTTCGCCGCCCGCGGGGACGGACCGGTCTTCGCCGGGTCGATGTTCCCGTTCGTGTTCATCACCATCGCCTGCGGCGCCCTGTCCGGATTCCACGCGCTGGTCTCCTCCGGCACCACCCCGAAGATGATCCAGAAGGAGACCCAGGTCCGGGTCATCGGCTACGGCGCCATGCTGACCGAGTCCTTCGTCGCCGTCATGGCGATCATCGCGGCCACCATCATCGAGCCCGGGCTGTTCTTCGCGGTCAACTCCCCCGCCGGCGTCATCGGCACCACCGTCGACACCGCCTCACAGGCCGTCACCCACTTCGGCTTCGCCATCTCGCCCGAGTTCCTCGCACAGGCCGCGAAGGACGTCGAGGAGAGCAGCCTGCTGTCCCGCACGGGCGGCGCGCCGACCTTCGCACTCGGAATGTCGGAGATCTTCTCGTCCGTGCTCGGCGGCTCCGGGATGAAGGCGTTCTGGTACCACTTCGCGATCATGTTCGAGGCCCTGTTCATCCTGACCACCCTCGACGCGGGCACCCGGGTCGGCCGGTTCATGCTCCAGGACACCCTCGGCAACCTGCACAAGCCCTTCAAGGACGTCAGCTGGAAGCCCGGCGTGTGGCTGGCGAGCGCGGTGGTCGTGGGCGGCTGGGGCTACTTCCTGTGGGTCGGCGTCAAGGACCCGCTGGGCGGCATCAACCAGCTGTTCCCGCTGTTCGGGATCGCGAACCAGCTCCTCGCCGCGGTGGCGCTGGCCGTCTGTACCACGCTGCTGGTCAAGTCCGGGCGGCTGAAGTGGGCCTGGGTGACCGGTGTCCCGCTGGCCTGGGACGTGGCCGTCACGCTCACCGCGAGCTACCAGAAGGTGTTCTCCGATGACGTGAAGGTCGGGTTCTTCGCCCAGCGCGACAAGTACCAGGCCGGGATCGACGCCGGGAAGGTGCTGCCGCCCGCGAAGAACGCGGGCGAGATGCACACCATCGTCACCAACGCCACGGTCGACGGCGTGCTGTCGGCGCTCTTCGCCGCGCTGATCGTCATCGTGCTCCTGGACGCGGCGCGGACCTGCCTCAAGGCGGTCCGCAGCCCGGAGTCGGTCAGCCTGGCCGAGGTCCCGTGGACCGAGTCGAAGATCATCGCTCCGGCGGGGCTCATCGCGACGCCCGAGGAGCGTGCCGAGCTCGCCGCCGCCGGCCTGGACTCGGGCGGCGGCCGCGCGAAGGAGCCGGTGGCGTGAGCGGCGTCCGCGGGGCGCTGGCGAAGGCGAGGTACTTCGTACGGGAGTTCTCGGGCGAGGCGGCCTACGACCGCTACGTCGCCCACGCCCGTACGCACGACCCGGACGCGCAGGTCATGACCCGCCGCGCCTTCGAACGCGCCCGTACGGACTCCCGCGAGGCGGACCCCCGCGAGGGCTTCCGCTGCTGCTGAGCGCGTACGTGAGGGGCCCCGCCGGTCGGAGGGGCCCCTCACGTCGTGCGGGGTCAGCGCACCCAGTCCTTGAGGGGTTCGGTCTGGAGAGTGATGCCGACGGGGTCGGGGAGGTCGATGTCCCTACCGAAGGGGACTGTGTGCACGTCCTCGTACCTCTGCCCGTCAGGCTCGCTGTGGACGCTCACCAAGCAGTTGTCGCGGTCGATCAACAGGTAGACGGGGATACCCGACTGCGCGTACGCCCGCGGCTTCTCCTGCCGGTCCCGGCGATCCGTGTCCGAGTCGTACGAGGTCACCTCGACGACCATGAGCACGGGGTCCGGCTCGATCCACTCGCCCTGCCCTCCGATGGAGCCACTGCGTGCCAGGGCACCGTCGGGCTTCGCCCGCCCCTGACGGTACTGCTGGACCTTGATCCCCTGCTCGCCGTAGAGCCACAGCTCAGGGCGGTGCTGCATACAGACACGCGTCAGCCACTCGATGATCAGCGCGTGGTCGCTGTCCGGCACAGCCTTGCTCCTCATGACCCCGTCGATGAATTCCAGGCGCAGCCCTTCCGTCTCGCGCGCTGCTATGCGCACGAGATTCTCGAACTCCTCGGTCAGCATGTGGGGCCGGTCAGTCACCACGGTCATGCCTCGCTCGCCTTCCTCGACGGTGCTGTCTCAAACGATAGCGCCGGGCACCGACAGCCGTCCGGCACACTCGACCGCATGGACATCGTGATCAGGGAAGCGCTGGCGGCGGAGTACGGGACGCTCGGGGAGATCACCGCACAGGCCTACCTCGGGGACGGGCTGCTGACGTTCGGCGAGGACGATCCGTACCTCGCACGGCTGCGGGACGTGGCGGGGCGGGCGGCCGACGGGGTGATACTCGTCGCCGCGGCGGGCGACGGCCGGCTCCTCGGCGGTGTGGCCTTCGCCGCGCCCGGGAGCCCACTGTGCGACATCGCCGGAGCCGACGAGGCCGAGTTCCGGATGCTGGCGGTCGCCCGGGAGGGCCGCGGGCGGGGCGCCGGGGAGGCCCTCGTGCGGGCGTGCATCGACCGCGCCCGGGCGATCGAGGGCGTGCGGCGCCTCGTGCTGTCCACCACGGACGACATGACCGGAGCCCACCGGATCTACGAACGGCTCGGTTTCGTCCGTACGCCCGCACGCGACTGGGAGCCCGTCCCCGGCCTCCCTCTGCTCACGTACGGTCTCGATCTGTAGCCACGCCGACACAACATCTAGGGGGTCGCACAGGACACGGCCCCCACATGTATGCTCGTCCTCGCTGTCGTCGCAGGGGAATCCGGTGGGAATCCGGAACTGTCCCGCAACGGTATGAAGTACACCCATTGGTGTCACCGCAAGTCCGATGACCTGCCGACAGTGCGCCCGGCTCGACCGAACCGGGTGTCGATACGTCCGGGCCTCGCGGTTGGGCCGGTGGACGCCGCGCGGTGCTGCTCCGTCATGCCCGCACGCGCCCGCTCGCGCCCGCACCGCAGGTGTCCCGGAGCCGAGCGAGGGAGAGCTCCCCCCGTGACCATCGCGCCTTCCGCACCGCGCGCCGAGTCCGACCCGTCCGACACCGGAATCGAGACCGGGGGACCTGGGGCCGCACTGCTGCGGACCCTCACCGAGCTGACGGCCGACCTCCCCGACACCGACCCGGGCCGGGTCGCCGCCGCCGCGCTGCGCGGGCGCAGCGCCGCCGCCGATGAGGCCGAACTGCGCGCTCTGGCCACGGAGGCCGCCGCCGGTCTGATCTCCGAGGACCCGGCGTACTCCCGGCTCGCCGCCCGGCTGCTGACGCTGGCCGTCGCCGAGGAGGCCGCCGGCCAGGGAGCCACCTCCTTCTCCGCCTCCGTCGCCGTCGGTCACCGCGAGGGCCTGATCGCGGACCGCACCGCCGAGTTCGTGGAGCTGCACGCGGGCCGCCTGGACGCGCTGGTCGAGCACACGCTCGCCGAGGGCGCCGACGACCGCTTCGGCTTCTTCGGCCTGCGCACCCTGCACAGCCGCTACCTGCTGCGCCACCCGATCACCCGCCAGGTGATCGAGACCCCGCAGCACTTCATGCTGCGCGTGGCGTGCGGTCTCGCCGAGAACGACAGCGTCCAGGCCGTCGAGGAAGTGGCCTCGCTGTACCGGCTGATGAGCCGCCTCGACTACCTGCCGTCCTCCCCCACGCTGTTCAACTCCGGCACGCGGCACCCGCAGATGTCCTCCTGCTACCTGCTGGACTCCCCGCTGGACGAGCTCGACTCGATCTACGACCGCTACCACCAGGTCGCGCGCCTGTCGAAGCACGCCGGCGGCATCGGTCTGTCGTACTCGCGCATCCGCGCCCGCGGTTCGCTGATCCGCGGTACGAACGGCCACTCCAACGGCATCGTGCCGTTCCTGAAGACCCTCGACGCCTCCGTCGCCGCCGTGAACCAGGGTGGCCGCCGCAAGGGCGCCGCCGCCGTCTACCTGGAGACCTGGCACGCGGACATCGAGGAGTTCCTGGAGCTGCGCGACAACACCGGCGAGGACCAGCGCCGCACCCACAACCTGAACCTCGCGCACTGGGTGCCGGACGAGTTCATGCGCCGCGTCAACGCGGACTCCGAGTGGTCGCTGTTCTCCCCGGCCGACGTGCCCGAGCTGGTCGACCTGTGGGGCGACGAGTTCGACGCCGCCTACCGCAAGGCCGAGGCGGACGGCCTGGCCCGCAAGACGATGCCCGCGCGTGACCTGTACGGCCGGATGATGCGCACCCTCGCGCAGACCGGCCAGGGCTGGATGACCTTCAAGGACGCCTCCAACCGCACGGCGAACCAGACCGCCGAGCCGGGCACCGTCGTCCACTCCTCGAACCTGTGCACCGAGATCATCGAGGTCACCAACGACGGCGAGACCGCCGTCTGCAACCTCGGCTCGGTCAACCTCGGCGCCTTCGTGCTCCCCGAGACGGGTGACATCGACTGGGAGCGGCTGGACGAGACCGTCCGCACCGCCGTGACCTTCCTGGACCGCGTGGTCGACATCAACTTCTACCCGACCGAGCAGGCCGGCCGCTCCAACGCCCGCTGGCGCCCGGTGGGCCTGGGCGCGATGGGCCTCCAGGACGTCTTCTTCAAGCTGAAGCTGCCGTTCGACTCCGCCGAGGCGAGGGCGCTGTCCACCAAGCTCTCCGAGCGGATCATGCTGGCCGCGTACGAGGCCTCCTGCGACCTCGCCGAGCGCAGCGGACCGCTCCCGGCCTGGGAGCAGACCCGCACGGCCCGCGGTGTCCTGCACCCCGACCACTACGACACCGAGCTGAACTGGCCGGAGCGCTGGGACGCCCTGCGCGCCCGCGTCACGAAGTCCGGCATGCGCAACTCGCTGCTCCTCGCCATCGCCCCCACGGCGACGATCGCCTCGATCGCCGGTGTGTACGAGTGCATCGAGCCGCAGGTCTCCAACCTGTTCAAGCGCGAGACGCTGTCGGGCGAGTTCCTCCAGGTCAACGGCTACCTGGTGGAGGAGCTCAAGAAGCTGGGCGTGTGGGACGCGCAGACCCGCGAGGCCCTGCGCGACTCCAGCGGTTCGGTCCAGGGCTTCGGCTGGATCCCGGCCGAGGTGCGCGAGCTGTACCGCACGGCGTGGGAGATCCCGCAGCGCGGTCTGATCGACATGGCGGCGGCCCGTACGCCGTTCCTCGACCAGTCGCAGTCGCTGAACCTGTTCCTGGAGACCCCGACCATCGGGAAGCTGTCCTCGATGTACGCGTACGCCTGGAAGCAGGGTCTGAAGACCACGTACTACCTGCGTTCGCGCCCGGCGACGAAGATCGCCCGCGCCGCGCAGGCGGCCACCCCCGCAGCGCTCCCCCTGGCCGACGCCGCCGCCGAGGCCGCGGCCGCGGAAGCGCTCGCCTGCTCCCTTGAGAACCCCGAGTCCTGCGAGGCCTGCCAGTAATGAGCTCCACCGACAAGAAGAACCTCCTGGACCCGGGCTTCGAGCTGACGCTGCGCCCCATGCGCTACCCGGACTTCTACGAGCGCTACCGGGACGCGATCAAGAACACCTGGACCGTCGAGGAGGTCGACCTCCACTCGGACGTCGCGGACCTCGCGAAGCTGACGCCCGCCGAGCAGCACATGATCGGCCGTCTGGTCGCGTTCTTCGCGACGGGCGACTCGATCGTCTCGAACAACCTGGTGCTGACGCTCTACAAGCACATCAACTCCCCCGAGGCGCGCCTGTACCTGTCGCGCCAGCTGTTCGAGGAGGCCGTGCACGTCCAGTTCTACCTGACGCTGCTCGACACCTACCTGCCCGACCCGGACGACCGCGCGGCCGCCTTCGACGCGGTCGAGGAGATCCCGTCGATCCGCGAGAAGGCGCAGTTCTGCTTCAAGTGGATGGACTCGGTCGAGAAGATCGAGCGCCTGGAGACCCAGGCCGACCGCCGCCGCTTCCTGCTGAACCTGATCTGCTTCGCGGCGTGCATCGAGGGCCTGTTCTTCTACGGCGCCTTCGCGTACGTGTACTGGTTCCGCTCGCGCGGCCTGCTGCACGGCCTGGCCACCGGCACCAACTGGGTGTTCCGTGACGAGACCATGCACATGAACTTCGCGTTCGAGGTCGTGGACACGGTCCGCAAGGAGGAGCCGGAGCTCTTCGACGAGCAGCTCCAGCAGCAGGTCACGGACATGCTGAAGGAGGCCGTGGAGGCGGAGCTGCAGTTCGGCCGCGACCTGTGCGGTGACGGCCTGCCGGGCATGAACACCGAGTCGATGCGCGAGTACCTGGAGTGCGTCGCGGACCAGCGTCTGGTCCGCCTCGGCTTCCCGCCGGTGTACGGCTCGCAGAACCCGTTCTCGTTCATGGAGCTCCAGGGCGTCCAGGAGCTGACGAACTTCTTCGAGCGCCGTCCGTCGGCCTACCAGGTCGCGGTCGAGGGCACGGTCGACCTGGACGAGGACTTCTAAGTCCCGTCCGGCCGCCGTCGGCACGGCTTGATAGCGTCCCCGCCCATGGGGAGCAACACCCGGTCCTCCGGGTTCTCGGGCGGGGGCGCTTCGTCGTGTCCGGGGCCGTCGGCATGACCGCCGGCGGGTGGGCGGGACGCGCCCGGCTGCGGCCGGGAGGCCTGCTGTACGGGGGCGCCGTCGGGTCCGCCGGTGTGCACGCGCACCACTCCGTCCAGGTCATCGCGGCGCTGGGCGGCGACGAGCTGCTGATGGCCGGCCCGGACGGGGAACCGTTCGGGTGCCGGGCGTACGTGGTCCCGGCCGGGGTGCGTCACGCGGTGCTGCGGGGGGTGCCGTGCGGGGTGGTGCTGCACTACGACCCGCTCTCCTCCGCGGGGCGCCGGCTCTCGGCGCTGGCGGGGGACGCGGGCGACCTCGTACCGGCCGACGCCCTGCCCGCCGACGCCTTCGAGGCGGCGTGCGCGCTGGACGCCGTACTGCCCGGAGGGCCGCAGCCCCTCGCGGCGGCGCATCCGGGGCTGGCGCGGGTGCTGGAGTGGCTGCCCGGCCGGGAGCCGGTGCGGCTGTCCCGGGCGGCGGAGGTGGCGTGCCTGTCGGAGAGCCGCCTCGCGCACCTGTTCCGGGCGGAACTCGGGCTGCCGTTCCGGCCGTACGTGCTGTGGCTGCGGCTGATGCGGGCCGCCGAACTCTCCTCCCGGGGGCACTCCCTGACGGACGCGGCGCACGGCGCCGGCTTCGCGGACGGTGCGCATCTGAGCCGCGTGTGGCGGCGGATGTTCGGGATCGCGCCGTCGGACTTCACCCGCACCGTCCAGTGGATGTAGCAGGTTCGTTCAAGCGCCGGAGGGCCCCGCGGCGCCACTGTGGACGCATGAGGAAAACGATCAGGAAGTGTGTGGCCGCCTGTACGGGCAAGACCATGCCGGCCGCCGTCCGCAGGGCCTTCGAGGACGAGCTGCGCCGCGCCCGTGACGCGGCGCCCGACACCCGGGCCATGTGGACCGCCCTGGAGCGGGCGCACATCATCTCCCAGGCCTGGGCCTGGCCCCACACCCGTGCCCACTGGCACATGTTCCGGCTCGCGGTGCGCTGCCGGGACCGGGCGGAGACGGTGGGGCAGGTGGTGCGGATCCTGGTGGCCGGGGCCGGGTCGCTCACCGGGCGCGTGCCGTACGGCAACACCGGGCGCACGGCGGCGGGCATCTCGACGCCGATGCCCCTGCCGGACGACCTGCGGCTGCTGCTGGGCCGCGCCTAGGTCGTGTCGTCGAAGGAGCGTCGGCCGGACGGGACTTGACGACACGACCTGAGGGCGGCCGCCGCCCGGGCCCGCCCCGACGGCTTCCGGCGTGCGGGGCGGGGCCTGGTCCGGGGCCTGGGCCCAGGCCAGGGGCTACGCGTTCGGGACCGTCTCGTAGCGCGGGGTGCCCTCTTCCATCTGGCGCAGGGCGTCCTTGCGGTCGCGCTTCGAGAGGCGGTCGATGTACAGGTACCCGTACAGGTGGTCCGTCTCGTGCTGGAGGCAGCGGGCGAAGTAGCCCGTGCCGCGCACCTTGATGGGGTTGCCCTGGGCGTCCTGGCCGGTCACCTCGGCGTAGTCCGGGCGGGCCAGCGAGGCGTAGGCGGTCGGGACCGACAGGCAGCCCTCGTTGGAGTCGTCGAGCACGCGGGAGCCGGCCGGCAGCTCGACCAGCTTCGGGTTGACCACGACACCGGTGTGGCGCACGCCGTCGTCGTCCGGGCAGTCGTACACGAAGACCTTGGCGTCCACGCCGATCTGGTTCGCGGCCAGGCCCACGCCCTCGGCGGCCTTCTGGCTGGCGAACATGTCGTCGATCAGCTGCGCCAGTTCGTCGCCGAACTCGGTGACGTCCTTGCACTCCCGGTGCAGCACGGGGTTGCCGACGACCGTGATCGGGCGGGCGGTACCGCGCTCGCGGTGGGCGAGCTCGCGCGCCTCACAGTCCTCGGTGTCCACGACGTACCCGTCGTTCACGACCTCGACGACCTCGTTCTCCTGCTGCGCCATGTCCGCCGTACGCCTTCCGTAAGTCCACCCGTTCACAATGTGCCGGTACAGCCTACGGTGCCGGTCAGCAGACCTCTTCGAGATCCCGCCATTCCCGGGTCTCCGGGCTGTCCGCGACCCAGCCGTCGAGCAGTCCGCGCACCAGGCCGGCCGGCGCCGCGATGCCGCATTCGCGCTCGGGGACCCACAGGGCGCCGGAGCCGTTCGTCCGGTGCCCCAGCGGGCCGGGGTGCCCCGGTTCGCTGTGGTCGTGCGGGTCCAGGTGCTCCCCGTCGCCCTCGCCGCTCGGCATCACGCTCTCCGAGCAGGTCCGGCACAGCAGCCGCACCGAGGACGACCAGTCCTCGGCGGCGAACCCCGCGTCCGAGGCCAGCTGCTCCAGTGCGTCGCGGTCCTCCTCGGTGGCCGCCTCCAGCAGCACCACCCAGGTCGGCACCGGGGAGGGCGCCCACAGCTCGATCTCGTCGAAGACCGGGTACGAGGGACCGGCCGCCGTGACCCGCTCGCCGTGCGGGACCCCGTCGTGCAGGACGACCTCGCCCCAGCGCCGCCCCGAGGACGGCAGCGGGATCGAGAGGACCTCCATGCGGGCCGGATCGAGCCTGCGGCCCCACACGACCTCGGCCTCGCCCTCGGGCGAGAGCCGCACGGCGGCGCTGCCGAGCTCCATGCCGACGGGTTCGCCGCCGCCCTTCGCGGGGCGGGCGCCCGGGCCGTGCGGGTCTCCGGGCACCTTCAGCCCGTACGCCTGCCAGGCCCGGCGGGCCAGCGGCCAGTCCTGCAGTGCGGTCGCGGCGATCCCGACGTTCCACCAGTCGGGGGCGCCCGTCTCGCGGTCCAGCAGGGCCACGGCGCGCAGTCCGGCGGCCCGCGCCTGCTCCCAGTCGTGCCGGAACTTGTGCAGCAGCGCGAGGTTGAACCAGGACTCGGACAGCCAGGGCTCCAGGTCCGCGGCTCTGGTGAGCAGCGCGCCCGCGTCCTCGTACCGCCCGTCGCCGATCAGCGTGAACGCGCGGTCGGTGGCCTGCCGCCACGAGGCGGAGGGCCGATGCCGTACCTTCCCGAAGATCCTCACAATTCCCGCCTGCCTGGGGGCACCTCCCAGCGGTGGCTGGGGGACAACGGTGCAGCCTTGCGGACACTCCTACTGGCATCCAACCATGCCCACTCGGACGGCCGCTCATTACCCATGGGTTACCCGGGTGGGACGGGAACAACTCTGTCACGTCCGTCCCTGGCCAGAACCCTGGCAAGACATTCCACGACCTCTGGCTGGTAGTCGCGCCCGGTGCCCAGCCGCAGCTGCTCCAGCGCCGCCAGTGACCCGCCCGGGTGACGGCTCCCGCCGAGCAGGTCGTCGTAGGCGTTGACCGCCCGTACGATGCGCGCCGCGACCGGCTGGTCGCGGTACGGGTCCGCCTGCCGCTCCACCACCACGGCCACCTCGGCGGGCACCCCGCTCTGGCGGGCCACCTCCCCGCCCAGCTCGGCGATCCGGCGGGCCTCGGCGGCGGGCAGTCCGGCGGTGGCTCCGGCCCGGACCGGGTCGACGAGGGAGAGCTGGCCGATGTCGTGCATGAGGGCGGCGTATTCCAGCACTGTGAGCTCCCGCTCCGACAGGCCGAGCTCGCGGCCGACGGCGCAGCTCAGCGCGGCGACCCGGCGGGCGTGCCCCGGGCGGGTACAGCCGGCGATCTCGGTGGCGCGGGCCAGGGAGGTGATGGTCTGGCGGTAGGTGGTGCGGATCGCGGTGATCCGGTGGAAGGACAGCTGGGTCAGCAGCAGGGGCACGCAGAGGACGGGCAGGGCCCACAGCCCGGCGACGGCCACGCCCAGGGCCATGACGACGCCGGTGGCGCAGATCGCCGAGCCGATGCCGACCTGGCCGCGCAGCTCGTCGCGCAGCAGCGGCCCGTACGGCCAGCCCGTGCGGGCGCCGGCCAGCGCGGCGGCGAGCACGGCGTCGCACAGGGCGGTCAGGCCGAGCAGGAACAGCAGGAGGAGGACGAGGTACGGGCCGTGCCCGATCCCGTGCTCCAGCCGGCCGGAGTTGTAGAGCGGCTGGAAGCAGGCGGCGGCGAAGGACACGGTCAGGACCCGGCGGGCCAGGTGGTCGGCGGTGGGCCCGCGGCCCCGGGCGACGTGCGGGACGATCCCGGCGAGCACGGCCGCGACGACGACCGCGACGACCTGGAGCACGCCGTGGTGGGTGGGCTGGGCGGCGTTCGGGCCGAGCAGGGCGTACGCGAGGGCGCCCGCGGAGCCCAGCGGTGCGGACCGGCGGTCCTGCGCCGCGTCCCCCGCGGGCCCCGGGGCGCCGCCGTCCCGGCCGTCCAGGGTGCCGGCGGGGTCACGGCGGGCGAGCTCGCCGCAGGCGATCAGGGCGCCGAAGGCCAGGGCGGAGCCGGGTTCGACGACTCCGTACCAGAGGGTGTGGGCGAGCCCGGCCAGGGTGAGCACCCCGGCGGCCCCGAGCACCACCCGGACGACCGCGCCCCTCACGGCTCGTCCCCGCCGTCCGGTTCCCGCCCGGCCCGCCGGTCCACGGTCCGTACGACGAGGCGGGCGCCCTGGGCCGGCAGCCCGGCCAGCCCGGGGCCCGCGGGATCACGGACCGCCGCGACGGCGGGGGTGGCGGCCGCTCCCGGGGCGACAGCGGGGGCGGCCGCTCCGGAGGCCGGACCCGGACCGCAGGCGGAACGGGAAGCGGAAGCGGAAGCGGAAGGGGAAGCGGAGCCGGCCGGGATCACCTGGACGTCGTCGTCAGCGGTGACCACCGGGTGCCAGCCGTGCCGCCCGATGGAGGCGACCAGCGCGCGGACCATCACCGGATCGAAGTGCGCCCCCGCACACCGTTCCAGTTCGGCCAGCGCCACCGGCACCGGCCGGGCCCGGCTGTAGGAACGGGTCGAGGTCATCGCGTCGAAGGCGTCGGCCACCGCCACCACCCGGGCCGGCACCGGGATCTGCTCGCCGGCCAGCCCGTACGGATAGCCGGAGCCGTCGACCCGCTCGTGGTGGTGCAGGATCGCGGACCGCGCCTCGCCCAGGAAGCCGATGCCGCGCACCATCTCGTGCCCGTACTCGGGGTGCAGCTCGATCACCCGGCGCTCCTCCGGGGTCAGCGGGCCGTCCTTGCGCAGCAGCCGGGTGGGCACGCCGATCTTGCCGACGTCGTGGAGGATCCCGGCGATGCGGACGACTTCCAGCCGGTCGGCGGGCATGCCCAGCTCGCGGGCGATCATCGCGGAGGCCTGGCCGACGCGCTCGCCGTGGCCGCGTGTGTAGCGGTCCTTGAGGTCGACGGCCTGGACGAGCGCCCGGATCGTGGCCTGGTGGGCGGCCCGCTCGCGGTGGTACTGGGCGAAGACCCAGCAGGAGATGTACATCGGCAGCAGGACGAGCAGGGCGGCCGCGAGCCCGTATGGGCTGCGCCACATGACGGCCATCATCAGCCCGGCGAGACCGTGCACGCAGTGCGGGGCCAGGGCGCGGGTGAGCAGGCCGTCCCATGCCGTGCGGACGGGCCGGCGCTCGGCGGTGGCCAGGACGCCGCCTTCGAGGGCGGTCAGTGCGAGGCAGAAGGCTGCGGCCGCGGCCGCCGCGGGGAGCATCGCGTACGGGAGCTGCGCGAGGCCCGCCCCGGCGGATTCCTCGACGGAGCCCGTGCCCGGCGCGGCAGACCCGCCCAGCAGCGCGAACGTCCAGCCGGCGGCCCAGGCGGCGACTGCCTGCTGCGCCGCGTGCCACACCCGGCGGACGAGGGCGGGCCGCTGGACGACCGCCTGGGCGAACCCGCCGGGCAGTGCGACCAGCGCGGCGGCGGCGGGCGGCAGCAGGAAGACCGCGGCGAGCACCACGGGGAAGAAGGAGCCGATGCCCTCGGGCACCCGGCCGCCCGGCAGCGGGCAGGCCCTGACCAGTTCGCAGCCGAGGTAGAGCAGGGCGAGCAGCCCGACGGCGCGCCAGGGGGTGCCGGGATCGGCGAGGGCCGGGGCGGTGCAGGCCGATGCCGCGAGGACGGCGCCCAGGATGTATCCGCGCGCCGCCGGAGGAAGTACCCGCATGGCGCTCTCCTCCCCTGTGCGGTGCACATCCGGCGCCGCATCGCACCGGCACCGTTTGGGGAGAATAGGTGGGGCCCCTTGTGCAGCGGGCCACATTTTCGTATTGCGCCGTACGGGCGCCCCCGGATTAGCACCTTCGGGTGAACGAAGTGGGCTTCCAGGGGCGGTTGTTCGATCAGCCGGTGGCGGGGTCCGCGGTCACGTCGTGATCGGGGACGGCCTGGCCGGAACGGATCAGCTCGATCCGTCCCATGACCTTCGAGCGCAGGTCGGTCGGCACGTCGTCCGAACCGCAGCAGCGCTTCACCAGCTTCTTGACGGCCTGCTCAAGGCCGTACTTCTCCAGGCAGGGATTGCACTCGCCGAAGTGTGTCTCGAACTTCGTGCAATCGCTGTCCGGCATCTCGTGGTCCAGGAACTCGTACAGGTGGTCCAGGACCTCGGAGCACTCCGTCTCGTGCGGCTCTCCGCAGCTCATGAGCCCGAGCCTTTCAGGTCGTTCGACTCTCCCGCGCCCGCGGGGACCAGCCCGCGCTCACGGGCATAGTCCTCCAGCATTCCGCGGAGTTGACGGCGGCCACGGTGCAGTCGCGACATGACCGTACCGATGGGTGTACCCATGATGTCCGCGATCTCCTTGTACGCAAAGCCCTCTACGTCTGCAAGATAGACCGCGATGCGGAACTCTTCCGGAATGGCCTGGAGGGCTTCCTTCACATCCGAATCGGGCAGGTGGTCGAGCGCCTGCGACTCGGCAGAACGCAGTCCCGTCGACATGTGCGACTCGGCGCGCGCCAGCTGCCAGTCCTCGATCTCCTCCGCCGCGCTGCGCTGCGGTTCACGCTGCTTCTTGCGGTAGGAGTTGATGAACGTGTTGGTCAGAATGCGGTACAGCCACGCCTTGAGATTGGTGCCCTCGCGGAATTGGTGGAAGGACGCGTACGCCTTGGCATACGTCTCCTGGACCAGGTCCTCGGCGTCGGCCGGATTGCGCGTCATGCGCAGCGCGGCCGAGTACATCTGGTCGAGGTAGCCGAGGGCATCCCTCTCGAAGCGCGCATTGCGCTCCGGGGTCGTCTCCTCCGCGTGGCCTTCGTCGGTCCCAGCGACAGGACCCACCTCCTCCGACTGCGTGACGGCTCCGAAAGCGGACCCGCTCGAATCGGAGAATAGTCGACCATCCCGGCCCTCCGCCGCCTGAAGCGGGCCGCGCCTGGGCCCGGGCAGGACCGTCCAGTCCAGGCCTGCCGCCTGCGGACGGTGCTGGCTGATGACCTGGGTCATGCGCTCCCTCTCCTCCGACGTGTTCCCGTACGTTCTGACATCCGGCACAACAGAAGGGTCGGGCCGCGCATTCCCGGGCGGGGGCGGGGTTTCGGCCTCTGTCAGGTGGGCGCCGCAAAGTGATCGGAATCACTCGCCATTTCCAGCGGATTCCCGGATTCCGCACGCTGGGGCCCCGGGTGCCGGTCAGCGGGGAATACCGGTCAGCCAGGCGGCGACCGCCTCGGTGATGACCGTGAGCGTCTCGTCCTGGGTCGGACCGGCCTTCTTCGGCACGGCGAACCCGTGGTCGGCGTACGGGACCTCCACCAGCTCGTACGGTCCCTGCGCAGCCGGCGGCGGGAACTCCTGCGGCCGCCCGAACGGGTCCCGGCCGCCCTGCACCACCAGAGTGGGCCGCCCGGCTCCGGTGAGCTCCGCCGCCCGGGACTTCTCGGGTCGCCCCGGCGGGTGCAGCGGGAACGCCAGGGCCAGCACCCCGGCCGCCCCGAGCTCGGCGGCGGTCCGGCAGGCCACCCGGGCCCCGGCGCTGCGTCCGCCCGCCACCACGGGCAGCCCGGGCTTCGCCAGGGCCGGCCACAGGGCCCGCCAGCCCTCGTCGAGCACCTTGGGCGCGGCCGCCACCTTCTTCCCGGCGACCCGCCACGGCTGCTCGACCAGCGCGACGGTGACCCCGTGCGCGGGCAGGGCGGCCGCCAGCGCCACGAGGTCGCGGGCCTCGATCCCGCCGCCGGCGCCGTGGCTCACGGCGAGGACGAGGCGGGCCGTACGGGCGGGGGCGGGGTGCCATGTGATGCGGGCCTCGCCCGCCGGGGTGTCGACGCTCTCGGTACGCGTGGTCATGGCACCCATCCTGCCCGGGGCGGACGGTCCGGGCGGGCCGACATCCGCGCGAACACACGACCGCACGGCCGACCGCACGACGCGCGACCGCACGACCTCGACCGCGCGGGTCAGAACAGCGTGCCCTCCTCCGGAGCGGCCAGCTCGTGGAGCAGCTCCGGACCGTTGTTGCGGACGTTGCTCACGGCGGTGGAGACCGGGTACGCGCGCATCAGGCCGCCCGGCGGCGGTGCGAGCAGGGCCTGGAGTTCGTCGGGGTCCGTCCGGGCCGGGTCCAGCCAGGCGTCCCAGCGGTCCGGGGTCAGCATGAGCGGCATCCGCGGGTGGATCTCGGCGAGCGAGGCCGGCCCCTCGGCGGGGGCCACCCCCAGCGGCCCGGTCTCGGCCTCGGCGGTGATCACCGAGCAGGTGGCCCACCAGGCCTGCGGGTGGTCGCCGGGCAGGGCCGGGTCGCGCCAGAACTCGTATATCCCGGCCATGGCGAAGACGGAGCCGTCGGCGGGGAGCACGAAGTACGGCTGTTTGCGGGCCCGCTTCCTCCTGCCCTCGACCTCCAGCTGCCGCTCGTCGTGGGCGGTGACCCACTCGTAGTAGCCGTCGGCGGGGACGATGCAGCGCCGCTGCGCGAAGGGGCGGCGGAAGGACGGCTTCTCGGCCAGCGTCTCCGACCGGGCGTTGATCATCCGGGCGGCGCCCTCGGGGCTCTTGGCCCAGGAGGGGACGAGGCCCCACTTCACGACGCGCAGCTGACGAACCGGACGGGGGTCCGCCGCGTCTTTCACGGGACGGTCGAGGACGACGTGGACCTCCTTCGTCGGGGCCACGTTCCAGTCGGGTGCCAGGGTCTCCTCGGGCTCCCACCGCTCGACGCCGAAGGCCTCCGCCAGGTCCTCGGGCTTACGACTCGCTGCATACCGTCCGCACATGGCTGCCACACTGCCATCCCAGCCACCCGCCACCGCAAGGAGTCCGCCACTCTATGGACAGCACGACGACCGCCGGCATATGGGACCGGCTCACCGGCCTGCAGACCCCGCCGGCCCTGTGGCTGGTGATCGCGACGGGCCTGGCCGCGCTGACCACCGTGGGGGTGCGCCCGCTGTGGCGGGTCTCCCGCAACGCCGTGACCATCGCCCACGAGGGCGGCCACGGGCTGATCGCCCTGCTCACCGGCCGGCGGCTCGACGGGATCCGGCTGCACACCGACACCAGCGGCGTCACCGTCAGCTGGGGCAAGCCCACCGGGCTCGGCATGATCCTGACGGCCGCGGCCGGGTACACGGCGCCCCCGCTGCTCGGGCTCGGCGGGGCCGCGCTGCTGTCGGCCCACCGGATCACGCTGCTGCTGTGGGCGGCCACGGTGCTGCTGCTGGCGATGCTGGTGATGGTCCGCAACGCCTACGGCGCCCTGACGGTGGTGCTGACCGGCGGCACGTTCGTCCTGGTCTCCTGGTTCGCGTCGGCCGAGGTCCAGGCCGTCTTCGCGTACCTGGTGGTGTGGTTCCTGCTGCTGGGCGGGGTGCGGCCGGTCTTCGAGCTGGGCGCCAAGCGCCGGGGCGGCGGGGCGCCGGATTCCGACGCGGACCAGCTGGGGCGGCTCACTCACGTCCACCCGGTGGCCTGGCTGCTCCTCTTCCACGCCGTCGCGCTGTGCTCGCTCATCGGCGGCGGGCGCTGGCTTCTCAACCTCTGAGACCGATCCCCCGGCGGCGGCGCGATCAAGATCTGGGCCCGGGGGGAGCCACTAAAGTGGGGGCCATGACCGAGACCCCCGCGCTCCCCGCCCTCTGGCCCGCCCCGCTCGCCGACGGCACCGTCCACGCCACCGTCACCGTGCCGGGGTCGAAGTCGGTCACCAACCGCGCCCTCGTCCTCGCCGCGCTCGCCGCCGAGCGGGGCTGGGTGCGCCGCCCGCTGCGCTCGCGCGACTCCCGGCTGATGGCGGACGCGCTGCGCGCGCTCGGCGTCGGGATCGAGGAGACCGCCTCCTCCAGCTCGGGTGACGGCGCCGGCGGCGAGGCGTGGCGGATCATCCCCGCCGCCCTGCACGGCCCGGCCACCGTCGACGTCGGCAACGCGGGCACGGTCATGCGCTTCCTGCCGCCCGTCGCCACCCTGGCCGCCGGCGACATCCGCTTCGACGGCGACCCGCGCTCCTACGAGCGCCCGCTCGGCCAGGTCATCAGCGCCCTGCGCACCCTCGGCGCCCGGATCGACGACGACGGCCGGGGCGCGCTGCCGCTGACCGTCCAGGGCGGCGGGGCGCTGGAGGGCGGTGTCGTCGAGATCGACGCCTCGAACTCCTCGCAGTTCGTCTCGGCCCTGCTGCTGTCCGCGCCGCGCTTCAACCAGGGCGTCGAGGTCCGGCACGTGGGCACCACCCTGCCGTCGATGCCGCACATCCGGATGACGGTGGAGATGCTGCGCGCGGCGGGCGCCCGGGTCGACACCCCCGAGGCGGGCGGCGAGCCGAACGTGTGGCGGGTCGCGCCGAGCGCGCTGCTGGGCCGCGACATGGTGGTGGAGCCGGACCTGTCGAACGCGCAGCCGTTCATGGCGGCGGCCCTGATCACCGGCGGCACGGTCACGATCCCGGACTGGCCGCGCCGCACCACCCAGCCCGGCGACGAGCTGCGCCGCATCTTCACGGAGATGGGCGGCTCCTGCGAGCTGACCGACGCGGGCCTGGTCTTCACCGGCAGCGGCAAGATCCACGGCATCGACGTGGACCTGGGCGAGGTCGGCGAGCTCACCCCCGGCATCGCGGCCGTCGCCGCGCTGGCCGACTCCCCGTCCACCCTGCGCGGGGTGGCCCACCTGCGCCTGCACGAGACGGACCGGCTGGCGGCGCTGACCGCGGAGATCAACGGGCTCGGCGGCGATGTCACCGAGACCGCCGACGGCCTGCACATCCGCCCGCGCCCGCTGCACGGCGGCGTGTTCCACACCTACGACGACCACCGGATGGCCACCGCGGGCGCGGTGATCGGCCTGGCGGTGGAGGGCGTGCAGATCGAGAACGTGGCGACGACCGCGAAGACCCTGCCGGACTTCCCGAGGATGTGGACCGGGATGCTCGGCGAGACCGCGCGGGTAGCGGGAGCGTAGGGCCCGTCATGCGCAGGTACGGCAAGCACACCGACGAGGACGACATCCGCCAGCGGCCCAACCCCAAGGGCAACCGGCCCCGGACCACCATCCGGCCCAAGCACGAGGACGCGGCCGAGGGCTTCGTCCTGACCGTCGACCGCGGGCGGCTGACGTGCCTGGTCGACGGCCGCACGATCCACGCGATGAAGGCCCGCGAACTGGGCCGCAAGGCCGCGGTGGTCGGCGACCGGGTCTGGATCGTCGGCGACCTGACCGGGAAGAAGGACACCCTCGCGCGGATCGTGCGGATCGAGGAGCGCAAGTCGGTCCTGCGGCGGACCGCGGACGACGACGACCCGTACGAGCGGGTGGTCGTCGCCAACGCGGACCAGCTGGCGATCGTCACGGCGCTGGCCGACCCGGAGCCCCGGCCGCGGATGATCGACCGCTGCCTGGTGGCGGCGTACGACGCGGGGCTGGAGCCGCTGCTGGTGCTCACGAAGTCGGACCTGACCTCCGCGGACAAGATCCTGGAGATCTACTCCACGTTCGGCCTGAACTACGTGGTGACCAATCGCGAGGAGCTGGCGAACGGGGACGCCGCCGACCGGGTGCGCGAGCGCCTGGCCGGCCGGATCACGGCCTTCGTCGGCCACTCGGGCGTCGGCAAGACCACTCTCGTGAACTCGCTGGTCGCCGAGGGCCGGCAACGCGCCACCGGGCACGTCAACGCGGTGACCGGCCGAGGCCGGCACACCACCACCTCCGCGCTCGCGCTGCCCCTGCCGGACGGCGACGGCTGGGTCATCGACACCCCGGGCGTGCGCTCCTTCGGCCTGCACCACGTGGATCCGTCCCGGGTGATCCTGGCCTTCCCGGACCTGGTTCCCGGTACGGAGGACTGCCCGCGGGCCTGCAGCCACGACGAGAAGGACTGCGCCCTCGACAGGTGGGTGGAGGACGGCCACGCGGATCCGGCGCGGCTGTACTCGCTGCGGCGGCTGCTCGAGACCCGCGAACGCCGCGAAGGCGACTGATCGACCGGGGGGGGTTTGCCGGGTGCCGCGTCTGGTAAATGCATAATCGCACCACGTGACACGACGTCACCTGACGCGGGGAGGCATGCGCCATGGCGTGGCTGCTGGTGGTCGTCGCGGGGATCCTGGAGACCGGTTTCGCGGTCTGCCTCAAGCTGTCCCACGGATTCACCCGGCTGTGGCCGACCATCGCCTTCGCCTGCTTCGCCCTGGGCAGCTTCGGCCTGCTGACGCTGGCACTGAAGAAACTGGACGTGGGTCCCGCCTACGCGGTGTGGACGGGCATCGGGGCCGCCGGAACGGCCATCTACGGCATGGTCTTCCTCGGCGACCTGGTCTCGACCCTCAAACTCGTCTCGATCACGCTGGTCATCCTGGGCGTCATCGGTCTCCAGCTGTCAGGTTCGGCTCACTGAGCAGGCGCAGCAGCCGCATCAGTTCACCGAGGCCCGGCTCCTCGCCCGGGGCTATCACGTACGACAGGGCGAGGCGCACGGCGAGTTCGCACCGCTGCGCCCCCTCCCCCGGGGTGAGCGTGGCCGAGGCCCGGTCGCGGACGGCCCGGGCCAGTTCCCCGGGGCCGGGGGCCGGTACCCCGGGGCGCACCCCCTGCCCGGGCGGCATCGGTAAGTTCCCGTCCCAGCACCCGGTCAGCAGGGCCCGTACGAGGGGACGCGCACGGGCCGCCCGTACGGTCCACTCCGCGACCGAGGCGAGGCGCTCCGTCGCCCCGCCCGGGGAGCGCAGCACCCGGTCCACCCCTTCGAGGTACCAGTCGGCCTCGCGGCGCACCAGGGCCCGGCCGAGGCCGGCCTTGCCGCCGAACTCGTTGTAGAGGGTCTGCCGGGACACCCCGGCGGTGGCGGCCACGTCGACCATCCGCACGGAGGGCCAGGGGCGCGCCAGGAGCGCCGCCCCGGCCGCCTCCAGCAAGGACTCCCGGGCTGCCGGCATGCGCGCCTCCCCGCTCGACTTCCCCGCTCGGCCGTTCCCGCCAGAGTTGACGGACCGGCAGATCCTGTCAAGGGCGCCTGCCGGCCGCACCGTGGACGCCGTTCGCCGGGTCCGGGGAGTCCCGATACTGTTCGGCCATGCCCGAGTATGACGATGACCTGCGCCTTGCCCTCGAACTCGCCGACGCGGCCGACACCGCGACGATGCAGCGGTTCCGCGCCCTCGACCTGAAGGTCGAGACGAAGCCGGACATGACGCCGGTGAGCGAGGCGGACAAGGCGGCGGAGGAGGTCGTGCGCGCCGGGATCGAGGCCGCGCGGCCCGACGACGCCGTCCTGGGCGAGGAGTACGGGCTCGAGGGCAGCGGCCCGCGCCGCTGGGTCGTGGACCCGATCGACGGCACGAAGAACTACGTGCGCGGGGTACCCGTCTGGGCGACGCTGATCTCGCTGATGGAGGAGGGCTCCGACGGGGTCTTCCGGCCCGTGGTCGGCGTGGTCTCGGCGCCGGCGCTGGGCCGCCGCTGGTGGGCGGCGCAGGGCGGGGGCGCGTACGCCGGCGGTGCGCTGGGCGGTGCCCCCGTACCGCTCGGCGTCTCGAAGGTGGCCGCCCTGGGTGACGCCTCCTTCGCGTACTCCTCGCTGAGCGGCTGGGAGGAGCAGGGCCGCCTCGCCGGGTTCCTGGACCTGACCCGGCAGTGCTGGCGCACCCGCGGTTACGGTGACTTCTGGCCGTACATGATGGTCGCGGAGGGCTCGCTGGACCTGTGCGCGGAGCCGGAGCTGAACCTGTGGGACATGGCGGCCATCGCGGTCGTGGTCCAGGAGGCGGGGGGCCGGTTCACCAGCCTGGACGGCGCGGAGGGCGTACACGGCGGGAACGCGGCCGCCTCGAACGGGCTGTTGCACGAGGAGATGCTGGGGTATCTGCGCCCGCGCGCCTGAGGCGTCCGAGTGCGGGAGGGTACTGCACCCGGACAACCGCGTGCGCCCTCTTGATTACCCTCCGTGTCCATGGGAATCTGAGACTCCTCCGCTTGTGCGCTTGTGAAGGCCTTCTCTAAGCGCGGCGGAGGGACTCTCCACAGGAGGTGGTTCTCTTCATGCTCGTCCGCGACGCCATGAGCACCGTGATCCTCACCCTCGGACCCGCCCACACCCTCCGGCAGGCGGCCTGCCTGATGTCCGGCCGCCGCGTCGGCGCAGCCGTCGTCCTCGATCCCGACCACAGCGGGATCGGCATCCTGACCGAACGCGACATCCTCAACTCCCTCGGCGCGGGACACGATCCCGACCGGGAGTCCGTGGGTGCGCACACCACCAACAACGTGGTGTTCTGCACCCCGCAGGCCACCGTCCAGGAGGCTGCGGAGGCCATGGTCAGCGGCGGTTTCCGCCATCTGATCGTGCTGGAGCACGGCGGCCCCGTCGGCATCGTGTCCGTACGCGATGTCATCCGCTGCTGGGTGCCGGCACGGCGCAGCGCCGTACCGGCGTAAAGCCGGAGGGCCGGCCCCCTGACGGGGTCCGGCCCTCCGGCTCTCGGCGCGGGGCGTTCAGCCGCGCAGGGCCTGGACCGCGGCCTCCAGCCGCTTGCCGAAGTCGCCGTCCGCCTGGCGGAAGTTGTTGACCGCCCGATCGGCGATGTCGTCACGGGAGACCTTGGCGATGAAGCCGGAGAGGTTCTCGATCAGACGGGACTTCTCGTCCTCGGACATCAGCCGGTAGAGGTTGCCGGCCTGGACGAAGTCGTTGTCCTCGGAGTGCACCGGGGCGGCGTGGTTGCCCGTGCCGCCGGTCAGCGGGACGGGCTGCCACAGCGGGCGGTCCGTCTGGTGCGGGCCGCCGAAGCTGTTCGGCTCGTAGTTCTTCGCACCCTTGTGGCGGCCGTCGTACAGGAAGCCGTCACGGGAGTTGGTGCGCGCCTCGGTGGCGTGCGGGCGGTTCACCGGCAGGTGGTCGGCGTTGATGCCGACGCGGTAGCGGTGGGCGTCGCCGTACGCGAAGAGGCGGCCCTGGAGCATCTTGTCCGGGGACGGACCGATGCCGGGGACGAAGTGGGCCGGGCTGAAGATGGACTGCTCGACCTCGGCGAAGACGTTCTCCGGGTTGCGGTTGAGCTCCAGCTTGCCGATCTCGATCGGGGGGTAGTCCGCGTGCGGCCACACCTTGGTGAGGTCGAAGGGGTTGAAGCGGTACTGGGCCGCTTCGGCGGCGGGCATGATCTGGACCTGCACGGTCCAGGTCGGGAAGTCGCCGCGCTCGATGGCCTCGCGCAGGTCGCGCTGGTGCGAGTCGGGGTCCTCGCCGGCGAGCCGGTTGGCCTCGGCCTGGGTGAGGTTCTTGATGCCCTGGTCGGTCTTGAAGTGGTACTTGACCCAGAAGACCTCGCCCGCCTCGTTGTTCCACTGGAACGTGTGCGAGCCGTAGCCGTTCATGTGGCGGTAGGACGCGGGTATGCCGCGGTCGCCGAACAGCCAGGTCACCTGGTGGGTGGACTCGGGCGACAGGCCCCAGAAGTCCCAGACGTTGTCGGCCTCCTGCGAGCCGGTGTACGGGTCGCGCTTCTGGGTGTGGATGAAGTCCGGGAACTTGATGGCGTCCTTGATGAAGAACACCGGGGTGTTGTTGCCGACGAGGTCGTAGTTGCCCTCTTCGGTGTAGAACTTCAGCGCCCAGCCGCGGGGGTCGCGCACCGCGTCGGCGGCACCGAGGTTGCCCGCGACGGTGGAGAAGCGCAGGAACGTTTCCGTCTGCTTGCCGACCTCGGAGAGGAACGCGGCCCGGGTCCACTGCGAGACGTCACGGGTCAGGGTGAACGTGCCGTACGCACCGGCGCCGCGGGCGTGCACCACGCGCTCCGGGATGCGTTCGCGGTTGAAGTGCGCGAGCTTCTCCAGCAGCAGCTGGTCCTGGACCAGGACGGGTCCGCCGACGCCGGCCGTCTCGCTGTTCTGGTTGTCGGCGACCGGAGCCCCGGCCTCCGTGGTGAGCGGTCCCTGCGTCACGTGCGCCTCCTGCGTCGTTCCTGCCATGTGCCTGTCCTTGGCTCCTGCTGCACTCGATCCTACGATGGACTTTGTCTAAGTCAAGCAAGGTTCCAACTCCACACTGGTTCGGGAGTTACACCGGACCCTGCACTGTTAGGCTGGTGTCCATGAGTGACCTGCTGGAACGACTTCGCGGACGCGGATGGCGCATGACCGCACAGCGGCGCGTCGTGGCCGAGGTGCTCGACGGTGACCACGTTCACCTGACGGCCGACGAGGTGCACGCGCGCGCGGTGGACAAGCTGCCGGAGATCTCGCGCGCCACCGTCTACAACACGCTGGGTGAGCTCGTGTCCCTCGGCGAGGTGCTGGAGGTCTCCACGGACCGCCGGGCCAAGCGGTACGACCCGAACGCCCACCAGCCGCACCAGCACCTGGTCTGCGCCCAGTGCGGCGCGATCCGCGACGTGCACCCGTCGGGCAACCCGCTGGCCGACCTCCCGGACGCGGAGCGCTTCGGATTCGTGGTCTCGGCGGTCGAGGTGACGTACCGGGGGCTGTGCCCGTCCTGCGCGGGGGCCTGAGGAACCGGACCGGACCGACGAAGGGCCCGGGAGCACTCCTCCCGGGCCCCGTCCTCGTTGCCGGAAACGACTGAAGGCCCGGATCCAGAGGATCCGGGCCTTCAGCCATCAGTAGCGGGGACAGGATTTGAACCTGCGACCTCTGGGTTATGAGCCCAGCGAGCTACCGAGCTGCTCCACCCCGCGTCGGTGAACACGACTTTACGCGAAGGCCGCGGCGAGAAGCAAATCCACCTCCCGTGAAACCTTCATGACAGGCGGTGACAGGGGTCACCGGTAATCAGATTGACTTTGAGCAGAATCGACGCAATTTTTACTCCTGATCTTCACAAGTCTTTCGAAAGGACTCCTGCCGGTGCTTTCTGGCGCGCGTCAACCTGCCCTCGCCGCCCTCGCGGTCCTCGTGCTCGGAGCCGGTGGCGTCTACGTCGCGACGTCCGACGTACACGGTGAGACCGTGGCCGCCCAGCCCGTGGCGGCCACGCCGTCCGCGCTGCCCTCGCCCGCGCAGACCACGGTGGGAGAGCCGTCACCTGCACCGACCGCGGTGGGGGAGGCCTCGCCCGTCCCCTCGGGCAGCGCCGTCGCCACGGCTGACGCGGACCGTCCGTACCCCGGCGCCGCGGCGATCCTCGCCAAGGACGGCATCAAGCTGAACAGCGGGAACGGCGGCATCACGCTCGACAAATGCGGAACCAACCTTTCGCAGATCCGGCTGTACTCGAACCCGGCTCCCGCGGCCAAGCAGAATCCCATGTACTGCTTCACCGTCCACAACAGCACCGGCCGGATCGCGCTGGAGCTGGACCAGGTCTTCGCCCTTGACGCGGGGGCACGGCCGGTGAGCGCGAAGTTCACCGGCACGAAGCTGTCGGCCGTCCTCGACGTCGCCAAGAACCAGTACGCACCTTTCGGTGAGGGACCCCTGCAGAACACGGGTCACGTTCTCGTCGAGATCAGCGCCACCGGCTGATCACGCAGCCGCACCCACGCCTGCCCGGTCCCGAGGGCCTCGCAGGCGGGTCTTGCCATGCCCTTTCGAGAACGCCTTCTCGACCCACTCCACCGAAAGTCAGCACACCTGTGAAGAAGCCCAGGGTTCAACTCGGCCTCGCCCTGCTCACCGCGGCCGCCCTCATGGGGCTCGGTGCCGCCCCGGCGACCGCGGCCCCGCAGCCGCCCGCCCTCCGGATCATGCCGCTCGGCGACTCCATCACCGCGGGCACGGGCAGCACCGACGGCCGCGGCTACCGCGGACCTCTGTGGGACCTGATGGCCGGCCAGTCCCGGTACACGCCCGATTTCGTCGGTTCGATGAAGAACGGCCCCATCCCCGACCCCGACAACGAGGGCCACAGCGGATGGACGATCGACACGATCCGCGCTCAGATCGACACCTGGGAGACCACGGCCGGCCCTGACGTGGTCCTGCTCCATCTGGGGATCAACAACCTCAAGAGGGAGAACGAGAACCCGGTCACGGCGGCGAACAAGCTCTCCGAACTCATCGACCACCTCCAGTACAACCGGCCCGGCGTCACCGTCATCTGCATCGGTCTGCTGACGGAAACCGCCGGCGTGGAGGAGCAGACGAAGACCTTCAACTCGGTCATACGCGGACAGGTGGCCTCCCGCCAGGCCGCCGGCCAGCACTTCCGGTTCGTCGAGCCGCCCAAGATGACCCTGCCGGACGAGATGCTCGACGGTCTGCACCCCCAGGACTCGGGCCACGTCAAGCTTGCAGGCGCCTACTACGGCGCCTTGGAGCAGGCCGTCACCGACGGCTGGACCAAGAGGACGCCGCGGACCGGCAACGAGTCCGGCGGCTCCAACCGGGTGCGCTGGGCCGACTGGGACGGTGACGGCCGCCAGGACCGGTTCACCGTCGCCGACAACGGCCAGGTCGACGTCAAGCTGAACGCCGGGGGGGACGCCGGCGGGCAGACCCTCGTCCGGGTCGCGGGCGGTCTGACCACCGACCGCAGCCGCGCCCGCTTCGCGGACTGGGACGGTGACGGCAAGGCCGACTACCTGCTCGTCAACCCCAACGGCAGCATCGTCGTCTACCTCAACCGCGGCGGGGACGTCGGTGGCGGCTGGCAGGCCGTGGGGCAGGTCGCCTCGGGTCTCACGACCACCCAGGACAAGGTCCGCTTCAGCGACTTCGACGGCGACGGCAGGACCGACTACGGGGTGTTCTCCGACAACGGCGCCCTCACCGTGTACGCGAACCGCGGCGGGGACACCGGAGGCGGCTGGCAGGGGCTCGGCCAGATGACCACCGGTGCCACCTCCGACCGCTCGCGGGTGCGCCTGGCCGACCTCGACGGTGACGGCCGCGCCGACTACCTGGTGATCGCCGCCAACGGCTCTGTCTCCGGGTACTGGAACCGCGGCGGGGACAACCGCGGAGGCTGGCAGTGGGCGGGACAGCTCGCGTCCGGTCTGACCACCGACAAGGACAAGGCGCACTTCGCCGACATCAGCGGCGACGCCCGCGCCGACTACATCGTGGCCGGCTCCGGCGACACGGCCACCGCCTACGCCTTCAACGGCGGCGACCCCCTGCCCAATGGCTGGATCGCCCTCGGCACCGTCGGCTGACCGGCCCCACACCCCACGGACCCACCCGGACGCCGGGCCGCGACGAGCGGCCCGGCGTCCGGCGTTCCCGCCCGGCGAGCGGCCCGGCGAGCGGCCCGGCAGCCAGGCCTACGCCGACTGCTCCGACTGTTCCGCCGCCAGGGCCTCCCGGAGGCGGGCCGCGCGTTCGGAGACCTCGGCCGGGCCCAGTTCCATGGCGCGCACGCACCACTTCTGCCCCTCGGCCAGGTCCCCGTGCCGGGCGGCCAGCAGCCCCAGGCGCAGTGCGGCCCGGCCGTGGCCGGCCACCGCGGCCCGGGTCCACCACAGTGCGGCCTCCGGCTCGTTCCCCTCGCGCGCCAGCAGCAGCCCGAGGTTGAAGGCCCCGTTGCGGGAGCCGGCCTCGGCCGCCTCCCGGTACCACCGGGCCGCGACCGCCGCATCGCCCCGCGCGGCGGCCAGCATCCCGACCCGCACCTGGGCCCGCCGGTGTCCCAGCTCCGCGGCCCGCTCGTACCACTCCTCGCTCTCGGTGCGCGGGGCGCTGCCCACCGGCTCGCCCAGCGCCACCGGCTCCGGCGGCGGAGCCAGCGACTCCAGCAGCGCCGCCAGCCGGAACGCCGCCTCCGCGCTGCCGCCGCCGGCGGCGCAGCGCAGGTGCCGCTCGGCCGCGCGGTCCTCGCCGTCGCGGACCAGCGCGATCCCGACCTGGAGCGCCGCGTCGGTGTGGCCCGCGGAGGCGGCCCGCTCGTACCACTTCAGCGCGGTCCGGTCGTCGTCCCGGCTCGCGAACAGGATCCCGAGGTTGAACGCGGCGTCGACGCTGCCGGCCTCGGCCGCCTTCGAGAACCACGGCTCGGCCCCGGCCGCGTCGCCGACCTGGAGCAGCATGATCGCGAGGGCGTTGGCGGCCTCCCGGTGCCCGGCGTAGGCGGCGCGCCGGTACCAGTGCTCGGCCTGCGCGGTGCGCTCCTGTGCGGCGCACAGCAAAGCAAGGTTGTACGCCCCGTTCTGGTCGCCCGCGTCCATGGCGGCGCGGTACCACTTCTCCGCGGTCTGGGTCTCGCCCCGCGCGGCGTGCAGCGCGCCCAGGGCGTTGGCGGCGTTCCCGTCCCCGTCCTGCGCGGCCCGGTTCCACCACGCGACGGCGCTCTCCTCGTCGCCCGCGTCGCGCAGCAGGAAGCCGAGCGCGCACGCGGCGCGCGCCTCGCCCTGCTTGGCGGAGGTCAGGTACCAGCGCCCGGCCTCCTTGAGTTCCCCGCGCGCCTCCAGCAGGGCGCCCAGGTGCAGGGCTGCCTGCCGGTGCCCGCGCGCGGCGGCCTGGCGGTACCACTGTTCGGCCTCGGTGGGGTCGCCCTTGCGCAGGTGCCGGGCCAGCCGGTAGGCGGCCTCGCGGTGCCCCTGCTCGGCGGCCTGGCGCAGCCAGCGTTCGACGCCCTTGTCGCCCCGGTGCTCCAGCAGCTCGGCGAGCCCGTACGCGCCGAGGGCATGGCCTGATTCCGCCGCCTGGCGCAGCCAGTACTCGGCGGCGGGCTCGTCCCCGCGCTCGCGGAAGTGGCGGCCCAGCGCGTGGGCGGCCGGCGCGGATCCGGCGACGGCGGCGACCCGCCACCAGCCGGCGGCCTCCTCGGGGTAACCCCGCTGGAGCAGCAGCACTCCCAGGTTGTTGGCGGCGGCGCGGTCCCCCTCCGCGGTGGCGCCCCGCAGGTACGGCTCGGCGCCGGCCAGGTCGCCGCGGCGCAGCAGCAGCGCCCCGAGCACGCTCATCGCGCCCGGGTCGCCCCGGTCGGCCGCGACGCGGTGCCGTGCTTCCAGCTCGGTGTCGCTCGCCGGGTCGGTCTCGGCGAACATTTCCTCCGCGAAATCCGCATCGGTCAGTGCGGTCTGCGTGTTAACGACCGGAGCCTCCTCGTCGGCCTCTGCGCCCGATTCGACTTCCGCCCTCACAAACCGCCCTGTCTCCAGCAGAGTTGACCTGTCCCCCATAAATCCCATCGTCGCATCACCTGCTACCCGCGTACACCTGGTATGTCGCAGCCTGTGAGGTCACTACAGCGTTTTGTCGACATGCCCACAGAGAGATAAGTCAAACACGGTCCCGCCTCAACTCACCCGTCTCAGCTACCACATGGCCCCGCGTGTCCCCCCTGGACATGACGAAGGCCCGGATCCCATGGATCCGGGCCTTCATCTTCAGTAGCGGGGACAGGATTTGAACCTGCGACCTCTGGGTTATGAGCCCAGCGAGCTACCGAGCTGCTCCACCCCGCGTCGGTGAAACCACAGTATCACGACGCGGGACTGAGCCATTACCCGTTATCCACCGGGCTTCGGGGCCGTCAGCTTCGCCTCCGCGTCGATCGCCCGCTGCAGCGCCGCCTTGATGTCGTCCTGCGCCTTGCCGAAGGCCGTCCAGTCACCGGACTGACGTGCCTTCTCGGCCGCGTCGATCGCCTTCTTCGCGTCGTCGAGCGCCGCCTTGACCGTCGGGTCCTGGGAGGTCGGGGGCGTGGTGGTGCCCTCGCCCGGCGGGGTCACCGGCGCCACCGGCACCGTCGGAGCCTCGGCCCCGAACACCACGTTCAGCGCCTTCTCCAGGCTGTCCTCGAACGCCGTCTGGTTGCCGTACGTCACCAGCACCTTGCGCAGCAGCGGGTACTTCAGCCCCGAACTGCGCACGTACACCGGCTCCACGTACAGCATCCCGCCGTCGAGCGGCACCGCGAGCAGGTTGCCGTACTCGACCTCGGAGTCGCCGCCGCGCAGCAGCCGGATCGACTCGGCGATCTTCGGTTCCGACTGGAACTTGCTCTGCACCTGCTTGGGGCCGTCGACCGGCTTGCTGGTCGGCAGCTTCAGGATTCTGATCTTGCCGTAATCCTGGGTGCCGGGATCGGCGTTGACCGCCATGAAGGCGCTCAGGTTGTCCCGCTCGTTCGGCGTGAACGTCGTCGTGAGAGAGAAGACCTGGTCCTTCTCCTTCTGGTCCGGCATCTTCATCGACAGGTAGTACGGCGGGACCGCCGTGCCGGCCTTGGTCGTCGGGTCGTCCGGGACGGCCCAGGCCTCACTGCCGCTGAGGAACGTCTGCGGGTCCGTGACGTGGTACCGGGTGAGCAGCTCGCGCTGGACCTTGAAGAGGTCCTGCGGGTAGCGCAGGTGGTCCATGAGCGGCTTGGAGATCTCGCTCTTGGGCTTGACCGTGCCCGGGAAGGCCTTCATCCAGGTCTTGAGGACCGGGTCCTGGGTGTCCCACTGGTACAGGTCGACCGTGCCGTCGTAGGCGTCGACCGTGGCCTTGACCGAGTTGCGGATGTAGTTGACCTGGTTCTCCTGGGCCACCACCGCGCGCTGGCTGTTGGTGAGGGAGTCCGCGGTGCTCTGGCCCAGCGTGGTGCGCGAGGCGTACGGGTAGCCGTTCGTCGTCGTGTAGGCGTCGACGATCCACTTGATCCGGCCGTCGACGACCGCCGGGTACGGCGCCCCGTCGATGGTCAGCCACGGGGCGACGGCCTCGACGCGCTCCTTGGGCGTGCGGTGGTAGAGGATCCGCGAGCCGTCGCCGATGGCGCCGGAGTACAGGATCTGCGGCTCGCTGAACGCGAGCGCGTACGCCGCCCGGTTGACCGGGTTGTCGAGGTTGACGCCGGAGTCGCCCTTGTAGCTCGTCTCCTTCTCGCCCTTGTCGTCCGAGTAGTCGAGCTCCTTCTGCGGTCCGCCGACGATCGAGTACTGCTTCGTCTGCTCGCCGTAGTAGATGCGCTGCTCGAAGTCCGTGCCGAACATGCCCTTGGAGGGCAGGTCGGACTGGGTGAAGTCGGGGGCGCCGTCCTTGACCGTGGTGCCCTTGGCGGCGACCACGCCGTAACCGTGCGTGTACTTGAAGTGGTCGTTGATCCAGTTGTTCTTCGGGATGCCGGCGATGTTCAGCTCGCGCAGCCCGATGACCGTGTCCTGGCCGCTGTACCGGTCCACGGCGAGCGTGGACGGGAAGGCGTAGTAGCCCTTGACCTGCTGGAGCTGCTGGAAGGCCGGCGAGACGATGTTCGGGTCGAGGAGCCGGACGCTGGCCGTGGTGTCGGCCGCCTGCCGCAGCCTGGTCTTGTCATCGGTCTGCGGGACGCCCGGGTAGTCCTTGACCTCGGAGCGGTCGATCCCGTAGGCGTTGCGCGTCGCCTCGATGTTCTTCTCGACGTACGGGGATTCCTTGGCCTGCTCGTTCGGCTGGACCTGGAACTTCTGCACGATCGCCGGGTACAGGCCGCCGATCAGGATCGCCGAGAGCACCATCAGGCCGAAGCCGATGACCGGCAGCTGCCACGTGCGCCGCCACAGCGTCGCGAAGAAGAGCACGGCGCAGATCGCGGCGATGGCGACGAGGATCGTCTTCGCCGGCAGGTACGCGTTCGCGTCGACGTAGCGCAGGCCGGTCCAGTTGTCCGCGGCCTTGAAGTCGCTCGACTTCACGGCGAGGCCGTACCGGTCGAGCCAGTACGCCACGGCCTTCAGCGTCACGAAGAGGCCGAGCAGCACCGACAGGTGCCCGGTCGCCGCGGCGGTGGCCCGGGCGCCCGGGCTCGTCACGCGCAGGCCGCCGTACAGGTAGTGGACGACGACCGCGGCGATCACCGACAGCACGACCGCGGCGAAGCCGAAGCCGAGGAGGAAGCGGTACCAGGGCAGGTCGAAGGTGTAGAACGACACGTCCAGATGGAACTGGGGGTCCTTCTGCCCGAAGGGCACCCCGTTCACGTACATCAGCCAGGTCTTCCACTGGCCGGCCGCCGAGGCGCCCGCGATCATGCCGACGAGCGCCGCGATCCCGAGGAGCAGCCACGTCTTGTACGGGGCGACGCTCATCCGGTAGCGGTCGAGGCTCTGCTGCTCCATCGACATCGCGGACAGCGGTGGCCGCAGCCGGTACGCCAGCCAGATGTTCAGGCCGACGGCACCCGCCATCAGCAGGCCGAAGACGGCGAAGAGGCCGATCTTGGTCCACAGGGTGGTGGTGAAGACGGTGGAGTACTTGACGGAGCGGAACCAGAGCCAGTCCGTCCAGAAGCCCGCGAACATGACGAACGCCATGCCCAGGACGGCCAGTACGCCCAAGGTCATCAGAAGAGTGCGGGCACGCCGGGAGGGGCGGCCGACTCTCATCCGTGGCCCGGAAGGGCCTCCGCCGCGGTCCGGCATCTGGAAAGCCAAGGTGCGCACCTCGAAAGTCGCTGAGTGTCGTGGCTGGACATTTCAAAAGCTGGGCCCCCGATCGTAGGGCCCACTCATGCAACTTACTGAGGCTTTAGTCAGTTCCCGGTATCGGCCGGAAAGGAGGCAGGATGTTGTCCATGTCCAACCTTTCGCCTTCCCCGGGCACGCCGATGGCGGCCACTCCCCTGACGCGTGCCGTCCTCGAGATCGACGAGTACGCCTCCTCCCTCGGCTGGGACAAGCCCGCCCGGCTGTTCGCTCTCGTCGACACCGCCCGGCTCCGCAAGTCGGAACCGCGGCTCGCGGGCCAGCTCGGCCTCGACCAGGACGACGCCGGCAAGAGCCAGCTCACCCCGATCGAGCAGGAGGAGGTGCCCAAGGGCACGCCGCTGGACAAGTTCCTGGGAACCATCGCCTGGCCCCCGTCGATCGTCGGCTGCGCGCTGACCGTGGAGCGGCTGATGCTGCCGCCGTCCGCGGAGGCCTCCGTACCGGAGGGGCTCAGCGACAAGCAGCTGGCCAAGTGGGTCGCCGCCCATCCGGACCGGCAGGAGGTGCGCCTGACCGTGGGCGTCCTGCGCGACGGCTCGCGCGAGTCCGCGGTGCGGCTGCGCGAGAAGGACTCCTCGACCGAGGTGCTGACCGGCGCGAGCCTGGTGCCGGGCCTCGCCGAGGCGCTGGCCGCGACGTTCCTGGACTGAGCGGGCCGGGCGGACCGGTCCCGGCCGCCCGGGCCCGTCCTCCGGACCGGGCCGGGCCCTAGCCGCACTGCGGCAGGCCGGCCGTGTCCCCCTTGCTGATCTTCTCCAGCGCCTTCGTGGCGTCGTCGATGGTGGAGACCTTCACGAGGGTCAGGCCGTCGGGGACGTGCTGGGCGGCGGAGGAGCAGTTCTCGGCGGGCGTCAGGAAGTACTCGGCGCCGGCCTTGCGGGCGCCGATCGTCTTCATCTGGATGCCGCCGATCGGGCCGACCTTGCCGGTGTCGTCGATGGTGCCGGTGCCCGCGACGAACTTGCCGCCGGTCAGATCGCCCGGGGTGAGCTTGTCGACGATGCCGAGGGCGAACATCAGGCCCGCGCTCGGGCCGCCGACGTCGGCGAGCTTGATGTCGATGGCGAACGGGAAGGTGTGGTCGGTGCCCGCCCGGATGCCGACGATGGCGTGCCCGTCACCCTCCGCCTTGGCGGTGGTGATCACGACCTTGGTCGTGCCGGTGGGCTCCTGGTGCGCCTTCTCGGCCGCGGCCGCCTCGGCGGCGGGCACGATCGTGAACTCGACCGGCTCGCCGGCCTTGCGCCTGGTGACGAGCTTGGCCACGTCCTCCGGGGCGTTGACCGGGCTGCCGTCGACGGCCCGGATCACGTCACCGGCGTGCAGCTTGCCCTCGGCGGGGCTGCCCTTGACGACGGTGGAGACCACGACGCGGGACGTGACGCCCGGCGTGCCCAGCTGCTTGAGGGCCGCCACCTTGGCGCTCTCCTGCGACTGGCTGAACTCCTCGGCGTTCTCCTGGGTGGACTGCTCCTCCGTCTTCCCGGCCGGGTAGAGGTTCTCGTGCGGGACGACGATGTTGTCGTCGGACAGCCAGCCGTAGACCGCTTCCAGCAGGTTCATGTCGTAGTCGGCGCCGGTGACCCGGACCGTCGTCATGTTGAGGTGCCCGCTTGCCGGGTACGTCTTGTGGTCCGCGATGCTGATGACGGGCTCGCCGTGCGAGTCCCCGAGCGTGTTCACCGTCGGGCCCGGGCTCATTTCCGAGTACGGGACCTTGATGAACACCCCTGCGCAGAGCAGCGCGAACAGCAGGAGGGTGGAGGCGAGCATCGTCGCAGTGCGGCGTGGCATGGATCGACAGTACGGGACGCCCCTGACGGGCGGCCGCCGGGGCCGGTCCGTACGGGGACCGCGGGCGGAACTCTCAGCGGATTCTCAGGGGGCCTCGTCCGGGACGCGTCATACCGCGTCGGAACCGGAATGGGCCGCTTCCTTCACCCTGGCCTGATCGGCCCTGTCCATGGCTTCACGGAACCTCGCGTATCCCGCGAGTTCGGATATGTCACCTTGAGTGCGGTCGCGCGCCGCCCAGCTGCCCCATATCGCCGCTCCGACGGCGGCGAACAGCGGGATCAGCAACCATGCCAGTGACGCCATGGACGTGCCTCCCTGCCCCGAAAGTACGTGTCGTTGGTGGCTTCAACGCTCGTGCCCGGGAAGGGGTTACGCAAATCGAGGGCGTGTTGCGCGGCCGAACGGGTGGGACAGTACAAGATCGCCCCTCGGCTCCCGCACGCGGCCCCCCGAACCTGCTCAGCAGGCGCCGACCCACTCCTCGGTACCGTCCGAGAACGTCTGGTGCTTCCAGATCGGCACCTCGTGCTTCAGGTCGTCGATCAGCATCCGGCACGCCTCGAAGGCCTCGCCGCGGTGCGGGCAGGACACCGCCACGATCACCGCGAGATCGCCGACGGACAGATCGCCGATGCGGTGCACGGCGGCCAGGGCGCGGACCGGGTACTTGTCGATCACGCGCTCGGCGATGCGGCGCATCTCGGCCTCGGCCGTGGGATGGCACGAGTAGCCGAGGGCGTCGACGTCGGCCCCGCCGTCGTGGTTGCGCACCGTGCCGACGAAGAGCGTCGTGCCGCCCGTCGCGTCGTCGCCGACGGCCTGGAAGACCTCGTCGATCGAGAGCGGGGTCTCACGGATTTCGAGCAGCCGGATCGGGTCCGTTGCGGCCTGCTCGCCGGGGTGGTCGAAGTGCGGTGCCATGCAGCCATCGTGCACCACGGGTCTCACATCGCGGTATAGCCGATTCGACCGGCTGTACGACCCACGCGTATGGAGCCTCCTACAGGACCGGAGCCCCGGCCGGCCGCCCGGACGGGCGGCCGGGGGCCGGGGCGGAGTCAGAGGCCGCGGCGGCGGCGGGCGGCGCGGACCACCGCCGCGGCGCCCAGGAGGGCGACCGTCGCGCCCGCGGCGCCCGCCGCGGTGGCGTCCTTGCGGCCCAGCCGGCGCCCCGCGACCGTGTGCCGGCCCGCGACCTCCTGGAGGAGCTCGGCCAGCACCTCCTCGTTGGTCCAGCGCGGCCGCCAGCCCGCGGCGTGCAGCCCGCTGACGCTGACCACCCACGGGTGCATCGTGTACGCGAGGTCACCCGCCGGGGACGGCGTCAGGCCGATCCGGTGCAGCCGGGCCGCCGCGCCCAGTGCGACCGCCGACGGGAGCTCCATGCGGCGGATGCCGCTCAGCTCCTCGACCTCCTCCTGCTCCAGCCAGCCCTCGCAGCCCACGGCCAGCTCGCCCTCGACCTTCTCCAGCGCCGCGTACTCCAGCGCGCTCACCAGGTCCTCGACGTGGCAGAACTGCCAGGTCGGCCGGGATCCGGCCACCACGAGCAGGCGCGGGGACTCGAAGTACCGGGTCAGGGCGGTGTCGGTGCCGCCGACCAGCACGGCAGGCCGGACCACCGTCACGTTCAGCCCGGGGTGCGCCCGCGGCGCCCGCCGGCCGAGCCGCTCGATCTCCAGCAGGTCGCCGACGCCGGTCGCCTCGGCCGTGGCCCGTAGCTCGGAGTCCTCCGACAGCGGGATGTCGTTGTCCGGCAGGGCGCCGTAGACCATCGCGGACGTGCACAGCACGACCCGGTGCACTCCGGCCGCCGCAGCCGCCGTCAGCACGGTCTGGGTGCCGCGTACGTTGTACGCCGTACGGGCCGCCGGGTCCGTTTCCAGGTCGAGGTCCAGTGCGAGGTGGACGACCACGTCGGCGCCGCGCAGTCTCTCGGCGATCGCGGGGTCGCGTACGTCCAGCACGTGCCACTGCGCGGCGGCGCAGTCACCGCGCCGTTCGTCGATCGCGACGACCTGCTTGACCTCGTCGGAGGCGGCCAGGCGGGCCACCAGGGCCGCCCCCACCCCGGAGGCGGCGCCCGTCACGGCGATCACGGGGCCTCGTGCAGCCTGGTTTCGCGGCCGGCGAACGTCGTGGGCGCTCTCGCCGTGCTCAGGGGGGTTTTCGGCGTCGTGCGGCGCGCGAACCTGTGGATCTGGGGAACTCACCAGGCGTCTCCAGCGGTTGTCTTCAGTGGGGACGCGCCGTGACGCGTACCTACCAGGTGATGTCCATCCTGCCGCAGCCCAGGAGTCGGCGGAGCACCGAGCCCGGAAGCGGGTGTGGTGTCTACGCTGGGTGGTGTTGTCGGACCATTTCCCGTCGGCCTTGCCGGCGGCCCTACGAGCCGAGGAAACCCGTGAGCGACACCCCATTCGGATTCGGCCTTCCGCCGGAGGAGCCGGAGAACGGCGACGAAGGCAAGAAGAAGGGCAATCAGGGCGGTCAGGGCGGCCCGAATCCGTTCGGGTTCCCGGGCATGGGCCTGCCGGGCGGTGCCGGCGGCCCGGGCGGCCCGGACAACCCGTTCGCGGCGATGTTCGGGGCGATGAACCCGAACGACCTGGGCGCGGCCTTCCAGCAGCTCGGCCAGATGCTCAGCTACGAGGGCGGTCCCGTGAACTGGGACATGGCCAAGGACATCGCCCGCCAGACCGTCGCGCAGGGCACGGCGGACGGCGTGAAGGACTCCAGCGTCGGCATGGCCGAGAAGTCCGCCGTCGAGGAGGCCGTGCGCCTCGCCGACCACTGGCTGGACGGGGTGACCTCGCTGCCCTCGGGCGCGACCACGGCCGTCGCGTGGAGCCGTGCCGAGTGGGTCGAGGCGACCCTCCCGGTGTGGAAGGAGCTCGTGGACCCCGTCGCCGAGCGCGTCGGCGTGGCGATGGGCAGCGTGCTGCCCGAGGAGATGCAGGCCATGGCGGGCCCGCTGCTCGGCATGATGCGCTCCATGGGCGGGGCCATGTTCGGCCAGCAGATCGGCCAGGCCGTCGGCACGCTCGCGGGCGAGGTCGTCGGCTCCACCGACATCGGTCTGCCGCTGGGCCCGGCCGGCAAGGCGGCGCTGCTGCCGCTGAACATCGAGGGCTTCGGCAAGGACCTGAGCGTCCCGGCCGACGAGGTGCGGCTGTACCTGGCGCTGCGCGAGGCGGCGCACGCCCGGCTGTTCGCGCACGTGCCGTGGCTGCGCTCGCACCTGCTGGGCGCGGTCGAGGGGTATGCACGGGGCATCAAGGTCGACACCTCCAAGCTGGAGGACGTGGTCGGCCGGCTCGACCCGACGAACCCGGAGCAGCTCCAGGAGGCACTCCAGGGCGGCATGTTCCAGCCGCAGGACACCCCCGAGCAGAAGGCCGCCCTGGCCCGCCTGGAGACGGCGCTCGCGCTGGTCGAGGGCTGGGTGGACGCGGTCGTCCACGAGGCGGCCAAGCCCCGGCTGACCTCGGCGGACGCCATGCGCGAGACCATGCGCCGGCGGCGTGCCTCGGGCGGCCCGGCGGAGCAGACGTTCGCGACCCTGGTCGGGCTGGAGCTGCGCCCGCGCCGGCTGCGGGACGCCTCTCGGCTGTGGGCCTCGCTGACCGACGCCCGCGGCGTGGACGGCCGGGACGGGCTGTGGGAGCACCCGGACATGCTGCCCACGGCCTCCGACCTGGACGACCCGGACGGGTTCGTGCACCGCGAGCAGCTGGACTTCTCCGAGATCGACAAGATGCTCGGCGAGGCGGCCCAGCAGCGCGAGCAGGGCGACCAGGGGGACCAGGGCGGCCGGGGCGACGCCGATGGCGAGGGGGAACCGAAGAAGTGAGCCTGTACGACGACGTGGTCCTGGTCCTGAAGGACTACGAGGACCAGCCCGAGCTGCGCGACGAGTACCTGGAGCACCTGGAGGCGCACCCGGACGGGGTCTACAAGCCCTGCCGGGCGGGGCACATCACCGGCAGCGCGCTGGTCGTGGACCCGGTGGGCGAGCGGGTGCTGCTGACCCTGCACAAGAAGCTCGGCATGTGGCTCCAGATGGGCGGGCACTGCGAGCCCGAGGACACCTCGATCGCGGGGGCCGCGCTGCGCGAGGCCGTCGAGGAGTCGGGCATCGCGTCCGGGCTGACGCTGCTGCCCGGCGGCCCGGTGCGGCTGGACCGGCACCCGATCCCGGCGCCGTGCAACTGGCACCTGGACGTGCAGTACGCGGCGCTGGCCCCGGCCGGCGCGGTGGCGGAGGTCAGCGAGGAGTCGCTGGACGTGCGCTGGTTCCCGTACGAGGAGGTCGCGGCGGTGGCCGACGCCTCGGTCGTACGGCTGCTGGAGGCGACCCGGGCACGGCTCTGACGCTCCGGGTGGTCCAAAACGCCGGAAGGGGCGGCCCCGCATCCGCGGGGCCGCCCCTTCCGTGTGCCGTGCGCTGAGCGCCGTGCGCCGTGCGTCAGTTCCAGGCGTTGTTCTGGTTCTGGGCGTGGACGCCGTGCTGGCCCATGCCGTACTGCGCGGCCATGCCCTGCCCGAGCTGGGCGTTCTGCGGGGGCAGCACCTCGCTGGGCTGCACCAGCGCGAAGCCGGTGCCGAGGAAGCTGAGCTCCCAGCCCTCGCCGGTGTTGCCGCGCCGCCGCCAGACGCCGCTGGAGTGCGTCTGGGCCTGCATCTGCACGCGCAGCGAGGTGGACCAGGCGACGATCGCGTCCGCGTCGGCGTTGACGTACTTGTCGGGCGTGACCTGCATCATCAGCGGCTGCCCGGAGGTCATCAGCGCGACCTTGCCGCGGCCGGTGATGTTGAGCTGGTACTTGCCGGAGCCGGAGATCCCGTACTGGCTGTCGACCGCGATGGCCTCGGTGTGCAGGGTGGAGTCCATGGCCAGCACGTAGCCGCTGTCGACGGTGAGGCCGTCCTGGTCCACGTCCACGACGTGGACGTACTGGGCGAGGTTGGCGAAGTAGACCGTGCCCTGCCCGGAGCAGCGCATCAGGTCGAGGCCCTCGCCGGTGCGGGCGCGGGCGGTGCGCTGCGTGGTGCTCTGGTACTCGCCGTCGAAGTCGATGATGCCCTGGTAGGCGACCATGGCGCCCTTGCGGGCGAGTACGTCGTCGGAGCCGGCCAGGGTGACCCGCAGCAGCTGCGGGTTCTGGACGGCGTACCGCTCCTGGGACTGCTGCTCGGCGTAGCCGAAAAGTGAGCTCTGCATGGTGTGTCCGCTCCCCCTCAGCCCCGGGTCCGGAGCCGGTCGGTGCTGTCCTCGCTGGGCTGTACGACGATGATGCCCTGGCCGGAGAAGGCCATCTGGTAGGCCTCCCCGCTGCCCCGGCCGATCATCGACGAGGCCTTGAAGCTGCGCTTGCCCTTCACCTTGAGGTTCGGGGACCAGGCGACGAGCGCGTCCGGGTCGACGTACGTCTCGTCCTCACCACTGCCGCAGTCGACCACGATCGGGGTGCCCCGGGAGGTGATGGCGACCCAGCCGGTGCCCGCGACCTGCACGTTGAACAGGCCCTGGCCGGCGAACTTGGCCATGCCCTTGACCCGTTCGACGCCCCACTGGAGGTGGGCGTCGAAGGCGAGCAGGTTGGTGCCGTTGACCGAGAGCGCGTCGTTGTTGAGGTTGATCACGACGACGTCGGCGCCGTAGTCGGCGAGGTAGAGCAGGCCGTCGCCGGTGCACTTCATCAGCGGGGCGCCCTCGCCGGTGAGCCACTGGGAGGCCATCTGGCGCAGGGCCGGCGGGTTGGGCTCGTACTGGACGAAGCCCTCGTAGGCGACCATCGACCCGGTGCGCGCGAAGAGGTCCTGGCCGCTCTGCATGGCGACCTTGAGCATGGCCCGGCCGTGGTTCTCCATGCGGGCCGTGACGGGGGTGGGGGCGTAGCCCGCGAGCTGCTGGTTCATTGCGTTCATGACGGGCTCCCTCAGACCTCGTACGGCTGGACGACGATGAAGTTGCCGGGAGCGCCGCGGAACTGGAGGTTCACGGTCTCCCCGCTGTGGCCGGGGTAGGCGTTGCGCCGCAGCCGGACCTGGCTGGAGACGATCACCTGGGAGGCCGCGGACCACGCGACGATGGCGTTGCTGTCGGCGAAGGTGGTCGGGGTGACGGGCAGCACGACCGGTGTGCCGTGCGTCTTGACGATCACCGTGCCGGAGCCCTGGAACAGCATCGTGAACAGGGCGCCGCCGGGGATGCCGTGGCCCTCGATGCGGCGGACCTCGTGCTGGAGGCTCTCGTCGAAGGCGAGGACGCTTTCGGCGGAGACGCAGATCCCGTCGCCCTGGAGCTCGATGGCGTGCAGGTGGGCGCCGTTCTCGGCGAGGAAGACCTGGCCGCGGCCGCTGCAGCGCATCAGCTGCATCTCCTGGCCGGTGGCGTTGCCGACGATGCGGCCGGCGAAGCCGGCGCCCTTGTAGCTGAAGTCGACCTTGCCCTGGTAGAGGACCATGCTGCCCTGGCGGGCGAGGACGGGCTGGCCGCCCATGGACAGGTCGACCCGCATGAGCTGGTGGTTCTGCGCGGTCCAGCGGGCGCCCGTGGGGACTTCCTTGTACGGCTGGAGGGCGGCGGTGAGTCCGGCGCCGGCGGCCTGCGGGGCGCCGCCCTGGCCGTAGCCGGGCTGCTGGCCGGGCATCTGGCCGTACGGGGGCGGCTGCTGGCCGGGGACCTGGCCGTGACCGGGGGGCTGCTGGCCGTAGGGCGCGGGGGCCGGGGCCGGAGGCGGGACCTGGCCGCCGTAGCCGGGCATCTGGCCGCCGTACGAGGGCTGCGGCGGCCGGCCGTACGAGGGCGGGCCGGGCGGCTGCGGGGCGTGCGGCGGCTGGCCGTACGGTGCGGGGGCCGGCGGGGTGGTGAGCGGGCCGACCATGGTCGGGGCCGAGTGCACGGGAGCGGGCGCGCCGGGCTGCTGGTACTGCGGGGCGGGAGCAGGGGCGGGCGCGGGCGCGGGCGCGGGCGCGGGCTGCGGGACGTACGGGGGGGGGGGGGCGGGCGGGGCCTGGACCGGGGTGCCGAAGGACGGCGCCGGGGCGGCGGCGCCCTGCGGCGGCGGGGCGAATCCCGGCGCGGCGCCGGACGGGGCCGGGGCCTGCGGCTGCTGCTGCGGGGCCTGCTGCTCGTCCTCCTCGGCGACCTCGCCGCCGAAGTTCTTCAGCAGTGCGGCGAGTCCGCCGTCGAAGCCCTGGCCGACGGCGGCGAAGCGCCACACGTCCTTGAGGTAGAAGTCGCCGAGCATCACGGCGCGCTCGGTGGTGAACTCCGCACCGGTGAAGGAGTACCGGACGACCTCTTCGCCGCCGGCCACGATCCGGATGTAGCCCGGTCCGATCTGCGACATCTGTCCGTCGCCGTCGACCGTGGCGGTGAAGGACAGCTTGTGGATGCTCGCCGGGACGCGGTCCAGCGTCACGCGGAAGGACTCGGTGTCGCCGGCCTGCGGGCCGAGCTGCTGGATGGACTCCTCCGGCGACTTCGGCTGGTTGTAGAAGACGAAGTACCGGTCGTCCGACAGCTGCTCGTTGGCGTCAAGGCCGAAGCAGCTGATGTCGAAGGCGAGTCCGGGCCCGGCGATCTGGACGCCCACGTACAGATCGGTGCCGGCCGTCAGATCGCTGATCTTGGCCTTGTGACCGCGTTGGAATTCCCTGGCCATACGTAACGACCGTCCCCCATCCCGACTGTGAAATGCGTGCCGCTCAGGCTAGCCGCATCTGCCGACATCCGGCCAAGCCGGTACCGACCCGGTACATATCGATACATCCGCGCGCGGGACGAGCGGACCGGTCATTCCTCCCGGGCCGCGGGGACCTTGGGCAGGCGCTCGGCGGCGACCACTCCCTCCAGGTAGCCGCGGGCCCGCTCGGTGCGCGGGTAGGCGTCGAGCAGTTCCCAGAAGCGGGGCCCGTGGCCGGGCACGAGGAGGTGCGCCAGCTCGTGCAGCAGCACGTAGTCGACGACGTACTCCGGCATCCCCTGGAGGCGGTGCGAGAGGCGGATGCTGCCTTCGGCCGGGGTGCAGGAACCCCAGCGCGTGTTCTGGTTGGTGACCCAGCGCACCGAGCGGGGCCGGGCGCGGCCGCTGAGGTACTGCTCGGACAGACGCTCGGCGCGTTCCGTGAGTTCCGCGTCCCCGAGGGTGCGCCTGCTCTCCTGCGCGGCCAGCTTGTCGAGCATGACCCCCACCCAGCGCTGCTCCTCGGCCTCGGACATCCGGGCAGGGATGAGGACGACCGTCCGGTCACCCTCGCGGTAGGCGGAGACGGTCCTGCGGCGGCGCGCGCTCCGGCGGACTTCGACGGCGCGCTGCTGTGGGTCGGCGGACACGCCCCAGACCGTACCCGCTCGCCGTGGCCGAAGTCCTGCCGCTCCACCGTTCGAACATGATCGATTCGAAGGTGGCACAGGAAGCGCCCCTTTTCTCCATCTCATATGCCTAATACCTCTTGCCTGTGGACAAATGCGCGCGGGGAATGCGCCGGGCGGGCACTCTGCGGGGGGAAGGGAACGAGACGCGGTGCGTACGGAGGGGGAGAGCCATGTATCCGAAGGTGAAGCCGGCGCTGGCGAGGGCGTGGCGGGATCTGCAGACGGTGCAGTTCGGGGTGACGCCCGCTCATGCGGTGGTGCTCGGCCCCGTGGACACGGCGACGGGATCGCTGATCGACCGGATCGACGGGACGCGGGGCATGGAGCTGCTGCGCGCGGAGGCGGCGGCCGTGGGGCTGCCCGAGGGGCAGGTGGACACGCTGGTCCGGCGGCTGGCGGCGGCCGGGCTGCTCGACGACGCGACCGCGGGCGGTCCGCGGGCGCAGGCCCTGCGCAAGCGGCCGGAGGCACTGGAGCGGCTCGGGCCCGACCTGGGCTCGCTGTCGCTGGTGCACCGGGAGCCGGGGGGCGACTTGCGGGGCGTCGCGGCGCGGCGGGCCATACGGGTCCAGGTGCGCGGGAGCGGCCGCGTGGGCGGGATGATCGCCGGGGTCCTGGCCGGAGCCGGGGTGGGCCGCGTCGAGGTTCTCGACGGCGGCCGGGTGGAGCCGGCTGACGTGGCGCCGGGCGGGCTCGGGCCCGGCAGCGTGGGCCGGCTGCGGGCCGAGGCGGCGGCGGGGCTGGTCCGCGAATCGGCCCCCGCGCGCCCGCCGCGGACCACGGAGCACGAGGGGCCGGGACCGGCAGTGTCCCTGGTGGTGGTCGCGCCCAGGGACGGGCTACAGGCCTGGGCCCCGGATCCGGGCACCGCGGCCGACTGGATCGCCACCGGCACCCCGCACCTGTACGCCGGGGTGCTGGAGGGCACCGGGCTGGTCGGGCCGCTGGTGCTGCCGGGTGCCACGGGGTGCGCGGGCTGTATGGAGCGCGCCCGGGTCGAGGCGGATCCGGCCTGGCCGCGGATGCTGGTCCAGTGGCGCTCGGCGCACCGCCGACGGGCCACCGCGGCCTGTGACCTGGGCCTGGCCACGGCGGTGGCCGGCCTCGCCGCGGCGCACGCCCTGTCCTTCCTCGACGGCGAGCTGCCTGCCTCTACGGCCTCGCGCTGGGAAGCGGCGCTCCCCGCCGTCCACTGGGAGCAGACGGCCGTGCGCCCGCATCCCGACTGCCCGTGCGCCGCGGCCAGGGTCCCGGCGGAACAGGGTGCGAGGTGACGAAGGTTCGGTCCGATGTCGGGCCGTGCCCGCCCGGCAGGGCGGATGCTGTCCCGGGGCGGGGAGTCGCGTCGCGGCCGGGGCCGGTGCCTCGGACGGGGTCGGGCCGGGGCGCCATGACAGGATGCGGTGGTCCGAGGGGTCATCCCGAACCGCCGCTTGCGGCACAGCTGTCTGGGAATTGGAGGGGCTCATGTCTGATCTTCCCCGGAAGGCGGTCACCCGCACCGTCAAGCTGGCCGCGCTGCCACTCGGCTTCGCCGGCCGGGTCACCTGGGGGCTGGGGAAGCGGATCGGGGGCAAGTCGGCGGAGATCGTGGCGCGCGAGCTCCAGCAGCGCACCGCCGAGCAGCTGTTCCGCACGCTCGGGGAGCTGAAGGGCGGTGCCATGAAGTTCGGGCAGGCGCTCTCGGTCTTCGAGTCGGCCCTGCCCGAGGAGGTCGCCGGACCGTACCGGGCGGCGCTGACCAAGCTTCAGGAAGCGGCTCCGCCGCTGCCCGCCGAGACGGTGCACCAGGTACTGGCGGACCGGCTCGGGGCCGACTGGCGGGACCTGTTCGAGGAGTTCGAGGACAAGCCGGCCGCGGCGGCCTCGATCGGACAGGTGCACCGGGCGGTGTGGCACGACGGCCGGCAGGTCGCGGTGAAGGTCCAGTACCCGGGAGCCGGCGAGGCGCTGCTGTCGGACCTGAGGCAACTGGGCCGGTTCGCCGGGCTGCTGGGGCCGCTGGTTCCGGGCATGGACGTCAAGCCGTTGATCGAGGAGCTGCGCGAACGGGTCGCGGAGGAGCTGGACTACGAGCTGGAGGCCGAGGCCCAGCGGATCCACGCGGACGCGTTCGAGGGCGACGAGGACGTGGTCGTGCCGGATGTCGTGCACCAGGGCGACCAGGTGCTGGTGACCGAGTGGATGGAGGGGACCCCGCTGTCGGAGGTGATAGCGGACGGCACCCCGGAGGAACGCGACCGCGCCGGTCAGCTGCTGGCCCGGTTCCTCTTCTCGGGGCCCGCGCGCACCGGGCTGCTGCACGCCGATCCGCACCCGGGCAACTTCCGCCTGATATCCGGGGCGGACGGCCGCATACGGCTGGGCGTGCTGGACTTCGGCACCGTCGACCGGCTGCCCGGCGGCTGGCCCAAGCCCATCGGCACGTCGCTGCGGATGACGCTGGACGGCGACGCCGAGGGGACCTACGGGCACCTGTGCGCCGAGGGGTTCGTGAAGGAGTCCATCGAACTGGACCCGGAGGCGGTGCTGGACTACCTGCTGCCCATCATCGAGCCGGCCCGGGCGGAGGAGTTCACCTTCACTCGGCCGTGGCTGCGCGGTCAGGCGGCCCGGATCGCCGATCCCCGCTCCCCCGCACACCAGTTGGGCCGGCAGATCAATCTGCCGCCCTCGTACCTGCTGATCCACCGGGTGACGCTGAGCACCATCGGGGTGCTGTGCCAGCTGGGCGCGACGGTACGGCTGCGGGGCGAACTGGAGTCCTGGCTCCCGGGTTTCCTGCCCGAGGACTGAGCGCGGGGGGCCGGCGGCCGGCGGCCCCCTGTCACCACCAGGACGAGTCGAGGCGGCCCTCGATCGCCCTGAGGTTGGCCCGCGCGCAGTCGACGCAGAAGTACTGTCTGGTCCCGTTCTCCACCGAGCAGGTCCAGGTGGGCGGGGCGCCGTCTGGGGCCTTCTTGCCGCAGCGCGCGCAGACGACGGGCTGGGCCTCGGGTCCCGACGGGGCGGGGTGGGGAGTCGGCTGGTCCACCTCCAGACGATATCCCCGCGAGGGGTGGAGAGCCCTGCGCAACGCACCGGGGGGACCGGTCCGTTCGGACCGGTCCCCCGTACGCTGCGGCGCCGCTGGTCAGCGGCGGCTGCGTGGCTGCTTACTGCATGACGGCCATGGCGAGCGCACGCCGGGCGCGCAGCGAGACGCGCTCGGCTCGCCGCTGCATGCGGCGGGCGGCGACCAGGCGCAGGGCGCGACGCTCGGCGTCGACCTCACGCATGCGGTCGTCCATATGGGCACGGGCCAGGGCTTCTGGGATGAGTTGCATTTCGCGGGTCCTGTTCTGACGCGAGGTGATCGCGCCGGCGGTGATGAAGTCTGCGGTGGCGGAGCCGTGCGGCTGCTCGCTCGTCGTGTGGGCGGTCATGAGGGCCTGCTTCAAGGGGTCGTGCGTCAGGGGGCGGTCGATGGTTCCGATGGCGGTCATGCCGCGGCAACCGGGTTCTTGCGCGGACGGCCACGGGGCCGCTTCCGGGCTACGACAACGCCCTGGACGAACAGCTCGCCACCCCAGACACCCCAGGGCTCGCGGCGCTCGAGCGCACCGGCGAGGCAGGCCTCGACCAGCGGGCAGGTGGCGCACAGGGACTTGGCGTACTCGACGTCGGCCGGGGACTCGGCGAAGAAGACCTCGGGGTCGTAGGTACGGCAGGCGACGGGTACGCCGAGGTTCTCGATGGCGTCGTCGAGCGCGGTCAGCGCGGTGAGGGGAGTCAAGGTGGAGTCCTCCGGGACTGCGGGCGGGGAGATCGTCTGGGTCTGCGGTACGGACGGGGCGTGCGCTTCGAGTTGCACGGTGTTTTCTTCCTCGTCTTGGTTGGCTAGTCGTTCCGGCCGGGTTCGGCCGGGGGCGGCTGGTACCTGGTCTTGCCAGTCCCGAGGCTCCTTCGTGCTGCCGTCCCCGTTCGGGGACAAACAGAAGGGCCGCGGATCCCGGGTGGGGTTCCGCGGCCCTGAAGGCGCCGGCCTGATCGTGAAATCAGGCTGGATCACTCCAGGGTTCGAGCCCACGGAAGGCCCACATCAGGTGGTGCTGCTGCTTCGTCTGCGTCGTCTTGGATCCGGCACCGGCTGCGGCCGCAAACCCATAGGCGCCGTGCGCCTGGGCTTCCAGTACTGCCACCGGTGCCTGGGTCGGTCGCTCATTCCGCACGCTCGCCAGGAGCGCCGAGGGCGCAGCCGGCAGGGCAGGGCTGTCAGCGGAAATCGCGGACAGACCGGTACCCAGGAGCGGGAGGAGCGAGGAGGAGCCGAGCGTGCAGGAAGCGGCGACCGAGCGATCGGTCATTTTGGTGGTGGTGATGAAGCTGGTCACTGGTCTCGCCTCCTCTCGGCGTCTCGGGGACGGGGGCCCGGGGGCCTGTCCCATACGTATTCGGATAAGTACAGCACGGATCCGGAGCTTCGGAGAAGCCACCGTTTCCGTTGCTAAGAACCTATGGGGATTCGCTGGGCATGTGCAAACTATTTTTCCGACGAGTTTCTACGCGTCGTCAGGTTGGCCGCCCCCGGGCTCTTGACCTGCACAGATGGCCAGGACATCGGCCCCGTACCGGTCGAGCTTCCGGCCGCCGACTCCAGAGATCATCGAGAGCTCACCCTCCTCGGACGGCGCGGCCTCGGCGATCGCGACGAGCGTCTTGTCCGTGAACACGCAGTACGCGGGCAGTCCCTGCTCCTTGGCCTGGCCCGCGCGCCACTCCCGCAGCCGCTCGTAGAGACCCTCGTCCATGTCGGACGGGCAGTCCTCGCAGCGCATCAGCTTCAGCTCGCCGGCCTCGGTGAGGGTCCTGCCGCACACCCGGCACAGCGTCGGTCCACGGCGCCCGCGGGTGCGCGGCGTCCGCTCTGCGGCCGGACCGCCGGCCCGGCCGCCGGGGGCCGCAGAGCCCGGCCGCAGCCCGTTCAGGAAGCGGCTGGGGCGTCGGGAGGGCCGGCCGCCCGGAGCCCGCGAGAGCGCCCAGGAAAGCGTCAGGTGGTGGCGTGCCCGCGTGACGCCGACATAGAGGAGCCGGCGTTCCTCCTCCACCTGTTCATCGGTCTTGGCGTACGTGATCGGGATCATGCCGTCGGTGAGGCCGGCCAGGAAAACGGCGTCCCACTCCAGGCCCTTCGCGGCGTGCAGCGAGGCGAGGGTGACGCCCTGGACGGTCGGGGCGTGCTGGGCCGCCCTGCGCTCGTCCAGCTCGACGGTCAGGTCGGCCAGGGTCGCGCCGGGCCTGCTCCGGGCGAAGTCCTCGGCGAGCCGGACCAGGGCCGCCACGGACTCCCACTGGTCGCGGACGGCGCCGGAGCCGGCCGGCGGCTCGGCGGTCCAGCCGGTGGCGCTGAGGACGGCCCGGACCTGGGAGCCGAGTTCGACGACGTCGTCGAGCAGGGGGTCGTTGCCGCCGGAGCGGGCGGCGCCGCGCAGGGCGAGGATCGCCTTCTGCACCTCCCCGCGCTCGAAGAAGCGCTCGGCGCCGCGCAGCTGGTACGGCACCCCGGCGTCCGCGAGGGCCTGCTCGTAGACCTCGGACTGGGCGTTGATGCGGTACAGCACGGCGATCTCGCCGGCCGGGACGCCCGCCGCGATGAGGTCCCGGATCCGCAGCGCGACGCCCTCGGCCTCGGCGGGCTCGTCGGGGTACTCGGCGTATACCGGGTCGGGGCCGGGCTCGCGCTGGGAGACCAGTTCCAGGCGGTGCTCGGCGGCGCGCCCCTTGGCCTGGCCCAGCAGCCCGTTGGCGAGGTGGACGACCTGGGGGGTGGAGCGGTAGTCGCGGACCAGCTTGACCAGCGTCGCCTGCGGGTAGCGGGTGCGGAAGTTCAGCAGGTGGTCCGGGGTGGCCCCGGTGAAGGAGTAGATCGTCTGGCTGGCGTCCCCGACCACGCAGAGGCTGTCGCGCTCGCCGAGCCACAGGTCCAGCAGCCGCTGCTGGAGCGGGCTGACGTCCTGGTACTCGTCCACCACGAAGTGCTGGTACTGGGTGCGGATCTGCTCGGCGATGTCGTGGCGGTCCTGGAGGATGCCGACCGTGAGCAGCAGCACGTCCTCGAAGTCGATCACGCCGCGGTCGCGCTTGAGCTGCTCGTACGTCCCGTAGATCTGGGCGATCTCCGCCATGTCCCGGGGGGCCTCGCGGCCCGCCTTGAGGGCTGCGGCGGGGTAGTCGGAGGGCACGGTCTGGGTGACCTTCGCCCACTCGATCTCGCCCGTGACGTCGCGCAGCTCGCCGCGGTCGAGCCGGATGCGGCAGCGCGCGCCGGCCTCGGCGACGAGCTGGACCTTGCGCTCGACGAGCCGGGGCACGTCGCCGCCGATCGCCTTGGGCCAGAAGTACTGGAGCTGGCGCAGGGCGGCGGAGTGGAACGTCCGCGCCTGCACCCCGCCCGCGCCCAGGGAGCGCAGGCGGCCGCGCATCTCGCCGGCGGCGCGGTTGGTGAACGTGACGGCCAGGACACTGGCCGGCATCAGCTGGCCCGAGCGGACCCCGTAGGCGATCCGGTGGGTGATCGCCCGGGTCTTGCCCGTGCCCGCGCCCGCCAGCACGCACACCGGCCCGCGCAGGGTCGTCGCGACCTGGCGCTGCTCCGGGTCCAGGCCCAGGAGCACCGCGTCGGCCGAGTCCGCGCCGGCGGGGAAGGATGAGGAGTGCGTTGCTGATGTCACCCCGCCATGCTGCCAGGTCCCGCGGGGCGGACGGGAAACCCGTCCACAGGGTGCGCGCATTCGTCGTACCGGCCCGCGCCCCGCGTGACGCACCTTACGCACTTGACGTACCAGGGGCACCGCGGCTGCGGGAATGGCCCCGCGGTCCCGTACGTTCGAGTACTCGGACCAGCCAGACCCCACAGAGGAGACCGCAGCATGCAGGACACGGGTTCCGTGACGATGTACAGCACGACCTGGTGCGGCTACTGCCGCCGGCTGAAGACCCAGCTGGACCGGGAAGGCATCGCGTACAACGAGATCAACATCGAGCTGGACCCCGAGTCCGCGGCGTTCGTCGAGAAGGCGAACGGCGGCAACCAGACGGTCCCGACCGTCCTCGTGGTGTCCCCGGCCGGGGCCGAGTCGGTCATGACGAACCCGAGCCTGGCCCAGGTCAAGCAGGCCCTCGCCGTCTGACCTCCGGCCACCGGACCGGTGCGCTGCGAACAGAGAGGCCCCCGCCGCCGCGGGGGCCTTCTGCTGCGACGTGCCTTACGGACCGGGCCTCACGCGACCGGGCGCGGCAGCGGCTCCCCGTACCAGCGCTCGACCAGGCGGGCCGCGATGGAGATCCCCGACGGGGGCACCATCTCGCCGCTCTCGAACGCGGCGCGCAGCTCCTCGCGGGAGAACCAGCGGGCCTCCTGGATCTCCTCGCCGTCGACGGTGATCTCGGTGGTGGTGGCGCGCGCCGTGAAGCCCAGCATCAGGCTGTACGGGAACGGCCAGGGCTGGCTGGCGACGTACTCGACCTCACCGACCCTGATGCCCGCCTCCTCCCACACCTCGCGGACGACGGACTGCTCGATCGACTCGCCCGGCTCCACGAACCCGGCCAGCGTCGAGAAGCGCCCCTCCGGCCAGTGCACCTGGCGGCCCAGCAGCGCACGGTCGTGCTCGTCGGTGACCAGCATGATCACCGCCGGGTCGGTGCGCGGGTAGTGCTCGGCGCCGCAGCCGGGGCAGCGCCGGATGTGACCGGCGGCGGCGACCACGGTGCGCTCCCCGCAGCGGGAGCAGAAGCGGTGCATCCGCTGCCAGTTCTCCAGGGCCACCGCGTGCACCATCAGCCCGGCGTCGCGCGGGCCCAGCAGCAGCCCGGCCTCCCGCAGGCCGGCCGGGCGGGCCGACTGGTCCATCCGGCCCGGCAGCGAGTCCTTCTGGAGCGCGAAGTACCGTACGCCGTCGTCGTCGGTGCCCAGGAAGTAGCGGTGCGTCTCGGTGAGCGGGGCCTCGAAGGCCGGGGTCATCACGATCCCGGTCTCCCCGTCGGGGGTGTCGTCGATCAGGACCTGGCCGCCGGAGACCACGAAGACGCGGGTCGTCGGGTGGCTCCAGGCGGCCGCGAGCCAGGCCTCGTCGAGGCGGTGGTGCGCGGCGCGGTCGATCCCGCTGGGCGCGGCGAGCGAGATCGGGTGCTCGGTATGGGTGCTCACAGGTACTTCCAACTCCCCCGGTGGTGGGACAGGCAGGCTCAGTGACTCGTGACGTGTGACTCGTGACTCGTGGCCGGGTGGCTCGTGACTCGTGGCCGGGTGGCTCGTGGCCGGCGCGGTGCGGCGGTGGGGTCAGGCGGGGTTCCCGCGGCCCTCGGCCAGGTCGCCCCACAGGTAGGCCGCCGTCTCGACGCCCTTCATGAGCAGGTCCAGCTCGACCTTCTCGTTCGGCGAGTGCCAGCCGTCGGACGGCACCGAGATGCCGAGGAACAGGACGGGCGCGTCCAGGACGTCCTGGAGGTCCGCCGCGGGTCCGGAGCCGCCCTCGCGGGTGAAGCGGACCTTCTCGCCGAACGCGCGGCCCATGGCCCGCACCACGGAGCGGAGCGCCGGGTGGTCCAGCGGCGTCAGGCAGGGCCGGGTGGGCGCGCCGAACACGATCGAATGGCGGATCCCCTGCGGGATGCGCGCGGCGACCCAGTCCCTGACGGCCGCCTCGACCTCGTACGGGTCCTGCCCGGACACCAGCCGGAACGAGAGCTTCAGGTGGGCGGAGGCGGGCACGATGGTCTTGCCGCCGGGGCCCTGGTAGCCGCCGCCGATGCCGTTGACCTCGGCGGTCGGGCGGGCCCACACCCGCTCCAGGGTGGAGTAGCCCTTCTCGCCCGCGGCGGCGTGCGACTTGGCCGTGCGCAGCCATTCGGACTCGTCGAACGGCAGCTCGGCGATCAGCGCCCGCTCCTCGTCCGTGAGCTCGGCGATGTTGTCGTAGAAGCCGGGGATCGTGACCCGCTCGTCGGCGTCGTGCAGCGCCGCGACCAGGCGGGCGGCGACCGTCGCCGGATTGGGCACGGCCCCGCCAAAGGCCCCCGAGTGGATGTCCTGGTCGGGCCCGTGCAGGTCGATCTCGCAGTCGGCCACGCCGCGCATGCCGGTGCAGACGGTGGGCGTGGTCTCGGACCACATGCCGGTGTCGGAGACGATCACGATGTCGGTGGCGAGGCGCTGCGCCTCCCGCTCCACCAGCGCACGGAAGTGCGCGGAACCCGACTCCTCCTCGCCCTCGACCAGCAGCTTCAGGTGCACGGCCGGGGCCTCGGCGCCGGTCGCGGCGAGGTGGGCCCGTACGCCGAGGGTGTGGAAGAAGACCTGCCCCTTGTCGTCGGCGGCGCCGCGCGCGTACATCCGGCCGTCCTTGACGACGGGCTCGAACGGGTCGGTGTGCCAGCCGTCGGCCACGGCGGCGGGCTGCACGTCGTGGTGCCCGTAGACGAGGACGGTCGGGGCGTCCGGATCCGCGCTCGGCCACTCAGCGAAGACGGCGGGCGCGCCGGGGGTCTCCCAGACCTCCGTGACCGGGAAGCCGGTCTCCTTGAGCTTCGCGGCGAGCCACTCGGCGCTGCGACGTACGTCGTCCGCGTGCTCGGGCTGGGCCGAGACGGAGGGGATGCGCAGCCACTCGGCGAGGTCGTCGAGGAAGGCGGCGCGGTGGGTGTCGATGTACGTGCGGACGACGCTGTCCGCCGGGGTTTCGCTCATGCCTACGAGCCTAACTGCCGGGTTGCGCGTCACTGTCCGTGTCCGATTTGCCTTGGAGGATCCGCTCAAGGCGGGCCCGGTCGGGGAGGTTCCGGGGCCGGATCACGCGGCCGCTGCGGACGTGGAGGAAGGCGGCGGCGACCTCGTCGAGGGGCGTGCCGGTGGCTTCTGCCCAGGCCAGGCGGTAGACGGCGAGCTGGAGCGGATCGGCCTCGGTGGTGCGGCCGGTCTTCCAGTCGACGATCTCGTACGAGCCGTCGGGATTGCGGTACACGGCGTCGATCCGGCCACGGATGACGCGGCCGGCGAGGGTGAGCTGGACCGGGACCTCCATCCGGTGCGGGGTGCGCTCGGCGTACTCGCTGCGCTCGAAGGCGGCCTTGAGGGAGTCGAGGTCGGCCTCGTCGGCGACCTCCTGGTCGGAGCCGGGCAGCTCGGTGGCCGGGTCGAGGACGTCGAGGAGCGGCAGGGGCAGCTCGTCGAAGCGGGACTCGACCCAGGCGTGGAACCGGGTGCCCTGGCGGGCGGCGGGCTGCGGCGGCTTGGGCATGGGGCGGGCGAGATCGCGGGCGAACCCCTGGGCGTCCGCGGCGAGGCGCAGGAGCTGGCTGGCCGAGAGCGCCGCCGGGAGCTCGACGTCGCGCACGGCGGCGCGGGCACGCCGGAGCTCGCCCTCGAGGGCGTCGAGGTCCCGGTCCCAGGAGGCGACGGCACGTGCCTCTTCGGGGGTGAGGGCGGTGGGCGCCGTACGGGGGGCCCGGTTCCGGTCGCCGTGCGGCGGGCCGGAACGGTACGGGTCGCCCTGCGGCGGGCCGGAACGGTACGGGCCGGTGCCGCCGGGCGGCGGGGTCGGACCGGTTCCGGGCCCCTCCGCCCAGGGGTCAGCGGCCCAGGCCTCTTCGGCCCAGGGGTCGTCATCCCACGTCCCTTCCGCCCAGGCGTCGTCGGCCCAAGGCTCACCGGCCCCGGCCTGGGGGGCGCCGGCCCGGGTCTCTTCGCCCCGGGGGGTGGCTTCGCCTGCTGCGGCCCCTCCCGGAGCCGGGGTTGCGTCCCGGGCCCCGGGTACGGCTGCGCCGGCGGCCGGGGACAGCTCGCCGCGCGCGTGCGGCACGGGCGCGGCGGTCCCGCCGGGCCCCCACCCTTCGTCGCCCTCCGGCGCGCCGGTGCCCGGCCGGACGGCGGTGGGCCCGTCCGGGGCCCAGAGGTCGCCGGCGGCCGGCTCTTCCGCGTACGACGGGTCCGCACAGTGCGGCGGCCACAGGTAGGGGTCCGCGGCCGGGGCCGACAGGTGGGATTCGACCAGGGCCGCCGCCGCCCGGCGCAGCGCCAGGGAGTCCGGGTCCAGGGGAAGGGGCCAGGACCGGTCCGCGGTGGACTCCGTGGCGAGGGACGGGTTCTCCGTGTCCGGGTCCGGTTCCTGCGCCCAGGCCTCGATCTCGCCGTGGCCCGCCACGCAGTGCTCGTACAGGGCGGTCAGGAAGGCGGAGGGACCGCGGCGCTTCTTCTGGGTCGGGCCCCACCAGTGCCCGGAGGCCAGCAGCAGCGAACGGGGCCGGGTGAACGTGACGTAGCCCAGGCGGAGCTCCTCCACCGCCTTGTGGTCCTTCAGGGCGGCCTTGAAGGACTTGAGCCCGGCCGAGGTCCACGCCGGATCGCCCGGGAGCGTGGCCGCGTCGCCGCGCAGCGCGTACGGCAGGACCTTGGCGTACGAGGTCCACGGCTCCGGCGCCTTCTCCTTCGGGAACGAGCCCGCGCACAGGTCCGGAACCACCACCACGTCCCACTCCAGCCCCTTGGACTTGTGGGCGGTGAGGACCTTCACCGTGTTCTCCCCGCCGGGCAGGGCGTGGTCCAGGCCCTTCTCGTACTGGACCGCCGTGCGCAGGAACCCGAGGAAGGCCAGCAGGGAGGCCTCGCCGTCGAGGGACGCGAAGCCGGCCGCCACGTCCAGGAAGCCGGACAGCGATTCGCGGCGCCGGGCCGCCAGCGCGTGCGGCGACGCGGACAGTTCGACGTCCAGGCCGGTCACGGCCAGCACCCGGTGCAGTACGTCCATCAGCGGGTCGGCGAGCGAACGCCGCAGGTCGCGCAGTTCCTGGGCGAGGTGCGCGAAGCGGACCCTGGCCGCCGCCGAGAACGGCAGGTCGTCGGCGGACGCCGCCTGCCCCGAGCCGTCCAGGAACGTCTCCAGCGCGTCCGCCAGCGAGACGACCTCCGCCGGGTCCACGCCCTCCACCGCCGCCGCGAGCCGTTCGTCCGGGTCCACCTCGCCCGGCGCGCGGCCGATCAGCTGCCGTGCCCGGCGGCCCAGCAGGGCCAGGTCGCGGGCGCCGATCCGCCAGCGCGGGCCGATCAGGAGCCGGACGAGGGAGGCGTTGGCGCCCGGGTCCTGGAGCACCTCGCACACGGCGACCAGGTCCGCGACCTCCGGCAGGTGCAGCAGGCCCGACAGCCCGACGACCTCGACAGGCACGTCCCGGGCCACCAGTACGGCCTGGATCTGCGCGAAGTCCCGCGCCGACCGGCACAGCACCGCGATCTCCCGCGGCTCCGTCCCCGTACGGACCAGGTGCGCTACCGAGTCCCCGAGCCATTCCAGCTCCTCGGCGTGCGTGTCCAGCAGGGCGCAGCGGACGGTTCCGGCCTGCTCCTCCCCCGGCGCCGCGCGCAGCGCTTCGACGCCCTCGTGCATGGAGCGCAGCGGCGCGGCCAGCCCGTTGGCCAGGGCGAGGAGGCGGCCCCCGCTGCGCCGGTTCTCGCTGAGGGAGAAGCGGGTGGCGGGGCGCCCGTCGGCGTGCGGGAAGTGCTCGGGGAAATCGTCCAGGTTGGCCACGGAGGCACCGCGCCAGCCGTAGATCGCCTGGCAGGGGTCGCCGACGGCGGTCACGGCGTGACCGGTGCCCCCGCCGAACAGGCCGGACAGCAGCAGCCGCTGGGCGACGGAGGTGTCCTGGTACTCGTCGAGCAGGACCACCCGGAACTCCTCGCGCAGCAGCGTCCCCACCTCGGGCCGGGTCGTGGCGAGCTCCGCCGAGAGGGCTATCTGGTCGCTGAAGTCGAGCAGGTCGCGGGAGCGTTTGGCGGTGCGGTAGCGCTCGGTCAGCTCCAGCAGTTCGAGGCGGCCGCGCACGGCCTCGGGGACCTTGCGCAGGTCGTCGTTGGTGAGCCTGGTCGTGGCGAGGGCGTCGAGGAGCCCGGTGTCGTACGCGCGCAGCTGCGCCGGTGGGACCAGGTGCTCGGAGAGCTCTGCGTCGAGCGCGAGCAGGTCGCTGACCAGGTCGGGGACGGATTTGGTGAGCGCCGGGTACGGTCCGGGCGCCTCGCGCAGCACGCGCGCCGCGAGCTGGAAGCGGGTCGCGTCGGCGAGCAGCCGGGCGCTGGGCTCCAGGCCGATGCGCAGGCCGTGGTCCTTGAGCAGCTGGCCGGCGAAGGCGTGGTACGTGGAGATGCGGGGCTCGCCGCCGGCGGACTCGGCGGCGGCCTGGGCGGGGCTCCCCCCGGCGAGGACGGGGGGCGGGTCCGGGTCGGTGATGCCGGCCCGCGCGAGGGCCTTGCGCACGCGCTCGGCGAGCTCGGCGGCGGCCTTGTTGGTGAAGGTGAGGCCGAGGACCTGCTCGGGTGCGACCGCTCCGGTGCCGACCAGCCAGACCACGCGGGCGGCCATGACCGTGGTCTTGCCGGACCCGGCGCCGGCCACGATGACCTGCGGGGCGGCGGGGGCGGTGATGCAGGCCAGCTGTTCGGGCGTGAATGGGATGCCGAGGAGCTCCTTGAGCTGCTCGGGGTCGGTGAGGACGGACGGACGCGCGGGCACGTAAAGAGGCTAGCCCGAGCCACGGACACTCCCGGCCGCCGTCTCACCCGCCGGGCGCCCGCCAGGCATCTGCCAGGGCACCCGCCAGGCATCCGCCGTGTACCGCCGGACACCCGCCGGTCCCGTCCGGCATCCGCCGGGCATGCGCCGACCGCCGGGCGTCACCGGGCGGTCACTCGACGGTCTGGCGGCCCTCCGGGCGGGCGCTGCACGAGCTGCGGAAGGAGCAGTGGTCGCAGTGCCTGCCGGTGGCGGGCGCGAAGCGCTCGTCCAGGACCCGGCCGGCGGCGGTGGCGAGCAGGTCCCCGACCCAGGTGCCGTCGAGGGGCTGCTGCGCCTGGACCTTCGGCACCGCGTCCCCGCCGTCCCGTACGGCGGCGCCCTGGCGCAGGTGCACCAGTTCGGCGCCGCCCGCGTCGGGGCGGACCCCGTCGAAGACCTCGTCGACGGCGCCCTCGCGGACGGCGAGCTGGTACACGGCGAGCTGGGGGTGCCGCGCGACCTCGTCCTTCGTGGGCGCGGCCTTGCCGGTCTTGAAGTCGACGACGTACGCACGCCCCTGGGGGTCCGATTCGACCCTGTCCATGGAACCCCGGATCCCGACGGCGTACTCGCCCGCTTCGAGCGTGACGTCGAACGAGTGCTCCGTGGCCACGGCCACCCGGCCCCCGCGGTCGGTGGTGTGCCAGCGCAGGAAGCGCTCCAGGGCGGCGCGGGCGTTGTCCTTCTCCTGGCGGGACTTCCACGGGGCGTCGAAGGCGAGGGCGTCCCAGACGGAGTCGAGGCGTTCCATCAGGACGGCCAGATCGGCGGGGGTGCGGCCGGAGGCGACCTCGTCGGCGAGGACGTGGACGACGTTGCCGAAGCCCTGGGCGGCGGTGGAGGGGGCGTCGGCCTTGACCTCGCGGCCGAGGAACCACTGGAGGGAACAGGTGTTGGCGAGCTGGTCCAGGGCGCTGCCGGAGAGGGCGACGGGCCGGTCCCGGTCGCGCAGCGGGACGGCCGAGGCGGTGGGCTCGTACAGGCCCCACCAGCGCTGCGGGTGCGCGGCCGGGACCAGCGGGCGGTCGTCCTCGTCGGTCAGCGCGGCCAGGCGGGCGAGCCGGCGCGCGGCGGCCTCGCGGAGCGCGGGTGAGGCGTCGGGGTCGACGGTGGTGGCGCGCAGCTCGGCGACCAGGGCGGGGGGGGGGGGGGGGCGGCGCGGCCGGCCGGCGACGTCCTTCGGGGGGACCCCGAGCTCGGTCAGGAAGCGGGAGGGCTGGTCGCCGTCCTCGGCGGGGGCCTTGACGGCGGTGACGACGAGGCGGTCCCGGGCGCGGGTGGCGGCCACGTAGAAGAGGCGGCGCTCCTCGGCGAGGAGGGCGCCGGGGGTGAGGGGCTCGGCGAGGCCGTCGGGGCCGATGCGGTCGGCTTCGAGGAGGGAGCCGCGGCGGCGCAGGTCGGGCCAGAGCCCCTCCTGTACGCCGGCCACGACGACGAGGGACCACTCCAGGCCCTTGGAACGGTGGGCGGTCATGAGGCGGACGGCCTCGGAGCGCGTGGCGCGGGTGGTGAGGGTGTCGGCGGCGATGTCCTCGGCTTCGAGCTGTTCGAGGAAGTTGAGGGCGCCGCGGCCGCCGGTGCGTTCCTCGGCGCGGGCGGCGGTGTCGAAGAGCGCGCAGACGGCGTCGAGGTCGCGGTCGGCGTTGCGGCCGCCGACGCCGCCGCGGCGGGCCTGCCGCTCCAGTCGGTCGGGCCAGGAGGTTCCGTCCCACAGGGTCCACAGGGCCTCTTCGGCGGTGCCGCCGCCCTGGAGGAGCTCGCGGGCCTTGCGCAGGAGCAGTCCGAGGCGCTGGGCGCCGCGGGCGTACGCGGGGTCGTGCGCGACGAGCCGTTCGGGCTCGGCGAGGGCGCGCGCGAGGAGCACGTCGGAGGGGGCCGGCACCTTGATGCCGGCGGCCCGCTCCTCGTCGCGCAGGGCGCGGCCGAGGCGCCGCAGGTCGGCGGCGTCCATCCCGCCGAGCGGCGAGCCGAGCAACGACAGGGCGGCCTCGACCCCGACCCACCCGGCGTCGACGCCGCCGCCCGCGGAGCCGGTGTCACCCTCCGCGGAACCCTCCGCGGAACCCGCGTCCACCGTCGGCCCGGCCTGGGCGGCGCCCGCCGCGTCAGGCGCCGGACCGTCGGCGGAACCAGCTCCCCGCCGCTGCCCGGGCAGGCCGGGGGCCCCGCTGCCGGGGCAGGCCGGGGGGCGGGGGCCGCCTG
>LJCW01000110.1 GCA_001298555.1 Actinobacteria bacterium OV450
GCGGGGTTGCCGTCGGCGCCGGCGGGGTCGTTCGTCGGGGCGCGGACCGCCGCGGGGCTGCCCGCGGCGCTGGGCCCGCTCGCGCGCCGCGCCGCCGTACGGGCCTCCCGCTCCGGCGGCGGCGACCGCCCACCGCCTTCGGCGGGGGGACCTCCAGCGGCGGACCTCGTACGCCGCTGCTACCGCACCGGCCGGGTCTGGCGCGGCGCCCTGCTGGAGAACTCCCGCTACCCCGACACCGCCGCCGAGGTCCTCGCGCTGCGGACCGGGCGCCCGTTGGCCGTGCCCGCCACCGTCCTGGCCGGGTACGACGGCTCGGCGGGGCGGAGGGCGCTGCGCTGGCTCGCGCGCCAGGCGGAACTGGCCGACCGGCTCGGCGCCCGCTTCGAGGTCGCCGAACCGGCGGGGCACCTGGTCATGCTGGACCGCCCGGACCGGGTGGCCCGGGCGGTCCTGGACGCCGCCGTGCCTTAGCCGTCACGGTCCCGTGGCTGTCACGGTCCCGTCCGTCACGCTGCCGTGGCCGTGGCCGTGGCCGTAGCCGTCACGCGGCCGTGGGCGTAGCCGTCGTGGTGCCGGTCACCGTCGCCGTGCTGCCGTGCAGCGGTCGTCGTGCTCGTGCGGCCGGGTCAGCGCCTGGCGTAGACCTTCTCGACGAAGCCCGCCAGCTGGTGCTCGTCGAGGTGCTGGGCCAGGTCGGCCTCGCTGATCATGCCGACCAGCTTCTTGTCCTTGATGACCGGGAGCCGCTTGATCCGGTGGCTCTCCATCTCGTCCAGCACATCGGTGACGTCGGCGCCCGCGTCGATCCAGCGCGGGGTGCCCTGAGCCATGTCACCGCAGGTCATCTCGGCGGGGTTCAGCCCCTGGGCCACACAGTTCACGACGATGTCGCGGTCGGTGACGATGCCGCACAGCCGCTCCTCGGCATCGCTGATGGGCAGCGCGCCCACATTGAGCCGGCTCATCAGCCGGGCGGCCTCCTCCAGGGTCGCGGTGGCCGGGAGCCACTGGGCCCCGGGGTGCATGATGTCTGCCGCGGTGGTCATTGCCGCCTCCTGAGCATGCCGGTGCGGCCGGACGCGGACGCGCCCGTCCCGGCACCCTCGGGAGGCCGGTGGGGAGAGGGCCTGATGAGGGCGCCTCCCACCACCGTACGGTCGTGGCCCCTCACCCGCGAGGTGCAGCCCCGCGCTGTTTCAGCATGTCCGCCATGAGGGTGATCTCCGACTGCTGCGCCTCGACCATGCCCTGGGCCAGCGCCCGCTCGGCGGGGGTCTTGCACTGCGCCGCACAGCCCCGGGCCATCGCGACACCGCCCTTGTGGTGGTCGGTCATCAGCTGGAGGAAGAGCACCTCCGCGTCCCGGCCCTCGGCGGCGCCGAGCTGCGCCAGCTCCTCCTTCGTGGCCATGCCGGGCATCAGCGCACCGGGTTTGGTGACGGCGCCGCCCATGTCGTGGCCGCCCATGTCCTGCCCGCTCATGTCGTGCCCGGCCATGTCGTGCCCGGCCGTGTCCTGCCCGCTCATGTCGTGCCCGGCGTGCCCCCCGCTCTCCTGCTCCGTGGAGGCCATCCAGGACATCGGCGGCTCGTCGGCCACCACCTTCGGCAGTCCCCACAGGTCCAGCCAGCCCAGCAGCATGCCCCGCTGGTTCGCCTGCGTGTTGGCGATGTCGTACGCCAGCCCGCGGACCGCCTCGTCCTTGGTGCGGTCCCGCACGATGAACGACATCTCCACAGCCTGCTGGTGGTGCACTGCCATGTCCCGGGCGAAGCCCGCGTCCGGCGAGTAGAGGCCCGGCGCGCGGGCCGACGTACCGGGGTCCCCGTCGTCGCCGCCGCTCGCGGAGGCGACCGTGGCCGCGACCGCGAAAAGCAGCGCGAGCAGGACGCCCGTCCCGGCCACCCAGTACGTACGGGCCGTACGGGCCGTACGGGTCGTTCGGGCCGTACGGGTCACTTCTCGCCCAGCCCGCTGGTGCAGGCCGCGCCCGGCTCGGGGGTCTGCGGGCCCTGCACGTACTTGGTGAAGAACTGGGCGACGCGGGGGTCGTCCGCCTTGTCCACGGTCAGCTGCTTGCCCCAGGCGCTCAGCATGATCGTGCCGGCCTGCTCCTTGTCCGGGCTCATCAGCGTGTACGGGGTCTTGGACACGGTCCCCGCGAGGGTGTCCACGTCCCCCTTGGACGCCTTCTCGTTGTACGTCACCCAGACCGCGCCGTGCTCCAGCGAGTGCACGGCGTTCACCTCTGGGACCGGGTTCTTGTAGACGTCGCCGTTGCAGTTCATCCAGCGGGGGCTGTGGTCGCCGCCGACCGGCGGGTTCATCGGGTACGTCACCGGGGTCTCGACGTGGTTGCGGCCCAGCGTCTTCGCGTCCCAGCTCTGCTCACCGGTGACCGGGGCCTTGCGGGCCGCCGCCGCGGTGTTCGCCTTGTCCTTCTTGTCGATCATCACCCACGCGCCGAAACCGATGAGCCCGGCGGTGACGGCCGCCGCGGCCGTCACCGCGAGGGCCGCGTTGCGCCGCTCGCGGGAGCGTTCGGCGCGGCGCATCTCGGCTATGCGGGCCTGGGGGGAGCTGCCGTCGTACGGGGTCCTGCTGGCCATGTGCCCTGAATCCTTCTGCTGAGGGGGGTGGAGGGATGGATCCGGTGGAGCGCGGTACGGCGCCCGGACCCGTCAGGTCCGCAGTACCTGGAGGGCATGGAGGTCGGGGGCCCGGGCGAGCGTCCCGGACGGCCGGGCCGGCCCGGCGCCGGTCGTGCGCGCGGCGGGCGGCGGGGCCGAGCCCGGCACGGTCACGGCGGGCGGCGGGGCGGGCAGTACGCCTCGGGCCACGTGCGAGAACGGGGAGCAGCCCGGCAGCTCGCCCGGGGACACGCAGACGGCGTGCGCCCCGTCCCCGCGTACGGCGCTCGCCGCTGCCGGCCCGCCCGCCCCGGACGCGCCCGCCACGGACGCGCCGCCCGCCACGGGGTGCGGCTCGCCCGGCCGGACGCACAGGAACAGCGCTCCGAACAGCACGGAAAGGGCGACCACGATGACGGCGCGCCGACGTACGTGACGCCCGATGCGCGCGTGTCGTGTGTGCTCCCGGCCCCCCATGGGCGCAGATGGTAATGCTCATGACGGGCCTGAGGTCAGTGCGGGGGTGCCACCAGCTTTCAAGGGTGCGTAATGTGGCGGAAACCGCGGCTGGCGATACTGGGCCCGCCCGAGTGTGCCCCCGCCCTCGGGGGAGGTGGTACACAGGCCGTCTGAACTGCGAGGATGAAGGCATGGACAAGCAGCAGGAATTCGTCCTCCGGACGCTTGAGGAGCGCGACATCCGCTTCGTGCGCCTGTGGTTCACCGACGTACTGGGCTTCCTGAAGTCCGTCGCGGTCGCCCCCGCCGAGCTGGAGCAGGCCTTCGACGAGGGCATCGGTTTCGACGGCTCGGCCATCGAGGGATTCGCGCGCGTGTACGAGTCCGACATGATCGCCAAGCCGGACCCCAGCACGTTCCAGATACTGCCGTGGCGCGCCGAGGCCCCCGGGACCGCCCGTATGTTCTGCGACATCCTGATGCCGGACGGCTCCCCCTCCTTCGCGGACCCGCGCTACGTGCTCAAGCGCATCCTGAACAAGACCTCCGACCTGGGCTTCACCTTCTACACCCACCCCGAGATCGAGTTCTTCCTGCTGAAGGACAAGCCGCTGGACGGGACCCGCCCGGTGCCGGCCGACAACTCCGGATACTTCGACCACACTCCGCAGAACGTCGGCATGGACTTCCGCCGCCAGGCGATCACCATGCTCGAATCGATGGGCATCTCGGTCGAGTTCAGCCACCACGAGGGCGCCCCGGGCCAGCAGGAGATCGACCTCCGCTACGCCGACGCGCTGTCCACGGCGGACAACATCATGACCTTCCGCCTCGTCATGAAGCAGGTCGCGCTCGAACAGGGCGTCCAGGCCACCTTCATGCCGAAGCCGTTCTCGGAGTACCCGGGCTCGGGCATGCACACCCACCTCTCCCTCTTCGAGGGGGACCGCAACGCCTTCTACGAGTCGGGCGCCGAGTACCAGCTCTCCAAGGTCGGCCGCTCCTTCATCGCGGGCCTGCTGCGCCACGCGGCGGAAACCGCGGCGGTCACCAACCAGTGGGTCAACTCGTACAAGCGCATCTGGGGCGGCTCCTCCCGCACGGCCGGCTCGGGCGGCGAGGCCCCCTCGTACATCTGCTGGGGCCACAACAACCGCTCGGCCCTGATCCGCGTCCCGATGTACAAGCCGGGCAAGACTGGCTCCGCGCGCGTCGAGGTCCGCTCGATCGACTCCGGCGCCAACCCGTACCTCACGTACGCGGTCCTCCTGGCGGCCGGCCTCAAGGGCATCGAGGAGGGCTACGAACTCCCGGCGGGCGCCGACGACGACGTCTGGGCCCTCTCCGACGCGGAACGCCGCGCGATGGGCATCGAACCCCTCCCGCAGAACCTCGGCGAGGCCATCTCCCTGATGGAGCGCAGCGAACTGGTCGCCGAAACCCTCGGCGAACACGTCTTCGACTTCTTCCTGCGCAACAAGAAGCAGGAGTGGGAGGAGTACCGCTCGGAGGTCACGGCGTTCGAGCTGCGCAAGAACCTCCCCGTGCTCTGACCCACGGGTGGCTGACGCGCCGGGCCGGCGGCACACAGCCGCTGGCCCGGAGTCATCTCATCCCTCCTGGGCCGTCTGTGGGCCGTCAGCCATCGGACCTGAGGCTTGTCCGGGGAGTCGTCTACTTGCTTCGGGCGCCGAAGTGGCCGCTGAGTTTGGCGGCGTTTCCGAAGCGGTCCACGAGGGTGGGGTCGATCGTGGTCGCCACGAGTCCGACGAGCAGGAAGAGGAACGTCTCGACCGCGGGGTTCGGGGACTTTCCGAACCAGGAGAGCGGGTCGGCGAGGATGGCCCAGGCCGAGCCGAGGATGAAGAGGATCCCCGTCACCTGGCGCAGGCCCCGGGCGACCCTCCTGCGGGTCAGTTCCTTTTCGGAGACCTCGATGGCGAGATTCCCCCAGTTCCCGTGAGCGGCGTCGACGAGGCCGAGGGTGAAGGCGTGGCTCATCTCGTCCAGGCCTTCGCCCGCGGCGGCTTTGGCCTTCCATGCGCGTGCGGCGGCCGCCACCCCGTCGCACAGTGCGAAGACCGCCGCGTCCGCGGCTCCGTCCCCGGTGCGCAGGCTCCTCTTCCAGCGCCCCTCCGCCAGTGCGGCCAGCCGCTCCAGTCCGCCCAGGATGTGCAGACGGTCGGGGCTCGCCAGGTAGGGGCGGAACCCCTCTTCGCCCTCCGGGGCCGACTGCGCCGCCGCGGACCGGGCGAGGAGTGCCAGGTCGAACAGTTCCAGCAGGATCAGTGAGGACGCGAGAGCGCCGGCCGGTTCCCGGGGGCCCATTCTCGACGGCACCGCCCCCGCGGCGGACGTGACCAGCCGCCACACGACCACCACGGCGAACGCCTTCAGTGCGTAGAGGGTGCACACGTCCGCGTGGGCCGCATTGTTCAGGGGCAGGTCCTGGTACGCGCTCTGGGGGGTGGTGGCCCATTCCAGGATCCAGGGCCGCCACTCCTGGCGGAGCGTCAGGCCGACCGCGCAAGCGGCGGCGACGAGGCGCCAGAGGATCTCCGCCCAGGGGGCGATGCGCCGCGCGGCGGCCAGCGCCAGACGGTGGACGAAGAGGAGGAGGGCGCACAGCAGGCCGATCGTGATGACGCCCGTGGCGGGCAAGCCGGTGAAGTCGGATATCGCGAACATCCAGGGCCAGATGATCCATATCGGCAGCGCACAGGTGACGAAGAGCGCCGGCAGCACGAAACCCGGGTAGGTGTAGCGGATTTCGTCCACCACCATCGCCCAGCTCGCCCTGGAACGGGTGCTCCAGTGCGCTGACCGCACGGCGCGCCTCACCGCCGCCGCGTCCTCGGGCGAAAGTCCCTCCAGAGCGTCGACCCCGCGGGCGCGGGCGTCGGCGTGCGCCCCCAATTGCTCGGTGCGCCTCTCGGTCAACGCCTCGAACGCCGCGATGCGTTCCTCGTACCAGAGGTCGGCGACTTCGCTGGTGCGCTGCGGCGGAGGGTCGTCGGGGTGGGTGCTCGACCACCAGTCGACGGCGCGGCGGCGGACGGCGGTCCGTACCGTGGCCAGCGCCCGGCGTGACGCGGGCGGCCGGGGCCGGCCGGACGCGTGCGAGGGGTGGCTCCCCGGGTCCGTCATCCCGATTGCCCCCTGTTCGGAGTGACTTCGTACCGCGCGACGGTAACGCACGGGCGTCGGGACCCGGGGCACCGGAGGTCAGGTGCGGGGGACGGCCGGGTGCCAGGTGGTGCGGGTGGGTTGGGTGGGGTCCGGGGTGGCGGGTGGGGTGGTGGTGATGTGGAGTTCGGCGTCCAGGCCCAGGACCGCCGTCGTCGTCGCGCCCGCCCGTTCGAGGACGCCGGCCGGGGCGCCCGCGAAGAGCAGCTTCGACTCCGTCCACGCGGGAGGGCCGCCGAGGCCCGTCGTGCCGACCGTGCCCGTCTCCGCCCGGCCCGCCAGGAGGCGGCCCGCTACGGCGATCGCGCCGTAGCCCGCCCGGCCGCCGGTCTCCGAGACGCTGGAGACCTGCGGCTTGCCGGAGCCCGCGGTGACCAGGGCCGTACGGACGACCCCCGAGTCGGGGCGGCGGAAGTACAGCCGGATGCCCGCGCCCTCCGGGGCCGCCGAGAGCGGGACCGTGGTGGCCGGCAGGCCCGTCGGGAACGGCCCCTGGAGCGGGGCGCCCGGGGTGGGCTGGGTCCAGGCCAGCACCGACTTGGTGGTCGCGGCGTACACCTGGCGCCGCCCCGCGGCGTCGACCGACGTCACCGGGTCGCTCTGGAGGTCCTCGCCGCCGAGGCGCTGCCACGGGCCGAAGCCGCCGTCCGGCTGCTGCTCGCGGGAGCGCAGGCTGCGGTGGGCGTCGCGGACGTAGACGGTCAGCCGTCCGTCCGGGGCCACGGCGGCCACGGGGGCGCTGATCGCGGAGGTGCCCTCGTCGTCGCCCCCTTCGGGGGTGCCGAGCGCCTGCCAGGGCCCGAACGGGCCGTCCGGCGCGGCCTGGACGGCGTACACGATCTCGCGCCGGTAGTCCGACGGCGCGGGCCCGAGGTGCGTACGGGTGGCCAGGACCGCGATGCGGCCGTCGGGGAGGCGGGCGGTGCTCGCGCCCGGGTCGATGCCGGTGCCGGGCAGCAGCGCCGGGCCGGTCCAGCCGGCCGGGCCGGTCTGCCGGGTCCAGACGGCCATCTGCCCGTCCAGCGCCGCGAAGGCGTACAGCCGGCCGGTGCCGCTCGCCGCCAGCCAGGACGTGTTGTCGGCGCGGGCGTAGCGCAGCGACTGGGCCCAGTTGCGGCCGGTGGGGCTGCTCGCGACCTTGCGGTCGCCGCAGCCCGAGGGGCTGCCGCAGTAGTTCTGGTGGTCGGCCCACGCGTACGTCTTGAGGTAGCCGATCTTCGTCTCGGCCGTCTGCGGATCCAGCGCGTGCGGCAGGGTGCCGTTGTGGTAGCCGAGGTAGTTCTGCACCGAGAACCGCGGGCGCTCCCCGGCCTGGGCGGCGTACGCGGCGGTGGCGGCCTGTACGAAGCGGGCGCCGTACATGTGGTCCTGGTGGTCGGTGTACTTGCCGGTGTCCTGGTAGCGGCCCGGCGTCGGGTCCTGCATGCGTATCGTCGTCGGCTTGTACAGCGAGAGCAGTCCGGATATCGCCTGGACCAGCTGGTCCTTGGTGTAGGTGTACGGCTGCTTGACCGGGGTTCCGGAGGTCAGCTGGGCTTCGAGCGCCGGTATCTTCCCGTTCCACAGGCCGCGCAGGCTGTCCGGGTTCTCGGCGGTGGGGTTGCGGGCCTCGCGCAGCTGCAGCCAGACCAGGTTGATCTGCGGCCGGGCGATCAGGACGTCGAGCTCCGCCCGTCCGCCGCCCGCGGTGGGTATGACCGTGCGCTTCCAGGGGCTGGCGCGGTCCCCGGTGGCCATCTGGGCGTACGCGGAGCGGATGCCGTTCTGCCGGGCCTCCGCGTAGTGGGCGCGGTCGGCGGGCTGCTCCGGGTCCTTGGCGGCGGCGCCGTTGGCCTCGTTGCGGCCGTCGGCCTCGCCCGAGGTCAGGTACACGGTGGTGAGCCGGAGGCCGGCGGCCAGCGAGCGGCTGAGGTCCGGGTTCATGAAGAACAGGTCGTCGTCGGGGTGGGCGACGATCTGGACGACCGATCCGGACGTGGTGCTCACCGGAAGCGCGACGGCCGGGTTCTTCTCCTGGGTGGCCTCGGCCGACGTCTGCTGGCCGGTCGCGACCGCGAGCACGCCGGTGGCACCGACGGTGAGGACGGGAAGGAGGGCTGCGAGGAGGAAGCGGCGACGGGCAATCGGCATCGGTCACGCCTTGGGTCGTTCCGGACGGTCGTTGCAGTGAGTGAGAGGCCAAATCGGGAGACTTGGTTCACCGATGCGCTCGATGACTCCTGCTTTCCGGAAACGACCGGACGTGATTGTGCACGTGGGTTTCTGATCCGGTGACATGCGCCCGGGATGTGGACGCACTTGACCGCCGGCCCGGACCGGGCCCCCCGCCGCCGGCCCGGACCGGGCCCCCCGACCGGCGGACCGGGCCGGGCCCCCGGCCGGGCCGGATCGGGCCGGCCCGGGCCGGGGTTTCAGGGGCCCGCGTTCCGCGGGCCCACCGGCAGCCACGGCGCCAGGTACGCGTGCGCACCGTCCGCCGACGAGGTCACGTACAGCCGCGCGTCGAGCCCCATCACCGCCAGGCTGACCATGTCCTTGCCCGTCATCGTGGACGACGGGGCCCCGACGAACATCAGCGGCGAGCGCTCCCAGGGCCGTCCCGCCCCGAGGTCCGAGCCCAGCCGGCCGCCCGCCGAACGGCCGGCCAGCACGTGCCCGCTCGCCGTCACCGGACCGAAGCCCTGGAGGCCGCCGAGATCGGTCGGGCCGCTCGTCTTCAGCCCGCCGTCCGCCGTCACCAGGGCGGTACGGACATTGCCCGAGCCCGGCTTGCGGAACCACAGCCGCACCCCGCCCTCGCGCCCCTCCGCGGTCAGCGGCAGCGTCGTGTCCGGCAGCCCCGTGGCCGTGGCCGGACCGAGCGGCGCGCCCGGCTTCGGCTGCACCCAGCCCAGCACCGACTTGGTGGTGGCCGCGAACACCATGCGCCGCCCGGCGCCGTCGGTGGCGGTGGCCGGGGTGCCGTGCAGGCCGGTGCCGCCGTACTGCGCCCACGGGCCCCAGCCGCCGTTCGCGCTCTGCACCCGCCCGCGCAGGGTGCCCGCGCCGTCGCGGACGTACGCCGCCAGCTGTCCCGTGCCGTCGACCGAGACGGCGGGGGCGCTGATGTCGGAGGTCCAGTTCTCGTCGGCGGTCTCGGGCGTGCCCAGCGACTGCCAGTCGCCGAACTCCTGCGCGCCCGGGCCCTTCTGGACGGCGTACACGACCTCGCGCCGGTAGTCCGCGGGCCGCGCGCCGAAGGACGTGCGGGTGCCGAAGGCGGCTATCCGCCCGTCCGGCAGCGTGACCGTGGCCACGCCCGGGTCCATCCCGGTGCCGGGCAGCAGGCGGGGCCCGCTCCACGCGCCGATGGGGCCGGAGCGGTGCCAGACGGCGACCTGGCCGTCGAGCACCTTGAACGCCCACAGGCCGTGCTCCTTGTCGGAGACCAGCCAGGAGGTGCTGGTGCCGCGGGCGTAGTTGACGGTGGAGGTCCAGCCGTTGCCGGCGGGGTGGTCGGCGACCTTGAGGTCGCCGCAGCCGGCGTCGCTGCCGCAGTGGTTCTGCTTGTCGAGCCAGGCGTAGGTGTCCAGGATGTCCAGCTTCTCCTTGGCCTCGTCGGGGTCCAGGGCGCTCGGCAGGGAGCCGTTGAAGTAGCCGACGTAGTTCTGCACGGCGAAGTGCGGGCGCTGCCCGGCGCCGACGTCCTTCGCGTACGCGGCCAGCGCGGCCTGGACGAAGCGGGCACCGTAGAAGTGGTCCTGGTGGTCGGTGTACCGCTTGGTGTCGGGGAACCGGCCGGGGGTGGGGTCCTGGGCGCGGACCGTGGTCGGCCTGTACTGCTCCAGGACGCCGGTGACGGTCTGGACGACCTGCTCCTTCGAGTACGAGAACCGCTGCTTGACGGGGGAGCCGGAGGCGAGGACCGATTCGAGCCGGGCCACCTTGCCGTCCCACAGGCCGTGCAGGCTGTCGGGGGCGCTGTCGTAGACGGTGCCGGCCTCGCGCATCTGCAGCCAGACGAGGTTGACCTCGGGCTTGGCGGCGAGGACGTCGACCTCGGCGTGGCCGCCGCCCTTGGTGGGGACGACGGTGCGCTTCCAGGCGCTGCCGCGGTCGCCGGTGGCCATCTTGGCGTAGGCGGCGCGGATGCCGTTCTGGCGGGCCTCGGCGTAGGCGGGTTTGTTGGGCGCGGTGGTGGCCTGTTTGCCTTCGGTGGCGTTGATGCCGTCCGCCTCGCCGGCGGTGAGGTAGACGGTGGTGACGGGGTGGCCGGCGGCTATGGAATAGCGCAGGTCCGGGTTCATGAAGTACAGGTCGTCGTCGGGGTGGGCGACGATCTGCAGCACGCGGCCGGGGTCTGGTGCGTCGACGGCGGCCGCCGGGGCGGCCGCGGGGCGGTGGCCGATGCCGCTGAGGGCTTCGTTTCCGCGCAGGACGAGCATGCAGGTGGCGGCGGTGGCCGCACAGAAGGCCACGCCCTTGACGACCCGGGCCCGCGCCCGGCTCCGGCGCGCACCCCCACGCCCGCCGTCGGCCCGCGTACGCCGCGCGGCGCGGCGGGAGTCGGGGGCCGGGGGTTCGGCGTCGCCGGCCCGGCGGGGGGCGGGGATGCTGCCCGCGGGCTCGGGGGCGGTCGTACGCGGCGCGGCGCGGCGGGGGGAG
>LJCW01000111.1 GCA_001298555.1 Actinobacteria bacterium OV450
GGTGTCGTTCGCGTCAACGCTCTGAAGGCGTACCGAGGCCCGACGATTCCCGTGCGTCCCGGAGTCGGTCGGGGTTCCGGGGGCGGGATGAGGGGCGTCAGGCCCCGTGCGTCAGGCGCAGCGTGTCGGGGGCGCGGTGCCGCCCGGATGCCCGCAGGCCGCCGTCATGCGTCGGTCTCTCCGTCGTTGCGTATGCCCCGACCACGAGTCCTCCCCCGACTTGGCAGCTTGCGGCAGGCTGTTGCCTTCGATATCGAGCGGATCTTGAGGATGCGCCCGAACGACCGTTCCAGTAGAACCCGCCACCGTCGCATTCTTCAAGGAACCCGCCCGTCGGCCAGGACACAGTCGCCGGCCCGGTCGCGGCCCTCGGCGTGCGGACAGGGAGGTCGCGGATGCGGAGGTTCCGGCTCCGGCGACGGTGCAAGCGGATCCAGCCCTCCGGAAGGTTGAATTCCGCTGGAGGGGCGGGGGGTAGGGGGTAAGGAAGGTGGAACGACCGGTCCGGTCAGTCTCCTGCGGGCGGCGCCGGGGGCCGCGGGGTCACTTCACCCAGCCCGTGTAGCTCTGGCCGCCGTGTGCCGCGCGCACCTCGGGGCGGCGGGCCGGCTCCTCCTGGCCGAGCATCGCCGAAGCCGCCCGGACGAGCCAGGCGTTGACCGAGAGGCCCTCCCGGCCGGCGGCTTCCTCGATCCTGGCCTTCAGCTGCTCGGGCGGACGGAAGTTGATGCGGGACGTGACGTTGTCCTTCGCGGTGCCGAGGGGCAGCGGCGGCAGTGCGAGGTCGAGCGGCTGGGCGGCGGGAGCTCCGGCCGGCTCCTCGGACGGGGGAAGGGTGACGACGAAACGCGGGTCGAGACCGCGCAGCCGGACCTCGACCGAACCCGGGGCGAGCTCCCGGGTGATCTCGTCCGCGGCCGTCGACAGGGCGTCGAGCAGGACCAGCCGGACGGCGGAGTTCAGGGGCGCGACCAGCCGTTCGGCGATTTCGCGCGTCTGCGCGTCGCCCGTCTCCGCGGCGGTCACCAGTTCCTGCCGCAGATCGTCGACATAGCGCATGAGTTCCATGGCGTCATCCTCACGCTGACGTGGGGCGACGTGCAAGTCGCCCGGCCATGCCCGGCCCGATCGGACCGGGCATGGCCGGGCTCGGAGCCGGTGCTACGCCGGCACCCCGGGCCGGGCGGCGCCGTCCGTTCCGGTCACCAGTCCCTCGACGAACGTGACGAACAGGGCCGCGGTGGAATGGGCGTAGAAGTCGCGGACGGTCACGCGGGGCAGACCCCGCTCGCGCAGGGCGCCGAGCGCGTGCACGACCAGGAGCGAGTTGCCGCCGAGCTCGAAGAAGTTGTCCTCCAAGGTCACCTCGCGGCGCAGGCACGCGCCCCAGACCTCCAGTACCGCCTCCGCCACACCGCCTCCCGGGCCGGGGGTGGCCGCGCCGCTCGCGTTGGTCGCGCCGGTCGCCGGTGTCGCGGCTCCGGCCGCTCCGGCCGGGGCCGTCGCGACGGGGGAGGGGAGCCGGGCGACGTCCGGCTTGCCGTTGGCGGTCAGCGGGATGGCGGGCAGCACGGTGAGCGTCGTGGGGACCATGTACTCGGGCAGGATGCGCCGGGCTTCGTCGAGCAGCCCGCGCGGTGCGGTCGCGGAGTCGTGCCCCTCGGCGAGGACGACGTACGCGTCGATCCTCGCGCCGGCCGAACCGCCGGGCGGCTCCTGCGCGACCACGACGAGCGCGGCGTCCACCCCGGTTGCCGCGGCGAGCACGGACCGGATCTCGTCCAGCTCGATCCGGTGCCCGCGGATCTTGACCTGGTTGTCCAGCCTGCCGAGGTGGTCGAGCCGGCCGTCGGGGTGCAGCCGGCCCTTGTCGCCGCTGCGGTAGAGGCGTTCTCCGGTGACCGGGTCGGAGACGAAGCGCTGCGCGGTCAGTTCCGCGCGGCCCAGGTAGCCGTGGGCCAGGCCCGCCCCGCCGACGTGGATCTCGCCCGCCGCCCCCGGCGGCAGCAGCCGGCCGCGCGCGTCGCGGACCGACAGCGACCAGCCCGGCAGGGCACGGCCCACCGACCGGGATCCGGAGGCGAGTTCGGCGGGGGTGACGGTCTGCGCGGTGACGTGAACGGTGGTTTCGGTGATGCCGAACATGTTGACCACGCGGCAGAGGGCGGGGGAGTGGCGGGCGAACCACGGCCCCAGGACCCGTACGTCCAGCGGCTCGCCACCGAAGACCAGCAGCCTGACCGCCAGGCCCCGGTCCGCGGTCCGGTCGGTGCGCACGAGTGGGGTGAAGGCGGACGGGGTCTGGTTGAGGACGGTGACCCGCTCCTCGGCGAGCAGCCGGTGGAACTCCTCCGTGTCGCGCGTGGTCCAGTACGGGACGACGACCAGCCGGCCCCCGGTCAGCAGGCAGCCCCAGATCTCCCACACGGAGAAGTCGAAGGCGGTGGAGTGGAAGAGGGTCCACACGTCGTCCGGGCCCAGCTCGAAGTCGGCGGACGTGGAGTCCAGCAGCGCGGTGACGTTGCGGTGCGGGATGACGACGCCCTTGGGGCGGCCGGTCGAACCCGAGGTGTAGATCACGTACGCGGCATCGTCAGCCCCCTCCGCCCGGTCGGCCGCCTCCGCCCCGTCCGCCTCCGACTCGAACTCGACTCGCCGGGAGGGTGGCAGCGGCGTGCGGGCCAGGTCCTCGACGTCGACGACCTGGACGCCGGGGACGGCGGGCAGCTGACCGGGGTCGCCGATCACGATCGGGACGCCCGAGTCCTCGACGGTGTAGCGCAGCCGGTCCTGCGGGTAGCGGAAGTCCATGGGGACGTACGCGCAGCCCGCCCGCAGGATGCCCAGCAGCGCCGCGACGAGCGGCGTACCGCGTTCGAGGCAGACGCCGACCAAGGTGCCGGGGGAGGCGCCGAGGGTGCGCAGCCCGGCGGCGATGGCGTCGGCCCGCTCCAGCAGTTGGCGATACGTCAGTTCCGTCGTGCCGTCCGTGACCGCGACGGAGTCGGGGGAGCGGCGCGCCACCTCCTCGAAGCGCCGGTCGATCCGCAGCGCGGCGGTGCGCGCCGGGCCGTCCGCCGCCGGGAGCTCCCGGCCGGCGGGCAGCGGGGTCCCGAGCCCGCCGAGGCGCAGTACCTCCGCCGCCTCGGGCGGCGCCAGCAGGGGCAGTGCCGCCAGGGGACGGTCGTCGTCCGTGGCCAGCCGGTCGGCGGTGCGTTCCACCGCGGCGCAGAAGTGCTCCACGACCTCGGGGGCGAGCACGCCCTCGTCGTACCAGGCGGACGCCCGGACGGTGCCGTCCGGATCCTGGGCGCAGTGCACGGAGAGCGGGAAGACCGGTGCCAGCGCGGGCAGGTGGTCACCCCCGGCACCCCCGGCAACCTCGCCACCCCCGGTGCCCCCCTCCCCGGTGGCCGTCGCCACCACCAGTCCCACCGCGGGCGGCGTCCCGGCGTCGGCGGCCCGGGCGCCCCGGGCTGCCCGGGCGGCGGCCAGCAGCACGGGCGCGCCTGAGTCCTCGTCCACCGGGCCGGCCCGCAGGACGGCCGGGCCGTCGCCGACCCGCCGGGTGTCCAGCAGGCCCACCTCCGCTTCCGCCTCCCCCGTGTACCGCGCGAGCGTCAGGGCCACGGCGGCGAGCAGCAGGTCCGCGTCCAGGGCGCCGCGGGGCAGGGCCAGGGCGCGGGCGCTGGTCACGCCGTGCCTGTCCGGGTCGCCGAGCCCCCAGTCCACGGGCGCCCAGCGGCCGCCGCGGGCCGCACCGGCGGGGGAGGGCAGTTCCGCAACGGCGGCGCCGGATTCCCCGAGGGGCCCGGCGACGACGTCGGAATCCCCGCCGGCCCCCGCCCCGGCGTCGGCCCGCCCGGTCGCCACGTCCGCCAGCCGGCGCAGCTCGGTCGCCGGTACGGCGGACCGTGCCGCGACGAGGACCAGCTGCGCCGTGCCGTCGCCGTGGCGCAGCAGCGTGGCGCGCACCGGGGAGAGCCCGGCCCGGACCGGGCGCAGCGCCTCGCGGTGCAGCCGCTCCCGCGCGAGCGCCGACTCCGCGGGGGCCGGTACGGCCGTCTCCCACAGCCGGATCCCCTTCTCGTCGCCGGCGCCCGGGACCGGCGGGGGTGTCTCGCCGGCCAGGCGCCGGCGCAGTGCGGCGGCGTCCACGGGGGCCGGCAGCGGCACGACCAGCGCGTGGCAGTCCCGGCCCCGGGCGGGCAGCGGGCGGCCCGAGGGCAGGACCGGATCCCGGGGAGCGGGGGCCCCGGACTCCGGGTGCGCGGGGCGGGGTCGCTCCCCGGCCCGGACCGCCGGGTGCGGGGGTGCGGTCGGTGTCGCCATGATCGAGTCTCCTGCCGGGGCCGGGGTCGGAGGGGTGGGATGCCTGAACGCCTGCGCCGGAGTGCTCACCTGCTCGTGAACCCTCCGTCCACGGTGATCACCGAGCCGGTGACCTGCCGCGTGTCGTCGCCGGCCAGCCAGGTGGCCGCGCCCGCGACGTCGGAGGTCTCCACGAACGCGTTCATCGGCTGGTCCCGGAGGAAGATCTCCTCGTACTGGCCGGCCGGCACGTCCAGCGAGCGGGCGATCTCGGCCAGCATCCGGCCCTCGACCAGCGGGTTGTCGCGTACGGAACCCGGGCAGAGCGCGTTGACCCGCACCCGGTGGGGGGCGTAGTCGAGCGCCGCCGCCTTGGTCAGGCCGACCAGGCCGTGCTTGGCGGCGACGTACCCGCTGAAGTGCCGGTACCCGACCAGTCCCGCGGTCGAGGCGACGTTGACGATGCTTCCGGACCGCTGTTCCACCATCACCGGAGCCAGCGCTTTGATCATGCGCCAGGCGCCGCTCAGGTCGACGTCCAGCATCAGGGCCCAGTCCGCCTCGTCGATCTCGTCCAGGACCAGACCGGAAGGCGCGGCGATCCCCGCGTTGTTGACCAGGACGTCCACGCCGTGGAACCGCTCCAGCACCTCCGCGACGGCCTCCCGGACCCGGACGGGATCGCGCACGTCCACCTGGGCCGCCACGACCGCGCCGCCGGCCCGCTCGCACAGTTCGGCCGTGTGTTCCAGCTGCTCACGGCTGCCGAGCGGGTAGCCCACGGCGGGCAGGTCGCCCGCGATGTCGAACAGCGCGACATCGGCCCCCTCCCGCGCGAACCGGACCGCGCACTCCCTGCCGATCCCGCGGGCGGAGCCCGTGATCACCGCAGTCTTGCCCTCCAGCAGTCCCGTCCCGGTACTCATGGCGGATCAGCTCCCGGTGACGGCGCGCAGCAGGGCCGCGGTGGAATCCGCCAGGTACATGTGCCCGCCGGGCAGTTCGGCGTACCGGAACTCCGACTCGGTGACCAGCGCCCACTGGCGTGCGTGCTCGGCGGAGACCAGGGCGTCGTCCGCGCCGCGCAGCGCCGTGACCGGGATGCGGAGCGGCACGTCCGAGGACGGCTTGTAGTTCTCGTGCATCGCGACGTCGGCGCGCAGTACGGGCAGCAGCAGTTCCCGCAGGTCGGGGTCGTCGAACGCGGCGTGCCGGTAGCCGGCGAACTCCTGCACCCGCAGCAGGAACTCCTCGTCGCTCAGGCCCGTGGCCCGCGCGTCGCGGCCGTTGAACGGTCCGGGCGAGCCGCTGACGAAGAGGTGCGCCGGAGCGGGCCGGCCGAGCTCCTGGAGGCTGCGGGCCACCTCGTAGCCGAGGACCGCGCCCAGGCTGTGCCCGAAGATGCCGAACTCCTGGTATCCGGAGGTGAGTTCGGCGATCTGCGGGACCAGGACGGCGGCGGCGTCGATGGCGTCGGTGAACGGCTCCTCCAGGAACAGCTCCTCGCGCCCCGGCAGCTGTACCGGAATGACCCGGACGGCCGGCAGGGCGTCGGGCACCCAGGCCCGGTAGAACCCCGCTCCGCTGCCGGCGAAGGGCAGACAGACCAACGGAAACGGCTGTGACGGCATGAGCTCCCCGTTCGTTTCGGGCGTGGAGTTGCGTGCGGTTGCGTGCGGTTGCATGGAGCTGCGTTGCGTTACGTGGCGTTGTGCGGCGTGTGGAAGCCCGGCCGCGAGCGGCGGGCCGGGCAGGACGAAGGGCCGGTCCGGATGCGGCTTCCGGACTCAGGCCCCCGGACGCGGTGCCTCCGGGCGGATGGTGTGGTCCGCCGGACCGGGCAGGCGCGAGCGGCGCGTGGACACCGCACGAGGGATGTCGTACGGGTGCCCGCCGGCCCGTCGTCCGGGACGCACCGCAGGGCGGCCGAGGCCGTCGCGGAAGGTCCCGGAGAGTGTCCGGCGGCTTCACCGTAAGCCGATCGAGGTGTCCTGTCGACGGGACGCACCCGCCCTGGCGACCGCCGCGGCGACCGCTTGACCCGGCCGGATCCAGAAGTGAAGGTGTGGGCAGTTCCCCGATCTGACGAGGCGCCCCGCGATGTCCGGGCGGTACGTCCGGGGCCCACCGCCCGCCCGGCGGACCTGCCGCGCGGTGGCTGCTCGAAGACCGAACTGTCCGATCGAAACCGTTCGCATGGGGTGATGGCTGTGCATGATCCGTTGGAGTCGGGCCGCTCGCCGGAGGTGGTCGCCGACGGGACCGGACCGCTCCCCGACCCGACGGTCCCCGCACTGTTCGAGCGGCAGGCCCGCCTGACGCCCGACGCGGTCGCCGTGGTCGACGCCGACGCGCACCTGACCTACCGCGAACTCGACGAGCGGGCCGGGAGGGTGGCCGCGGCGCTCGCCGCGCGCGGGGTCGGCCCGGAGTCACTGGTCGGCGTGTGCCTGCCCCGGTCCGCCGACACGGTCGTCGCACTGCTGGGCGTCCTGAAGGCCGGCGGCGCCTACCTGCCGCTCGACCCCGACTACCCGGCCGAGCGGGTCGAGTTCATGCTCGGCGACGCGCGGCCGGTGCTGCTGCTGGAGGACGCGCGGCGGGCCCTGCCGGCGGACCCGGCCCGGCGGCGCCCGCCGTCCGCGACCCTGGCGGAACTCCTCGGCGCCGACGACGGCCCGGGCAGCAGGGCGGCGGATCCGGGCGGCACGGAAGGCCGCGACGGCGCCCCCGTCCCGCGCCGGCACCCGGCCGGCCTCGCGTACGTGATCTACACCTCCGGCTCCACCGGGACGCCCAAGGGCATCGGCGTCACCGACCGGGACGTCGTGGCCCTGGCCGGCGACAGCCGCTTCCGGGGCGGCGCGCACGCGCGGGTGCTGCTGCACTCCCCGCCGGCCTTCGACGCCTCCGTCTACGAAATGTGGGTCCCGCTGCTGGGCGGCGGCCGGGTCGTGGTGAGCCCGGCCCCCGACCTCACTCCCGACGCCCTGGCCGCCGTCGTGGCCCGTCACGGCATCACCGCGGTCTGGCTGACCAGCGCCCTGTTCGACGTGCTGGTGGAGGAGGACGTCCACGCCCTGGCCGGGCTGCGCGAGGTCTGGGTGGGCGGCGACCGGGTCTCGCCGCGGTCCGTGGAGCGGGCCATGGCCGCCTGCCCGGACATCGTCTTCGTCAACGGCTACGGCCCGACCGAGACCACCGTCTTCGCCACCAGCCACCGCATCGCCCGGCGTTCGCAGTCCGACGCCGGACGCCCGGTGCCGATCGGCAGGCCCCTGGACACCCTGCGCGCCCGCGTCCTGGACGACGCCCTGCGACCCGTGGCCCCCGGCGCCCTGGGCGAGCTGTACGTCGCCGGCGCCGGCGTCGCCCGCGGCTACCTGAACCGCCCCTCGCTGACCGCCGGCCGGTTCACGGCCGACCCGTTCGGGCCCCCCGGCGGGCGCATGTACCGCACCGGCGACCTGGTCAGCGTCGACGCCGACGGAGACCTCGTCTACCAGGGCCGCGCCGACACCCAGGTCAAGATCCGCGGCTTCCGCATCGAACCCGGAGAGATCGAGGCGGCGCTGCTCGCGCACCCGGACGTCGCCCACGCCGCCGTCGTCGCGCGCGAGCACGGCGCCGGATCGGCCCGCCAACTCGTCGCGTACGTGGTCCCCGCCCGACGGCGCGGCACGGCCGACACCCGCCTCGTCACCGACCTCCTGCGGGAGGTGGCAGAGCGCCTGCCCGCCTACATGGTGCCCGGCGCCGTCGTGCTGCTGGAGCGGCTGCCCCTGACCGCGAACGGCAAGCTCGACCGGGCCGCGCTGCCCGCCCCCGGGCCCACCGGCGCCGCCCCCTACCGGGCGCCGCGCACCCCGCGGGAAGAGGCCCTGGCCACGGTCTTCGCCGAGGTCCTGGGCCGCCCCCGGATCGGCATCGACGACGACTTCCTCACCCTGGGCGGGGACAGCATCCAGTCCATCCAGGTCGTCGCCCGGGCCCGCGCCCTCGGCGTCGAGGTCTCCTCCCGCGAGGTGTTCCGCCGCCGGACCGTGGCCGCGCTCGCTGCGGCCGCCGGCGCGGTCGACCCCCGGGAACGCCCCGTACTCCCCGAACTCGACGGCGGAGGCAGCGGCCCCATGCCGCTGATGCCGGTCGCGCACTGGATCGGCGACCACGCGCCCGGCTTCGGCCGGCTGCTCCAGGCGGTCGTCCTCGACCTGCCCGAGGACGTCGACGACGACGGCCTGGCCGCGACCCTCACCGCCGTCCTGCACCGGCACGACCTGCTGCGGGCCCGCCTGACGGCCGACGGGATGACCGTCGAGCCGCCCGGCACCGCGGACGCCGCCGCCCTGATCCGCACCGTCGACCACGACGGCGCGTACTCCGGCGAGACCTGGCGCGACCTGCTCGCCCGCGAACTCGACGCGCTGGCCGGCCGGCTGGACCCCGCGGCGGGCCGGGTCGCCGCCTTCGTCCGGTTCCGCCCGCCGTCCGGGCCGGGACGGCTGCTGGTCGGCATCCACCACCTGGTGATCGACGGGGTCTCCTGGAAGATCCTGCTCCCCGACCTCGCCGCCGCCTGGAAGCAGGTCCGCGAGGGCCGCAGCCCCGAACTGGCCGAGCCGGTGACCTCCGCCCGGCGCTGGGCCCACGCCCTGGCCGAAGAGGCCCTGCGCCCCGAGCGGGTGGCCGAACTGCCCCAGTGGCTCGCCGTCGTCGACGGCCCCGACCCGGTCCTCGGCGCCCGCCGCCTGGATCCGGCCGTGGACGTCCACGCCACCGTCGGCAAGGTGCGCGTACGGCTCCCCGCCGAGGTGACGGCGCCGCTGCTGACCACGGTCCCGGCCGCCTTCCACGGCGGCGTCAACGACGTGCTCCTCGCCGCACTGGCCATGGCGGTCTCCGCGTGGCGCCGAGCCCGCGGCGTCGTGGAGCCCTCGACGCTGCTGCGCCTGGAGGGCCACGGCCGCGAGGAGGACGCCGTCCCCGGAGCCGATCTCTCCCGTACCGTCGGCTGGTTCACCAGCGTCTTCCCCGTACGGCTGGACCTCGCCGGAGCCGACCTCGACGAGGCCTTCCGCGGCGGTCCCGCGGCCGGGTCCGTCGTCAAGGCCGTCAAGGAGCAACTGGCCGCACTGCCCGGCAAGGGCCTCGGCTACGGGCTGCTGCGCCACCTCAACCCGGACACCGGCCCGGTCATGGCCCCGTACGGGCTGGGGCAGGTCGGATTCAACTACCTCGGCCGGTTCTCCGCCGCCGACATGCCCGAGGAACTGCGCGGCCTGGGCTGGACGCAGACCGCCGAGGTGGCCGAGTACACCGAGTTCGCCGAACTCGACGCCGGACACGACCCGGCCATGCCCGCCCTGTGCGAGCTAGACGTCAACGCGATGGTCGCCGACACGCCCGACGGGCCCCGGCTGGGCGCCGTCTTCGGAGCGCCGGCGGGCGTGCTCTCCGCGACCGAGGTGGCCGAACTCGCCGGGCTCTGGCAGAACGCCCTGGAGGCCCTGGCCCGCCACACCGCAACCCCCGGCGCGGGCGGCCTGACCCCCTCCGACCTCCCCCTGGTGAAGGTGGGCCAGGCCGAGATCGAAGCCTGGGAGAAGCAGTACCCCGGCCTCGCCGACGTGTGGCCGCCGACCGCCCTCCAGGCCGGGCTCCTGCACCACTCCGGGCTGGCCGGCACCGACGCCGACACCTACCAGGTGCAGCTCGTCTTCGGCTTCACCGGCGCGGTCGACGCCGCCCGGATGCGCCGGGCCGGCCAGGCCCTCCTGGACCGGCACACCGGGCTGCGCACCGCCTACGCCGCCGACGCCCAGGGCGACACCGTCCAACTGGTCGTCGACGGCGCGGAACTGCCCTGGCGGGAGCTCCGGCTCTCCGCCGCGGGGTTCGAGGAGTTCCTCACCGCCGACCGGGCCGTGCCCTTCGACACGGCGACGCCCCCGCTGCTGCGGATGACCCTGGCCCGCATCACGCCCGGCGACGACGCCCCGGAAGGGGCCGCCGATCGGACCGAGGTCGTTCTCACCGCCCACCACGTCCTCTTCGACGGCTGGTCCGAACCGCTGCTCCTGCGCGACCTGCTGGACCTGTACGCCGCCACCGACGGCGCCCCCGCCCCCGCCACGGCGCCCTCCTTCGCCGGCTTCCTCGACCTCCTCGGCCGGCGTGATGCCACCGCTTCCACGGCCGCGCACACCGCCGCACTGGAAGGCGTGGACGCCGCCACCCTGATCGCCCCCGACAGCGACGGCCACGGCGACGACGACGGCGGTGACGGCGGTGACAGCACCGGGTTCGGCGAGCTGGAACTGCCCCTGACCGCGGACGAGACCGACGCCCTGACCCGCCGGGCGGCCGCCAGCGGCGCCACCCCCAACAGCGTGCTCCAGGCGGCCTGGGCCGCGGTCCTCACCGAACTCACCGGCCGCACCGACGTGCTGTTCGGCACCACCGTCTCCGGCCGGCCCCCCGGTCTGGAGGGCGTCGACGCCACCGTCGGGCTGTTCATCAACACCCTGCCGGTACGGGTCCGCGTCACCCCCGGCGAGCCGCTCGCCGCCCTCGCCGCCCGCGTGCAGGACGACCAGGCGGCTCTGCTGGACCACCACGACTGCGCCCTCGCCGACCTCCACGAGGCCACCGGACTGAAGACCCTCTTCGACACCCTGGTCGTCTACCAGTCCTATCCCTTCGACCGCGCCGCCATCGCCCGGTCCGCCGCCGCGGCCGGACTGTCCGACCCGGTGTTCCGCAACATCGCCGGCTCCCACTACCCGCTCGTGGTCATGGCCGACCAGGACCCGGCGCTGCGCCTGCGCCTCCAGTACCGCCGCGGCTCCCTCGACCGCGACCGGGCCGCCCGGATCGGCGACCGGCTGCTGCGCGTGCTGCGGGCCTTCGCCGCCGACCCGCACGTCACGACCGCCGCCGCGGTGGCCCCCGTACCCGACGGGCCCCGCACGCAGGCCGCCGCCCTCGCCCGGACCCCGGCCCCGACCCCGCAGGACCCGACGGCCCGGCTGGCCGCCCGCGCGGCCGGCGCCCCCGCGCTCGTCACCGGCCGGGACACGACCACCGCGGGCCGGCTGCTGGACCGCGCCGGCCGGCTCGCCGACGCCCCGCGCGCCACCTGGCACCCCCCCGGCCACGCACTCCCGGCGGCACGGACCCCGCCCGCCTACCGCAGC
>LJCW01000112.1 GCA_001298555.1 Actinobacteria bacterium OV450
GCCGGGGGCGGGCGGCCGGGCCGGTGCGGAGGACCGCCGGGGTGCCGGAGTCGAAGACGGACTTCGGCGGGGAGACCGGGCGACGGGTTCACCCGCCCGCGCGGTGTCCGGCCGGCCCCGGGGCGCCGCTACGGCGGCTCGCGGCTGCGCCGGTGCGGGCTGCGGGGAGGCTGCGGCGGCCTGGCGGCGCTCTTCCTCCTGCCACCGGCGCGAGCCCAGGATCTCCTTGAGGTCCTTCAGCTGGGCCCGCTGCTCGCGGGTCTCGCTCGGCGGTGCTCCCGCGGCCTGCTGCCACGCCAGGGCGTACAGGTCGGCGGCGACCGCGACCGCGTACCGGTCGATGGCCCGCTTCAGCTCGGTCAGCGTGTGATTCAGCGTGCGGCGGACCGTGGCGATCTCCATCGCGGTCCTGGGGGCCCGGCCTGTGGTCCGGCGACGGAAGTCCGTCTGCCACGCCGCACCACCGCTGAGCCGCACCCGGTTGTTCCCCAAACCCGTGCTCCCCCCGACCTGACAACAGATTCCCAAACGGTCGGGCAGCCCGACGCCCAGGCGCAAGAGACCGACCGGCCAAGAGCGCCGGACTGCCGACCTTCCACCGGATGGTTGCCGGAGGCTTGCCCAGCCCGGCCCGCCCGTACGCCACACGGGCCGCATGGGGGTTGCACCGGAGGTTGCGTGCACAGGTGGCTGCAGGGGTGCACTAGGCGGGGGACCGAAGGTGTGACCGCAGGTGGGACCCCCCGAATCTGGTGATCTTCCTTTTGTACAGGTCAGAGCCCGTGGGCAAGCCCTCTTCGGAAAACGACACCTCTTTCCACGCGATAGCCGGGGAAAGAGGTGGTCTCTGTCCGGGGGCTGGCGCCGCAGGAGATTGAACGGGCAGGGTGGAATGGCGTCGGGGCGTCGCCCATCAGAAGATGGTGGGACGGATGGACATGGCGCTGTTGCGGAGGCTGATCGACGGCGTGCTCGCCACGCTGTACACGCGCTACGGGCTCAAGGAGCTCCCGGACTTGTGCCAGCGTCTCGGCCTTCCCGCACCCGATGAGGGGAGCACCAGGCACGAGCGCTTGGTCGCCAGCCTGAACGCCTGTCCCGACGGCCGTCTGCCGGATGTCGCCGACGCGGTTCTCGAGCAGGAGGAGTTGGGCCAGGCCGAGAGGATGGCGCTGCAGGACGTTCTGTGGCTCGGTCGCCACCACGTTCAGATCCCGAGCCGGACGCGGCGCGAGCTCGCCAGGGACTTCGACCTCTCCGGCCACCTCGGCTACCCGGACCGCTTCATGGCACTGCGGGGCCGCCTGTGGCACCTGGACAACGACCCGATGAGCGGGTGGGTCACCTCGACCAGCAGCCTCCGCGACCAGACGCCACGTCTTCAGGTTCCCGGGCGACTGGTCAACCGAGGAGTTCTTCGAGCAGCTCGGCGCCTTCGAAGCCCCTCACCCACGCTTCGGCGTCTTCCTCGAGGGGCTGGCCTCCGCCGCCGTCCTTCCCGACGAGCAAGCCCAGCGCCGCTTCGTCGAGCTCGCCAACCGGCATCTACAACCGGCCGGCGCCATCCTGAGCCAGGACGGAGAAGCCGACGGCTACCCCCAGTTCCACCTGGTCCAGCACGGCCGCGGCACCGCGCGCCGGCCGCGCAACCTCATCTTCGCCACCCTGGGCAAGCCCGACATCCGCTTCACCAGCGCCCTCGACAACGACATCGAGGTCGCCCAACGCGACGACAAAGTCCTGGTCTATGACCACCCCGTCGGCAAAGAGGGACTGCTCTGGCGCCACCTCCTGTCCTGGTGGCAGGAGACCCGGAACATCACCGACCCCGAGCAGGCGGCCCGGTCCCTCTACAGCCGCATGGAGGCTTCCCTGCCCCCAAAGTCTCCAGGGCAGAAGAACCTGTTCTGGCACTACCACCACGCCCACCGGGACCACCTGAACGACGTCCCCGCCCTCCTGCCGGAGGTCTGGCTCCACTGGGACCCCAAGACCCTCCGCGAACGCGGCCCGCAGGCCATGCAGAACCTGCGCATGGACTTCCTCATGCTGCTCCCCGGAAACCGGCGCGTGGTCCTGGAGGTCGACGGCATGCAGCACTACACCCGCAACGCAGGAACCGAACCCGACAGCACGAAGTACGCCGCGACCATGGCCGGCGACCGCGCCCTGAAGTTCCGCGGCTACGAGGTCTTCCGGTTCGGCCACGACGAACTCCGCGACCGCGACCGCGACCGCGCCCAGCCCCTCCTTGCCGACTTCTTCGCCGCGCTCCTAGACCGCTCACCCGCCGGTCCGTCCCAAGTGCCGCTGGCAGCCCAAGGCTGATAGCAGGGCACCGTCACCGCAGCGGCCCTCGCCCTCTCACCGACGGGGGGCGTCGGCGGGGGAGAGATCGGGGCGCGCCCGGTGCCAGCGCGCAGCGTGGCGCCAGCGACCGGAGGCATCGCGGGCGACGTCGATACCGACCTCCACCACCAGCTCGGGCTCCACCAGCGTGACGGACAGCTTCTCGCTGCTTCCCCACCCGGCGGAGAAAGACCAGCCCGTCCATGGGTGGCCGCGCCGGGCCCGGTGCAAATACCCCGCGAGAGCCGTACCAGTTGCCCCGGCGAGGGTGGTGGTGCGGCCGATGTACTGAAAGCGCCCCTCGTTGTCGTACCTACCCAGCAGCAGCGTCCGAGGAGCGGCCGCAGGGCCGCTGAACGCGCCGACGATCGCCTCCGTCGTCTCGCGCGTCTTGTACTTCTGCCAGCCCCGCACCGCAGGACGATAGGGCTCGTCCAGCCGCTTGAAGACCACGCCTTCCATCCCGACCGACGCCCACGTCAGCCACTCGCGCACCGTCTCCGCCTCGGTGGTCGACGGACACAGCACCCACGGCGCCGTCAACCGCCGTTCGGCGAACACGGACTCCAGCGCTGCCATGCGCTGCCGGTACGGCCACGCGGTCGTATCCGTTCCGGACAGCCGCACCACGTCGAACGCGACGAAGTGCGCCGGCCACTCGCCCGCGGCCCGAGCAGCACCAGCGCCACGCCGGACCAACCGATCCTGCAACCGCTCGAACGCCAGCTGCCCCGCAGCAGTCCCACACGACCAGCTCGCCATCCAGCGCGGTCGCATCCGGCAGCTGCGCGGCCCGGCCGCGATCTCCGGAAACGCCAGCGCCATCCCAGAGCCGCGCCTCGAACGCAGCACCACCCGGCCCGCGTCGACTGAGATCAGAGCTCGGAACCCGTCCCACTTCGGCTCCCCGGCCCAGCCCGGCCGCAGATCACAGGCCGGGACGGCAACGGTCAGCATCGGCTCCGGCAGCGTCCACATCACGAGGGATCCATTTCCCCCGAGCGCTCCAGTGCTGTCGTTCTGCCACCGAGTCCAGCTAACGGGTGAAGGCGGGAGAAGGTCCCGCCGGAATGGAGGTACTGCTGTGATCATCCGACTCCTGGACGGCCCGCTCGCCGGCCGCGTGCTGGAAACCACCGACGCCCCGTGGCACGGCGACTGGCTCACCGCTGGCGACGCCGAATGGGGCCTTTACGTTCCCGTGCACCGGGACCCGGTGACCGGCATCGTGCTGGCGGAGGCCCAGGTGACCATCCCGCGCCGCCGGTAGCCGGCCCGGGGCTGCTGCTGCAACACGCGATCCGCGTTGCACCTCTGACCTGCGGTGACAGCAACTGAAGTCCGTCCAGGACCGCTGTTGCAACACCGTGTTGCAGCGTCCAGACGCACGAGACCCCGGGACCATCGCGGCCCCGGGGGTCTCGTGCACTCCGGCTCAGCGCCGAACTGGGTCAAGCCCAGTCGATGCCCAGCTTCGCGAGGGCGGCGAGCTGGTCGGCGGTGAGCTTGTCCCGCCGGCTCTTGGTGTTGGAGACCCACACACCCAGCTTCACGACGACCGGCTCCGACTCACCCTCGACCGTGATCTCCTCCCCATGGGGCCTCGGGACCGGCCGGTGGGCGCCTTCCCGCTCCACCCACTGGGTGAGGGCCTCCAAACCCCGCTGGAACGGTGTTCCGCTGCCCACTGCGGTACCAGCGGATTCGCCTGGACGCGAGCGTGGGTGACGCTCCGCGGTTCGGCCCGGCGGCGGCCGGCTGGCTTGCACCGATAGCGCGTGAGGGGCCCGTCACCGTAGTGCCGGGCCCCTGGGAGGTTGTGGCTCAGGTGCGGTCGTCCAGCTCGTCCTGGATGTCGTCGAAGCTCCGCTGCCCCTGCTGGCGTGCCTCGTCCGCGCGCTGCCGCAGCCTGTCCTGCTCGCTCCGGCCGCGCTGCTTCGCCGAGTCCTGCTCGTCCTGGAGCTTGCCCTTGGCCTGCTGAGCCTTGTCCTGCATCTCGTCCTTGATGCCCATGGTTTTCCTCGGTTCCGGGGTGGGTGGGGCCTTTTCCAGGAACGCACAGGACTGGCTGCCTGCCCCCTTGGTGTACGCCGTCCGGGGGACTACCTGGCCAGTGCCGCGGTGGTTGCTGTCGACGCCCTGCTGCGTCAGCGGCGGCCGGTGGGCATCTGGAGGTCGTAGTCGCGGAAGTCGACGGCGTACCAGGCGACGATCCCGGACGCGATCTTGAACATCTGCGCATGGGTGGAGGCGAGGAGGGGGAACTTCTGCTGCACCTCGTAGGCGGGACGGAAGATGTAGGGGGTGAGCGTGGCGACGCTCTTGTCGAGGGGCGGGTTGGCGGGGATTTTCAGCACGTCGGCGACGTGCGCGTCCATCATCCGCACCATGGATGCGCCGAGGGCGCCGGCGCCGGGGAAGAACTTGCGGTCCATCCAGTCGAGCATGTTGTGCGCGAGCTTGACGCCCTCCTCGGACGCCGCGCGGTGGTTGACTGCGGCATCAGCCAGGACCTGGTTGGCCTGCTCCATGGTCTGCGGGTTGTACCGGTCGGAGATGCCCAGCAGCCGGCCCCCGATCCGCATGGTGGCCATGAGCTCGTCGGCCTGCCGCGGGGTGGGCCGGACGTCGTACTTGGCCCCCAGCTGGATGTTGTAGGCGCCCACATACATGAGCTCCTCAACCTTCAGACGCTGGCTGATGGGCATGCCGTCCCGGCTCCGGTCCCAGCCGTGGGACAGCGCCACGTGGCGGGCGGCGGCGTGTACCAGGCGCAGCTTGACCAGGGTGATCAGCGCGTTGCCGGACGGGGCCCAGCTGGTGGTGCCGAGCATGTCCCACATGGTGTTCATCGTTCGCGAGAAGCGCCGGCCGATGTCCATCACGAGGTCGAACTGCGCCCCCCACACCGACTTGGCCAGCAGCGGGTCGGCCAGCGCGGCGAACAGCCCGCCGAACGCCTCGGCCATCGTGAAGACTTCCATGTTCGACTGGATCAGCTTGATGGTGTCACCACCGGCCAGCCGCTCCACCGTGGCCCGCTCCTGCGCGGTGAGCGTGGCGTTGCGCTGCAGGAAGTCCCGCAACACCGCGGGCGCCTGTGCCGGTACCGGCTGGTCGTTGCGCGTCCACGCGTGGAAGACCTGATTGGCTACCACCATCTGATCGCCGCGCACCAGCTCGTCGATGACGGCGTCGGCTTCCGGGTCGCCCTCGGTCGCGGCCTCGGCGCCGGGCAGTGCCCAGGCGGCCGGCTGCGGGGCCGCGGTGGAGTGGTGGGGTTCAGTCGCCTGGGCGGCAGACGCGGAGGGCAGGGCGGCGGAGGCCACCCCGGCGGCCATCGCGGCCAGCGTGGCCCGACGGGTTACATCTGGAGTCATGAACCCGATCATGGCGAGCCGGCCGGCAGCGACTCCAATGATCACGATCAAGGTCACCCGCATGGACGACACGGCGTAAACCCGGCACGTACGACGTCCAAGCGCACCGGGTACGCCCCCCAGACCGCGGGCGGCCCCTTACGTGAAGAGAGGCCGCCCGTGTGAAGGCACGTTCATGCCCCCCCAGGTGTTCCACACGCTTGAGAAGGGCATGGCCTGGGGCAAGCGGGCGTGAGCGTCGAGCCCTCCGGCAGACTTCGCTGCCGAGAGGACTAATCCTGGATGTCCTGCTGCACGGTACCGATGAACAGGTCGCTAGGAGAATCCTGAAGGATCGCCTTGACGTCCTGTTCGACCTCGGGGGTCGACCCGGGGATCTCAATGGTGTAGCGGGTGTCGGCGTGGGCGGGTGCGGCGAGAGGCATCGCCGCCCCCGCGAGGACCAGGGCAACGAGAGTGCGCTTTGCGATCTTCATGCCTTGCGAACGAGCCGGTAGGGGTTCGGTTGCGTGGTGCAGTGGCGTTTCGCCGGTGAATCCATCTGTCCAGGCGGGTGAATGCGGGGCGGGAGCCCTGTTCCTGACGGGGCGGGGTGGATACAACCGGCCGCATGATGATCATGATGCGGGCCGCTGTCGCGGCTGCTGCTCTCGCCTTGTCCCTGCCTGTCACCGCCGCGCACGCGGCCGAAGCGCCGGCGGCTGTGCCGCAGGTGCTGCCGATGGGGGTGGCGGTCTCCGCCCTGCCGCTCGCCGCTGAGGACCGGACCGGCTACCAGCGCACCAGCTTCAAGCACTGGAACGCGGGCGCGAACCCGTCGGACGGCTGCAACACGCGGGCGGAGGTGCTGATCGCGGAAGCGGTCGAGGCGCCGGAGGTCGGGCCGGGGTGCACGCTGACCGGTGGGGTGTGGTGGTCGTACTACGACGAGCAGGCGGTGACGCCGGCGGGGGCGTTGGACATCGACCACATGGTGCCGTTGGCCGAGGCCTGGGATTCAGGCGCGAGTTCGTGGACCGCGGCCCGCCGTGAGGCGTACGCCAATGACCTCGGGCAAGACGGCAGTCTGGTGGCGGTGACGGCGCGGTCGAACCGGAGCAAGGCGGATCAGGACCCGTCGCAGTGGCTGCCGCCCGCGCCGGGGGCGCTCTGCCGGTACGGGGCGGAATGGACGGCGACGAAGCTCCGCTGGGGGCTGGCGGTGGACGAGGCGGAACGGGACCGGCTGATGGAGATCGCGGCGGGCTGCGGTGGCACGGAGGTGGAGTTCACCCCCGCTCCGTAGCCTGGTGCAGGACTGCCCAAGGGCCCCTTCCGCCGGCAGGGTTGGGGCCCTCTCGGTGCGTGGCATCGGCACAAGCTCTCGTCATGTACCGCCGCTGCTACCGCGCGGGTCCCATGGGCGCGTCAGCAGGAACCTAGGGGGTGTACGTCAGTGTCACGCAGCCGTCCTTGCCCGGGGCGCCGCCGGTGGCGGGCCGGTTGTGCCCGGTCCCCGTGGCCCACTCACCGGCGCCGTCGCCACCAGCCCCGCCGAACCCGGCGCGCCTGCATTCCGCGGGTGCCTTGTCCGACCCGCCGTTACCGCCGGCCCCCGGATGTACCCGATATCCGTCCTGGCCCTTAGCGCCGTTTACCGGATCGGTGTGGACGTGATCGGAACCCTTGCACATGCCTTTGAGGGGCCCGAAGCGGCCGGAGCCCCCGTCCCCTCCGTAACCGCTGCCGAGGGTTCCCGACCCTTGGCCGCCCTGGCCGGGTTTTCCGGAGGGGGTGATGCCCACCATTCCCTTGTCTTTGAGGAGGAAGTGGTCGGTGGCTAGCTTGTCCCGCGAGCTTCCGTTCGGTGGGCAGGCACAGTGACCGCTCCCCGAACCCCCCTCGCGCGCGCCACCTCCGGTGACGGGGGCATGGAACGGGCGCTGAAACTGAAGAGGAACCCGGGAAGCCTGTACGGGGCTCCGTACCGAGGGGCCTCGGCTGCCCGTACCCGCATCGGGCCCGGCGCGCAGGGGGGCGCTTGGGGGTGTCCAGGGGGCGTGGGGCTGGCCGGTGGCGTGTCGGGTGCGCCTGCATGTGCGCCGTGTGCCCGGAGCGCTCCTGACGGCCGTGCGTCAGCCGTTTGGCGCCTTGCGGCTGCCGGGCAGGTCTCCGGCGCCGGAGCATCACCTGGGCCGGCGCAGGAAGCGCTGAAGGGGTGACAGATGACGGGCTTGCCCGGCTTACCGACCGTCCCGGCCGGTCCGATCGGCTCGACGGCACCGGCAGGGGGCGGAGCGGCCCTGCGGAGGGCCGTCGGTGCCGTCTTGGGAGAGTTCCTGCGGGGCAAGGCGGAGGCCGCCCTGCGGGAGGGCTTGCCCGAGGAGGTGCCGCTCGTGCTGGAGGATTTCCTGCGGGCGGGCGGTAAACGGGTGCGGCCTGCTTTGTGCCTGCTGGGCTGGTACGCCGCGCAAGGCCGCGAACCGGAGCAGCCGATTGTGCGGGTGGCGGCGTCGCTGGAGCTGTTTCACGCCTTCGCCCTCATCCACGACGACCTGATGGACCACTCTGCCACCCGCCGGGGCCGGCCCACTCTCCACCGTCTCCTGGCCGCCCGGCACCAGACCGGCCGCACACCGGTAGCGGCGGAACGGTTGGGGACCGGGGGTGCGCTGCTGGCCGGTGATGTGGCCCTGGCCTGGTCGGCGGAGCTCTTGCATACCGCCGGCCTCACCCCACTCCAGCTGACGGCCGCCCTGCAGCGTACGGACGCGATGCGCACGCAAGTGATGTACGGCCAGTACCTCGACCTGCTCTCCACCGGCCACCCCGGCCCCGACACGGACATTCCGTGGAAGATCATCCGCTGCAAGACCGCCGGCTACACCTTCGTCCACCCCCTCCTGCTGGGCGCCGAACTCGCCGGTGCCACCCCGGGGGTGACCACGGCCCTGGCGGCGTACGGACGGGCGGCGGGGGAGGCGTTCCAGCTGCGCGACGACCTTCTGGGCGTGTTCGGCCGACCGGACCGGACCGGCAAACCGAACGCCGACGATCTGCGCGAGGGCAAGCACACCTTGCTCCTCGCCCTCGCTTACCAACGCGCGGACACCGCGCAGCGGGCCGTACTCGACCGCTACCTCGGTGACCCCGGCCTCGACGAGGAGGGCGCCTCCCACCTTCGGCAGGTACTGGTAGCCACTGGTGCCTACGACGCGGTCCAACAGACGGTGCAGGAACGTTCCCGCGCGGCGATCCGGGCACTGACCCACACGTCCCTACCGACCGCTGTGCACGGCGCTCTGGTGGGCCTCACGGCGGCCATGACCGCCAGAACCACCTGACCAGACACCCCCACCCGCCGTGCAGCACGGCAGGCCCGACCCGCGCCTTGAGCCGCAGTGCAGACAGCAGCCCCAGCGCGGCCGCGTGGTGGCGCCACGCCGCAGAGGACGACGACGGCAACGCCGCGAACGCGCTGCGCTCCACCCCACGACCTGGCTGCCCGCGCCCGCCCGCCGGACAGTTGCCGCTGCCTGACCTTGGAGGAATGTATGAGTACGCCGGTGAAGTTCTCGGTGTTCGACGACACGCCACAGCGTGCGCATCCGCAGATGGAGGAAATCATCGCGCTCAACTTCGCGTGGATGTGCGAGAAAGGTCTTCTGCCCGGTGCTGAACTCCGGGACAGGTGGCAGCGAATGAGGGCGTCATCGTGGCCGTGCCACTTCTATCCCTACGCCGACTACGACTACATGGTGCTGGTAGCTCGCTGGTGGGAGTGGTGGATCTACCTGGACATGATCACCCCTAAGTTCGACTTTGCGACCTGGGCCAGGCTGTCGATGGAGATGCAACGGGTGTTCTACCGCGCGGGCAGGCTCTCCCCTGATCCCGCAACCCCTTCCCCGATACGAGAACTGCTGATCGCCCAAGGGGAGCTGTGCCGGTGCAACGCCGAACTGAGCAGCCCCGCCCTGTACCAGCTGCTGGCCGACGCCTGCACTGACTCCCTCAACGGCTTCAACATCGAGATCGCCTACCGTGAGAGCCTGGTGATCAGGGGCTCTGGTGTTCGGGTGGGAGTTCTCGGTTCGTGAGGCATAAGAGAAGGGGCCCTCTGGAGAGTTATTCGTTGCGACGAAACACTCCGGAGG
>LJCW01000113.1 GCA_001298555.1 Actinobacteria bacterium OV450
CCCCGCGCCGCGTTCTGTGGGACGCCCCCCGGGCGCGGGCCGAGCGGCGCGCGCTGCGCCGGGGCCGGCGCGGCCGCGCCGCCGCGGGGGCGTGGCGGGGCCGTCTTCCCCCGCGCCCTCCGCGGCAGGTGCCGGCGCGGCCTGCGCGGTGGCGTTCGCCGAGGCTTCGGGCCGGCCGGGGCCCTCGCCCCCGGGGAAGGGGGTCGCGGCGGTGCGCAGGGCCGTGAGGAGGGGGGCGATCGCCGGTTCGTGGCGCAGGGGGGTGTCGGTGCCGTCGGTCTCCGCCGGGACTCCCGCCGAGATCAGGGCGCGGCGCATCGCCGGGAGGGTGCGGCCGCCGGAGCGGACCAGGACGGCCATGTCCTGCCACGGCACGCCGTCCTCCAGGTGCGCCCGGCGCAGGATGTCGGCGATGTTGTCGAGCTCGGCGCCGGCCGTCGGGTACGTGAACACCTCCACCCGGCCGCCGTCCCGCGTCGGCTCCAGGCCGCGGTGTGCGCGGACCGCCGCCGCGGGCAGGCGCGGGACCGGCATGCGGGAGGTCAGGAGCCGGGTCGCCGCGAGGAGGTTCGCCCCGGAGCGGCGGCCCACCGTCAGCGCGCGCACCGCCGCGCCCGGGAAGGAGGACTCGAAGTCCAGGATGTTGTTGATGTCGGCGCCGCGGAAGGCGTAGATCGACTGGTCCGGGTCACCGAACGCGACGAGCGTGCCCGCCGGCCCCGCCAGGGCCCGCAGCAGCCGCAGCTGGGAGGCGTCCGTGTCCTGGTACTCGTCCACGTAGATCACGTCGTAGGCCGACGCGAGGGAGGGGGTGCGTTCCGCCAGCAGCACCGCCCGGTGCACGAGCTCGGCGTAGTCCAGCGTGCCCTGCATGTCCAGGACGTCCAGGTACTCGGAGAGGAACGCGGCCGCCGCCTTCCAGTCCGGGCGGCCCAGCCGGGTCGCGAACGCGTCGAGCGCCGTCGGACCGAGGCCCAGTTCGCGGGCGCGGGCGAGGACGGCGCGGACCTCGTCGGCGAACCCGCGCGTCGTGAGCGCGGCCCGCAGGTCGTCCGGCCAGCGGATGGACCGGATCTGCCGCTGGCCCTCCAGCAGGGTGCGGACCATGACGTCCTGCTCCGGGCCGGACAGCAGCCGCAGCGGATCGGCGAACAGGTCGGTGTCCTGGTGGGCGCGGACCAGGCCGTAGCAGAAGGAGTGGAACGTGGTGGCCTGGGGCGCGCGCGCCCCGCCGAGCCGCAGGGCGGCCCGGTCGCGCAGCTCGACCGCCGCCTTGCGGCTGAAGGTGAGGATCAGGATCCGGGCGGGGTCCACCCCGGCTCCGACGCGCGCCGCGGCCGCCTCGACCAGCGTGGTCGTCTTCCCCGTGCCCGGTCCGGCCAGGACGAGGAGCGGGCCGCCGGTGTGATCAACCACCGCCTGCTGCGCTGCGTCCAGAACAGGGGGATCCACCCGCTGCGGCCCGGTGCGCACGAGGCGGTACGCGTCAGGGGTCCGCGTACGCCGCCGCTCGGAGCGGTCGGATGGAGAGGTGATCACGTGGGGTGCCGGTCCTGGTGGGTCTGCGGTTGCTGCGGCCGAAGAGGCAACGCTACGGCAAGCGGCGGGTGGCGCGCAGTTCCCCGAGGTGGGGCCCGGGAGGCCGCCCGGGAGCTCTCCGGTCCCCGGAACCGGCTCCGGAACCGGCTCCGGGGCCGGCCCCGAACCCGGCCTCACGCCGGGACCCGTGGCCGTCCCCCGTACGGGCCTTCGTACGGGGGTCCGACCGCCCGCCGCGGCCCCGCATGGCCGAAGCTGTCAGATGTGACCCTCGTCCCGTGCGGCGTTCTCCTCCCGGCCGTCCCAGCGCGCCCGCGGCATGTTCAGCCGGGCCTCGCCGTCGGCGGTCAGGCGCAGCGGAGTGGCCTCCGCGCGGTAGTGCTCCAGCGCCCGGTGCTCGCTGCCGGGCAGCGGCCGGCCGTCGGCCCGGACCACCCGCCACCAGGGCACGGCTCCCCCGTACAGGGCCATCACCCGCCCGACTTGACGTGGTCCGCCCTCTCCGAGCCACTCGGCGACGTCCCCGTACGTCATCACCCGGCCGGGCGGAATCCGCTCGGCCGCATCCAGCACGCGCTCCGCGTACGCGGGCAGCTCTTCGCTCATTGCGCCCATGGTGCCGCACATCACGGACTGGTTCCCGGAAGGTTTCCTTCCGTACCGGCACGCACCCTGATGCCCCGCCCGCACGTCGGTCCGTGCCACCATCTTCCGGGCGGTGACTGGTGATACGTGATCAAGAAGAGACGGAAGTGACGACGAAGGAGCAGGGTGTGAGCCCTCCGGACGGCGCGGCTGAGGACGACGGCACGCGCCCAGACCCGCACCCCGGGCCCGGGAAGCTTCCCGACGAGCCCGGGCACGGGACGGGGGCCGCAGCCGAGCCCACGACCGGGCAGGAGGCCGCAGCCGAGCCCGAAGCCGGTGCCGCAGCCGAGCCCGGAGCCGAGCCCGCGGACGGCGCCCCGGCCGCACCCCGGGCCCGGGCCGCGTCCGCAGCCGAGCCCGGGTCCGCAGCCGAGCCCGGATCCGGGGACGGGCCCGCGGCCGGGCCCGACGCCGGCGGGCCGTACGGGCACACCTCCGCGTGCGCCGACCAGGTCGAGGTCGACGAGCCGCTGCTCGCCGCCCGCGTCCACCGGCCGTCCGACCTCGTGCGCCTGCTCGTCGGCGTCCTCGGCATCGCCGTCGTCCTCGGCATCGCCGCCTTCGCCCACCGCACCACCGCCGGCCTCGAAGCCGACATCAGCCAGGGCACCGGCGCCGCGCCCGATCTGCTGATCAAGGTCGCCGGGCTGGTGTCCAGCATCGCCGTGCTGCTCGTCCCCGTCGCCTTCGCCATCGAGCGGCTGATCAAACGCGACGGGCTGCGCATCGCCGACGGCGTGCTCGCCGCCGTCCTCGCCCACGGCGTGACGCTGGCCACCGACCTGTGGGTCTCCCAGGCCGCCTCCGACACCATCCAGGAGGCCCTGACCCGTCCCACCAGCGTCGGCGGCCCCCTCACCGACCCGGTGCACGGCTACCTCGCGCCCGTCATCGCGTACATGACCGCCGTCGGCATGACCCGCAGGCCGCGCTGGCGGGTCGCCCTGTGGGTGGTCCTGCTGCTCGACGCGTTCGCCATGCTGGTCAGCGGGTACACCACCCCGTTCTCGATCATCCTCACCGTGCTGATCGGCTGGAGCGTCGCGTACGGGACCCTGTACGCCGTCGGCTCGCCGAACGTCCGCCCCACCGGGCAGACCCTCCTCGCCGGCCTGCGCCGGGTCGGCTTCAAGCCGGTCAGCGCCATGCGCGCGGAGCTCCCGGCCGGCGCCGACCCCTCGGAGGTCAGCGACCGGGGCCGCCGCTACCACGTCACCCTGGAGGACGGTCCGCCGCTCGACGTCACCGTCGTCGACCGCGAGCAGCAGGCCCACGGGTTCTTCTACCGGGTCTGGCGCCGGCTCACCCTGCGCGGCATCACCACGCGGCGCAGTCTCCAGTCGCTGCGCCAGGCCCTGGAGCAGGAGGCGCTGCTCGCGTACGCCGCCATCGCGGCCGGGGCCAACGCGCCGAAGCTGATCGCCACGTCCGAGCTCGGTCCGGACGCCGTGATGCTCGTGTACGAGCACCTGGACGGCCGGCCGCTCGACGCGCTCACCGACGAGGAGATCACCGACGACCTCACGCGCAGCACGTGGAAGCAGGTACGGGCGCTCCAGTCGCGGCGGATCGCCCACCGGCGGCTCACCGGTGACGCGCTCGTGGTGGATCGTTCCGGCAACGTCGTCCTCACCGACCTGCGCGGCGGCGAGATCGCGGCCGGCGACCTGGTGCTGCGGATGGACATCGCCCAGCTGCTGACCACGCTCGGCCTGCGGGTGGGCGCCGAGCGGGCGGTGGCCTCGGCGGTGTCGGTGCTCGGGCCGGACGCCGTGGCGGACTGCCTGCCGCTGCTCCAGCCGATCGCGCTGAGCCGCTCCACGCGGGCGACGCTGCGCAGACTGGCCCGGGAGCGGGCCGACCGGCAGCGGGAGGCCGTGCTGGAGTCCTCGCGGGTGGCGAAGGCGGCGCGCGAGGCGGGAGCCAAATCGGCTGGAGCCAAGTCGGCGGCGTCCACGGCCGCGGAGAAGAAGGCCGAGAAGAAGGCGCTCGACGACGCCCTCGACGGGGCACGTGAGGAGGATCTGCTGAGCCAGATCCGCCAGCAGGTGCTGCTGATCCGCCCGCAGGCGCCGGTGGAGCCGGCCCGGCTGGAGCGGATCCGGCCCCGCACGCTCGTGTCGTTCATCGCGGGCGCGTTCGGTGCGTACTTCCTGCTCACGCAACTGGCGCACGTGGACTTCGCGACGATCGTCGGCGAGGCGCAGTGGGGCTGGGTGGGGGCCGCGCTGGCCTTCTCGGCGCTGACGTACTTCGCGGCGGCGATGAGCCTGCTGGGGTTCGTCCCCGAGCGGGTGCCGTTCCTGCGGACGGTGGTCGCGCAGGTGGCGGGGTCCTTCGTGAAGCTGGTGGCACCGGCGGCGGTCGGCGGTGTCGCGCTGAACACGCGGTTCCTCCAGCGGGCCGGGATCCGGCCGGGGCTGGCGGTGGCGAGCGTGGGTGCCTCGCAGCTGTTCGGGCTGGCGAGCCACGTCCTGCTGCTGCTGGCCTTCGGCTATCTGACGGGCACCGAGAAGACCCCGGAGATGACCCCGTCCCGGACGGTCATCGCGGGTCTGCTGACGGTGGCCGTACTGGTGCTGGTGGTGACGGCGGTGCCGTTGCTGCGGAAGTTCGTGGTGACGCGGGTGCGGGCCCTGTTCGCGGGTGTGGTGCCGCGCATGCTGGACGTGCTCCAGCGGCCGCAGAAGCTGATGACGGGCATCGGCGGGATGCTGCTGCTGACGGGCTGCTTCGTGATGTGCCTGGACGCGTCGATCCGGGCGTTCGGCGGCGGCCAGGCCATCAGCTACGCGAGCATCGCGGTGGTCTTCCTGGCGGGCAACGCCCTGGGCTCGGCGGCGCCGACGCCGGGCGGCATCGGCGCCGTGGAGACGACGCTGACGCTGGGCCTGATCGCGGCCGGCCTGGAGAAGGAGGTCGCCATCTCGGCGGTCCTGCTGTTCCGCCTGATGACGTTCTGGCTCCCGGTCCTGCCGGGGTGGCTGTCGTTCAACTACCTGACCCGGAAAGAGGCCATCTAGTGCGGTGACCGGCCGCCGGATCCAGCCGCTCGCGCGCGGGAGGACGAGCCCCTTTCCGCCGGCGGTGGTTCCCGCGCCCCGGGCCCCGAATGGGTCAGCGCGGGGGCGGGGGGTGCGGGGGCCGCGCAGGATGGGGGCATGGGTCGAAACGTCGTGCGGGGTGCCGTTGCCGTTGTCGTCGCCGTCGGGCTCGCCGGGGTCGGCGGGTGTGCCGACAGTGGCGAGGGGAAGCCCGAGGCCGGGGGGACCCCGGGGGCCGCGCCGTTGAAGTGGGGGGCGTGCGAGGCCCCCGATGTCGCCGAGGGCGGGGGGCAGGCGCCGCCCAAGGACTGGGAGTGCGCCACCCTCCACGTGCCCCTCGACTACGCCAAGCCCGAAGGAGAAACGATTCCGCTCGCGCTGATCCGGGCCAAGGCCCGGGACAAGAGCAAGCGGCTCGGGTCGCTCGTGTTCAACTTCGGCGGCCCCGGGGGCTCCGGGATCAGTACGCTGCCCGGCGCCGCCAAGGAGTACGAGGCCCTGCGGGCTCGGTACGACCTCGTCAGCTTCGACCCGCGCGGCGTCGGCCGCAGCGCCCCCGTCCGGTGCGAGGACGACAAACAGCTCGACGCGTATTACGCCCAGGACTCCTCGCCGGACACGCCGCAGCAGGAGAAGACCTACCTCGACAACCTGGCGAAGTACCGGCGGGCCTGCAAGGACAACTCCGGGCACCTGCTGCCGTACGTCGGCACCGAGAACGCCGCGCGCGACCTCGACCGGATCCGGCAGGCCCTCGGCGACGAGAAGCTGAACTACTTCGGGATCTCCTACGGCACCGAGCTCGGCGGGGTGTACGCCCACCTCTTCCCGAAGAAGGTCGGCCGGGCCGTCTTCGACGCCGTCGTCGATCCGACGAAGACCTCGGAGCAGGGCTCCCTCGGACAGGCCAAGGGGTTCCAGCTGGCCCTCGGCAACTTCGCGCAGGACTGTGTGAACCGCGGCGACGAATGCCGGCTCCAGGGCAGCACCGCCAAGGAGATCGAGGACAACATCATCAAGCTCCAGAAGAGCCTGGCGGCCAAGCCCATCCCCGGCCTCGGGAACCGGATGCTGACCGCGACCGCCGCCACGAACGGCATCGCCCAGGCCCTGTACTCCAAGGAGCTGTGGCCGCTGCTGGAACAGGGGCTCGACGAGGCCGACGGCGGCGAGGGGCAGCTGCTGATGGCGTTGTCCGACTCGCTCAACGGCCGTGACCAGCAGGGGCGTTACAGCAACCTCGGCGCCGCCAACACGGCGATCAACTGCGCCGACTCCAAGGACCGGTACACGCTGGCGCAGACGAAGGCGAAACTGCCCGCCTTCCGCGCCGCCTCCCCCGTCTTCGGCGACTTCCTCGGCTGGGCCCTGATGAGCTGCACCGACTGGCCGGTCGCGGGCACCTGGGAGACCCCCGACGTCTCCGCCCCCGGCGCCGCGCCGATCATGGTGATCGGCAACACCGGCGACCCGGCCACCCCGTACGAGGGCGCCCGCAACATGGTGGAGCGGCTCGGCCCCGGCGTCGGCGTGGAGCTCACGTACAAGGGCGAGGGGCACGGCGCGTACAACAGCGGCGACAAGTGCGTGCAGAGCGCGGTGAACGGCTACCTGCTGGACGGGAAGGTGCCGGCCGCCGGGGCCGTCTGCACCCCGTCCGGGGAACCCACGGGCACGGCGGCGCCGGTCACCCCGCAGGAGCCCGCCGGCGCCTGACGCGTGAGCGCACGCCCGAGGGGGCGTACCGCGCCCGTGCGCGGTACGCCCCCTCGGGTGCTGTGACCGGTTGCGACTAGTAGACCGGCTTCTCGGGCTCGATCTGGTGGACCCAGCCGATGACGCCGCCGCCCACGTGCACCGCGTCCGAGAACCCGGCGGACTTCAGGACCGCGAGGACTTCCGCACTGCGGACACCCGTCTTGCAGTGCAAGACGATGCGCTTGTCCTGCGGGAGGTCCTGGAGGGCGGTGCCCATCAGGAACTCGCCCTTGGGGATCAGCTTCGCGCCGGGGATCGAGACGATCTCGTACTCGTTGACCTCACGGACGTCGATGATCTCGATCGCCTCGTCGCCGTCGATCCACTCCTTGAGCTGCTTCGGAGTGATCGTGGAGCCGGCGGCCGCCTCCTGGGCCTCCTCCGACACGACGCCGCAGAAGGCCTCGTAGTCGATGAGCTCCTTGACGGTCGCGTTCGGACCGCAGACCGCGCAGTCGGGGTCCTTGCGGACCTTGACCTGCCGGTACTGCATCTCCAGGGCGTCGTAGATCATCAGACGGCCGACCAGCGGCTCGCCGACGCCCGTGAGGACCTTGATGGCCTCGGTGACCTGGATGGACCCGATGGACGCGCAGAGCACGCCCAGCACGCCGCCCTCGGCGCAGCTCGGGACCATGCCCGGCGGCGGGGGCTCCGGGTACAGGCAGCGGTAGCACGGCCCGTGCTCGGACCAGAAGACGGAGGCCTGGCCGTCGAAGCGGTAGATCGAGCCCCACACGTACGGCTTGTTCAGCAGCACGCAGGCGTCGTTGACGAGGTAGCGCGTCGCGAAGTTGTCCGTGCCGTCGACGATGAGGTCGTACTGGCTGAAGATCTCCATCACGTTCTCGGCCTCGAGCCGCTCTTCGTGAAGGACCACGTTCACGTACGGGTTGATGCCCAGCACGCTGTCGCGGGCGGACTCGGCCTTGGAGCGGCCGATGTCCGACTGGCTGTGGATGATCTGGCGCTGGAGGTTCGACTCGTCGACCTCGTCGAACTCCACGATGCCCAGCGTGCCGACGCCGGCCGCGGCCAGGTACATGAGGGCGGGGGAGCCGAGTCCGCCCGCGCCGACGGCCAGCACCTTGGCGTTCTTCAGGCGCTTCTGGCCGTCCATCCCGACATCCGGGATGATCAGGTGGCGGGAGTACCGACGGACCTCGTCAACGGTGAGCTCAGCAGCTGGCTCGACCAGGGGTGGCAGCGACACGGGGACTCCGTAGATGGGAAAGTCTGAACGGTGGTTCTCCCCGTAACACTGCCACGCCCTTCTTCATTCCGAGACACCCGGTCCGATACGCGAGACGATTTCGTCCCAGTAAGCGGGCATCGACGCCCAGGGATCGCAGCCCCCGCCGTTGCCCCGGTCGGTGAACCAGATCGTGCCGGCGCCCTGCCACCGGGCGATCCGGACGGCCTCCTCCAGATGGGTCCGCGGCACGCCGTGCACCAGGTGGCAGAAGCGCTCGGGCGGGTGGTCGGCGGTCCACTCCGCCACCTGCGACCAGCGGTAGTCGGCCCACGCCCCGGAGAAGGTGACCAGTTGATCGGCGGCCTCCGCGTAGCCCTCGTACGGGTGGGTGCCGTGTCCCAGCACGATGCGCAGCCCGTCGCCGAGGCCGCGCAGGGTGTCGGCGACGCGGCGCACCGCGGCCAGTTCGGTCCGGTCCGCCGGGGTGTCGGCCAGGTAGAAGCCGCCCACCCGGTACCAGTCCAGGTACCGGTGGGCGTCGGAGACCAGCTCACCGAACGACCGCGTGCCGTCTCGCAGCGCGAGATTTCCGAGTACGGTCCCGCCGGCTCCGCGGAGCTTGCCCGCGGCCTCCGTGCAGTGCGGGTCGGGACGGCCGCCCGGGCCGTCCGTGACGTTGAGCACGGTCCAGTGCAGCGGGGTGCCGGGCCGGGTCAGCTCGGCCCATTCGACGGGGGCGAGCAGGGGGTGGGCGTAGCCGGGGACGCCGAGGCCGAGGCGGCCCGCCCCGGTCGCGGCGGCCGTCGTCGCCGCCGTCGTCAGATGCGGCACGCCGCCTCCATCCAGATGTCCGCGAGGGACTCCTCCAGGTTGATCCGGGGCCGCCAGCCGAGCCGGTCCCGGGCCGTGCGCACGTCGGCCTGCTGCCAGGCGCCGCAGCCGTCGGGGTACGGGTACGCGGGCGTGACGGCCGCGGCGGCGAGCTGTTCGGCGGTGGCCTCGGAGCGCGGGGAGCCGATGGCGGCGAGTCCCTGCGGGCGGCCCTGGTGGCCGAGCGCGTGACCGTGCCCGGCACCGTGACCCGGGCCGTGGCCCTGCCCGTGCTGCCCGTGCTGGCCGGGTACGTCGAGTTCGTGGAGGGCGCCTCCGTACCCGGCGACCCGGGCCAGTACGGCCGCGGCGTCGCGCAGCCGGACGGCGCGCCCGGTGCCGATGTTGACGACGCCCTGGGCGGCGGAGAGCGAGGCGGCGTGCACGGCCCGAGCCACGTCCCGTACGTCCACGAAGTCGCGCTGGACGCCGAGCCCGCTGAGCTTGAGCTCACCGTCCCCGTTCTGCATCGCGCGGCGCATGGCCTCGGCGAGCCGGCCGAGCGGGGAACCGGCGGGGGTGCCGGGCCCGACGGGCGAGAAGATCCGCAGGACGACGGCGTCGAGCCCGGACCCGAGCACCAGCTCGGTGGCGGCGAGCTTGCTGACGCCGTACGGCCCGCCCGGTCTCGGGACGGCGTCCTCGGCCGTGGACGATCCGGGCTGGCTGGGCCCGTACTCGGCGGCGCAGCCGAGCTGGACGAGGCGGGCCCCGCAGCCGCTGCGGCGCAGGGACTCGCAGATGGTGGCCACGGCGACGGTGTTGTGCCGGGTCAGCTCCCGCGCCCCGCCGCGGGTGGCGCCGGCGCAGTTGATGACGACGCCCGGGTGGACGGCGTCGAGGAACCGGGTGAGGGCGCCGGGGCTGCCCGTGGCGAGGTCGAAGCGGACGTCCGCGTCGTCGCCGCGGCCGAGCGCGGTGAGCTGGACGGCGGGGTCGGCGAGCAGCCGGTCGGCGACGTAGCGGCCGAGGTATCCGTTGGCTCCGATCAGCAGCACCCTCATCGCGCGGCCCCTTGGTTGGTTGGCTGGCCGGTCATCCTGTGTCTCCTTGGTCGATGGGCGGGGGTGGGG
>LJCW01000114.1 GCA_001298555.1 Actinobacteria bacterium OV450
GGAGGGCGCGGAGGGTGGGGAGGCCGGGGAGGGCGGGCGGCCCTCCGTCCGGCCGGTTCTGCTCGTCGACCAGTTCGAGGAGCTCTTCACCCTCTGCTCCGACGAGGACGAGCGGCGCGGATTCGTCCGCGTGCTGTGCGCCCTTTCCGCCGCGGAGCCGGGGCCGGGGCCGGCGGTGCACGATCCGGCCGTCGTGGTGCTCGGCGTCCGGGCCGACTTCACCGGCAGCTGCCTGGACCTCCCCGAGCTGGCGCCGGTCTTCACCGACGGGCTGTTCGTCCTCCCGCCGATGTCCGTGGCGGAGCTGCGCGAGTCCGTCACCGGCCCGGCGGAGCTCGCCGGGCTCACGCTCGAACCGGGCCTGGTCCCGCTGCTCCTGCGGGACGCGGGCCTGCGCGCGGAACCCGGTACGGCCGCCGCACCGGCGCCGGGCCCCGGTGACACGCCGTCCGGCGCGCTGCCGCTGGTGTCGCACGCGCTGATGGCGACCTGGCAGCGGCGCGCCGGAGCCACCCTGACGGTGGCGGGGTACGAGGACTCGGGTGGCATCCAGGGCGCCGTCGCGCACACCGCCGAGAGCGTGTTCGCCCGCCTGTACCCGGCCGAGCAGCGGACGATCCGGCGGATCCTGGTGGCGCTGGTGCATGTCGCGGACGATGCCGGGGCGACCCGGCGGCGCATGGGCCGGACCGCGCTGATGGAGCGGTTCGGTGAGGCGGACCGGGCCGCGCCGGCCCTGGACGCGTTCGTCCGGGCCCGGCTGATCACGATGGACAGCGACACCGTCGAGATCACCCACGAGGCGCTGCTGCACGCCTGGCCGCGGCTGCGCGGCTGGATCCACGCCGACCGGGACGGGCTGCTGGTCCACCGGCAGCTGGGCCAGGCGGCCGAGGAGTGGGAGCGCGAGGGCCGTGATCCGTCGGTCCTGTACCGCGGGACCCGGCTCGAAGGTGCCCGGGTCTGGGCCGAGGAACTGGACGGTACGAGCCGGCTCAGCCCCCGGGAGGCGGCCTTCCTGGGCGCGAGCCTGGCCGCGGAGGAGGCCCGGCGGGCCCAGGAGCGGCGTCAGGTCCGGCGCCGGCAGCGGATGCTGGCGATGCTCGTCGTCCTGCTGGCCCTGGCCCTGACCGCGGGGGCACTGGCGTACCGGCAGCGGGAGGGGGCGCTCGGCCTGGAGCGCATCGCCCGTTCGCAGGCCCTCGCGGTACGGTCGACCTCCCTCGCCGCCGGTCAGCCCGAGGCCTCGATGCGGCTCGCCGAGGAGGCGTACCGCACCCGGGCGACCCCCGAGGCGCGGGGCGCCCTGCTGAGTACGCAGGCCCAGCCGTTCCTCGCCCGCCTGGGCGGGCACGGCGGCCCGGTCAACGCGGTGGCGTTCGGCCCGGGCAACGGGCTGCTCGCAAGTGCCGGTTCGGACGGGAGGGTGCTGCTGCGGCGGGTCTCGGACCGGCGGACGACGGCGACCCTGACCATGCCGGGCCGGGTGCGCGGGATCGCCTTCGGCCCCGGCGGCCGCAGCCTCGCGGCGACGTCCACGGAAGGGCCCGTACGGCTGTGGGACACGGCGGGGCGCCTCCTCGCGGTGCTCCCGCCGCAGACGGCGGACGCGCGGGCCGTCGCCTTCTCCCCCGACGGGCACACGCTCGCCGTGGCGGGCGCCGACGGAACGGTCGGCCTGTGGGATCCCGAGGACGGCGGGTCGGCGGTCGCGGTGCTCACCGGCCACACCGGGCGGGTCAACTCCCTGGCGTACGCGCCGGACGGCCGCACGCTCGTGTCGGCGGGCACCGACCGGACCGTACGGCTGTGGGACCCGGTGGCGGCCCGTCAGCTCGCCGTCCTCGAGGGTCACACCGGCGAGGTGCTCGGGGTGGCGTTCGCGCCGGACGGGCGGACGGTGGCCTCCGGGGGCGCCGACCGGACCGTGCGGCTGTGGGACGTGGCGCAGCGGAGTACGACGGCGACGCTGGCGGGGCACAACGACGACGTCAACGCGGTCGTCTTCACCCCGGACGCCGCCACGGTCGTCAGCGGGAGCGGCGACGGCACCACCCGGTTGTGGGACGTGCGCAGCGGCCGGCTGACCTCGACGCTGTCCGGGCACACCGACTACGTGCTCGCGGTCGCGGTGGACTCCGGCGGGACGATGCTGGCCACCGCCGCCTTCGACCAGTCGGTGGTGCTGTGGGACCTGCGCGGGCCGGTGCTGACGCCGCGCCCGTTCACGGAGATCTGGCACGCCGCGTACAGCCCGGACGGGAGGCTGCTGGCCACCGCGGACGCCGATCACACGGTCCTGCTGTGGGACGTGGCGGGGCGGCGGGTGGTGGCGGCGTTCCCGGGGCACACGGAGACGGTGTTCTCGGTGGCCTTCTCCCCGGACGGGCGGACGCTGGCCTCGGCGGGCTCCGACGGGACGGTGCGGCTGTGGGACGTGGCCTCCCGCACGGCCCTGGGCACGCTCACCGGGCACGGCGGGACCGTGTTCGCGGTGGCCTTCTCGCCCGACGGGCGGACGCTGGCCTCGGCGGGCTCCGACGGGACGGTGCGGCTGTGGGACGTGGCCTCCCGCACGGCCCTGGGCACGCTCACCGGGCACACGGACTTCGCGAACGACGTGGCGTTCAGCCCGGACGGCCGTACGCTGGCGAGCGCCGGAGACGATCTGACGGTACGTCTGTGGGACGTGTCCGGACGCCGGCCGCTGGCCACGCTGACCGGCCACGCGGGCGCGGTGCGGGCCGTCGCGTTCTCCCCCGACGGGCGGACACTCGCCAGCAGCGGCAACGACGGCACCGTACGGCTGTGGGACGCCCGGCGGTTCGGGGCCGGGGCCGTGCTGGCCGGGCACACCGGATCCGCCCGCGCCGTCGCGTTCTCCCCCGACGGGCGGACACTCGCCAGCAGTGGCAACGACCGTACGGTACGGCTGTGGGACGTGGCCGGGAGGCGGCTGTGGGCCGCTCTGACGGGGCACACCAGCGCGGTGTGGGGTGTGGTCTTCTCGCCCGACGGGCGGACGGTGGCCAGCAGCAGCAACGACGGCACGGTACGGCTGTGGAACCCGGACGCCGGGGCCCGGCTGGCGGAGATCGGCCGGCTGCGCGCGACGCAGCAGCCCTGACGGGCGGGGGTTTCCCCGGGGGTTTCCCGTTGCCCGTTCGAGTGGGGTGACGCCGGAACCTCGACGCGGGCCGGACCCGGCCGACAGGCTCGGTCCGGCAACGCCAGCCCATGGCCACGAGAATCGAGGTTCCCGCATGCTTCGCCGGTCCGGTCCCATCGGCACACTCATCGCACTCCTGGTCTGTCTCCTGTGGAGCCCGGCGTCGGCGTCGGCCGCCGACGGTTCGTGCCGGGTCCTGGCCCCGGGGGCGTCCGCCGCCGCCGAGCGGGCCGTCGAGGCCGCCTGCGCCCAGGTCGCGGCAGGCGTCTGGTACACGTGGGGCGGCGGCCACGGCGCGCAGCCCGGCCCCACGTACGGGCAGGTGGACCCCACGGATCCGGCCAGCGAACACGACCCCGAGCGGCTCGGGTTCGACTGTTCGGGACTGGTGCGCCACGCCTACGCCCGGGCCACCGGCTCCGACATCCTCGACGGGGACGCCAGTGCCCAGTACTACACGCACCACGCGGCCGAACGCTTCACCGCGGCCCAGGGGACGGCTCCGCTGCTCCCCGGCGACCTGCTGGTCTGGGGGACCTCCCGGGACCTGCACCACATCGCGGTGTACCTGGGGGCGGGGAGGATGGCGGAGGCCCGGCAGTCCGGTACGAAACTGATGGTCAGTGACGTCCGGCTGGGCGGCGACTACCACGGCGCGGTGCGGATCGACCCGGGCCCGGTGACCGGGCACGTGTTCCGGACCTGGGGCACCGGTGTCTGGACCAAGGCCGAGCCGTCCACCGCGTCCGCACGGGTCTACGCCTTCCCGGGGCCGACCACGATCCGCGTCCAGTGCCAGAAGCACGCGGAGGAGGTCACCGCCGACGGCTACACCAACGACGCCTGGTCCTATCTGCCCGACTACAGGGCTTGGGTCACCAACATCTACGTCCAGGGCGCCGCTTGGCTGGAAAACGTCCCTGCGTGCACCTTCTGAGGCGATACGCCGCTCGGACCCCGTCCGACCGGCACGTACGATCGCAAGCCGGGGACCTGACCGTTTTTCACGGCGGTGGGTCCGCGACGCGAAACCCTTCCCGTCATCTCGTAGTTGAGGAACAACGTGCGCCTGCCTCTCGACCGACGCCTGACTCTCAGCGCCGCCCTGCTCGCCGTGGTGGCCGGTGTGGTGCCGGCGACCGCCGCCCAGGCGGCCGCGAGCCCCCTCACCGGTGCGGCGACGGCCGCCGCGCCCGCGCCGACGCCCGATCTCGACGCCGTGACGCAGGCGTTGAAGAAGGCCACCGCGGCCGGGGCGCCGGGAGCCATGGTCCGCATCACCGGTTCCGGTGCGCCGCTGACCAGTGCGGTGGGCGTGCAGGACCGCACCACGGGTGCGGCCATGGACCTGAACGGCCGTTTCCGGATCGGCAGCGTCACGAAGACGTTCTCCAGCGTCGTCCTGCTCCAGCTGGTGAACGAGGGGAAGCTGAGCCTGGACGCCCCGGTCAACCAGTACCTGCCCGGCCTGCTGCCGGACAACCGGATCACGGTGCGTCACCTGCTCACCCACCGCAGTGGGCTGGCGGACTACACGAACGCCATGTTCGACAAGACGGTGCCCGGCTTCGAGGCCGTCCGCAACAAGGTCTTCACCTACCAGGAGCTGGTCGCGCTGTCGCTGCGCGAGCCGCGCACGACCGAGCCGGGCGTCTCGTACAACTACTCCAACACCAACTTCGTGGTCGTCGGCATGCTCATCGAGAAGGCCACCGGGAACGGCGTGGCCAAGGAGTACGAGCGCCGCATCATCAAGCCGCTGAAGCTGAAGAACACCTCGTACGTACACCCCTCCACGCAGATCAAGGGTGCGCACCTGCACGGTTACCTCACCCCGGACGAGGCCGGCGCGCCGCTGGTCGACTCCACGGAGCAGACGGTGTCCTGGGCGCAGTCCGCCGGTGCGATGATCTCGAACGCGGCCGATCTGAACACCTTCGTGTCCGCGCTGCTCGGCGGCAAGCTGCTGGCGCCCGCGATGCTGGACGCGATGCTCAGCGTGACCCCGACCGACGCCACGAACACCCGTTTCTACGGTCTGGGCCTGCGCCGCTACGACCTGTCGTGCGGTACCTCGGTGTACGGGCACACGGGCACGGTGCAGGGCTTCTACACGTACGCCTTCGCCACGCGCGACGGGAAGCGCAGCCTCGCCGCGGTGGCGAACACCTCGAACAGGGGCGCTGCGAACACGGCCCTGGGCGGCACGCTCGAAGGCGCGTTCTGCGGGAAGAAGGGGCCGGCCGCCCCCACCGCCAAGCGCAGCTTCGCCCTGGTCCCCGAGCTGACCGCGGCCCCGGCCGAGCGGGACCTCCCGGAGCACGGCTCGCGCTGACCCGGACCTCCGCTGCCGCCCGGTGGTCTCCGCCGGGCGGCAGCCGCGGGGCTGCTCCTTCCTCGTCACGTGGCCCGGAGCCGGGCGGGGAGCCGGGGCGGGGTGCGCCGGCCCGGGCGGGGCGGCCGGGCGGCCGCGGCCGTCAGGGCGCGGATCCGCTCGGTGAAGTCCGGGTCGGGCAGCGGGAGTTCGAGGTCGTCGTCGACATAGCTGACGGCGGCCGAGACGTACTCCATGACGGCCCTGACGGTGCCGGAACCGCGCCTGGACGCGGTTCCGCCGGGCCGCAGCGCCCGCAGGACGCGCAGGGTGGTGGGCAGGCTCGCATCGGCCGCGAGGTCCCGCACGGCGCCCTCGAACACCACCGTGGCCGCGTCCGGCTCGTCCGGGGTGGCGGCTGCGGGCCGGGGAGCGGGCGGCGCGCTCTGGCGCCGCCACCAGACGGCCTCCTGGTCCTCCCCCAGCGCGAGGTGGTGCAGGTACAGGCAGTACGAGGCGAGCGGGTCGCCGGCTCCGGCGGCGTACTGCCACCAGAAGCGGGCGGAGTCCTCGGCGCCGGTGAGCAGCAGGATGCAGCCCAGCACACGGGCTCCGGAGGGCTGGGGCAGCTGGTGCGTGAGGAAGTCGCCCAGCGCGGCCACTGCGCTGCCCGTGACGGCCGTCTCGCACAGGGCCTGGAGGTCGCGCGCGGCTCCCCGCACGTCCTCCTTCGGTCCGCCCGCCGCCTGTCCGGACGCCCGTGCGCCCCGCGGCCGGGGTGCACGGCCGGTGTCCGCGATGTCGGCGGGCGCGTGCGAGGCGGTGTGCAGGCGGGCGCGGTCCAGCAGTTGCTCAATGGTCGATGTCACCGGAGACCTCCTCCTCGACGGTGCTGTCCGGGTACAGGGCGGCGTGCAGGTTGCGTACGGCGTGCCGTGCGGTGGACCGTACGGACGCCAGGGGGACGCCCAGTGCGTCCGCCGCCCGGGCCTCCGGCAGTCCGCACAGGTGCAGAAGGACGATGACGTCCTGCTGCATGGGCGCAAGGCCCCCGACGGCGCGGAACAGGGCCATGGACTCCTCGACCTGTCCCACCGGGTCGGGGGCGAGGTCGAGGGCGACCGTGTCGAAGGCCGCCTCGACGAGCGAGGGGCGGCCGTTCTCCTTCGGGGCGCGTTCGAGCACCGTCTGACGCAGCATCGGCCAGGCGAACCGCTCGGGGTTGTCGCTGGCGAGCGCGTCGTGCCACAGCATCAGCAAGAGCGTGAACACGTCTTCGACCGCCTTGTCGACCAGGCTCCTGCGGCGCAGGAACGCCGAGGCGTAGCTGGTGTAGTGCGGACGGTGCATCTGCTGGAAGGCCCGGAAGTCCAACGGGGCCGAGGTGGCCGCGGTGCGGTGGCGGGCCCCGCCCTCGTGGAGGCAGTCCTTGATCCACGAGGTGCGCTTGCCGGCGTCCCCCGCCGCGATCACCCAGCGCAGCCGCATCGTGTCGTACGGCAGGCCGGGCCGGTCCAGCGCGAGGAGCACCGTACGGACGAACACCCATCGGGGGTAGCGTCCGACGGCCCGCAGCAGCTCGGAGATGTGACCCTTGGGGCGGCCGGTGCGCGCTTGGAGCTCGTCCAGCGTCACTCCCCTGCCGTGGACGGCATCGCGCAGCGGCTCCAGCCAGGCGCGGTGCGCCGGTCCGGTGCCTTCGGTGATCGGACCCAGCGGTCGGCCGGGCCTGCCGCGCCGGCCCTGGGGGAGGTCCTGCGGTGCCGAGTGGAGGTTCATCCCTGCGGCCCCCCGTCCCGGCCGGGCACCTGCACGGTCGCTAAGCGCGCCACCGCGGTGACGATCATCCGGTTGTTCTTCATCGCGCCGTCCTCTGGCTGCTGATGCGCCTGGTTGGTGTCTGTCCGGGATACGGCTCATGGCGTTGCCACGCCCCCCTTCAGGAGCCGGAGCAAGCATGGAGTGAACAGAGTTGGACAGGTGCGAAAAAAGCAGAACGGGGAACAATCAGAACCGCGTGTCCGCCCCGCTTCAGGCGGGTTCCAGTGGCAGCCGGGCCACCAGCCGGGCGCCGACCGGGGCGTCCTCGACCGTGAGGGAGCCTCCCAGGCGGGTGGCGATGTCGCGGGCTATGGCCAGGCCCAGCCCCGTGCCGCCCTCGTCCCGGCTGCGGGCGTCGTCGAGGCGGGTGAACCGCTCGAAGACCCGCTCCCGGTCCGCCACCGGGATGCCCGGCCCGTCGTCGCGGACCTCCAGCACGGCGGTGCGCCGCTGCGCGTCGACGCGCAGCACGAGCCCGACCCGCCGCTCCGCGTGGCGCTGGGCGTTGTCCAGCAGGTTCGTCACGAGCCGCGCCAGCCACAGCGTGCTGCCGCGCACGACGGCCTCGGCGGCGATCTCCGTGTCGACGGGGATCCGGTCCCGCCGGCGCGACCCGGCGGCCTCGCGGGCCACGTCCGCCAGGTCGACCGCGGCGGCCGGCGGTGGCTCCCCGGTGTCCAGGCGGGCCAGCAGGAGCAGGTCGGCGGCGAGGTCCTGCAGCCGTACGGTGTCCTCCAGGGCCCCGCTGACCAGCTCGCCCCACAGCGCCGGATCGGGGTGGGCCCGGGCGACCTCCAACTGGGTGCGGAGCACCGTGATCGGGCTGCGCAGCTCGTGCGAGGCGTCGGCGATGAACCGGCGCTGGCGGATCCCGGCCGCTTCGAGCCGGTCCAGGGTGGTGTTCATGGTGACGGCGAGCCGGGCGATCTCGTCCTGACTGCGCGGCACCGGCACACGGCGGTGCAGGTCGCGGTCGCTGATGGCGGCGACCTCGGAGCGGATCGCCTCGACGGGCCGCAGCGCCCAGCCGGTCACCCGCCACGTGACCAGGGCCACGGTGAGCACGAGCAGCGGCACGACGACGACGAGCACGCCGGTGATGACGTCGTCGGCGGTGTCGGCCTCCCGCAGGGAGGTCCCCGCGTAGACGGTGACCAGTCCGTCCGGGGTGACGGTGGTGACCTGCACGACGCGGTGGCGGCGGTCACCGCGCGCCGGGCCCTCCTTCCAGGTCCCGCGGACCGTTCCGGGTTTGCCCGGGCGGGCCGGTGAGAGGGGCCGGGCGGCCGGCGAGGTTGGGGCTCGCCGCGAGGACCCGGCCCTGCGCGTCGACGACCTGGACGAAGTCGGTGCCGCGACCGGGGGTCAGGACGGGGTCGAACCGGCCGGCGGCCACCAGCCCGGCGGTGGACAGCGCCTGCCGTTCGGCGTCGGCCTGGGCGTTGCCCATGAGGTTGCCGTCGAGGATCCCGAGGAGAGCGAAGGAGGCGGCGCCGAGGGCCAGGGCCACCACCGTGGAGGCGCCGAGCGTGGCCCGGGCGCGGACGGACCGCGGGCGCAGCCGCCGCGCGAGGCCCCGGATCCGGCCGCCGACGCTCAGGCTGACGCGGCCGAGGAGCCCGTGGGCGGGCCCGGTGCGCGGTTCAGCCACCGTCGGCCGCCAGCCGGTAGCCGGCGCCGCGGACGGTCTCCACCGCGGCCCGGCCGAACGGTGCGTCGATCTTCCGGCGCAGAGCGCTGACGTGGACCTCGACGACGTTGAGGTCGCCGTCGTAGGCCGCGTCCCAGACGTTCTCCAGGATTTCCCGTTTGGGTACGACCTCCCCGGCCCGCCGGGCCAGGTGGACGAGGACGGCGAACTCGCGCGAGGTCAGCCGGGCCTCGGTGCCGGCGCGCGTGCACCGCTGCGCTCCCGGGTCGATCACCAGATCCCCGAACTGCATGATCTGCGGGCTGCGCCGGCCGGTGCGCCGGATGAGGGCGCGCAGCCGGGCGACCAGGACCACGTAGGAGAAGGGCTTGGAGAGGAAGTCGTCCGCGCCGGTGTCGAGGGCCTCCGCCTCGTCGTACTCGCCGTCCTTGGCGGTGAGCATCAGGATCCCCGACTCGCAGCCGCCGGCGCGCAGCCGGGCGCAGACCCGGTAGCCGTTGAGGCCGGGCAGCATGATGTCGAGCACGATGGCGTCGTAGTCGTGTTCGCAGGCCAGCCACAGGCCCTGCGGGCCGTCGTGGGCGACGTCCACGGAGAAGCCCTCGGCCTGCAGACCCCGCTGGAGGGCAGCGGCGAGCCGCCGTTCGTCCTCGACCACCAGTACGCGCATGGGGACAAGGTTCTCAGGTCGCCCCGCCGGTTTGCTGAAGAGGTCTTCAGCCTGCTTCAGCACAGCTTCAGCATCGGACGCGCAGGATCTGCCGAGCCGGGCGGAGTGCCCGGAGAACGCGAGGAGCATGTCGATGACTCAGTCCAGTCCCCAGCCCGCCGAGCCGCCCGCGGGCCCGGGCGCGGCCAAGGCCGACACGACCGGCCGCGTGGCGGGCCGCCGCGGCCGGCTGGTCCGGCGGCCGCGGGGGCGGCGCGGGAGCCGCGGTTGGCCCAGCCGGTGCCGATCAGCTTGCCGTTCTCGTCGCCGACGCCGGCGAAACCGGAGATCCGGCCGGAGACGGTGTCGACGCCCTT
>LJCW01000115.1 GCA_001298555.1 Actinobacteria bacterium OV450
CTGGCCGCGCTGGCCCGGCCGCTGGCCCGGCCGGCCTCGGACCGGGGGCCCGAGGAGGCTGCCGCGAGCGGTCGGCTGCTGGCGGCCCTGGCCGGCTGGGCGCCCCCCGCGGTGAGCGAACCACTGGTGGAGCTCGCCCTGGCCGCCGCGGTCCGCTCGGGCGGCGCCGCCGTGCCCGCCGGGCTGCTGGGCGAGGCCGCGCGGCTGCGGCTCGCGGCCGAGCTGGGACCGGAGCTGCGCAGCGCGCTCACCGACCCGGCGCGCGAACCGGACGACCGGACCGGGCTGTTGCGGATCGCCGCCGAGCTGGGGGTGGACACCGCCGACCTGCTGCCCGAGGTGGCCCGGCGGCTGGCGCACGCCCTGATCACCGGGCCGGAGCGGACGTACGGGGAGGCCGTGGGGGCCGCGCTGACGGAACTGCCGGGGCTGCGCCGGCTCGTACTCGACCGGCTCGACGGGCTCGCGGCGGGCGATCCGGCCGCCGGGGCCCGGCTGTTCGCCCGCACCCCGCTCCGGCTGACCGGGGACGAGGCGCTGCCGCACCTGCGGATGTGCGCGCTGGCGCCCGCCACGGCGGCCGGGGACCGGGTGAAGGCGCTGACCCGGCTCGTGGAGCACTCCGGTGTGTCGCTGGAGGAGGATCCGCTGGTGCTGCGGACGGCGATGCGGCTGGTGTGGGACGGGGAGCCGCCGGGTGCGGACGAGGCCTGGCTGGCCCTGTCCGCGCTGGGCGACCGGGCGCACCGGGAGGCCGGCACCTGGGAGCTGCTCGCGCGGGCGGCCGTGTCCGCCCCGGCGGGCGACCGGTCGGCGCAGGAGCTGGCGCAGGAGCTGCTGCGCCGGTTCCCCACGGAACTCCCCGCCGCGCTGCGGTCCTCGCTGCTGCTGCTGGAGCTGGCGCGGAACCTGCGGGTGCGCCGGACGGAGCCGGGCTGGGTCCGCCGGGCGCTGGAGCTGGGCGCGGCCGGGCCCACGGCGACGGCGCGGGAGCACGCGTACGCGGAGGCGGCCGCACGGCTGCTCGCCGAGGACCGGCCCGGGAGCGAGGTGCGGGCGCTGATCGAGAGCAACGACGCCGAGCTGCTGGCGGCGTACCGCCGGGCCGCCCGGGAGCCGCGGGTCGCGGACCGGCTCAGGCTCGACCCCGCGTACGCGGCGGAGTGCTTCGCCACCTGGTCCTCGCAGCCCCAGGCGGGCGCACTGTGGCAGGAGACCCGCACCGATCTGCTGGACGGCGTGCTGCGGCCGGTCGTACGGGGCCTTCCCCCCGGGGAGCTGGCGGTGCTGGAGGAGGCGCTGGCCCGGCTCGGCGGCCGCTGGGCGGAGGACTTCCGCGGCTGGCAGCGGCCCGGCGCCTTCGGCCGGCTGCGCGGCCGCTTCGGCGGCCGGGGCCGGCGCGGCGCACGCGGCACGCCCGCGACCCCGCCGTACCGCGGCGGCTCCGGCGGGCCGATCGCCCCCGGCGCCGACCCCGCCGACCCCGCCGGCCGCGCCGAGGACGGACGGCACCCGTGAACGAAGGGAGCATGCCGGACGTCGACCTCCTGTTCATCGCCCAGATCGTGGGCTGGGCCACGGGTGTGATCGCGGTGGCGATCTGTCTCGGGTACGGGCTGTGGCGGTTCACGGCCCAGGCACTGGGGGCCGCCGCGAACGCCTTCGCCGTGCGCACCCCCGGCTCCCCCGACCCGCGGATCACCCCGTACCCCGGGAAGGAACCGGCGCAACCCGCCTACTGGACCCGGCAGATGTGGACCGACGCGGCGGCCGCGGCGCGGGCCGGAGCGTACGCCGTGTGGTACCTGCTGGCTCACCACTGGCTGGACGAGATCGTCCGCCGGCGGCTGCTGCGCGGCTGCCACGGCACGACCGGGGACGAGGCCGACCACGTCCTCGGACGGCTCCTGCTGCGGCTGATCGCGCCGGCGACCGCCCTGGCCGCCGTGCTGTCGGCGGTGCTCTCGTCCGCCCTGCTCCTCGGCGTCGCGGTGGCGTTCGCCGTCCAGCTGCTGCTGGTCCGGGCCGTGGCCCTGGCCGGGGTGCTGGGCGGGCGGGGCGCCGAGCGGCTGTGGAAGCTGGCCCTCGGCATCCGCATGAAGTGCCCGTACCCGGGCTGCTACCGGCCGTTCCCGCTGGCCGTGCACCTGTGCCCGGGCTGCGGGGCCGCCCACCGGGAGCTGTGGCCGGGCCGGTACGGGGCGCTGCGCCACGTCTGCCGGTGCGGCCGGGCCCTGCCCACCACCGCCCTGTCCGGCAGGCGCAAGCTCTCGGCCCGCTGCCCGCACTGCGATCAGGAGCTGCCGCCGGCCGTGGGCACCACGCGGGTGGTTCACCTCCCGCTGATCGGCGGCACCTCCGCCGGGAAGACCATGCTGATGGCGGCGATGCTCGACGGGCTGCGGTCCTGGTCGCACGAGTCGGCGCTCACGGTGGAGTTCGCGTCCCCGGCCGACCGGCGCGAGGCCAACACCCTGGGCCGGCAGGTCGAGTCGACGGGCTGGGCGCTCAAGACCCAGGGCGGGCAGCCGCGCGCGCTGATGCTGCTCGTCGGACGCGGCGGGCGCGGGCCGCTGCGGCGCCGCCGGCTCCTGTACCTGTACGACCCGATGGGCGAGTCGCTGCGCGACGCGGACACCACGCGGCGCCAGGAGTACCTGGCGCACGCCGACGGGGTGCTGCTCGTCGCGGACGTGCTGGCCTCGCCCGTCGTACGGCGCGCCCTGCGCGAGGGGGACGGGCGGCTCGCGGTGGAGGCCCGGCCCGCCGACCTGGGCCCGGTGGAGACGTACGAGGGGTTCACCGGGGAGCTCCAGGGCCTCGGCGGCCGGCGGCGGCGTCTCGGAGTGGCGGCGGTGGTGACCAAGCGCGACGTCCTGGACCGGCTCGGTTCGCTGCCGCGGCCGCAGGGCCGCCCGGTCGACGCCTGGCTGGCCGAGATCGGGCTGGGCGAGCTGGTCCGCGCGCTGGGCCACGACTTCGCGGCGGCCCGCTACTGGTCGGTCAGTGCCCGTGCGGCCACCGGTGCGGGCGCGCTGGCGGCCGAGCAGCGGCGGGCGGCGGAGCCGGTGCTGTGGCTGCTGTCACGGACGGGGCTGCGGATCGGCGGTCCGGCGGCCGCCGTACAGGAACCACGCCTTCCGCGGCTGCCCCGGCCGCGCGGCCGTGCCGGCGATCCGGCACCGGATCGATCAAGCCTGTGACGTGGGCCGGGGCGAGGGCTAGGGTCGAAGAGTCGCTGAGAGGAGCAACACCCCATGGTGACACCGCAGATCGCACGGGGGCGGCTGCTGATGCTCGTCCTGTTCGCGGCGGCGGTCGTGATGACGGCGGCCGCCGGGGTGGCGGCGCTGGTGCGGTACGTACCGCAATGGCTCGGGAGTTGAAGGAGATTAGCGGTGAGTGACATCCCCGGCGGGCCGATGGCGAACCGGCCCGTCCACTTCATCTGGCTGCTCGACTGCTCGTACTCGATGCAGGGCGAGAAGATCGGCCAGCTCAACTACGCGATCAGAGAGGCCGTCCCGGAGATGCGCTCCGTCGCGCAGGACAATCCGGCGGCCCAGCTGCTGCTGCGCACGATGACGTTCTCCACGACGGCCCGCTGGCACCACCAGGACCCGGTGCCGGTGGAGAACTTCACCTGGCAGGACGTCCAGGTGGACGGGATGACCAATCTGGGCGAGGCCCTCCAGATGGTGGCCCGCGAGCTGGACACGCCGCCGATGCCGCAGCGGGCGCTGAAGCCGGTGCTGGCGCTGGTCTCCGACGGGGTGCCGACGGACGACTGGAAGGCGGGACTGCGGGCGGTCGACGCGACGCCGTGGGGTCGCAAGGCCGTACGGGTGGCCATCGCGGTCGGCGCGGACGCCGACCGCACCGTGCTCCAGGAGTTCCTGGGGAATCCGGAGCTGCAGCCGCTGGACGCGAACAGCCCCAAGCAGCTGGCGGCGGCGATCCGCTGGGCTTCGACGGCCGCGGTCAAGGCGGCCTCGCAGCCGGTCGCCGGGGCCTCGGACCCGATGGCGAAGCAGCCGCCGTACGCTCCGCCGGTGCTCGACGACGACGATGACGACGTGTGGTGAGCGGGCCCGTGTCACCGGAACCACCACCGGTACCCCCGTCCGTACCACCGCCGGCACCGCAGCCGGTATCTGCGCCGGTACCGCAGCCGGTGGCGCCGCCGGTCCCGCAGCCCGTACCGGCGCCGGTACCGCAGCCCCCGGCGCCGGCCGGGCCGTCGGCCGGGCCGCTCTGGGTCACGCTCCGGGAGAGCGTCCAGGGCGTGAACAAGACCCGCAACCAGGACTACTGCGAGGTCTCGGGACTCGGCACGGCCGAAGAGCCGCTGATCATGGCCGTGGCCGACGGCCACGGCTCCGCGGTGCACGCCCGCAGCCATCTGGGCTCCCGCTTCGCGGTGGACCTCTTCGTCGAGGAGGCCCGGCGGTTCGGGGCGCTCGCCCAGCCGCGCGGTGACGAGCGGCCGCCGAGCCTGGCCTGGCTGATGCACTACGCCGAGCACGCCTTCCCCCGCCAGCTCGTCAGCGCGTGGCGCGAGAAGGTGCTCGGCAACTGGGAGCGGACCAGCTCGCACCGGGAGCCCCGCCTGTCCGAGGAGCACAAGGTACTGCTGTACGGGAGCACGCTCGTCGGCGCGGTGCTCACCCCGCGGGTTTTCGCGGCCTGGCAGCTCGGCGACGGCGAGCTGACGGTGGTGGACGACGCCGGGCGGGTGACCGTACCGCTGGCGCCGGCCGAGGCGGACCTGGGGGACGAGACGGAGTCGCTGTGCACCCCCGAGGCGTGGCTGCGCGTACGGGTGCACTGGGCCCCGGTGACGGCGCCCTGGCGGGCGCCCCGGCCGGTCGCGGTCTCCACCGACGGGCTGTCCAAGAGCTTCGCCTCGGACCGGGGGTTCCTCCAGTTCATGGCCGGGCTGGACGACCGGCTGTCGGCGGACGGCGCCGACCCCGTCCGGGCCGTCCTTCCCGGGTGGCTGTCCAAGGCCTCGCAGCACTCCGGGGACGACACCACCCTCGTGGCGGCCTGGCACCCGGGCACCCCGCCGGCCCCGGCCCCGACGCCCGGCCCGACCGCCGCGCGGACACCGGCACCGGCTCAGTCCCCCGCTCCGGCTACGGATGCGTCCCCGGCTCCGGATCTGGCGCCGGCACCGGGCCCGGGCCCGGCACCTGCCGCGGAGGCCCTCGACGGGGCGCCACCGGCCGGACCGATGTGGACCGCGCCGGAGGAGGCCACCGAACCCGCACCACCGACCGACCCGTACGGGAGAGAAGAATGAGCGGCATGCTCGACAGCGGAACCCTGCTGACGACCGACAGCGGGACGGGCGTGGAGGTCTTCGACCTGCTCGGCGCCGGCGGCCAGGGGGAGGTCTACCGGGTGAGGACCCCCGCCGGCTACCAGGCGCTCAAGTGGTACTACCCCACCTGCGCGACCCCCGCCCAGGAGGCCATCGTCCGCCAGCTGGTGGGCCGCGGCTTCGAGGACGACCGCTTCCTGTGGCCGCTGGACTTCGTGGCCGACGCGCGCGGCGGGTTCGGGTACCTGATGGACATCCGCCCGGACCGGTTCAAGGGCCTGCCCCTGCTGTTCCGGCGGAAGCTGCGCACCTCGCCCCGGGCCCTGCTCAAGGCCTGCCTGTACACGGTCGAGGCGTACCAGGCCCTGCACTCGCGGGGGATCGCGTACCGGGACATCTCCTGGGGCAACATCTTCTTCGACCCGGCCACCGGCGACGTGCTGGTCTGCGACAACGACAACGCGGTGGTGGAGGGTGACAGCACCGGCATCTCGGGGACCATGGAGTTCATGGCGCCCGAGCTGGTGCGCGGCGACCCGGGGGTCTCCCCCGGCACCCAGAGCGATCTGCACTCGCTGTCGGTGCTGCTGTTCATGCTGCTGATGAACCACCATCCGCTCAAGGGGCGGCGGGAGCTGGCGATCCACTGCCTGGACGAGGCGGCGGAGCGCAAGCTGTACGGGAAGCAGCCGCTGTTCGTCTTCGACCCGCAGGACCGGTCCAACGCACCCGACCCCGTCGAGCAGTCGACCGTGCTGGCCACGTGGGCGGCGGCGCCGGACTCGCTGCGGGAGCTGTTCACCAAGAACTTCACGGCGGGTCTGCACGATCCGACGACGCGGGTCCGCGAGTCGCAGTGGCGGGACACCCTGCGGGCGGTGCTCGACGGCGTGGTGGAGTGCGCACAGTGCGGGCGGCAGAACATGACCGAGCCGCGGTCCGCCGATCCGGGCACCTGCTGGGGCTGCGGGAGCACGCTGGTGCTGCCGCCGCGGCTGGTGCTGACCACGCCCCCGCCGCGCACCGAGCACCACATCCTGCTGCACCGGTCCTCCCGGGTGCAGGCGCACCACCTGGCTCCGGAGCCGGCCCGGCACGACTACGGCGACGGGACCCTGGTGGCGCTGCTGACCGAACACCCGTAGAGGCCCGGCCGGTTCGGACTGGCGAACCGGTCGGGCTCGGCGTGGACGGGGACCCGCGCGGACGGTTCCACCCAGCGGATCGAGCCGGGCCAGACGGTGCCGCTGCGTTCGGGTCTGGAGCTGGACTTCGGCGGCGCGCGGGCCGTCGTAAGGGCCAGGTAGGCCGGGTGGGCCCGGTGGGCCGCGTGGGCCGGGTGGGCCCGGTGGGCCGGGTGGGCCCGGTGGGCCGGGTGGGCCGCGTGGGCCCGGGGGCCGGGTGGGCCCGGTGGGCCGGGTGGGCCGCGTGGGCCGCGTGGGCCGGGCAGGCCCAGCGGGCGGAGCGGCGGGGGTCAGTTCGTCAGCAGGCGGCTGATCTCCTGCGCGAGGGCGAGTCCGCCGCTGCCCGCTCCGAGGCCGATCGTGATGGTCTCCAGGGAGCGGCGGATCAGCCCCGGCTCGGCCGGGCGGCCCTGCTGTGCGGCCCGGTCCAGTTCGCCGTGGAGGTCGTCCGCCGCCCGGATCCGGCCCGGGTCCGCGTCCTGTTCGCGCAGCCACCGGGCCAGCTCTGCGGCCAGCCGCAGGGTCTGGGCGGCGCCGTCCTGCTGCCCGACGTTGATCGTGCCGTTGTCGCCGATGATGCCGGCGGTGACCTTCTCGTTGAAGTTGAACGTGCCCATCTCGTCTCCTGTGTCCGCTTCCGCTGGCCGTGGTGGAGGTCAGGGCGCGCCGCGGCCCTGCCCGGCCGGGCCGCCCTGCGCGCCCGGCCCGTTGTTGTGGTTGACGGTGCCGTTGTCCCCGATGACGCCGGCCTGCACGCTGCCCTGGAAGGTGTAGGTGTGCGTGTTGATGACCTGCTGCGCCTGGTCGTAGGAGCTGGTGTCGACGTTGTGGTCCTTCAGGAACCGTTCGGTCGCTATCAGCACACCCTGCTGGAGGCGCTGGAGGAAGTCCTGGGAGTCGGTGCGTTCGGTGTAGCCCAGCTGGTCCCAGTCCGCGACCCGTTCGCGGATGCTGTCCACGGCGCCGTAGTCGTAGAGCACGTGCCGCTTGTCGATCTCGCGCCGCGTCCTCTCCAGGGTGCGGGCGCGCCGGCGGCGGTCCGCGGACCGGCGGGAGAGGCGTGACGCGGCGCCGATCAGGGCGGGCCCGGCGGAGCCGGTGGCGTGGCGGACCAGGCTCCACCAGCGTTCGAAGCCGTCAACGGGAAGCTGGTTGACCCGGTCGAAGCGGGCCTGGAGCGGCGGGATGCCGTACGCCGACACCTCCCAGGTGAGGCTGGGGTGGTGGAGCCGGGCCCGCAGGTGCATCGAGACGATGGCCCGGCCGCCCTCGCCGGCCCGCACCAGGCTGAGGTAGGTCCGCATGCCGGCGCCGGACTGCATCAGGCCCGCCTGGACGAGCTGCTTGGGGATCTGGGCGCGTGGCCGCTGCAGCCGGTCCGGCAGCAGTTCGGCTCCCACGTACGGGACGTGGTTGCCTATCACGTAGAGCCGGTTGCGGACCTGGAGGCCCTTGAGGCCGGCGATGTTCTCCATCTCGCGGGCCACGTAGGTGTGCAGGTCGACCGCGTCGAAGGGTTTGATGGGCAGCTTGCCGCCGCCCGCCGGGTCCTCGGCGGGCCGGCTCACGTCGATGGGCTGCCAGACCATCTCCTTGAGTTTGGAGCCGCTGCCGACGAAGGGGTTGGTGCGTTCGGCGCTCGCCGTGTACGGGACCACGTTGGCGCGCTTCTGCTCCAGCAGGCGCTGTTCCACCTCGGGTTCGACGGCCGGGGCCAGGTCCGCGGGTCTGTCCGCGCCGTGCTCCACGGTGAGCGCCGCCGCGCGGGCCCGGCTCTCGGCCTGGTGGACCAGCCACCACGCGCTCGCGTACGCCAGGGCGACGAGTGCGGCGGCCGTGTACGCGAGGCCCCACCGGGTGGTGACCAACGCGTACAGCAGGACCGGCACCGCCGCCCACACGCCGACGGCGCAGATCCAGGCGAGCCGCCGGTCCCGTACGTCGGTCCGCCGGACGGCGGCGCGCGCGTGGCGCGCCAGCGCCCTCAGATCGATGCCGAGGGAGAGGCCGGTGGCGCGCAGCCGGTCCTCGGTGAGCTCCACGTCGACGTCGCGGGCGAAGCCCTCGTCCAGGTGCGCGCCCGCGCACAGATGGCGCGTCACCGCGTCCGTGCGGTACTGCGCCAGCGCCGGTAACCGGCGTGCCGGTGGTGCCATGTGCCCCTCCCCCGTGTCCCTCGGTTCACCCTACGTAAACGGGCCCTGCATGTCCCGCCGTTGTGCGTGATCAGCCGGTCCGGGTGAGGGGGGACGTGCGCACTCGGGCCCGGTCGGTCGCGGGCACACTGCGGGTGCGGACGGGAGACCGGGCGCGGCTGGACGGCGCACGCCGGACCGGGCGGCCGGGCCCCGGGGGCTTGCGACGTGGGCGATGCGGCGCCCCACGCGCGCGACGCGGGCGTACGCCGGGGCCTGCGCGCACACGGCGCGCCGGCCCGCATCCGGCACCTGCCGGCCGGGGTCGCGCGTACGGCGGCCCGGGCAGCGGGGGCGCACGCACGGGGCGGTGAACCGGTCCTCAGCCGCTACCCGGTGGTGCCGGCCCGGACCTGCCCGGGCCGCGGCGCAGGGCAGGACCGGGCGCCGACCCTGGACGGACACCCGGCCACGCCCGCCCCCGGCCCACGGGCGCAGGGCCTCCGGCAGGGCCGCGGGGGGAAAGACCGGTCGGCGGGGCTCCGTTCCCCCGCGGCTCAGCCGCGCCGACCGGCGTACGGGCCCCCGTTCTCAGGCGCTCGCCATGCGGCGGCGCAGGCTCAGCGGACGCATGTCCGTCCACACCTCGGCGATGTGGTCCAGGCACTCCTGACGGGTGCCCGTCGTGCCCTCGGCGTGCCAGCCCGCCGGCAGTTCCCGGTCCGCACGCCAGATGGAGTACTGCTCCTCGTCGTTGCGCACGACCCGGTAGCCGTTCTCGTCGGTGTCACTCATCGCTTCGGTCCTCCCGCTCATTCGGTCAGCGGGTCACAGCGTGCCGCCCCGGCTCCGGCCCGCCATAGGGACAAACGCGCAGAAGGACCGGCGGTCGGTGCTGCCACTCCTTCCCTGGTGGCGCCGGCGTGCGCGGCGGCAGTGTTCGGGGCAGCCAGGGTGGCGTCCGAGAGGTACACCGCCGCCGGCCACGCCACCCCATCAGGCTGGAAGGAGCTCCGCCATGTCGGACACCCCGGAGACCGTGCACCTGCCCACCGGCGGGTGGCGGTTGTGGGAGCACTTCGCACTCCGCGGCCCGGGTTTCCCGGCCGCGGGGGTCCTGCGCATGGCTCCGCCCGGACTGGCCTTGGCCGCCGACAAGTTCGGGCCGGGCGACCTGCTCGCCGGACCGGACTGGGAGGCGTTCACCGGGGCCTTCGACACCGGCGCGGTCCGCACCGCCGGGCTGCTCCAGGAGATCGCGGCCTCACCGCGCTTCCGGGCCGCGGTGGCCTGGCAGAACCCGGCGGTGCTGCGGACCGGCATCGCGCCGTTCCTGAACTGGACGCCGACCGCGGCGGGCCGTACGAGCATGCCCCGCCAGCGCGAGGAGCTGGTGGCCCACTACTGGCAGCGGTTCTGCGTCAAG
>LJCW01000116.1 GCA_001298555.1 Actinobacteria bacterium OV450
AGTCGAGAGAGCCATCGCCCGGATCAAGACCTGGCGCATCCTCCGCAAAGCCCGCTGCAGCCCGAACAGACTCACGTCAATCGCCAGAGCTATCCTCACCCTGGAGACTCGCCGCTGAAAATGCTCACAGTGCGCTCGTCGACACCGCCGCCACCGAGAGCCGGGCACGGCACCTGCGGCAGGCTGCGCTGGGACTGGCGCGGCGGGCTCCGCGGGCGCTCGTCAACACGCACTTCCACGGCGACCACACCTACGGCAACTCCCTCTTCCCCGAGGCGCTCACCATCGGGCACGAGCGGACCCGGGCCATGGTGCGGGCGGCCGGGCTGCACATGGCCGGGCTGTGGCCCGACGTGTGCTGGGGGGACATCGAGGTCCGGCCGCCCGAGCTGACCTTCCGGGACCGGACGACGCTCCACGTGGGGGACGTCCGGGCCGAGCTCATCCACATCGGACCGGCGGCCCACACCACCGACGACACCGTCGTGTGGCTGCCCGACCAGGGCGTGCTGTTCACCGGCGACCTCGTCATGAACGGGGTCACGCCGTTCTGCGTCATGGGGTCCGTCGCGGGGAGCCTGCGGGCCCTGGAGCGGTTGCGGGAGCTCGGGGCCACCACCGTCGTCCCCGGTCACGGGCCCGTCGCGGGGCCCGAGGTGTTCGACGTCAACGCGGGGTACCTGCGCCGGATCCAGGACCTGGCCCGGGAGGGCGTGGCGGCCGGGGTGACCCCGCTGGAGCTGGCCCGCGCCACCGATCTCGGTCCGTACGCCGAACTGCTGGACACCGAACGGCTGCTGCCCAACCTGCACCGCGGCTACGCCGAGGAGCAGGGGCTGCCCGAGGGCTCGCCGCTGGACGTCGGAGCGCTGTTCCAGGAGATGACCGTCCATCACGGGCGGCCGCCGGAGTGTCACGCCTGAGGGGGCCCGCTGCCGTCCGGGACCGCGCCCGTCAGGAGGTCGAAGCGGCGGATCAGGGCCTGCTGCTCGCGGCCCAGGGCCTCGATGCGCTCGCCCAGGCGGGCTATGGCACGGCCCAGTTCGTCCACGGACGACGGCCCGGGGTCCGGCGGCGCGGCCACGGCCACGGCCACGGGCGCGGCCAGTGTGAGGGCCGGCGCATGGTGCAGGATCGCCTCCATCCGCTCGCGCAGGGCCGGGCCGGGCTCCACGCCGAGTCCGTCCCTCAGGCGCCGGCGGGCCCGCTCGTACACGCCCAGCGCCTCCGTCTGGCGGCCGCACCGGTACAGGGCGAGCATCTGCAGGTCGTAGAGCCGCTCGCGCGTCGGGTGGCCGGCCGTCAGCCGCTCCAGTTCCGCGGCCGCCTCGGCGTGCCGCCCGCTGCGCAGGTTCGCGTCGTACAGCGTCTCCAGCGTGGTCAGCCGCAGCTCCTCCAGCCGGTCCGCCTCCGCCGTGCACAGCGGGCCCTGCCCGCTGCCCTCCAGTGCCGGGCCGCGCCACAGGGCGAGCGCCCCGTCCAGCAGCCGTGCCGCGCGGACGGGGTCGGCGCCGAGCGCCGCCCGGCCCTCGGCGGACAGGCGGTGGAAGCGCTGGGCGTCCGTGCCGGCCCGGCCCGGTCGCAGCAGGTAGCCCATGGAGCGGGTGGCGATCCGCTCCCGGCCGCCCGCGCCCTCCAGCAGCCGGCGCAGCCGGGCCACGTGGGCGTGCAGCGCGTTGGCCGCGCCGGCGGGCGGCCGGTCGCCCCACAGCTCGTGGATGAGCCGGTCGGCGGGCAGCACCTGGCCGGCCCGGACCACGAGGGCGCCGAGCAGAGCCCGCTGTTTGGCGCCGGAGGGCACGACGTACGTCCCCGAACGGCGGTCGAGCACCTCGACCGGGCCCAGGACGCGGAAGTCCGCCCCGGTGTCGTCCATGGTGCGCGCCCCCTCCCGGCGAAATTGACGATGTGCCGGTTTTAATCCCCTGGGCGGAATCTACCAGCTTGCATTCACCCTGCAACCGTGTGGGCGGAGGGCTGCTCGACGCCTGCTCAAGAATTCCGGAACACCGCAATGGACACCGCTACCGTGCCGGAGTCGAAGGCTGAAAATCGATGGGAACTCGACGAAATGCGGAGGACACCGTGAAGATTCAGGTTCTGGGTCCGTTGAGTGCCGAGGTCAACGGGGGCTCGATTGTTCCGACGGCTGGCAAGCCGCGCCAGATCCTGGCGCTGCTCGCGCTCTATCCGGGGCGGGTGATGCCCGTACAGACCCTCATGGAGGAGATCTGGGGCACCGACCTCCCGCAGAGCGCGCTCACCACGCTGCAGACGTACATCCTGCAGCTGCGCAGGAGACTCGGCACGGCCATGGGACCGGGCGTCCCGGGCAGCGCGAAGGACGTGCTCGCGACCCGGCACGGCGGCTACCTGCTGCAGATACCGCCGGACGCCGTGGACGTGCACGCGTACGAGACCCTCGTGGTCGGCGGACAGCACGCGTACGAGGAGGGGGACGACGAGCGCGCGGCGGACATGCTGCGCAGGGCGCTCGGACTGTGGAACGGCCCGGCGCTGGTCGACGTGCGCGTGGGACCGATCCTGGAGATCGAGGTCATGCGGCTGGAGGAGAGCCGGCTCGTGACCGTCGAGCGGCGCATCGACGCGGACCTGCGCCTCGGCCGCCACGTCGAGGTCATCGCCGAGCTGACCGAGCTGATCGCCCGGCACCCGCAGCACGAGGGCCTGCACTCGCAGGCCATGGTCGCGCTGTACCGGTCCGGCCGCCAGGCCACCGCGCTGGACGTCTACCGCAGGCTGCGCAACCGCCTGATCGACGAACTCGGAGTGGAGCCTTCCCCGCAGCTGCAACGCCTGCACCAGGCGATGCTGACGGTGGATCCGGCACTGGACGTGGTGGCGGGCCCGCGCCGCGGATCGACGTTCGACCTGTACGCCGCATAGGGCCCGGCCCAGCCGCCGCCCGCCCCGAGTCCCCTCCCGGGAGGGGCCGTACACACGGGTTCGAGCCGGTCTCAAGTGAGGTCGGTGAGATTCGAGACCTACGTGGTGCGGTTCCTGGGAGGTGGCGATGGGCGACGGACGGGCCGTGCGGCTGCACTGTTTCGCACACGCGGGGGCAGGAGTGTCCTCGTTCTACCGGTGGGACAAGGTCGCCGGGAGCGCGGTGTCGACCACGCCCTGGCTGCTGCCCGGACGCGACGAGCGGCGCCGTGAGATCCGGCTGACCGGCCGCGACGAGCTCCTGGCCGACCTCAAGCCCCTGTTCGAGCAGATCGCCGGTGAACCCGGCGCTCCCTACGTCCTCTACGGGCACAGCCTCGGCGCGACCGTCGCCCTGACCGTCGCCCACGCCGTCCGGGAGTACGGGCTGCCGATGCCCGCCCTGCTGGCCGTCGGCGCCAGCCCGCCGCCCGACCTGCCGGCCGCCCTCGCGAACTCGGCCGAGCTGCCGGACGCCGAACTGCTGCGCGTACTGGACCGGTTCGACGCGCTGCCACCCGGTGCGCAGCCGGGCGACGTGTGGTTCCGGTCCGTCTTCCCCGTGCTCCGCGCCGACCTGCGGCTCGCCCGCAACCTGCGGGCCGCCGCCACCGGCCCGGGCGCGCCCGGCCCGCTGCCGGTGCCCGTACTCGCCGTCACCGGCCGCGAGGACCCCCTCGTCGGCGCCGAGGCCGCCGCGGGCTGGCAGCGCTGGACCACCGGACGGCTCGTCCGCCGGACCGTGCCCGGCGGGCACTTCTTCGTCCGGGGCGGCGAACTGCCCCGGATGCTCGGCCGGGCCGCGCGCATCGTGCTGCGCGGCCACCGCGACCAGACAGGACAGGGGGAAGGGCGATGAGACGAGTCGTCATCACGGGCATCGGGGTCGTGGCCCCGGGCCGCCCGGGCACCAAGGAATTCTGGTCACTGCTGACCGACGGCCGTACGGCCACCCGCGCCATCACCCTCTTCGACGCCTCCGCGTTCCGCTCCCGGATCGCCGCCGAGGCGGACTTCGACCCGCAGGAGTCCGGACTGAGCGCCGAGCAGTCCGGCCGCCTGGACCGCGCGGCCCAGTTCGCCGTCGTCAGCGCCCGCGAGGCCCTCGCCGACAGCGGCCTGGCCGGCTCGTACGACGCCGCGCGCACCGGGGTCACCCTCGGCAGCGCGCTGGGCTGCACCACCGGCCTCGACGCCGAGTACGGGGTGGTCAGCGAGCAGGGCACCCGTACGCTCGTCGACCACACCAAGGCCGTGCCCCACCTGTACGACTACTTCGTCCCCAGCTCGATGGCGGCCGAGGTGGCCCGTACGGTCGGCGCCCAGGGGCCCGTGGCGCTCGTGTCCACGGGGTGCACCTCCGGACTCGACGCGATCGGGCACGCCGTCGACCTCGTCCGCGAGGGCAGCGCCGACGTGATGGTCACCGGCGCGGCCGAGGCGCCCATCACGCCGATCACCGCAGCCTGCTTCGACGCCATCCGCGCCACCTCCACCCGCAACGACGATCCGGAGACCGCCTCGCGGCCCTTCGACCGCACGCGCAACGGGTTCGTCCTCGGCGAGGGATCGGCCGTCCTCGTCATCGAGGAGTACGAGCACGCCCGCGGCCGCGGCGCACACGTCTACGCCGAGATCTCCGGTTTCGCCTCCCGCAGCAACGCGTACCACATGACCGGCCTGCGGCCCGACGGAGTGGAGATGGCCGCGGCCATCACGGCCGCGCTCGGCGAGGCGGGGCTGGGACCCGAGCACATCGACTACATCAACGCACACGGCTCCGGCACCAAGCAGAACGACAAGCACGAGACCGAGGCGTTCAAGCGGAGCCTGGGGCAGCGGGCGTACGAGGTCCCCGTCAGCTCCATCAAGTCGATGATCGGACACTCGCTCGGCGCGATCGGGGCGCTCGAAGTGGCCGCCTGCGCCCTCGCCATCGAGCACGACACCGTGCCGCCCACGGCGAACCTGCACGAGCCGGACCCGGCCTGCGACCTCGACTACACCCCGCTGACCGCCCGCCGGCAGCGCACCGACGCGGTCCTGACCGTCGGCAGCGGCTTCGGCGGGTTCCAGAGCGCGATGATCCTGACCAGCCCGAACCTGAAGGCGGACCGATGACCACCGCAGTCGCCGCCCCTGACCCTGCGCTTGTTTCCGTACCCGCTGCCACCGGCTCGCGGACCGCGGCCCCCGTCGTCACCGGCATCGGCGTCGCCGCCCCCAACGGGCTCGGCACCGAGGCCTGGTGGTCCGCCGTCCTGCACGGCCGGTCCGGCATCCGGCCGGTCAGCCGGTTCGACGCGAGCGGCTACCCGGCGAAGCTCGCCGGGGAGGTGCCCGGATTCGTCGACGCCGAGCACGTGTCGAGCCGGCTGCTGCCGCAGACCGACCGGGTCACCCGGCTCTCCCTCGCCGCGGCGAAGGAAGCCCTCGACGACGCCGGGGCCGACCCCGCGCAGCTGCCCGAGCACGCCGCCGGCGTGGTCACCGCCAACTCCTTCGGCGGCTTCGAGTTCGGCCAGCAGGAGCTCCAGGCACTGTGGAGCAAGGGCGGCCAGCACGTCTCGGCGTACCAGTCATTCGCCTGGTTCTACGCCGTCAACAGCGGCCAGATCTCCATCCGGCACGGCCTGCGCGGTGCCTCCGGAGTGATCGTCTCCGAGCAGGCCGGCGGCCTCGACGCGATGGCTCACGCCCGCCGCCAGATCCGCAAGGGCGCCGAGCTCGTCGTCACCGGCGGCATCGACTCCGCCCTGTGCTCCTGGGGCTGGGCCGCCTACCTGGCCGGCGGCGGGCTCACCGACCGGGAGGACCCCGCCCGCGCCTACCTGCCGTTCGCCGAGGACGCGAGCGGCCACGTCGCGGGCGAGGGCGGCGCGCTCCTCGTGCTGGAGGGCGCCGAGGAGGCGCGCCGGCGCGGCGCCCGCGTCTACGGCACCCTCGCCGGACACGCCGCCACCTTCGACTCCGACGGGACCTCCCGGCTCGGCGCCGCCGCACGGCTCGCCCTCGCCGACGCGGGCGTGCACCCCGAGGAGGTCGACGTCGTCTTCGCCGACGCGGCGGGCGAACGCGGCGCCGACCGCGCCGAAGCCGAGGCGATCACCGCACTGTTCGGCCCCCGCGGGGTGCCCGTCACCGCGCCCAAGTCGATGACCGGGCGGCTCGCCGCCGGCGGCGCGGCCCTCGACGTGGCCGCCGCCCTGCTCACCCTGCGCGACCAGCTGATCCCGCCGACCACCGGGACCCGGCTCCCGGCCGAGGAGTACCGGCTGGACCTGGTCACCGGAGCGCCCAGCCCCGCCCTGGGGCTGCCGCTGCGGACCGCGCTCGTGCTGGCCCGCGGCCGCGGCGGCTTCAACTCCGCCGTCGTCGTCCGCGCCGCGGACGCCTGATCACGGACGACGGACGCCTGCTCACGGACGCCTGATCACGGACGCCTGCTCACGGACGCCTGATCACGGGCGACGGACGCCTGCTCACGGACGCCCGATCACCGCTCACCCCCACCATCACCCACCAGAACAGAGGGAGACCATGGACCGGCTGGAACTCGACGACCTGAAGCGCATCCTGCGCGAGTGCGCGGGCGAGGAGGAGGGCGTCGACCTCGACGGCGACGTCCTGGACATGAACTGGTTCGAGCTGGGCTACGACTCGCTCGCCGTCCTCCAGACCACCGGGTACATCGAGCGCGAGTACGAGGTCCTGCTCGACGAGGAGGCCCTCGACGACGCCGACACCCCCCGCCGCTACCTCGCCATGGTCAACGAGGTGCTGGCCGCACGGGCCGCGGTCTGAGTCCGGTGCGCGAACAGGCAGCCACCGCCGGCACCCCGGCCGGCGCCGACGACGCCGTCGACACCGACGTCTGCGTCATCGGCGCCGGACCCGCCGGGCTGGCCCTGACGCTCATGCTGCTGCGCTCGGGCGTCCGGGTCACCCTGGTGGAACGTTCCACCGCCTTCCACCGCGACTTCCACGGCGAGATCCTCCAGCCCGGCGGCCAGCGGATCCTCGACGAACTCGGCGTGCTCGCCGCGGCCACGGCCCACGGCGCGGCGCGCCTGGAAGGGTTCCAGGTACGAGAGCGGGAGCGGGTGCTCCTCGACATCGACTACGGGCGGCTGCCCGCCCCGTACGACCACCTGCTCGCCCTCCCGCAGCCGCACCTGCTCCGGGAGCTCCTCGCCGCCTGCCGGCGGCTGCCCGGCCTCACCCTGCTCGAAGGCCACCGGATCGCAGCCCTCCGCCAGAGGCGGCGGTACGGACCCTGCACGGGCGCCATCGTGAACGGCCCCGACCGCAAGCCCGTCACCGTGCGCGCCCAGGTGGTCGTCGGCGCCGACGGCCGGTTCTCCAAGACCCGCGCGCTCGCCGGGATCGACGCCGGCCGCCGCGAGTCCTTCGCCCACGACGTGGTGTGGTTCGCGCTCGACGCCCCCGGCCGGGCCACCGGGCGGGTACGGGTGCACCGCGCGGACGGCAGCGCCCTGCTCGTCCACGACACCCACCCCGACCGGCTGCGGATCGGCTGGACCCTGCCGCACGGCGGCTGGCGCGGCGTCGTCCGGCGCGGCATCGAGGACGTCCGGCGGGAACTGGCCGCGGCCCTGCCCCCGTTCGCGGACCTCGTACACGATCAGGTCACCTCCCTGGCCGACCTGACCCTGCTCGACGTGTTCGCCTCGCACGCGGCGGAATGGGTGCGCGACGGGCTCGTCCTGCTCGGCGACAGCGCCCACACGCACGGGCCGATCGGCGCCCAGGGCATCAACCTGGCCCTCCAGGACGCCGCCGCGCTGCACCCCGTACTCGTCTCCGCGCTGTCCGCGGGGGAACCGACCGCGCAGCGCCTCGCTGCCTACCGGGACCGGCGCGCCCCCGCGGCGGCCGCCGTGCACCGCATGCAGGTCGTGCAGGCCCGCATGATGTTCGGCGGGGGCGGGACCGCCGCCGACTTCCTGCGGGCGCGGGCGGCGGCGCTCGTCACCCGCACCCCCATCGGCGCGAAGATCACCCGGAAGGTCGCGCACGGCTCCGACCCGGCCGGGGTCCGCACCGACCTGTTCACCGCGCTGCCCGCCCGCCAGGACGCGTAGCCCGCGAACCCGCCCGGGGCGGGCCGGCCCCGGGCGGCCCGGCCCCCCCGGCGTGCCGGTCAGGGCAGGTCGTCGCGCGTCACCAGGCGGTGGGCGACCTGCCAGCCGCCGGGCACGGGCACCAGTACGTCCTCCATCACGCACACCCGGTGCACCTTCGACTCACCGCCCCGCGGGGTCAGGTACACCAGGGCGTAGCTGCGCGTGTGCACCGAGCCGTCGGGCTGCGGCCGCGCGTCCAGCATGCCGAGCCAGTGCCGCAGCTGCTCACCGCTGCCGGCCTGCACCTCCGCGTTGCGCCGGACGTTCGCGGCCAGGGCGGCGCGCCCCACCACCGGCGCCGGCAGCGTCGGCACGTCGAAGACCGCGTCGGGCGTGAACGTGTCCGCCCACGGCCCGGCCTCGAAGGAGTCGAACAGCTGCATCTGGCGGGAGTAGAACTGCTGGACCTCGGCGTACAGCAGTGCGGACTCCCGCTCCCGGGGCGCGCGCAGGGACGCTTCGGCGGCGGTCGTCGTGGTCATCGGGGACTCCGTTCGATCGGTTCCCCACAGCATCTGCGGCGCGGATCGAGCGCTCTTCGAAGACTCCTCAAGCGCCGCTGCCCAGGCTGGGCCGACAGGGTCTGGGGTGCCGCCGCAGCCGCGGCCGCCCGTTCGGGAGCCAGGAGGAGAGCACCATGCCGAGATTCGTGTACCCGGAACTCCCGCTCGACGGCCTGCTGCGCCGGGCGGCGGTCCGGGATCCCGCCGGGCGGGCGATCCGGACCGCGACCGGCGCCGGTGTCACGACGACGGTCACCTTCGCCGAGCTCGACGCCCGGGCCGACCGCTTTGCCGCGTATCTGGAGCACACCCTGGGCCGGCGCGGGGCGCGGATCGGCGTCGCCAACGTCCTCGACCCCGTCTTCGCCGCCGCCTACTACGGGACGGTGCGCAGCGGGAACACGGTGGTGCTGGTCAACCCGCTGATCAAGGAGGCGGGCCTGGTCCACGTCCTGCGGACCGCCGAGGCCGAGGTGGCGTTCGTACCGGCCGGCACGGCCGAACTCCTGGCCAAACTGGGCGACCGGCTGCCGCACCTGCGGTCCGTCGTCGTCACCGACGCGCCCGACGGCGTGGTCCCCGGTGACGCCGTCCCGCTGGCCGTGGCCCTGGAGTCGGCGCCGGAGCGGACGGAGCTGCCCGGGGCCGTCGACCTCGACGGCGACGTGTGCATCCAGTTCACCACCGGCACCACCGGCCGCCCCAAGGGCGTCCGGCTCACCCACCGCAACCTGGTGGCGAACGCCGCCCAGACCGCCGCCGCGCACGACCTCGGCAGCGACTCGGTCACCCTCAACCACCTGCCGCTCTACCACACCATGCACCTCAACTCGGGTGTGTACGCGGGCGCCTGCCAGGTGCTGTGCACCGACCCCGATCCGGTCGCCTCGCTCGCCGCCGCCGCGCGGGCGGAGGCCACCCACTACTACGGGCTGCCCGCCCGGCTGCACCGGCTGGCCCAGGACGAGCGGCTCACCCACGACTTCCCGGCCGGGCGCCGCCTCACCGCCGTCCTCTCCGGCGGCACCGCCCTGTCCCCGACCGCCGCCCGCACCCTGCGCGCACGCCTGGGCGTGCCCGTCATCCAGGGCTACGGGCTCGCCGAGCTCTCCCCGCTGTCCCACAGCCAGGACCCGCACCACCCCAAGAGCGGCTCGGTCGGCGCCGCCGTACCCGGCACCGAGTGCCGGATCGTCGCCGTGGACTCCAGCACGCCGCTCGACGTGTACGCCACCGGCGAGGTCCAGGTCCGCGGGCCGCAGGTGATGGCCGGCTACCTCGACGACAGCCTGCCCCCGCCCGTCGACGCGGACGGCTGGTTCGCCACCGGGGACGTCGGATACCTGGGCGAGGACGGCGTGCTGTTCCTGGTCGACCGGCTCGACGACGTCTTCAAGTACGACAATGAACTCGTCTCGCCCAGCGGGGTCGAGGACGTCATCGGCGCCGACCCGCGCGTCGAGGAGTGCATCGTGGCCGGCTGGCCGGACCCGGTCCACGGCGCTCTCGTCTGGACCGGCATCGTGCTGCGCGACCCCACCGCGCCCGGCCTCCTCGACGCGGCGGATCT
>LJCW01000117.1 GCA_001298555.1 Actinobacteria bacterium OV450
CGGCCGGCTGCACTTCCTCCACAGCCTCAGCCGAAACGATCACGTCTGTCATCAGGTGTCACTTCCTGTTCGAAGATCCACCGTTGACCGTACAGACCCCCGCCTCAGGGGCGACGGCGTCCACCACGCCATGCTCGGCATCGCCCGGATGCACAACCTCGCCCTCGCCGGGTAGGAGAACCGCTCACACCTCAGGCGACCGCAGCCCAGACCGCGCGTAGATCATTTACGGGACAGCCCTTATTAGTTCATGGAGGCCTATTCACGGAGGTTTTCGGCTCGTCGTTCTTGATCGTGAGGACGGCCCTGCTCGGTAGCGTGACGGTTGCGAAGACGTCAGGAAGCTACCGGGGCAGGGCCGTTGAGCTGGAACGTTACGACAGGGCTGGAGATGGATCAACTGGACGGGCTGGTGGCGCGGGTCCATCGGGTGCTCGTGGAGGATCCGGACCCGCCGGTGGTGCCGGAGCGGATGTGGGCTCTGGGCCTGTACAAGTCCGTCGTGCTCGTGCTGTTCGTGCTGCGGCAGAACCTGGTCCAGGAGGCGGCCGCCGAGCTGTTCGGCATATCCCAAGCCACGGTCTCCAGACGGTGGACGGCCCTGCTGCCAGTGGTGGAGAAGGTCCTGGCCTGCCACGTTCCCGACCCGGCCGAGGCCTCGGCCGGTCGGATCGTGCTGGTCGACGGCACCCTGGTCACGACGTGGGACTGGGCGAGCGAGGACACCACGATGTTCTCCGGCAAGCACCGCGACACCGGGTTCAACCTGCAGGTCGCCGCCACCCTCGCCGGGGACCTCCTCGCGGTCTCCGCGCCGGTACCCGGCAGCCGGCCCGACATGTACGCCTGGCGCCAGTCCGACCTTCCCGAGGCCTTCGCCGAACGCGAGGGCATGGGCGATCTGGGTTACGTCGGCTCCAGCCTGCTCACACCGAGGCGCAAGCCGCCCGGCCAGGAACGGTCCACAGGAGACAAGGGGGCCAACCGCTCCATCAACACGCTCCGAGCCGCAGTCGAACGAGCCATCGCGCACCTGAAGGACTGGAAGATCTTCGCCACCCGTTACCGCGGCCCCCTCACCCGCTTCACCCTCGTCGCCAAGACCGTCACCGCCCTCGCCTTCTACAAGAAAGGCTGGTGAACCTCGTGAATAGGCCTCATGTCCTCCCATTTGATGCGCGGTCACCCGTGGGCCATCCAGCGGGCCATCTCGGACTTGTCCCGCTCGAAGGGCCGACGTTCCGGGCGCCGCAGGGTCCACCCCAACCGGCCGGTCAGCAACCGCCACACCGACGACCGCGACAAGGTGGTCCCCGTCACACGCTCGATCACCAGACCAACCCGCTCCAACGTCCACAGATCGGCTTCGAAGCCGTATGCCTGGGCGCCTCGCTCCAACGCGGTCCGCACCTCTTCGACCTGGGCGTTGTCGAGCTTGGGCGGCCGACCAGCGGCTGGCCGCCGCTGCAACGCGTGAGCGCCGCCCTTCTGCCACAGGCTTTTCCACCGCCGCACGCTCTCGACATGCACGCCCAGCATTCCCGCGATCTCGGTATTCGGGTATCCCTGTTCAAACAGCTCGACCGCACGAACACTCCGTGCCTCGGCCAATTGGGGACGCGTCAATGGAGGACCAGAGGACCTGGAGACGACAGGAGACTGGAGGGACACGGCAACAAGCTCCCATCAACGAACCACCACACCCACAGAATTAAGGAGAACCTCAGTTCCAACCGGCCAGCATGGCTATCCTCCTCGCCGTGACCGGGCTCGGTAGTCCGCGAATCTCTCCTTCCCCCTGCTCGAGGCCGCCTGCCACATCTAGCTCGCGGTCGTCGACAGAGTGTTGACAGCCCGACCGCTGGCTTGACGCTGACGAGCTCTTTCGCATCCTCGGTGTGCATTACGTGTCCGCGCGACGGCGAGGCGAGCTGGCTGCCAGCTCACCGTCCCGCGGTTGGGGAGCGGGCAGCGGGCTGGTAGCAATCGGCTCTGGCACGAGAGTTAGGGGCTGCTGGTTCGACACGCACCACAGACAGAAGAACATTGCCGGAATCAGACTGGCAGTGAAGGCAGGAACGATCACCGCTTTCGTGCTCTCGAGGGGGTCGCTCAACGTTGCACTGGCGAAAGATACGGTTGTCAATGCGGTGAGGAAACCCGCTGCGGCGCCGAACTTCCAGGCGGGGTGGCGCTTTGGCAGCGCTCGCACGAAGACAGCGGCAAGCAGACCGCATACCGATAGGTAGAGCAGTAAGGCGGCTAGCGCGCGCGGAGCGAAAACTTGTCCGATCATGCTGGCCACGCACCAGCGGCAGTCAGCCGAACGTGGAGGAGTTTCGGCTTCCCTGGGGTAGGTTCCGGTTTGGGCCGGTCGGAACGAGAGAAGGTCTTTCGCAGATCGGCTGACGAGGTCGAGGGCTTGCCCTGGGTGACGGAGCAGGTAGGTGCGGATACTCGTCGTGCTGATGGATCGCGAATGCGTGATCCAGGTTGGGTGTTCCCGGGCAGTAGGGTGTGCCCACCAGGATTGTCCGGCATAGGCGGAGAAGGTCGCCGGCAGGCCTAGATCCTCGCTGTCCTTACGCGGATCAGAGCTGTGCGCAAGAATTCCTAGAAAGGCCTGGTTGTATGCACGGGCATCTTCCAGTCGAGCATCCTCGCCTACATACACGGTGAGGGATACCGCAGTGAGCACCAGGGCACAGATGCCCGGAATGAGCCGGCATGCCCAGCGTCCGGTCACGGCGGGCCACGGGACACGAATGATAGCGAGGACGGCAAGAAAAGGTAGTACTAAAACGGCATTTCCCGGTTCGGCGCCGATAGCAAGCACACCGCCGAACGTGAACAGCAGACACCCAGGGATCAGCCGCTTGGCATGGCTGAAAACTAGGATTACCCCTAGCGACGCGATCAACACGCCGCTCATGGCGGCGAGCTGCACGTTCATGGAGGCTGCATAGTCGACGAAGACGGAATCCGCCAGGATTGCAAACAGCGCCAACGACGCCATCGCTCGGCGTGGCAGCGTTGTGCGGAGCAAGGCGAACAGCGCGCCGACTGCGGTACCCGCTAGTAGGCACCACCAGAGAGCCAGTATACGCAGGTCCAGCGCTCCTGGGAGGCCGAACCATGAGGTGAGGGTCTGTGCAGCCTCGAGAAACCAGCGCTCACTGGTAGGGAAGTCGGGGCAACCGACGGTTGGATCGCCTCGGTTCCAACGCAAGACAAGAAAGTCGAAGAAGGGTGAGCCAGCCGTCTTGTGAGGTACCAGGCCGAGGGGGCACGTCAACCGGTGTGATGACCCGTCGTCTGCCAGTCCGGTGATTGTGGGCACGAACATGCGCAATGCCATGGCGCCCGAGGCGGTGGCGCCCACTACCCATGTGAGCCAGGGACGTGGTGGAGAGCCAGCCGGGCGGGTGGCCCGCCTCCCGGTAAGGCGTCGCAGGGGGAGCATCTATTCCTCAAGGTTGGACAGGTCGACGGCGCCGACACGTGAGCACGAAGAATGACATGTAGGCCACGAGCAATGCACCGAGGACGAGAATCGACCCTAGAACGCGGTGCGACAGTGGATACCCGTCCGCTACGCCCCAGTGTTTGACGAACTGGGCAATCATTACCAAGCGAAGCTGGTTAGCGGCGTATAACACGAACGAGGCAGCGAGAGCAGCGGCAACGAGACGATGAATTGATACGCGGTGATAGAACGCGATCATTCCGCCTGCGATCACGAGCAATGGGGCAATGAGGAATGCAGCACTGCATTCCGGAGTAAAAGTGAAGCCTCGGACTTCGATAGGACTCATCTGCAAGAACACGGTCGGTCCGAGCGTGTCTGCCCTATGCAGCCCTAGGTATCCGGTGTTTACCAGAAACCCGGCGGTCCTGGCTTCGACCTGGCGTACTGCGGCTTGTGCGTACACTATTCCCAATCCGGCCACGCAGAACGCGCTCCCTAGAAGGATTCGGATCGCGGAAGTGACAGTACCGAGGATCCGGCCCCCGTTCTGAGAGGCGGTAGTGTATCGGTTGAATAGTGGTAAAGAACGCCGTGTTTGGATCATTTGCCAGCCACTTCTTTCGGCGTCCTACTAATCGACTCAGCGGCTGCGAGAGCAGGCCTCGTGCGACTGGCCGGCAGCTCGACACTTCGAGCAGTTTTATCCCAGACCTGCCGTCGACGAGTTAGTCGCAGCAAAGCCAGCCAGCACGCAAAGTAGGCAACGTAATTCCACAAGATCAGAAGGTGCGCGAGGGCGATGGCCTTCAAGAACCCGATATGTGAGGCGGTTCCGAAGCAGCGTTTATAGTAGAGGTATCCGGCTGTAAGAATGGGGCCGAAGGAAATTAGATAGAGGACCACTCCGGCCACCGCTCGCACACCGCCGTCGGAACCCAGCAGTGCCAGACCCTCCCGGTCATAGGTTGTTAGGGACTGCACGATTCCGATGTGGAACATCACGCTCCACGGCAGGACCAGCACCCAGGGCACGCCCAGATAGAGAGTCAGCTCCAGTACAGCGACGGCGTCCAGGTTCCGGGAGCGCCAGATTCCTGGCAGGTGCCGCACGCATGACATGTGCCCCTGGAACCATCGGGCTCTTTGCCGAATAAGGGGACGGTACCGGTCGACGGCTTGCTGGGTGACCCAGGCTCGGGGGGTTGTGTCGAGGCGCCACCCCGCCTGAAGAAGTTCCAGGGCAAGCTCGAGGTCTTCCGTCATGCAACGGCCCCACGGCTCCTCACTGAGACTCAGAAGAGCCGATAGCCGCGTGAACTGGCCGTTTCCACCCAGGCTGACGGTCGCGGAACTGCGGCGCCCGAATTGTGAAATGGCCGAGAGACCCCAGAATTCGAAGTCCTGCATTCGCGTGATGAGCCGGCCGTTGCGGCGGATCTGTACGGCAACCTGGGCACCGCCCACGCGCGGGTCATCGAACAGCGGAAGTACATGACTGAGTGCATCCGCTGAGAGTCGGCCATCCGCGTCCATGACGCAGATGATGACGCGATCAGGGTCCAGGTTGTGCTGTGCCACCTCCGCCTGCGCCACGGCGAGGCCACGGTTCAGGGCTGGCCCTTTGCCCTTTCGTGCGTCAGGCAGCTCACGGCGTACCACTAGCACGTGAGCATCGCCAGCCTGTGCAGCGACAGATCCGGTCGCGTCATCGCTGGCATCGTCGATGACCAAGACCCGCCGGGCTCCGGCCGTCACAAGAGAACGCACGGTAGCGCCAATGACGCGCTCCTCGTTCAGGCATGGCACCAGAACGAATACATGCCAGTCATCTAGCGATGTGGGTCTGCCAGCCGAGGAAGGCTCGCCTCTGGTCTGCTTAAGCAAACGCAATCCTAGGTAGGACCAGACAAAGAAGTAACCTAACCCAACCGCGACGACCGCTGCCGTCACTGCACTGTACAACCCCGCGAGAAGGCGCACATCGAACCACGACATCAACGAAGGTGCTCCTGAACGTGAGTGCAGCGTGATGCCGGACTCGTTACGGGTGGAAGGGTCACTGCCTGCGTCCAGTCCGACGCATCACCGCGATCCGGATCAACAATGCGCCAACCATCAACAGCGAGCCAGCGGCAACTGCGAGTGGAACCGTTGTGGCACCAGTGTTCGCTAGTCCGCCAACGATGGGGGGGATTGGATACACGTCGAGACTCCTCGATTTCCGGGTAACTAGTGTGATATAAGCAGTGCGGGCTGGTGCTGATGTTGGCTTCGATAGAGATAGAAAGGTTCACCGGTCGGTTATGACGTTTGCCCAAGCTTCTCGATGGCTGAAGGACAGCGCGGTCGGCACTCTGCCTAGGAAGTGCCTTGACGGGAGGCCGGCGGAAGTGTTAGCGGGGCCGTTTGCCAGAGCCTCACAAGTTCCCCGCCGGAGAAGGGGAGAGATCTTGGTGCGCCCAGTGGTAGGGCCGTGCTAGCACCACAGCCTCCGGATCGACTGTGTTCTCGAGCACCCCCGCAGTCTGCTCCGGGATCTCCGGCAACCCCACCGGCCGCATCGACACCCGCCCCACCTCCACAGCCGCACGACAGGAAAACAGCCTCAGGAACGATCATCACGGAACCCACCTCACCCCCGCAGCAAATTGCGCAGCAGAGTCGAGGACGCCTCCAAAATCCGGACCGGACACGGACCGGCAAACATGGCCACCCTGAGAAACCTCGCGATCAACACCCTCCGCGACGCCGGCCACCACAACATCGCCGCCGGACTCCGAGAGACCCCCTACACCCCCTTCACCCTCCCACTCGACCTACTCGGACTGCCCCTGACCAGCGACGCAGCCTGATCAACACGACTATTAATTAGCCCTGGTTCTCGAGCCTGCCAACTGCAAGATTTTTCAAAGCGTCCTGTATAAAACTGCCGTCCTGGATGGCTAGTTGAGACAGGGTTCCAGTTATTTAGTCATGCAATAGCTGGTCGATCCTTAGAGTCGCCGTCACCGTACCAGGAGTGGTAGATCAGACGAGCCGAGCCCTGACTGATGAAATGCCGGTGCCGTGTTGTGCTGTCTACCTGTGGGCGTTCGCTCAATCACCGTCGGCGCCCTGCTGGTTCCCATGTAATGCTCGCGATTCGCGTGGACATTAACCGACGGCAATAATCACGACAGGCCGGGTCTCACGACCCCGAGAATTTCCATGGAGCCAGCACCTGCGATCGTGATCAGCCGCCCTGGCCGTGGCGCATGCACGATCGATCCATCACCGAGGTATATGGCAACGTGGCTGGCATCCTCGTTGTAGATGATCAAGTCGCCAGGACGCATTTCGGAAATTTTAACATGCGTTAATTGAGCCCATTGCTCTTGCGAGGTGCGAGGCACTGGAACTCCAGCCGACTTCCATGCCTCAGAGGTGAGCCCTGAACAGTCATAGGAATCCGGCCCCTCGGCACCCCATTCATATGGTTTTCCAATCTGGGCTGTCGCGTACCTGAGCGCCTGTTTCGCTCCTTTGCTCACGAAATCACTCGCCTCGTCTGCAATTCCAGATGATAGCCACGCAGCTTGAGCCCTATCTAAGGCCTCCTGCTGGAGTCTTCGCAGCTTTAGCTTCTCCTGCTGCTGCTTCAGTGAAGCCTCGAGTGCTTCGGCATCGACGATTTTCTCTCGGACCTCCTTTCGTGCTGCTGCTAGCTTGTCGCGAATTAGGTCGAGTGATTTATAGCGGGCGCTTGCTTCTTGCGTCTGGGAATGCAAATCTGCCTGCGCTCGGGTCATCTCGTGGAGCAATTTACCAATCGCCTGAGTGGCTTCATAGCCACGGCCAAGGCTTTCCAGGAAATTAGCGGGATTCTCCTCCAGGAAGAGTTTGACCTGGAATGGCAACCCCTCACTGCGATATTGAGCGCGGGCTTGGATTCCTGCTAGAGCCTTTATGTGCGCAAGTCTCCCCCGGCCGGCTTCCATTCTCTTCGATAATTCTTCGATCCGCTGAGCCTGCTTCGTAGCCCTGGTCTCGGCTAGGTTGTAGGCGTCAGTGGCGACGTCAGCCTGCCGGTAGAGGGTGTCTAGAGTCCGGCGGATCGCGTCGATGCTGCCTCTTTCGGCAATGCCGTTGTCGGCACTGGGGTGGTTCTTTGAACCTTTAGGGTTAGGGTCAGCGAAGGCCAGGCCGGGGGGGATCCCTCCTACTGCCATAACAATGCAAGTGACAGTTGCGGTCACCATGATCATCACTCGCTTAACGAACCTGCACATCAAAATATCCTATTAGTGTGACGTTAATATTGAATGGTGGCACTTGGAGGGTGACCCCTTATTCCTATCGGCTTGCGAATGGCTATCAGACTAAGGGAAGCATGTCGAGACCCATGCGGTCTGGCGAGTGCGGCGTGTTGCTGGGTGACGCATAATTAAGACAAAATCAGCGTGAGATAGCGGTAGCAGATTGCCGACGCGGCGAGGTTCCGCAGTCTGTGAATGCTTTGAGAATCCCACGTTTGCCTCGACCGCGTCTTGTTGCCCCTTGTGTGACTTCGCGATAGTCCTTGTGAAGTGTGTGCCGGTGATCGCAGCGGGAGGTACCGGGTCGCAGCGATTCCTCACCCAGTCGGCGACGAGTTAGACGACCTCCTGTGCAGCCTGGAAATAGGTCTCGCAAGCGCTGCTGGTGAGGTTCTGGGTCGGCGCACTTCGCACACATGAAGAACTATGGCGTGAGTCGATTTGGAGATGTCTAAATGTATTCCGCACACCGTTCTGACGAAGATCCTCCTTCCTGGCCGGCTGGCGTGGAAACTCCCCATAATGCGGAGTGGGAGCGCAGTGCAATTCGTTGGCTTTGGGAACTCCTCCCTGCCCATTTTCGGAATCACTGGATACTGGTAACTCACCCCCTGCTTCTCGCACGGCAAGCGCAACGCCAAGTACAAGGTGAGATCTACATCCTTCGCCGTAGGCCGACATATCGAGCCGAGCTAGAGGCGTTGCATGTTGCGCCCGATGTAATCGAGCAGGCGATTCGCCTTCATGCAGAAGAGTGGCGCCGACTGGTGGAAGTCAAAAGGGAAGTCCGCTCGGTCACAGAGGCGTTGCACCGGATGCACCGCAGGAGCGGTGCTTCTTGATTCCTGCTCTCGAGCATGGTTGTGTCCGAGTGATTGAAGTCTCGACTGAGAGATCTTGAAATGATGAGGGCCTTCTCGCCTGTGGGGATTGGGTCCTACAGGCGACTAGAAAGGCCCGGCCCTCGTGCCTCACCGTAATGGTCCCCTGACCATGCAAGTGAGTGCCCTGCACACCGTCGGCCCGCGTGATCCGCTCGATGCGCTTGCGGCAGCACCTCACCCCCTGCCGCTTTGGCACACTCCTGACGACGCAGCATGCGTGAGGGTTTCTCTCCGCGGGAGCCTGGATTCGCTTGTGTTGTCTGCCGCAGCGGGGTCAGCGACGTGGGCGAGGGGTGAGCACCTTCTGGAGCGCCTTGAATTCCTCGACGCACCTGCCCGCGCCGAGGGCAACAGAGTCAAGTGGGTTGTCCGCGATGTGGATTGGCATGCCGGTTTCGTGGCGTAGCCGTGTGTCGAGGCCATGCAATAGGGCGCCGCCCCCGGTGAGCACGATGCCGCGGCCGAAGATGTCGCCGGACAGTTCGGGTGGGCATGCGCCGAGGGTGTTTTTGACAGCATCGACGATCGCGTTGACCGGCCCTTCTATCGCCTTGCGGATCTCGGCGTCGGAGATGACGACTGCGTCTGGCAGGCCGGAGAGCAGGTCGCGGCCACGGATTTCGATGCGCTCGTTCTGCTTCAGGTCGTAGGCGGAACCGATGGCAATTTTGATCTCTTCTGCGGTCCGCTCGCCAAGGAGGAGGCTGTACTCCTTCTTGATGTGCTGAATGATCGCGTCGTCCAGCACGTCACCGGCCACCCGGATGGACTGTGCGGTGACAATTTCGCCGAACGAAATCACCGCCACCTCGGTAGTGCCGCCCCCAATGTCCACGACCATGTTGCCGGCCGCCTCGTGGACGGGCAGGCCGCTTCCGATCGCAGCCGCCATGGGCTCGTCGATGGTGTGTACCTGACGAGCGCCGGCCTGGGTGGAGGCCTCGATGGCCGCCCGGCGCTCGACTCCAGTGATGCCGGTGGGTACACAGAGCACAATGCGCGGGCGGGTCGCCCAGCGCTGCTTGCGGACCTTGCGGATGAAGTAGCGAAGTATCCGCTCGGTGATCTCGAAGTCGGCGATCACACCGTTCTTCAGCGGGCGCACGGCTACAATGTGACCCGGTTCGCGGCCGATCACCTTCTTCGCCTCGGAACCGACGGCCATGATGGCCCCGGTGTTGGTGTTGATGGCGACGACCGCAGGCTCATGGAGCACGCCGCCCTGGGCCCACCGGGACAGCAGGGTGTTGGCGGCCGC
>LJCW01000118.1 GCA_001298555.1 Actinobacteria bacterium OV450
ACAGCTCACGTCATCCCACAGAAGATCAGCCACCCCGCCATGTTGCCCGGCTACCCGATCCAACGCAGCCCCGTTTCCCTTGACCAAAGAGATAGGGGCACCCCCCCGCGGGTTCCACCCCCAAGTCCCACCCCCGCCGCCCGGGACACGCACGAGGCCGCACCCGTGGGTGCGGCCTCGCGCGTGAGGTCGGTGAGGTCAGTTGGAGAACGCTGCCAGGATGCGGTCCGCCGCCGAGGTGGGGGTGACGGTGCCCGCGCGGACCGCGGACTCCAGGGCCGGGGCCAGGTCCCGGACCGACGGGTCGGCGCGCAGCCGCTCCAGCAGCTCCTCGCGGACCATCGACCACGTCCACTCCACCTGCTGCTCGGCGCGCTTCGCGGCCAGCCGGCCGCCCGCGTCCAGCAGCGTGCGGTGCTGTTCGAGGCGGTTCCACACCTCGTCCAGGCCCGCCGACTCCCGCGCGCTGCAGGTGAGCACGGGTGGCGTCCACGCCGCGTCGGCGGGGTGCATCAGCCGCAGCGCCCCCGACAGCTCCCGCGCCGCCGCCCTCGCGTCGCGCTCGTGCGGGCCGTCCGCCTTGTTCACCGCCAGGACGTCCGCCAGCTCCAGGACGCCCTTCTTGATGCCCTGCAGCTGATCCCCCGTACGGGCCAGCGAGAGGAGGAGGAAGGAGTCGACCATGCCGGCCACCGTCGTCTCCGACTGGCCCACGCCGACCGTCTCGACGAGGACCACGTCGTAGCCCGCCGCCTCCATGACGATCATCGACTCCCGGGTGGCCTTGGCCACCCCGCCCAGGGTCCCCGCCGAGGGGGACGGCCGGACGAAGGCCGAGGGATCGACCGCCAGGCGTTCCATCCGGGTCTTGTCACCCAGGATCGAGCCGCCCGTACGCGTCGAGGACGGGTCCACGGCCAGGACCGCGACCCGGTGGCCCAGTCCGGTCAGCATCGTCCCGAACGCGTCGATGAACGTGGACTTCCCCACGCCCGGCACACCGCTGATCCCGATCCGCCGGGCCCGCCCCGCATGCGGCAGCAGCTCCGTCAACAGGCCCTGGGCGAGCGCCCGGTGAGCGGGCAGGGTGGACTCGACGAGCGTGATCGCGCGCGCGATGAACGCGCGCTTCCCGTCGAGCACTCCCTTCGCGTAGGCCTCGATGTCGATCTTCGGAGGCATCGGCCGCGCCTACAGCTCGTGGCCCAGATCCGCGGCCAGCCGCGTCACCAGGTCGTGGGCCGCGTCCGGGATCACCGTGCCGGGCGGGAACACCGCCGCAGCGCCCATCTCCAGCAGCGTCGGCACGTCGGCCGGCGGGATCACCCCGCCCACCACGATCATGATGTCCTGGCGCCCCTCCTCCGCCAGCTGCTCGCGCAGCGCCGGTACGAGGGTCAGGTGGCCGGCCGCCAGCGACGACACGCCCACCACGTGGACGTCCGCCTCGACGGCCTGGCGGGCCACCTCCGCCGGGGTCTGGAACAGCGGGCCGACGTCCACGTCGAAGCCCAGGTCGGCGAAGGCGGTCGCGATCACCTTCTGGCCGCGGTCGTGGCCGTCCTGGCCCATCTTGGCGACCAGAACGCGCGGACGGCGGCCCTCCGCCTCCTCGAACCGGTCGACCAGCGCACGGGTGCGCTCCACGTTCGGGGACTCGCCTGCCTCGGTGCGGTACACACCCGAGATCGTACGGATCTGGCTCGCGTGCCGCCCGTACACCTTCTCCAGTGCGTCCGAGATCTCACCGACGGTCGCCTTGGCCCGCGCCGCGTCCACCGCCAGCGCGAGGAGGTTGCCCTCCAGGCCCTGGCCCGCGCCGCGCTCCGCCGCGTTCGTCAGCGCCCGCAGCGCGTCCTGCGTGAGCGCCTCGTCGCGCTCCTCGCGCAGTCGCCGCAGCTTCTCGATCTGCTGGGCGCGCACCGAGGAGTTGTCGACCTTGAGGACGTCGATCTGCTCGTCGTTCTCCACCCGGTACTTGTTCACGCCGATCACCGGCTGGCGCCCCGAGTCGATCCGCGCCTGCGTACGGGCGGCGGCCTCCTCCACGCGCAGCTTCGGAATGCCGGCGTCGATGGCCTGCGCCATGCCGCCGGCCGCCTCGACCTCCTGGATGTGCTGCCAGGCCCGGCGCGCCAGGTCGTACGTCAGCTTCTCGACGTACGCGCTGCCGCCCCACGGGTCGATCGACCGGCAGGTCCCCGACTCCTGCTGGAGCAGCAGCTGGGTGTTGCGGGCGATGCGCGCCGAGAAGTCCGTCGGCAGCGCGAGCGCCTCGTCGAGGGCGTTGGTGTGCAGCGACTGAGTGTGCCCCTGCGTCGCCGCCATCGCCTCGATGCACGTACGCGTCACGTTGTTGAAGACGTCCTGCGCGGTCAGCGACCAGCCGGAGGTCTGCGAATGGGTGCGCAGGGACAGCGACTTGGCGTTCTGCGGGTCGAACTGCTTGACGAGCCGCGCCCACAGCAGCCGGGCGGCGCGCAGCTTCGCCACCTCCATGAAGAAGTTCATGCCGATGGCCCAGAAGAACGACAGGCGCGGCGCGAACGCGTCCACGTTCAGCCCCACGGCCTGCCCCGCGCGCAGGTACTCCACGCCGTCGGCGAGGGTGTACGCGAGCTCCAGGTCGGCCGTGGCCCCGGCCTCCTGGATGTGGTAGCCCGAGATCGAGATGGAGTTGTACCGCGGCATCTTCTGCGAGGTGAACGAGAAGATGTCCGAGATGATCCGCATCGAGGGCTTCGGCGGATAGATGTAGGTGTTGCGGACCATGAACTCCTTGAGGATGTCGTTCTGGATGGTCCCGGCGAGCTTGTCGGGGGAGACGCCCTGCTCCTCCGCCGCCACGATGTAGAGGGCGAGGACCGGCAGCACCGCGCCGTTCATCGTCATCGACACCGTCATCTTGTCCAGCGGAATGCCGTCGAACAGCTGCCGCATGTCGTAGATCGAGTCGATCGCGACGCCCGCCATGCCGACGTCGCCCGTGACGCGCGGGTGGTCGCTGTCGTAACCGCGGTGCGTGGGCAGGTCGAAGGCGATCGACAGGCCCTTCTGCCCGGCCGCGAGATTGCGGCGGTAGAAGGCGTTCGACTCCTCGGCCGTGGAGAAGCCCGCGTACTGGCGGATCGTCCAGGGCTGGTTGACGTACATCGTCGGGTACGGGCCGCGCAGGTACGGGGCCACGCCCGGGTACGTCCGCAGGAAGTCCAGGCCCTCCAGGTCGCGGCCCGTGTACAGCGGCTTCACGCCGATGCCCTCGGGCGTCTCCCACAGCAGGTCCCCGGCGGCCGTCCCGGTGGACTCCTTCACCGCCGCGCGCCACTGGTCCTCGGACCCGGCCGCGGAGGTGCTGCCGCCCAGTGCGAGGGCGGAGAAATCGGGGATCGCGGTGCCGTCGCTCAAGACGCCACTCCCATCCGGTCGAGTACGGAGGACAGCACGGCGACCGCGTCGCAGCCGGCGAAGACGTACTCGTCCACGGCGCCGGCCGACGTGCCGGGCTTGCCCGCGAGGAACACCGTGGTCGCACCGGCCGCGCGCAGGGCCGCGGCCACCGCCTCGGCCTGCTCCTCGTACAGCGCGTCGCTGGAGCACAGCACGGCCATGCCGTCCGCGCCGCTCGCGGCGTAGGCCTCGGCGGCCGTCGCCGCATCCACCGACACCGGGTCGTGGACCGGCTCGACGCCGCCCGCCTGGAACAGGTTCGCGGTGAACGTGGCGCGCGCGGTGTGCGCCGCCGCCGGGCCCAGCGCGGCGAGGAAGATCCGCGGTCGGCTGCCGGTCGCGGCCAGGTGCGCGTCGCTGCGGGCGCGCAGGGCCTCGTACGCCTCGTCGCGCCGTACGCGGGGCAGCCCGCCGGAGGGTCCCGCGGGGGCGGGCTCGCGCTCCACGGGCCTCTCCGACAGCAGCGGGAACTCGCTGACGCCCGTGATGGGTTCGCGGCGCCTGGCGAGCTGCTTGGAGCGCTCGGCCCAGGTCGCGGCGAGGCGTTCGGCGACCAGACCGGAGCGCAGGGCGGCGGCGAGGCCGCCCGCCTTCTCGACCGTCTGGAAGAACTCCCAGGCGGCGTGTGCGAGTTCGTCGGTGAGCCGCTCGACGTAGTACGAGCCGCCGGCCGGGTCGATCACGCGGGCCAGGTGCGACTCCTCCAACAGGATGGTGGAGGTGTTGCGGGCGATCCGGCGGGCGAAGGCGTCGGGCAGGCCCAGTTCGTGGTCGAACGGCAGCACGGTGACCGAGTCGGCGCCGCCGACGCCCGCCGCCATGGAGGCGACGGTGGTGCGGAGCATGTTCACCCACGGGTCGCGGCGGGTCATCATCACCGGCGAGGTGACGGCGTGCTGGCGCTGCGCGCCGGCGTCCGGAGCCCCGCAGGCCTGCGCGATCCGGGCCCACAGACGGCGCGCGGCGCGGAACTTCGCGATGGTGAGGAACTGGTCGGCGGTCGCGGCGTAGCGGAACTCCAGCTGGCCGAGGGCGGCTTCGACGCCGAGGCCGCCGTCGCCGTCCGCTTCGGTGAGGGCGCGGAGGTAGGCGACGCCCGTGGCCAGCGACAGGCCGAGCTCCTCGGCGGCCGATCCGCCGGCCTCGTGGTACGGCAGCGCGTCGACGCAGAGGGCGCGGACGCCGGGCCAGTGCGCGGCCGCCTCGCGGGCGAGCCCGACGGCGTCGGCCAGGTCCAGGACTTCACCCGTACGGGCCTCGTGGCCCAGCGGGTCGGCGCCGAGGCTCGCCCGCGCGGCCTCCGGGGCCACCCCGCGCTCGGCGTACAGGCGCAGCAGGGCACGGGCGGCGTCGGCGTACGCCGCTCCGGCGTCCAGGGAGACGGGTGCCAGGTCGAGGTAGACGCCGTCGAGGGCGCGGGGGAGCGCGTCGACCGGGAGCCCCCCGGGGCCGCCCAGGGACAGCCAGAGGGAGGTGACCCCGTTCTCCAGGTCGGTCAGCACGGCTTCGTTGACCCGTACGGGGTCGCTGCCGAGGTGCCGCTGGCGCACGTCCCAGCCGGCGGCCGCACCGCCGGCGGCGCTGCCCCCTCGTACGAACGGCGCGAACCCGGGGAACCCGATCTCGTCGGGCGCTTCGGGCGCGGTGTACAGAGGGCGGGTGGTGAGCCCGTCCTGGAGCTTCGTGGACAACGCGTCTTCTGCGGCTTCGCCGGATACGTCCTTGCCGGACTTGCGTAGAACGCCCTCTACCAGGCGCTGCCACTGCTCATGCGTCGCGTCAGGGAACTCGGCGGCCAAGGAGAGCCCGTCATCAGGCAGGACCGTCATGGCTCGAATGCTAGGGGGGTCACCTTGTGAACGACTATAACCACCGGATGTGATCTCCCCCTCTCATGTGAGAGGGGATCCCCCACGAAAGAGCGCATTGCGTACGGCGGCCTCCGGCCCGGGCACATGTCCGGGCGGGGCGACACCCCTGTCCACCCCCTGATCCGGTGGCGGGCGGCACGCGACGGCACGCGACGGGCGGCGGTGTCGACGGGCGCGTGGCGGTCGCATTGCAGAGGTATGAAATCCAGCCACGGTTTTCAGCCGTTCGGAGGTGTCCCGGGGCGCGTGTCGTGGCCGTCGAGTTGCCAGGTCAGGGCCGGTGCGGCAGGCCGGCCCCGGGTCGCGGGCGGAGCCCCCTCCAGCGCGCCGGGCGGGGCTTGACCCGTGCCGGAGCCGCTGACAGGCTCCGAGCCATGTCCGCGTTCGAGCTTTCCGCCCCGCGGCTCCACACCCCCGGCTCCTGTACCGCGCCGGGTTCGTGTCCGGGCCGCTGTCCGGCCCCGCGCCGCGCCTGACCGCCGCCGCCCCGGCCAGGAACCGCTGACGGTTCGGCCCGCCGCCGAACCGGTCGTCGGTCACCCGCCCCGGGACCGCCCCGGCCCTCAGCCGCCCCTGCTCTCTCGCCGTTGACCCCGTCCCACCCGGCCCAGGCCCACCGGCCCGGCCAGGAGCGGCTCACCGGCCCACCGGCCCACCGGCCAGGCCCCGGACCACCGTCCTCCGGCCTGTCCGGCCCCGTTCCCTCCGTCGTCGTCCGGCTCCGTCCCCTCGGCCGCCGTGAGGCCCGTTCCGTGGGCCTGCGGCCCGACCGGCCGGGGCCCACCCGTCCTCGGCCACCCCGCCACCCGGTCACGGGCCGAGCGGCCGACGCCGCCGCTGCCGCCTGCTTCCGGCAGCCCAGTCACCCGTAACCGGCCGATCCGGCCCGGGCCGGACCACACGTAGCCGGCCGGCCCGGGCAGGGCCCCGTACGCCCGTTCGATCCGCTCCACCCGCCAACCCGAAGGAGTCTTCATGAGCACCGTCGCCCGTACCCAGCAGACCGTCGTCACCCGGATCGGCGGCCGGATCGGCGCCGAGATCGAGGGAGTGCAGCTCGGCGCCGAGCTTCCCGAGGAGGTCGTCGGGGAGATCAGGGCCGCGCTCCTCGCCCACAAGGTCGTCTTCTTCCGCGACCAGGGCCACCTCGACGAGGCCTCCCACGAGGCCTTCGCCCACCTGCTCGGGACGCCCGTCGCCCACCCCACCGTGCCCTCCGCCGACGGCCGTTACGCCCTCGGCATCGACTCCCACCACGGCGCCCGCGCCAACCAGTGGCACACCGACGTCACCTTCGTCCCCGCCTACCCCGCCTTCTCCATCCTCCGCGCCGTCACCATCCCCCCGTACGGCGGCAACACCCTCTGGGCCAACACCGCCACCGCCTACGCCCACCTCCCCGCCCCGCTGCGCGCCCTCGCCGACAGCCTGCGCGCCCTGCACTCCAACGAGTACGACTACGCCGCCCTCAAGCCCGACGCCCTCCCCGAGGCCCTCGCCCAGTACCGCGAGGTGTTCACCTCCACCGCGTTCCTCACCGAGCACCCCGTCGTGCGCGTCCACCCGGAGACCGGCGAACGCACCCTGCTCCTGGGCAACTTCGTCCAGCGGATCAAGGGCCTCACCGGCCGGGACTCGCGCGCCCTCGTCGACCTCTTCCAGGCGCACATCGAGAGCCCCGAGAACACCGTCCGCTGGCAGTGGCGGGCCGGTGACGTCGCGATCTGGGACAACCGGGCCACCCAGCACTACGGCGTCGACGACTCGGACGCGCACGAGCGGACCCTGCGCCGCGTGACGGTGGACGGCGACGTGCCCGTCGGCCCGGACGGCGTCCCGTCCCGGCTGATCACCCCGGAAACCGTCCCCGACCCGTCGTTCGGCATCCCGTCCGGTGCCTCCGCCGGCTCCTGACCGCCGGCTCCTGACCGCCGGCTCCTGACCGCTGACCGCTGACCGCTGTCCCCTGCGCCCCCAGCCGCCCCGCCTCGCCCGCCCCGTCCGCCACTCCGGCCAAGGAGGCCCCGTGCCCACCCTGCTCGCCCTTTCCGGCAGCCCCTCCCCGCACTCCCGTACCGCCGTCGTCGCCGACCACGTGCTGCGCCGCCTCGCCCACGCCGGGTTCGACACCGCCCACCTCGCCGTCCGTGAGCTGCCCGCCGCCGATCTCCTGTCCGCCCGCCGCGGCGAGCCGGAGATCCGCCGGGCCCTCGAATCCGTCGCCGCGGCCGACGGGATCATCGTCGCGACCCCGGTCTACAAGGCCGCGTACACCGGGCTGCTCAAGGCGTTCCTCGATCTGCTCCCGCAGGACGGGCTGGCCGGCAAAACGGTCCTGCCGATCGCCACCGGCGGCAGCCTCGCCCACGTCCTGACCCTCGACTACGCCCTGCGCCCGGTGCTCGCCGCCCTCGGTGCCCGGCACGTCACCGCGGGACGGTTCGTCCTGGACTCCTCCGTCGAGCGCGGGTCCGGCCCCGACCGGCTGCGGCCGGAGGCGGAACTCGACCTCTTCCAGGCCGTCGACGAGTTCGCCGAGGCCCTGCACCACGGGGCCGCCCCCGCCGCCACCCCTTCCGCCACCACCTCCGCCACCACCTCCGCTCCCTCTCCCACCACCTCCTCTCCCGCCCCCTCCTCCGCCCTCGCCACCACCGCCCCGTAACAGCGGCCCCCGGCCCACCCACCGCATCCCGGACAAGGAACCCCATGCCCGCAGCCCTCGCCTCCACCTCCACCTCCCGACGCCAGTTCCTGGCCCTGCTCGGCATCTCGGCGGCCGCGGTGAGCTGCGGCACGGCCACCGCGACCGGCGGCTCCGGCGGGTCCGGCAAGCAGGTCACGACCCTGAAGTACCAGGGCGCGGTCGGCGCGGTCACGCTCCCCGAACTGGCCGCCGACCTCGGATACCTGGGCGGCCTCACCCTCGACTGGGTCGGCAACACCATCAGCGGCCCGCAGGACATCCAGTCCGCCGCCACCGGCCAGACCCACTTCGGCGGCGCCTTCAACGGTGCGATCGTCAAGCTGGCCGCGAGCAAGGCCCAGATCCAGGCCGTCGTCTCCTACTACGGCTCCGACAAGGACACCTACCTCGGCTACTACGTCCTGGAGGACAGCCCGATCCGGTCCGCCCGCGACCTCATCGGCAAGAAGGTCGGCATGAACACCCTGGGCGCCCACGCCCAGGCCCTGCTCGACATCTACCTGGAGCGCAACGGTTTCTCCAAGGCGGACGCGGGCAAGGTCGAGCCCCTCGTCGTCCCGCCCGTCAACACCGAACAGGCCCTGCGGCAGAAGCAGATCGAGGTCGGCGTGCTCAGCGGCGTCCTGCGCGACAAGGCCCTGGCGTCCGGCGGGATACGCCCGCTGTTCAAGGACTTCGAGCTGCTGGGCGCGTTCAGCGCCGGCTCGTACGTGATGACCCGGCGCTTCATCAAGGAGAACCCCGACACCGTCCGGACCTTCACCACCGGCGTGGCCAAGGCCATCGAGTGGTCCCGCACCACCCCGCGCGAGGAGGTCATCGCCCGGATGACGGAGATCATCAAGAAGCGCGGCCGCAACGAGGACACCTCGACCCTCCAGTACTGGCGCTCGTACGGGGTCGCCGAGCCCGGCGGCCGGATCGCCGACAAGGAGTTCCAGCTCTGGCTCGACTGGCTCGGCGGGCGCGGCGAGATCAAGAAGGGGCAGCTGAAGCCCGGCGATCTCTACACCAACGAGTTCAACGGCTACGGAAAGGGCTGAGCGGCCGCCATGGCGAAGATCGTGTTCGACTCCGTGACGAAGACCTTCCCGACGAAGGACCGGACCGAGGAGTTCACCGCACTCGACGGCATCGACCTGGAGATCGAGGCGGGCGAGTTCCTGGTGGTCGTCGGCCCCAGCGGCTGCGGCAAGTCCACCCTCCTGGACCTGCTCGGCGGCCTCACCCGGCCCACGTCGGGCCGGATCCTGCTCGACGGCACCCCCGTCACCGGGCCCGGCCTGGACCGCGGCATCGTCTTCCAGCAGTACGCGCTGCTGCCCTGGCGGTCCGCGCTCGGCAACGTCGAGTTCGGGCTGGAGGCGACGGGCGTCCCGCGAAGGGAACGGGCCGCCCGGGCACGGGAGTTCCTGGACCTCGTCGGCCTCTCCGGCTTCGAGGACCGCCACCCGCACGAGCTGTCCGGCGGAATGCGGCAGCGGGTCGCCATCGCCCGCTCGCTGGCGTACGACCCGGACGTGCTGCTGATGGACGAGCCGTTCGCCGCGCTCGACGCCCAGACCCGGGAGTCGCTCCAGGACGAACTGCGCCGGATCTGGCAGCGCACCGGCAAGACCGTCGTGTTCATCACGCACGGCATCGAGGAGGCCGTGTACCTCGGGCAGCGGGTGGCCGTCATCACCTCCCGCCCGGGCCGGGTCAAGGAGGTGGTCCCGGTCTCCCTGGGCGCCCGGGAGACCGGCGCCGGCCTGGGCGCCGGCGCCCAGGGCGAGGACCTGCGCTCCAGCCCGGAGTTCGCCCGCTACCGCCATGAGATCTGGACGCTCCTCCACGACGAGGTGGCGCGCGCCCAGCAGCTGGAGAAGGAGGAGACCCCGGCATGAGCACCCACACCACCCCGGCCCGGGCGGACGCCGCCCCGGTCCGGGCCGCCGCTGCCGCCGCCGATCAGGCCGGCGCGGCCACCACACCGGCCGACGCGGTGACCGGGTCCGCCGGCACCGCCCGCGCGGCGGCGGCCACCGCCACCGCGGCGCCCGTACGGGCCTCCGCTCCCGCGGCGGAGCCGGCCCT
>LJCW01000119.1 GCA_001298555.1 Actinobacteria bacterium OV450
CTCGTGAAGGAGCACCACCCGCCGTGGCTCTCTCCATCTCCGCCACCGTGCTGCTGGCCATCATGGTCGTCGTCCTGGTCAAGGGCGGCTACGTCCGCGTCGGCCCCGCGCTGACCTGCACGCTCTTCGGCTTCACCCTCGCCGCGACCGGACTGGCTCCAGCCATCAACACCGGCCTCGCCGCCCTCGCCGGATTCCTCTCCACCTTCTGACTACGCCTCGGTCCACGGCGGATCGGGCGTGTAGTTGAGGCCATCGCAGAACCGGCAGTCCCACTCCGACGGCACCTCCCACTTGTCGACCCACCAGCCGACCTGCCTCCCGACGAAGTAGTTGTCACCCCCGCACCACCCGCAGTCGAAGACGAACTCCACCTCACACCCCTCCCTCCGCGCCTGATGGTCCGAGGATGCCCGGGGCGCGTGTGCGGTGACTACCCACCCGCAAGCCCCAACTCCCCCGCTACGCAACACCAAGGGGCGCCGCCGGACATGCACCCCCGGCGGCGCCCTCCGACGTCGCCCACCCGCTCCCCCACCGCGCCTTCCCGGCCCGCCACGGCCCGGGAGGGCGCTCCCCTTCCCGCGTGATCGGAGAACCCCTGATGGACCCCCTGAACAGCACCCAGTCCGCCATGCCCGAGTCCGAGGCCGCGGCCGAAGCCCGCCGCCTGATCGACGACTGGGCGGCCCGGCCCGTACCCCACCACCTCACCTCGTTCCGCGACGACACCGCGCCGCCGGCCTTCGGCACCGCCCCGCCGGTGCATCAGCCCGACCACCGGATCGCCCCGGCCTGGGCGGCCGGGATCGCGGTCGCGAGCATCGGCGTCGGCGCCGGGGTCACCGGCATCGGCTGCGGGGCCTGGCTCGTACTCCAGGGCCTGTCCTCCGTCACGCTCACCGGCGTCCTGATGGCGACCCTGCCCTTCGCGGCCCTCGCGGTCGCCACCGCCATCGGCGGCGCGATCAGCAAGGCCCGAACGGCCGTCACCAAGAACGTCAACGTCTTCGAGGCTCCGGTCACCCACCACACCGAGATCCACAACAACAGCACCACCCGCGGCGCCTTCTTCGCCCGCACCCGCAACGAGAACCACTGACCAGCCCCCGTCATCACCCGCCTTCCAGCACAAGGAGCAGCCACCCCATGCCCAAAAACGACAAGCAGGTCAACGGCACCGACACCCCCTCCTTCCTTGACCTGTTCAACCAGCTGCCGCCCGACCCGCCGGCCCCCGAACTGGACGGCCAGCACGGCGCCGGGCGCCTCGCGAGGCTGCGTGCTGCCTGGAAGGAGTCCTGGGAGGAGGGCGGCTTCCTCTACCAGCGCTGGGAGGAGGTCTTCCAGGCCCGGCACGGCAGCTGGCACGAGGCCGCCACCTGGATCAAGACGACCCTCCTGCTCGGCGGGCTCAGCCTCATCGTGCTGATGCTGGACGCCGCCAGCGACGTCGTCTCCGCACTGCTCAAGGGCCTGTCCGACCTCCCCGCCACCAGCGTCGGCGACGGCAGCGGTCTGTGGTGCACGGTCGACCACCCCGTCCGCGTCTTCCTCGCCGACCAGGCCGCGCACCTCTCCGTCGCCCCGGCCGCCGCGTACGCGTTCTGGCAGCTGACCGGACTGCTCGGCCTGGTCGGCGGGTTCCTCGGCAACGCCGGAGCCCGCATCGCCTGGCTCCTCTTCGGCATCGGCAGCCTCGCCATGATCTGGCACGCCGCCCCGGCCGGAGGCCGCGCCGCCGCCACCGGCCTCGCCGCCCTCATGTGGGCGCTCGCCAGCATCTTTGCCCTGCGCGGCCTGACCCTGCGGCCCATCGTCCACAACCACCCGCCCCAGTTCCAGCCCCAGTTCAACCCCGCGCTCCACCTGCACGCCACGATCCCCGCCCCCACCCCGCCCCGTGACGACCTCGGCCCCGACAACGTCCACCCGCTCCAGCGCTGACCCACGCCCACCCCGTCCAGCACCGCCACCGCGCACCGAGAGGAATCCGATGAAGCCGCAGCTGCCGAAGACCGAGTTCTGGACCGGCACCTTCCACGGGAGCCACGACGGCCTTCCCGCCAAGGTCACCGCCACCCGCGACGACACCCGCCCCGAGCCGTACGCCTGGACGTGCACCTGCGGCGAGTCCCGCTCCTTCCCGACCAACGAGGACGTGTTCGACACCGCCTGGCGGCACACCCACCCCGGCCCCGTCGACCGGCTGCGGCAGTGGGCCACCCGCCGACTGCGCACCCGCCGTTCCCACTGCCCCGACGCACTGCCTGGCCCTCGCCCACCCCGCACCCCGGGGCCGGCGAGGGCCGGACAGGCCGCCTGGCCGCACGTACCAACCCGTCCACGAGTGAGAAGGAGACCCCGTCTTGGCGAAAGCCCCGACCGTCATAGGTGTGCTCACTGAGCCCCCGGCTCCGACCTGGTGGAAAGCCAACCGCCACAGGATCTTCGGCATCGGCGGACTGCTGATCGGCTACCTGATCGGCACCCACCTGGCAGGCACCCCCGCGCAGCAGCCGGCCACCCCGGGGCCGGGCCACACCGCGCCCGCCCCAGCCACCTCCGGCTGAGCACCCCCGCGCGCACGGCCCACGGCTCGCCGCACAACCCAGCCGCACCACCCGCTGCGCCCCGCCGACACCAGCCCAACGTCGGCGGGGCGCAGCGCTGCCCGCCCGACGACTGGAGGAGATCGCTCGTGCTCATCCCCCGCCCGCGCCGCCGCATCGGCCGGTCCCGGCCGCAACGCCCTGGCACCCGCTACCCGCAGCGCCTCGGGTTTGGAGTGCTTCGACGGCACGCCCGCCGACCCGACCTCCTACATCGCTTCCCCGGCGCCGGTCACCGGCTCGCCGCCTGAACCGAGAGGACCACCAGCCAATGAGCACCGCCGTCCGCGCCTCCGCCTTCGCCGAGCCCACCCGGCCCAAGGGCCTGCTGATCCGGTTCGTCACCACCGGCGGCAGCTACGTCGACGTCACCGGCTCCGGCGAGAACGCCCACGACAATCGCTGGAGCTGCCACGGCTGCGGCGACTCCTCCCGCAGCCCGGAAGTCAGCTACCTGTTCCGCCTCCGACCGGACGCCAACAACCACGCCACCGCCTGCCGCGCGATCCCGCTGACGTGACCGGCCTGCGTACCACCCTGCTGCTGCCGCCGCCGTCCCACTCGCCGTGGCGACGGCCGCCGCGGCACTCAAGGCCGGCCATCTCGCGCTGTACGCCAACCGGCACCGCATCGAGCTGGCGCCCCAGCCCCGCCGCTCCTGCCCCGACTGCCGGGGCGAGGGCGGCTGGTGGGCCGACGGCGCGAATCCGGAGATGGAAGCGCGCGGCTGCTGGGCCGACCGGCCCACTTGGCGCCTGCCGCTCATGCCCGTCCCGGCCTGGCCGGACGAGCCCCCGTTCTGGACGACTCGACCCCGGCCGGTGCGGCCGGGGTCGGACCTCGGGTGGCCGCGCATCGGCAAGGGCTGGCCACCCGCTCCTTCACCCTTCGAGATCAGGAGAAATCCAGCATGACGCATCGCTCCCCCCTCTTCGCCGCCGTCTTCGGACTGGGCCTCGCTCGGTCCACTTCGCCGCGATTCCCGGAGGACGAGCCGACCGTCCACGGCACCTCGGACGGCATCAAGGCGTGCGCCTGGCAACACCGTCACCCAGGCCCTCGCGGTCGGGGCCGGAGCCCAGGTCCTGGGCATCCGGCTGCACCCCGGCGGCGCCGCGGCCGCGCTCGCCCTGTCGTTCGTCACGCACTACGTCGCGGACCGCCGGGTGTCGGGCGGGCTCCTGGAGACGCTCGCCAGGAAGACTGGCAAGGGCAACTTCTGGCGCCTGGCCGATCACGGCATCAACGGCGCGTACTGCCTGGACCTTCTCTGCACTAACCCGTGGCGACGCTGGTCACTCACTGCTGCTGTCGATGAAGCCGAGCCGAGTGAGGAAGGCGAGCGGAGCCACGACGGCAAGCCCACGTCCTCGTGCGTTTTGCGTGAGGACGCCGTCCTCGGTCACCAACGTGCATTGCTCAAACTCGGCTGTCACTCCGATCAGTGCATCGCGGGTGTTTCTGTCCTTGCCCGACTTGAGGGTGTCGAACGTGACGGCCTCGCCGCCCAGACGAGCTTGATCAAATCTCGACTGGTCGAAGACGAACCCACCGCTGAAGACGAGCCGACCAAGGCTGACCAGCACCACCAGCAGCAGTTGCCGGCGTTCCAGGTCGTCCGTTTGTGCGAGCTCATCGAGCGCGAGGTGTGGGAAGAGGATCTCGATGCGCTCCTCGTCGACCGCTGCGCGAACCAATTCGTAAGCGCCAGGGCGGTCGGCGATGGGGTCCACCGCGTTGGAGTCGAAGACGTAGCGATGCATGGCGTGAATGGTAGGCGCCCCGCACTCCGCCAGTGTGGGAGGTGCCGTGACGAGCATTGAGCAGGTCGCCACCCTGGCGACGTTCGGAGCTGTGTGGGCCGTGCTCGCCGTCGGCCACAACCTCGGGGACCACGTATTCGGGCAGACCGACCACCAGGCCGCCGGGAAGGCGGCGCCGTCGGCGACGGAGATCGCCGACGGCGTGAGCCCGAGGCGGGGCTGGGGCGCGTGCTTGGGAGACGTCGCTCAGTACCACCTGGTGATGGCCGTGATGCTGGGCCTGGTCTGGGCTGTCCTCCCACTCCAGATGTCCTTCACCGGACTGGCGGCGGGGCTCGCCGTCTCGGCGGTGACGCACGCGTTCTTCGATCGCCGGTGGCCGGTCCGCTGGCTGTTGCAGCACACCGGCTCGCCGGACTTCGCGGAGCTGAGGGCGGCCGGGATGAACGGCATGTATCTGACCGATCAGGCCCTGCATCAGACCGCCTTGCTGGTGTCCGCGCTGCTGATCACTCGGTTTTGAGTCGGCTGTGAGGGAGCGTCGGGCGGCTGTGTCGGTTTCTGCCGATGTCATTTCGCGTTGACAGGTGAACCGCCGCGTAGTCAACGGTCAACCGCAAACCCTGGGCACAAGCACCCGGGCCATGGCTGCAGATAGGAGTGGGGCGAGACCTGGCGCATGGTCTGGCGCCCGAAAGTGAACCCGGGGCCGTGCTGAGTGCTGCCCTGGGCACCCCACCGCATGGCGGACACCGCCGGCATCCCCAACCCCGACGAAGAAGTGCCCGCAACCTGGGCGGTCTGACTAAGAAAGGCCGGCTCCCCCGCGATCATCTGCAGGGGGAGCCGGCCTTTTTTCGATTCATGCCGATCGAGGCTGCTCAGGGTTGTGGAGTGAACGCCCTGCACTGCTGCCAGGTGCTAGGACTCCACACGCTCTACCAGCTTCATGATCAGCTCCACGCGTACGGGAGCGCTCATCCGTTGCATGATGGCGTCGAAGATGTTCTGAGCGTCGGACCAGTCCAGCGCTGCGGTGGTGCTCTCTGGAGTTGCCCGCGGCTCCGGCACGGATGGCTCGTCCTGCTCGGCCTGGTTTACCGCGGTAAACCGAGACGACTCGTTCGAGGCTGTGGGCGCCGGAGACGGATCGCGCTGCGGAGTGGCCGACGGCGTCTGGTTTACCGCGGTAAACCGCTCTGCTGACGGCGAGGGCTGTGCGACAGGGGCTGCTGTGGCCTTACGCGTCCGGGGAGCGCGGGGCGTCTGCGCGGCTTCCGTTCGGCGCTGGACCTCGCGCGCCCACGCCTCGGCCTGCTCGTCGTGCGGCAAGCCGGCAATATCGCGGGCGACTCGCACGGGGATCTCGCCCTTGGAGACGAGAGCCTGGAGTTCAGGGGTGAGCTTCAGGAGCTTGCGCTGCTGGCTTACCCACCCCTTCGTCTTTCCATAGTGCTCAGCGACCGGGTCTGCGCCTCCGAGTTGCTCGACCATCGTCTCGATACCGGTGGCTCGCTCGATCGGATCCAGGTCCTCACGGTCGACGTTCTCGGAAAGGACGGCGTCGAGGAAGTCGGCGCGGGACTTCGCGACGTCCTCGTTGTGGACCACGTTGAGGGTTGTCAGGTTGGCAGCGAGGGATCCGCGGAAACGGCGCTCGCCGTTGGCGATGACGTACGGCGCCAGCCCGACGCATTCTGCCTCCTCAGGCCACAGCTTGAGGTAGGCGGCGCGCGAGACCACGACAGCCGGCTGCAGCTGGCGCTTCTTGAGTTTGAGGCCGAAGTCCTTGAGGTCGTCTTCTGTGCCGAAGTTGCGCCTGGGGTTGAAGCGGGTGGGCACCATCTGCGAGAGGGGCAGCGTCAGGAGCAGTGGGTCGCTCCGCCCAGGGACATCGTCGACCTTCTGGCCGGCGAGTGACGCGAGACTGGTGCGGCGTCCAGCGGCCATCAGGCGCGACCTCCGTAACCCATCTCGAGGGCGAGGCGGAAGAAGTCCTCCCGCGCCTCCATGGCGACCCGGTTCTTCGCGTACTGGGTGACGACCTTGCCCTCCACCGAGGCCCGGGTGTGGACCTTGTACCGCCTTATGACGGTCTCGGTCCGAGGCCACCCCTGGGCATCGATGTACGCCTGGGTGTCAGTGAGATCCGCCGTTCCGTCTCTCGGGTCCCAGTTGTTGATGACGACCTTGTACGGCAGCCCCGTGGGCTGAATGACCCTGGCGATGGTGCGCGCCGTGGGGTCGAAGGCGAGTCCCTCGGGAGGCATCGGCACGATCACGTCGTGGGCGTACTTCAAGGCTTCCAGGAGAAGGTTCTCGTCCTGGAGGCTGCCCGGGGTGTCGATGAAGACGTGCTGCAGTCCGTCCTTGCTGTTCTTGAGGACGTCAGCGACGACAGCGCCGAGGTTGAGGGTGGTGGTGGTCTTGCCCACCCCACCCTTCTGGTTGGCGATCACATGGACTCGTGCCCCGGTGTCCTTAAGGACCTTGAGGTTCTCGGGAGATTCGTGCTCCTGCGAGAAGTCGAAGGGCAGGTCGGTGATGCGGTTGGCCCACCAGATGGTTGAGGCCTGGGGGTCGATGGACACGACATACACAGTTGCTGGCATTTGATGCTCGCTCCGTTTGCTTCCCGATGGATCCGGTACTTCGGGCTGAACGGAATGATGCCAGATATCGACTACCGGGGTTGGGCTGGCGCTAGCCGACATGGCGCCTTATGTCCCATTTGTAAGGTGGGTTGGTTTACCGCGGTAAACCAACGGTGTGACAGTCGGTTCGGCGCCAACCGCACTGCAACACGAGAGGTGGCCTGTCTGCCCTGTCTCAGCGAAGATGCACCGATCTCACCGAACATTGACGGCTGGCCTGTTCGTCTCATCGAAGTTTCACCAGGCGGGGCTGTCCCAGCTCAGGCGATCTGGCTCTGTCCCGGAGACGTGGATCGCCGGTCAGGCTGTCAGTGAGGCATGGGAGGCTGCGCCCATGAGCTATGACCTTGCTGTGTGGGAGGGCGAGCGGCCGGCGGATGATGCTGCTGCGGCCCGGTGTTTCCGCGGTCTCTATGAGCGCTTCATGGACACGGAAGAGTCCGCGGTTCCTCCGAGTGAGCGCATAGCGGCCTTCGTCGCCGAGCTCTTGGAGCGGTGGCCGGACCTCGCCGAAGACGACGATGACACGTCACCGTGGTCAACCGCTCCACTGATCGGGGAGGCCCGTGGCCCGTTGATCTACTTCCCCATGCGCTGGAGCATGGCCGACGAGGCATCTGCCCACGCGGCCGAAGTCGCTGCATCGATGGGCCTCAACTGCTTCGACCCGCAGACCCGCAGCCTGCGACCTTGAGAAGGCTGCGGACCTGTGCATCCGGCCTGAGCCAGGGCGTGTCAGGGCCTGGCTCGGCCGCGTGCGGACCGAGGCCTTCGGACGGTCTCCTCAGGGAACAGGACGTCGTAGAACTTGTAGTCGTGGGCGGCCGCGAACCTGTGGTGCAGCAGGTGGGCCTCGACCCATTGGATGAGTGGGTCATTTTCCTTGGGCGAGTAGCCGACCAGGATGTCGCGGCGGGTGACCTCTCTGGCCAGCCAGCCGACGTGTCCGGACCCCGTGACTCGCCGGATCCACTCCGCGTTGGCCAGGAGTCCTGTGAGGGTGACGATCTGCGGGTGAAAGAGCATGTTCAGGAGCGTGGGGGGCGGGGCTGGCTGCCCTTCAACGTCGCGTAGGTGGAACTGCGCCTCGGCAATGATCCCGAACGGATCGGCGACGTGGTTCTCGATCAGATCGATGTAGGCAGATCTGGCACCGGAGAAGGCATCTCGGACCCATCGTCGGCCATGGCGGGTGATGAGGTTCCGGTGGTGGCGCTGAGCCCTGCTGGTGCTGGGCAGAACGCTGATGTCGATTTGGTCGTCGGCTTCCGTGCAGTCCTCACCGATCCAGAGCTGGTGCCGCAGACAGACGTTTTGCTCATGTGTCACCCAGCAGCTGACCGGCCCCCGAATCCCAGCGGCCTGAACACAGCGACGACAGGCCGGCCGTTCCCGGGACCTCCTGCTTTGGGCGAGAGGCCGGCCGAAGTGACCGGGGGCATCGGTCACAGGCCCTGGACCGAATTCGGGCAAAGCGAGACACAGGACGGACTCTGCGAAGCCGGTGACGATGCTGAGAGGCTCGATGAGCGCGGTGATGGATGAGGCGGGTGCCGGGGTGGCCGGGGCGGTGGGGGAGGTCCT
>LJCW01000131.1 GCA_001298555.1 Actinobacteria bacterium OV450
TTCGGTGGATGAGGTTCCTTTGAAAAAGACCTGTCGGGCCTTCGGGCACTGGCAGGCGACAACACAGCGAGGACGCAGTGGTCAGTCGGTCATATTCCGACCATGACTGGCCCGCTCAACGTGTGTGTGCACCCGATTACGGGTAAACATTCATGGAGAGTTTGATCCTGGCTCAGGACGAACGCTGGCGGCGTGCTTAACACATGCAAGTCGAACGATGAAGCCCTTCGGGGTGGATTAGTGGCGAACGGGTGAGTAACACGTGGGCAATCTGCCCTTCACTCTGGGACAAGCCCTGGAAACGGGGTCTAATACCGGATAATACTCCTGCCTGCATGGGTGGGGGTTGAAAGCTCCGGCGGTGAAGGATGAGCCCGCGGCCTATCAGCTTGTTGGTGGGGTAATGGCCCACCAAGGCGACGACGGGTAGCCGGCCTGAGAGGGCGACCGGCCACACTGGGACTGAGACACGGCCCAGACTCCTACGGGAGGCAGCAGTGGGGAATATTGCACAATGGGCGAAAGCCTGATGCAGCGACGCCGCGTGAGGGATGACGGCCTTCGGGTTGTAAACCTCTTTCAGCAGGGAAGAAGCGAAAGTGACGGTACCTGCAGAAGAAGCGCCGGCTAACTACGTGCCAGCAGCCGCGGTAATACGTAGGGCGCAAGCGTTGTCCGGAATTATTGGGCGTAAAGAGCTCGTAGGCGGCTTGTCACGTCGGATGTGAAAGCCCGAGGCTTAACCTCGGGTCTGCATTCGATACGGGCTAGCTAGAGTGTGGTAGGGGAGATCGGAATTCCTGGTGTAGCGGTGAAATGCGCAGATATCAGGAGGAACACCGGTGGCGAAGGCGGATCTCTGGGCCATTACTGACGCTGAGGAGCGAAAGCGTGGGGAGCGAACAGGATTAGATACCCTGGTAGTCCACGCCGTAAACGTTGGGAACTAGGTGTTGGCGACATTCCACGTCGTCGGTGCCGCAGCTAACGCATTAAGTTCCCCGCCTGGGGAGTACGGCCGCAAGGCTAAAACTCAAAGGAATTGACGGGGGCCCGCACAAGCGGCGGAGCATGTGGCTTAATTCGACGCAACGCGAAGAACCTTACCAAGGCTTGACATATACCGGAAAGCATTAGAGATAGTGCCCCCCTTGTGGTCGGTATACAGGTGGTGCATGGCTGTCGTCAGCTCGTGTCGTGAGATGTTGGGTTAAGTCCCGCAACGAGCGCAACCCTTGTCCTGTGTTGCCAGCATGCCCTTCGGGGTGATGGGGACTCACAGGAGACCGCCGGGGTCAACTCGGAGGAAGGTGGGGACGACGTCAAGTCATCATGCCCCTTATGTCTTGGGCTGCACACGTGCTACAATGGCCGGTACAATGAGCTGCGATACCGTGAGGTGGAGCGAATCTCAAAAAGCCGGTCTCAGTTCGGATTGGGGTCTGCAACTCGACCCCATGAAGTCGGAGTCGCTAGTAATCGCAGATCAGCATTGCTGCGGTGAATACGTTCCCGGGCCTTGTACACACCGCCCGTCACGTCACGAAAGTCGGTAACACCCGAAGCCGGTGGCCCAACCCGTAAGGGAGGGAGCTGTCGAAGGTGGGACTGGCGATTGGGACGAAGTCGTAACAAGGTAGCCGTACCGGAAGGTGCGGCTGGATCACCTCCTTTCTAAGGAGCACAGTACCGATTGCAGACAAACGTTCTGCACGGTCAGCTCATGGGTGGAACGTTGATTAGTTGGCACGGTTTCCTGATCTCTCTGTAAGTACTGCTTCGGCGTGGAACACAGTGAAGTGAGGGTGATCGTGCTTGGCACGTTGTTGGGTCCTGAAGGTACGGCCGTGAGGTCTTGTCTTCAGTGCCGGCCCCAGTGAACTCGCCAGCTTGTCTGGTGGGGTGATGGGTGGCTGGTCGTTGTTTGAGAACTACACAGTGGACGCGAGCATCTGTGGCCAAGTTTTTAAGGGCGCACGGTGGATGCCTTGGCACCAGGAACCGATGAAGGACGTGAGAGGCCGCGATAGGCCCCGGGGAGCTGCCAACTGAGCTTTGATCCGGGGGTGTCCGAATGGGGAAACCCGGCAGTCGTCATGGGCTGTCACCCACTGCTGAACACATAGGCAGTGTGGAGGGAACGAGGGGAAGTGAAACATCTCAGTACCCTCAGGAAGAGAAAACAACCGTGATTCCGGGAGTAGTGGCGAGCGAAACCGGATGAGGCCAAACCGTATGCGTGTGATACCCGGCAGGGGTTGCGCATGCGGGGTTGTGGGAATGAGCTTGATCGGTCTGCCGGCCGGTCGGCGAGTCAGAAACCGTTGGTGTAGTCGAAGGACATGCGAAAGGTCCGGCGTAGAGGGTAAGACCCCCGTAGACGAAACATCAGCGGCTTGCTTGCTCATCTCCCAAGTAGCACGGGGCCCGAGAAATCCCGTGTGAATCTGGCGGGACCACCCGCTAAGCCTAAATATTCCCTGGTGACCGATAGCGGATAGTACCGTGAGGGAATGGTGAAAAGTACCGCGGGAGCGGAGTGAAATAGTACCTGAAACCGTGTGCCTACAAGCCGTGGGAGCGTCGCTCATTGGGTTTACCCAATGGGTCGTGACTGCGTGCCTTTTGAAGAATGAGCCTGCGAGTTAGCGGTGTGTAGCGAGGTTAACCCGTGTGGGGAAGCCGTAGCGAAAGCGAGTCCGAATAGGGCGATTGAGTTGCACGCTCTAGACCCGAAGCGGAGTGATCTAGCCATGGGCAGGTTGAAGCGGAGGTAAGACTTCGTGGAGGACCGAACCCACCAGGGTTGAAAACCTGGGGGATGACCTGTGGTTAGGGGTGAAAGGCCAATCAAACTCCGTGATAGCTGGTTCTCCCCGAAATGCATTTAGGTGCAGCGTCGTGTGTTTCTTGCCGGAGGTAGAGCACTGGATAGGCGATGGGCCCTACCGGGTTACTGACCTTAGCCAAACTCCGAATGCCGGTAAGTGAGAGCACGGCAGTGAGACTGTGGGGGATAAGCTCCATGGTCGAGAGGGAAACAGCCCAGAGCATCGACTAAGGCCCCTAAGCGTACGCTAAGTGGGAAAGGATGTGGAGTCGCAGAGACAACCAGGAGGTTGGCTTAGAAGCAGCCACCCTTGAAAGAGTGCGTAATAGCTCACTGGTCAAGTGATTCCGCGCCGACAATGTAGCGGGGCTCAAGCGTACCGCCGAAGTCGTGTCATTGCAGCAATAGGGCCAACGCCCGCTGTGATGGGTAGGGGAGCGTCGTGTGCCGGGTGAAGCAGCAGCGGAAGCTAGTTGTGGACGGTTCACGAGTGAGAATGCAGGCATGAGTAGCGATACACACGTGAGAAACGTGTGCGCCGATTGACTAAGGGTTCCTGGGTCAAGCTGATCTGCCCAGGGTAAGTCGGGACCTAAGGCGAGGCCGACAGGCGTAGTCGATGGACAACCGGTTGATATTCCGGTACCCGCTTTGAAACGCCCAATATCGAATCAGGCGATGCTAAGTCCGTGAAGCCGTTCCGGACCCTTCGGGGAAAGGAAAGTGGTGGAGCCGACGAACCAGACTTGTAGTAGGTAAGCGATGGGGTGACGCAGGAAGGTAGTCCAGCCCGGGCGGTGGTTGTCCCGGGGTAAGGGTGTAGGCCGAGGGGTAGGCAAATCCGTCCCTCATATAAGGCTGAGACCTGATGCCGAGCCGATTGTGGTGAAGTGGATGATCCTATGCTGTCGAGAAAAGCCTCTAGCGAGTTTCATGGCGGCCCGTACCCTAAACCGACTCAGGTGGTCAGGTAGAGAATACCGAGGCGTTCGGGTGAACTATGGTTAAGGAACTCGGCAAAATGCCCCCGTAACTTCGGGAGAAGGGGGGCCATCACTGGTGATCGGACTTGCTCCGTGAGCTGGGGGTGGCCGCAGAGACCAGCGAGAAGCGACTGTTTACTAAAAACACAGGTCCGTGCGAAGCCGTAAGGCGATGTATACGGACTGACGCCTGCCCGGTGCTGGAACGTTAAGGGGACCGGTTAGTGACCTTTCGGGGTTGCGAAGCTGAGAACTTAAGCGCCAGTAAACGGCGGTGGTAACTATAACCATCCTAAGGTAGCGAAATTCCTTGTCGGGTAAGTTCCGACCTGCACGAATGGCGTAACGACTTCTCGACTGTCTCAACCATAGGCCCGGTGAAATTGCACTACGAGTAAAGATGCTCGTTTCGCGCAGCAGGACGGAAAGACCCCGGGACCTTTACTACAGTTTGATATTGGTGTTCGGTTCGGCTTGTGTAGGATAGGTGGGAGACTTTGAAGCAGCCACGCCAGTGGTTGTGGAGTCGCCGTTGAAATACCACTCTGGTCGTGCTGGATGTCTAACCTCGGTCCGTGATCCGGATCAGGGACAGTGTCTGATGGGTAGTTTAACTGGGGCGGTTGCCTCCCAAAGGGTAACGGAGGCGCCCAAAGGTTCCCTCAGCCTGGTTGGCAATCAGGTGTTGAGTGTAAGTGCACAAGGGAGCTTGACTGTGAGACCGACGGGTCGAGCAGGGACGAAAGTCGGGACTAGTGATCCGGCGGTGGCTTGTGGAAGCGCCGTCGCTCAACGGATAAAAGGTACCCCGGGGATAACAGGCTGATCTTCCCCAAGAGTCCATATCGACGGGATGGTTTGGCACCTCGATGTCGGCTCGTCGCATCCTGGGGCTGGAGTCGGTCCCAAGGGTTGGGCTGTTCGCCCATTAAAGCGGTACGCGAGCTGGGTTTAGAACGTCGTGAGACAGTTCGGTCCCTATCCGCTGTGCGCGTAGGAATATTGAGAAGGGCTGTCCCTAGTACGAGAGGACCGGGACGGACGAACCTCTGGTGTGCCAGTTGTCCTGCCAAGGGCATGGCTGGTTGGCTACGTTCGGGAGGGATAACCGCTGAAAGCATCTAAGCGGGAAGCCTGCTTCAAGATGAGTATTCCCACCTCCTTGAGAGGGTAAGGCTCCCAGTAGACGACTGGGTTGATAGGCCAGATGTGGAAGCCCGGTAACGGGTGGAGCTGACTGGTACTAATAGGCCGAGGGCTTGTCCTCAGTTGCTCGCGTCCACTGTGTTAGTTCTGAAATAACGAACAGCTGTGATTGCAGCCAGCGTTCAAATTTCATAGTGTTTCGGTGGTCATAGCGTTAGGGAAACGCCCGGTTACATTCCGAACCCGGAAGCTAAGCCTTTCAGCGCCGATGGTACTGCAGGGGGGACCCTGTGGGAGAGTAGGACGCCGCCGAACAATCATTGTGGGAAAGCCCCGCACCAGCCCTTACCGGCTCGGTGCGGGGCTTTTCTGCGTTTACGGGGCTTGCATACCCGAGCCCTTAGGTTTGAGTCATGGGCTATGACCTCGTCATCTTCGACAACGACGGCGTGCTGGTGGACAGTGAGCCGGTCGCCAACACGATCCTCGCCGGGTACCTCACCGAGTTGGGGCACCCCACCTCGTACCAGGACTCGCTGCGCGACTACATGGGTGCCGCCGTGCACCGGGTGCACGATCTCGTCCACGAGCGGACCGGCGAGCGGCTCCCCGCCGAGTTCGATGCCGTTCTGCACGCGCGGACCTTCGCCGCGTTCGAGCGGGAGCTGACCCCCGTCGCCGGCGTCGTCGACGTCCTCGGCGCGCTCACCGCGCACGGGGTGCCGTACTGCCTGGCCTCCTCCGGGAGTCACGAGCGGATCCGTGTCGGGCACCGGGCGGCCGGACTCGGCGGGTGGTTCGAGGAGGAGTGGATCTTCAGTTCGCAGGACGTGGGGAAGGGGAAGCCCGCTCCCGACCTGTTCCTGCACGCCGCCCGGACCATGGGGGTCGAACCCTCGCGGTGCGTCGTGATCGAGGACAGCCCGCTCGGGGTGCGGGCCGCCGTCGCCGCAGGGATGGACGTGTACGGGTTCACCGGGATGATGCCCGCCGAACGGCTGGCCGGGGCCACCGGGTTCTTCGGGGACATGAAGGAGCTGACGGGGCTTCTGGAACTCCCCGTGTGATCTCTCTACCCACGGGTAGCCCCCGGGCCTACGCTGTGCCGCCATGACAGAAGACGTACGGCTGCGCCGGGGCCGGGGCTCCCTGGGGTTCAGCTTCTTCGTGCAGGGCGTGACCTTCGCCCTCCTCGTGACGCGGATCCCCGCCATCCAGGACCGGTACGGGATATCCGACGGGCTGCTGCCCGCCTTCCTCGCCGCCGTGCCGATCCTCGCCGGGGTGTCCAGCGTCGCCACCGAGCACCTGGTGAAGCGGGTCCCGCCCAGCACCGTACTGCGGTGGGCGCAGCCGCTGGTACTGCTCGCCCTGCTGGGCGTCGGGGCCGGCGACCGGATGTGGCACGCGGCGCTGGCGCTGGGGGCGTTCGGGCTGTCCGTGGGTGCGCTCGACGCGTCGATGAACATGCTCGGCGTCAGCCTCCAGCGGGCGTACGGGCGCAGCATCATGCTCGGCTTCCACGCCGCCTACAGCCTGGGCGGGATCGTCGGGGCGTCCGCGGCGTGGGCCGGGGCGCACTGGCACCTGCCGCTGTTCACCTCGTACCTGCCGGCCGTGGTCGTGCTGCTGCCCCTCGCGTTCCACGGGAGCCGGTTCTACGTGAGCGGGCGGGGCGGCGAGGACCAGGGCGCCGAGAAGGGGCTGGGGGCCGGCGGGTTCGGGCTGCTGCTGCCGCTGTGCCTGGTGATGGCGTGTGCGTACATCGGGGATTCGACGGTGTCGAACTGGAGCGCCAAGTACCTCCAGGACGTGCTGGGGAGCTCGGAGCAGCTGGCGACGGTCCCGTACAACGTGTACATGGTGACCACGCTGATCGGGCGGGCCGTCGGCGACCTGGGTGTGCGGCGTTTCGGGGCGGTGGCCGTCGTACGGTCGGGGGCGCTGGTCGCGGCCGGCGGGTTCGCGGTGGTGGCGGCGGCGCCCGGGGCGTGGACGGGGATGCTCGGGTTCACGCTGCTGGGGGTCGGGCTGTGCGTGATCGTGCCGCAGACTTTCGCGGCGGCGGGGCGCCTCTTCCCCGGATCTTCCGACACCGCCATCGCGCGGCTGAACATCTTCAACTACGTGGGATTCCTGGTCGGATCGCCGCTCGTCGGCGGGATCGGGGACGCCTGGAGCTACCGGGGCGCGATGCTCGTGCCGATGGCGCTGGTGCTCGTGACGCTCCTCCACGCCCGTTCGTTCGGGGCGGAGGCCGCCCGATACGGTGTCCGGCATGAGCGGCGATCCGGTGACCGGGCTGTTGATGTGGGACGAGGCGGTAACGAGGTATGACTTCGGACCGGGCCATCCGATGGACCCGGTGCGCCTGGCGCTGACCATGGGCCTGGTGCGTGCCTTCGGGCTGGACCGGGAGATGGAGGTACGGGCGGCCCGCGCGGCGGGCGACTCCACGCTGCGGCTGGTCCACCGGGAGGACTACGTGGCCGCGGTGCGCGAGGTGTCCGCGGACCCGGGGGTGGCCGACGGGTCGTACGGGCTGGGCACGATGGACGATCCGGCGTTCCACGGGATGCACGAGGCCTCGGCGCTGATCGCGGGGCAGTCGGTGGCGGCGGCGGAGGCGGTCTGGCGCGGGGAGGCCCGGCATGCGGTGAACTTCGCGGGCGGGCTGCACCACGCCATGCCGGGCGGGGCGGCCGGGTTCTGCGTGTACAACGACGCGGCGCTGGCGATCGCGCGGCTGCTGGAGCTGGGGGCCGAGCGGGTCGCGTACGTGGATGTGGACGTGCACCACGGGGACGGGGTCCAGGCGGCGTTCTGGGACGATCCGCGGGTGCTGACGATCTCGCTGCACGAGCATCCGCGGACGCTGTTCCCGCAGACGGGCTGGCCGCAGGAGACGGGCGGTCCGGCCGCGGAGGGTTCGGCGGTGAACGTGGCGCTGCCGGCCGGGACCGCGGACGAGGGGTGGCTGCGGGCGTTCCACGCGACGGTGCCCGAGCTGCTGGCGGATTTCCGGCCGCAGGTGCTGGTGACGCAGCACGGGGCGGACACGCACGTCGAGGACCCGCTGGCGCACCTGGCGGTGTCGCTGGACGCGCAGCGGGCGGTGCAGGAGGCCTGTCACCGGCTGGCGCACGAGTACGCGGGCGGCAGGTGGCTGGCGCTGGGCGGCGGCGGGTACGCGGTCGTGGACGTCGTACCGCGTTCGTGGACGCACCTGGTGGGGATCGCGGCGCACCGTCCGGTCGATCCGCAGTCGCCGGTGCCGGACGCGTGGCGGGACGAGGTGTATGCGCGGACGCGGCAGCCGGCGCCGGCGCGGATGACGGACGGGCGGACGGTCGCGTGGCGGGACTGGGAGGCGGGTTACGACCCGGCGGACCGGATCGATCAAGCCGTTCTGGCGACCCGGCGGGCGGTGTTCCCGTTGCGTGGTCTGCTCACGTAAGGCCTGGTTGCGGTGAAGCATCGTTACGCCAACGGTGGGGCCGTTCGCCGGAATTGATGCTCCGCCAGGTCGGGTGCGGCAGCATCGGAGGGTGTTGAGCACCGGCGCGTTGCGTGCGCATCTGCTGGCCGCCCGGTTGGCCGGGCCCGTCGCCACCTCGCGGGAGGAGAGCCTGCGCAGCTACCGGCTGTTCGCCGCGCGGGACCCGCGGGTGCTGCTGGGGCTGGATCCGGAGCGGGGCTGGGGCGAGGGTGACCTGCTGGGGCTGATGGCGGCCAAGTGCGGGGTCTCGGCGGATCCGGCGCACGTCAGCGGGCCGGACGTGATCGATCCGGAGCTGACGCTGGCCGGTCTGGAGGCGTTCGCGGAGCGGCTGCGGAAGGCGGCCGGGGCGCGGTCGCCCGTGTTGTTCGGGACGGGTCATCCGCACCGTCTCCTGGGGTTCTACGCCAGTTTGGCGCGGGCCCTGTCGGCGGTGGGATGTGATGTGCTCACCCCGGCGCAGGGGGTCGGTGTCGACATGGCGACCCGGTTCGGCGTACGCAGGCACAGCATCGATTACGTACGGGGAGTCGCGTTGGTGCGGGAACCCGGCGCGCGGCCCCCCGGGAGTGCCACCGGCGTGCACACCCATTCACCCCTGCCGGTTCGGATCGCCCTCGGGGCGCTGGCGGAGGCCGGCGGGCCGTTGCCGGAACTCGTGGTGGGGGATCACGGGTGGGTCTGCGGTGCAGGTCAGCTCGGTGTGGAGGCGATCGGGCTGGCGGATACGGACGACCCCGCGCTGTTCGTCGGCGAGGCGGAGGGGCGCGTGGCGGTGGCCGTTCCGCTTGATGACGGGGTGCACGCGGACTACTACAGACCGCTCATTCGGTATGTACTCGATCGGGCGAGTCTGCCGGGTGCACAGGAGTGGCCGTAGCTCCTCTTCCCCACTCGTATCACACGCCCCTACTCTGGGGAGTGAGCGTGCGACGACGAGGAGTAACCGGAGGGGAAGCCGGTGCCCGTCATGCGCGGAAGGTCAAGGTGTGTCATGGCTGCTGGCGAGAGGCCTCTTATCGAGGTTGCGTTCCTGACCGTGGCGGAGGTCGCCTCGGTGATGCGAGTGTCGAAGATGACCGTGTACCGCCTGGTACACAACGGCCATCTGCCCGCAATCCGGGTGGGCCGGTCCTTCCGGGTCCCCGAGAACGCGGTTCACGAGTACCTCCGAGACTCCTATGTGGGGGTGGAGACGGCCTGAGATTGACCCGCGGTGTCCCTCGGATTACAAGCTCGGAGCTCGGGCGGGTAGGCTAGGCCGACGTAGGTCGTGTGGGCCCAGACGCCCCGCACCAGTGAAGAAGAAGTGAGCGAGGGTAGTCGTGGGCTCTGTTATCAAGAAGCGGCGCAAGCGGATGGCGAAGAAGAAGCACCGCAAGCTGCTCAAGCGCACCCGCGTCCAGCGCCGTAACAAGAAGTAAACGGCAGCTGTACGTGTTCTCCGCAGCCCCTCCACCATCCTGGTGGAGGGGCTGCGGTGTAGCCGGGGGACGACGAGGAAGGCGCTGAACTCGTGGGGAAGGTCGTGCTCGTTACCGGGGCAGCCCGGCAGCTGGGGGGCCGCTTCGTGCGGCGCGTCCAGCGTGATCCTGAGGTCGATCGGGTCATCGCGGTCGACGCGGTGGCGCCGCCGCACCGGCTCGGGTCGGCGGAGTTCGTCCGTTTGGACATCAGGCAGTCGTCCATCGCCCGGGTGCTCGCCGAGCACGCCGTGGACACGGTGGTGCACCTCGCGGTGACCGGGAGCGGGGCGGGGCCGGGCGGTGCGGGCAGTGCCGTGAAGGAAACCAACGTCATCGGCACGATGCAGCTGTTGGGGGCCTGCCAGAAGTCGCCGACGGTGCGGCGGCTGGTGGTGAAGTCCAGTACCAGTGTGTACGGGGGCGCCTCGCGGGATCCGGCCGTTTTCACGGAGACCACGCAGCCCAAGTCGCTGCCGGCGGGGGGCTTCGCGAAGGACGCCGTCGAGGTCGAGTCGTACGTACGGGGCTTCGCGCGCAGGCGGCCCGACGTGGCGGTGTGCGTGCTGCGTTTCGCGAACATCCTGGGGCCGTACGCGGACTCCGCGCTCGCCGAGTACTTCTCGATGTCGGTGATGCCGACGGTGCTGGGGTACGACCCGCGGCTGCAGTTCGTCCACGAGGACGACGTGCTGGAGGTGCTGCGGCTGGCGGCGGGGGAGCCCCAGCGCGGGACGCTGAACAGCGGGACCTTCAACATCGCGGGGGACGGGGTGCTGCTGCTGTCGCAGTGTGCGCGCCGGCTGGGGCGGCCGACGGTGCCGCTGCTGCTGCCCGCGGTGACGTGGGTGGGGTCGGCGCTGCGGGCGGTGGGCGTCACCGATTTCTCGCCGGAGCAGATCAGACTCCTCACGCACGGGCGCGTCGTGGAGACGTCCCAGATGCGGGAGGTGCTGGGATTCAAGCCGATGTACACGACCGCCGAGACGTTCGCCGATTTCGCGCGCAGCCGGGGGAGCGGGCTGCTGCCGCCGGCGCGCGTCGGGCAGGCCGTGGACCGGGTCGCGGCCGTGCTGAACGTGGACGGCTCGAACGTCGGGGTTGCCGGAGTCGAAGAGGGAGCGCAGCGATAGTGGCGGACGCCAAGGTCATTCGGTTCGACGAGGACCGGCCGCGCCGGCGGGGCGCCGGGACCCGGAGGGTACGGGCGGTGCCCGCGCCCGCTCCGGAGCCGGTCGAGGAGGCCGCGGAGCCGGCCGCTGCGGAGCCGGGCGCCGTGGAGGCCGGTGGGGCCGCCTGGGACCGGCGGATCGCCGGCGGGCTGGCGTTCCTGCGGCGCCGGGTGACCGGGGACTACGAGGTCGACGAGTTCGGCTACGACAAGGAGCTGACGGACCAGGTCCTGATGTCCTTGATGCGGCCGCTGTTCGACAAGTACTTCCGGGTCGAGGTGAAGGGCATCGAGAACATCCCGGCCGAGGGCGGGGCGCTGATCGTGGCGAACCACTCGGGGACGCTGCCGTTGGACGGGCTGATGATGCAGGTGGCGGTCCACGACCACCACCCGGCGCAGCGGCACCTGCGGCTGCTGGCGGCGGACCTGGTGTTCATGCTGCCGGTGGTGAACGAGCTGGCGCGCAAGGCGGGTCACACGCTGGCGTGCTCGGAGGACGCTCAGCGGCTGCTGGAGGCCGGGGAACTGGTCGGGGTGATGCCGGAGGGCTTCAAGGGGATAGGGAAGCCGTTCGGCGACCGGTACAAGCTCCAGCGGTTCGGGCGGGGCGGGTTCGTGTCGACGGCGCTGCGGGCGGGGACGCCGATCGTGCCGTGCTCGATCGTGGGGGCGGAGGAGATCTACCCGATGGTCGGCAACGCCAAGACGGTGGCGCGGCTGTTGGGGATCCCGTACTTCCCGATCACGCCGACGTTCCCGTGGCTGGGGCCGTTGGGGGCGGTGCCGCTGCCGACGAAGTGGACGATCCAGTTCGGCGAGCCGATCGCGACGGACGGGTACCCGCCGGAGGCGGCGGAGGACCCGATGCTGATGTTCAACCTGACGGACGAGGTCCGCGAGCAGATCCAGCACACGCTCTACAAGCTGCTTGTGCAGCGGAGGTCGGTGTTCTTCTGAGCTGACGGGCGATCGCCGGCCGCTCGGGGCGCAACCCGGTGTCCACCGGACGGAGTCCGGTGCAGCCGGGCGAAGCCTGTGAGGCCCCCCTGGGGCCGAGCAGTGCGAGGTCGGCGTCGGGAAGGGGGTCCAGCACACGCTCTACAAGCTGCTGGTGCAGCGGAGGTCGGTGTTCTTCTGAGCCGCGAACGCCCAGGTGCATGACGCAGGCCCTCACCCCCGCCCGGGGATGAGGGCCTGCGGCCGTTCTGTCCTACTCGGCGTCCTCCGCCTTGAGTCCCAGGCCGGGGAGGAGACCCGGGAGGAGGGGCGGCAGGGTGATGTCCGGCTGTACGCGCTCCGGGGAGGACGAGGGCGCCGGAGTGTTCTGGCCCGCGGGCGGGTTGAGGAGATCGCCCGCGCCGCCCAGGAGGCCGCCGGGGGCGGGTGAGGGCTTGCCGCCGGTGGCCGTCGGCGGGGCCGGGCTGGCCGAGGGCGGGCCCGCCGCCGGTGCGGACTGGTGCTGTCCGGCCGGAGCGCTCGGCTTGGCGGGCGCACTGGAGCCGCGGCTCTGCTCCGGGGGCTTCGGGAGCATGCTCTGGAGCGGCGCCACGTCATCGTCTATGGCCTGGAAGACCGATTCGACTTCTCCGCCCACGTCGGTGAGCTGGGCCGGGAGCTTGTCCCGGAGCCTGCCCCACGCGTCGCGGTGGGAGCGGGAGAAGGACGACAGCGTCTGGATCGGGCCGAGCGAGCCGTCCCGTTCGTAGGCCGCCTGGAGGAGCCGGTGGCCCTCCGCCGCGTCGTGCTTCATGCCGGCGAGGGCCCGGCGGATCTCGCCGAGCGACTCGTGGTCCAGTACGCCCGTCCGGCCGCGTTCCATCAGCCTGCGGGCTTCCGACAGGCGGTTGGAGGCCTGGTCGAGGTACAGCTCGCCCCGGTCCGCGTCCTCGTCGGCCATCCCGAGCTTCAGATCCTCCATGCCCCGCTTGATCGGGTAGAGGGAGTCACCCGGGAGGGCGTCGGTGCTGGCAGCGGCCACGCCGCTGAAGGCCCCCGCGGCCACACCCACGGTGAGGCCGCCCGCTGCGATGCCCTTGGACCAGCGGGAGCGGGGCCGCAATTTCCGGAGCGAGGTCGCCCGGTGGGCGCCGCGGCCGGTCCGCTGCTCGGGCACCTGAGGGTCCGCGGCGGCACCGCCCCCGGCCCTCTCTTCCATCACCATGGCCTCCATGGCGGCCACGAGCTGGGCTCGTTGCACCACTTTGACCTCGGGGTCCAGCACCGGGCGCGGCATTCTTTCGCCGAGCGCGCTCGCCAGGGCCAACAACCGGTCGTGGTCGGCAGGTTCGGCAGGTGCCTCGGACTGCTCGGCCGCCGGGTCCGGTTCCGAAAGGTCGGATGGGGTCCGATCCTCCAGGGCCTGGGCGAAGGCGTTCGCCCGCCGGTGCGGAGTCACGTTCGCGATCACTGGCGGCACCTCCTCTCGTCATGACGATCGACTCCCCAAGGTGTCCGGAAGGTTGCCTTCCTTGAGCGCATCCACACTTTCGAGTGAGCGGCTTCGGGCAGGGCGTGTCCACAGGGAGCCTGCATTCCGCACAACGAGCGGCGCGGCACTTGGGTTACGGACGAAGGATGATCGGACCACAGCGTCATCGAGGGGTCACCGGTTGTGTGGATTGTCAGGAGGGTCGGATGGTGCGGGGGGTAGGCGGGACGCGGGGGGGGGGGGGGGAGCGGGGGGTGGGGCAGGGGGAGGCGCCCGGTGGCGGTCCGGGGCCGGGCGGAGGTCAGCGGGCGTCGTCCGGCAGCAGACGGGCCAGGGTGCGGACCGCCCGGTACTGGAGCGTCTTGATGGCGCCCTCGTTCTTCCCCATCACCCGGGCGGTCTCGGCGACCGAGAGGCCCTGGAGGAAGCGCAGGGTCACGCACTCCTGCTGCTGGGGATTGAGCTTGCGTACGGCTTCCAGCAGGGCGGCGTTGGAGAGGGACTCCAGGACCGAGTCCTCGGGGGATCGTTCCACCTCGTTCGCGTCCAGCATTTCGCCCGTGGTCACTTCCAGGCGGAAGCGACTGGACTTGAAGTGGTCCGCGACCAGGTTGCGGGCGATCGTCACGAGCCAGGCGCCGAAGTCCCGGCCCTGCCAGGTGAAGGTGGAGATGCGGCGCAGCGCGCGCAGGAAGGTCTCACTGGTGAGGTCCTCCGCGGTCGCCTTGCCGCCGACGCGGTAGTAGATGTAGCGGTAGACCGTGTCGCTGTACTGGTCGTACAGCCGGCCGAAGGCCTCGGCCTCGCCGGCCTGGGCGCGTTCGACCAGGTCCATCATGCGGGCCTGGTCGCTGTCCGCGGTGGGGCGGCGGGCGGCGGGCGTGCTCGTTCCGGTGGCCGTTCCGCCTCCGCCGCCTCCCGCGCGACCGCGTCTGCCCACCGTCGCTCCGCCGTCGGTCAGGGCATAGCAAGGACCGGCCGGGCCGAGGCCGGCAGGGACCGCGGCGGCGAAGGCGGGGACGGCGTACGCGGTGGGGACGAAGCCGCGCAGGTGGTCGAGGACCGTTGCGCGCAGCGTAGCCAGGCCCGAGGCGTCAACCCCGACAGGTGGGTACACGGGACTCCCAGAGGCAGAGCTTCCATCACGTGCAGTGCGGGACCGTTCACCCGTCGTGGCGACAGATGGGCGGTGGCATGCGTTTGAGGAGAATAACGCTTCGTACAGGCAGCGCTACACCCAGTTGCTCAAATCACCGATTCCGACACTTCCGTTGCGTGTCCAAGGCATATTCGGTCGCAATTGGTGATCGGTTCTTGATCGGTTGAGCGCGCGGAATGGACGCTTCCACGCTGGCTCGCGACCGAGTAGGGCATACGGGAGTGCCCCGTGGGGCGCGGGGGTAGAGGTGGGGGAATGTCCGCAGGCGCAGCGGGCCGACGGCGCGCGGGAAGCCGCCCGGCGGGCCGCGGGGCGGCTCCGGCGCAGGCGGCGGCCGGGCGGCGGGGTGGGATGTCCTACTTGCGGCGGCGGTGCAGGGCGATGGCGGCGGCCGCGCCGCCCGCGATGGCGCCGACCCCGGCGGCGGCGGGGACGCCGACCTTCACGGCCTTGCGGCCGGTCCGATAGTCGCGCAGTCGCCAGTCGTGTGCCCGGGCATGCTTGCGCAGTTTTGTGTCGGGATTGATCGCGTACGGATGTCCGACCAGGGACAGCATCGGAATGTCGTTGTGCGAATCGGAGTACGCCGCGCAGCGTTCGAGGTCGAGGCCCTCGGCGGCGGCCAGTGCCCGGACCGCCTCGGCCTTCGCGGGCCCGTGCAGCGGCTCGCCGACGAGCCGGCCGGTGTAGACGCCGTCGACGGACTCGGCGACCGTGCCGAGGGCCCCGGTCAGGCCGAGCCGGCGGGCGATGATCGTGGCGGTCTCCACGGGCGCGGCCGTGACGAGCCAGACCTTCTGCCCGGCGTCGAGGTGGGCCTGGGCCAGGGCGCGGGTGCCCGGCCAGATCCGCTCCGCCATGTACTCGTCGTAGATCTCCTCGCCGATCGCCATGAGCTCGCAGACCTTGTGGCCCTTGACGATGGACAGGGCGCTGTCGCGGGCGTCCTGCATGTGCTCGGGGTCCTCGACCCCGGCGAGCCGGAACCACGCCTGCTGCCAGGCGAAGCGGGCGAGCTCGCGGCGGTGGAAGAACTCCCGCTTGTAGAGGCCGCGGCCGAAGTGGAAGATCGCGGCGCCCTGCATGACGGTGTTGTCGAGGTCGAAGAAGGCGGCGGCGAGGTCGTCGCCGGCGACGGGGAACTCGGGCTCGGCCGGTTCCGCTTCCGCGGGCCCGTCCGGTGGTCCGGCGTCCGCCTCGAGGGCCTGCGCGGTCTTGCGGGCGGCTTCGGCCGAGGCCTCGCCTGCCAGCACGCTCCGCGCGGTGGCGGAGCGCCTACGGGGGGTGAGCCATCCCAGAGCGGCCATGACGCGAGCATAGCCATTGTGTTCGGGAGTTCCCGAACCGAAGGGATGCCGGGGGCGTGAACTCTTCGGTGCCCCGGTGTTACGGGGCGGCGCGGGAGAATGGGGGCATGAGCCCTTTGCTGCGTCGTAAGGAAAAGAAGCGGCCCGGCGAGCGGTTGGTCACGCTCATCGGGAAGCCGGGGTGTCATCTGTGTGATGACGCCCAGGAAGTGATCGAAAAGGTCTGCGCGGAAGTCGGAGCGCAGTGGGAGAAGAAGGACATCTCGCAGGACGCCGAGCTGTACCGGCTGCACTGGGAGCAGATTCCGGTGGTGCTGGTGGACGGTGAGCAGCACACCTTCTGGAGAGTGAACCCGGACCGGTTGCGGCGGGCGTTGGAGGGCTGACCCTCCTGCCGGTTACCATCATGGGCGATTTGTGGGGTCTCGGGGGCGTATCGATGAGGAGTGTGTACCGTTTTGCCCCCCTCGGGATTTGAACGGGTTCGGCGTGTTGTGGGTTCCCGTCCCGCATGCCCGGGCCGCGTGACCCCGGTCACTTTGCGCGGACAAAGCGGACACAATCTTTGTGCACGCGTTCACAAAGACATAGCCTGCTTTCGACGGGGCGGTCTTGGGACAAGTGACCGCCTGCAGCCCCGCTCATCCCGCAGGAGCATCGTGGCAACTGGCCGAACACACCGACCGGCGACCCGCAGCCGAGGTATTCCCGAGGCCACTGTCGCCCGGCTTCCGCTGTACTTGCGCGCACTCACCGCGCTCTCCGAGCGATCGGTGCCCACGGTGTCCTCCGAGGAGCTCGCGGCAGCCGCCGGAGTCAACTCCGCCAAGCTGCGCAAGGACTTCTCCTACCTGGGCTCGTACGGCACCCGCGGCGTCGGCTACGACGTCGAGTACCTCGTCTACCAGATCTCCCGCGAACTCGGCCTGACCCAGGACTGGCCGGTAGTGATCGTCGGCATCGGTAACCTCGGCGCGGCCCTCGCCAACTACGGCGGCTTCTCCGCGCGCGGGTTCCGCGTCGCGGCGCTCATCGACGCGGACCCCGCGATGGCCGGCAAGCCGGTCGCGGGCATGCCGGTGCAGCACACCGACGACCTCGAGAAGATCATCGAGGAGAACGGCGTCTCGATCGGCGTCATCGCGACCCCGGCGGGCGCCGCCCAGCAGGTGAGCGAGCGGCTGATCGCCGCCGGCGTCACCTCCATCCTGAACTTCGCGCCGACCGTGCTGTCCGTGCCGGACGGCGTCGACGTGCGCAAGGTCGACCTGTCGATCGAACTCCAGATCCTGGCGTTCCACGAGCAGCGCAAGGCGGGCGAGGAAGCCGCGGCCGGCGCCGGCTCCGCCGCCCCCCTGCCCTCCGCGGCCGGTGACGTCGCCGAGGCGGCCGCCGGTACCGCCGGTGCCGGGGGCTCCGGTGCGGCCCCCTCCGCGGCCGTCGAGCCGCCCGCCGGGCGCGCCGCCGCCGTCGCACGCAAGAACGGCCCCGAGGGCGACGTTCCGGCGGTGATGCCGGCATGAGTCTGCTCGTCGTAGGGCTGAGCCACCGCAGCGCGCCGGTGAGCGTGCTCGAACGTGCCTCCCTGTCGGCCGACGCGAAGGTCAAGCTGCTGCACGACACCCTCGCCGCGGAACCGGCGGCGGAGGCGACGGTGCTCGCCACGTGCAACCGGATCGAGCTGTACGCGGACGTGGACAAGTTCCACGCCGGTGTGGCCGAGCTGTCGACCCTGCTCGCGCAGCACAGCGGCGTGGCACTGGAGGAGCTCACCCCCTACCTCTACGTCCACTACGAGGACCGGGCCGTCCACCACCTCTTCTCGGTGGCGTGCGGACTGGACTCGATGGTGATCGGCGAGGGCCAGATCCTCGGGCAGATCAAGGACGCGCTGGCGCTGGGGCAGGAGCTCCACACCGCGGGCCGCCTGATCAACGACCTGTTCCAGCAGGCACTGCGCGTCGGCAAGCGGGCGCACTCCGAGACCGGGATCGACCGGGCCGGCCAGTCCCTGGTGACCTTCGGTCTCGAACAGCTGACCGCCGGGCGCGAGCCGGTCGACGTCTGGGCCAAGGACAAGCGGGCCCTGGTGATCGGCGCCGGTTCGATGTCCTCGCTGTCCGCCGCCACGCTCGCGCGGGTGGGCGTCGCCGAGATCGTCGTGGCGAACCGCACCGCGGAGCGCGCGGACCGTTTGGTCGAGATTCTGGTTGCCTCAGGCACTGGGGTGGCCGCGCGCGCCGTCCCGATGACCTCGGTGGCCGACGAGCTGACACGAGTCGACGTCGTGGTCTCCTGTACGGGTGCCACCGGGCTGGTGCTCACCGGCGACGACGTGGCGGCGGCCGTGGCGGAGGGCCCCGCCGGGCCCGCCCCCCTGGCCCCCGCACCGCTGCCGGCCGCCGCAGCGCGGACCACCTCCGCTCCGCGGACGACCCCGGTGCCCGCCGAGGCCGAGGTCCTGGCCCGGCTCGTCGCCGCGGCCGAGGCCGGGATGCGCCTCGCCGACGGCGGGGTGGCGCGGACCATCACCGCCGGTACGGACCGCGACGGGTGCCCCGTCGACGTCCCGGCCGGCGACGGGCGCGCCGCCCTCACCGGCGTCGACGCCAACTCCCTCGAACTGCACGGCACGTGGGCCGACCAGGGCGAGGCGGCCGCGCAGCGCCAGCCCCGCAAGGGCGCCCGCAGCCTGGTCGACGTCGCGCCCGTGCGGCTGGCCCTGCTGGACCTGGCCATGCCGCGCGACATCGACGCCGCCGTGCACCGCATCCCGGGCGTGCGGCTCGTCGACATCGAATCGCTCGCCGAGGCTTCGGCCGACGCGCCGATGGCCGCCGACGTGGACGCCGTACGCGCGATAGTGGCCGAAGAGGTGGCCGCCTTCGGGGCCGCACAGCGTGCCGCGCACATCACGCCGACCGTCGTCGCCCTGCGGGCGATGGCCGCCGAGGTCGTGGCCATGGAAGTGGCACGCCTCGACGGACGGCTCCCGGACTTGGACGAACGCCAGCGGGCCGAGGTCACCCAGACCGTGCGCCGCGTCGTCGACAAGCTCCTCCACGCGCCGACCGTGCGCGTCAAGCAGCTCGCGAGCGAGCCCGGCGGCGCCGGGTACGCCGAGGCGCTGCGCGAACTCTTCGACCTCGACCCGCAGACGGTGGCCTCCGTCAGCCGGGCGGACGCGGCCGGTCAGGCCGGACAGGTCGACCAGGCGGGACAGGCCGACCAGGCCGACCAGAACGACGACTCAGGACGGGCATCATGAATCCACGTCTCGACCAGCCCCTCCGGCTCGGCACGCGGCGCAGCAAGCTGGCCATGTCCCAGTCCGGCCATGTCGCCGACGCGGTACGGGCGATCACCGGCCGGCCCGTCGAGCTCGTGGAGATCACGACCTACGGTGACGTGTCGCGCGAGCACCTGGTGCAGATCGGCGGCACCGGCGTGTTCGTCACCGCGCTGCGCGACGCGCTGCTGCGCGGCGAGGTCGACTTCGCCGTCCACTCGCTGAAGGACCTGCCGACCGCGCAGCCCGAGGAGCTCGTCGTCGCGGCCATGCCGCTGCGCGAGGACCCGCGCGACGCGCTCGTCGCCCGCGACGGCCTGACCTTCGAGCAGCTGCCCGACGGCGCCCGCATCGGTACCGGTTCGCCGCGCCGCACGGCGCAGCTGAACCACTACGCGCGCAGCCTCGGCAAGCGCATCGAGACCGTCGCGATCCGGGGGAACGTCGACACCCGGATCGGTTTCGTGCGCGACGGCGAGCTGGACGCCGTCGTCCTCGCCGCCGCCGGGCTCAACCGGATCGGCCGCGGTGACGAGGCGACCGACCTGCTCTCCGTGGACTGCGTGCTGCCGGCTCCGGGCCAGGGCGCCCTGGCCGTGGAGTGCCTCGCGTCCGACACGGAGCTCATCGCTTCGCTCGGCAGGCTCGACGACCCGCACACCCGGGCCGCCGTGACCGCCGAGCGTTCCCTGCTCGCCGCCCTGGAGGCAGGCTGCAGCGCACCCGTGGGTGCGCTCGCCGATCTTCTGGCCGACGGCCAGGTTGTCAATGAAATGCGCCTGCGCGGCGTCGTCGGAACCCTCGACGGCTCGACGCTGGTGCAGCTGTCCACCACCGGTCCCGTGCCCCACTCGTACGACGAGGCCATGGCGCTCGGCCGCGAACTCGCGGACGAGATGCTGGCCAAGGGCGCGGCCGGTCTGATGGGGGAGCGGTCGCTTTGAACCCCACACGTCCCACCACCTCCGCCTTCGCGGCCTTCGCGGCCCACGGGCACGTCACCTTCCTCGGTGCCGGCCCCGGTGACCCGGGTCTGCTGACGCTGCGCGCCGTCGAGGCCCTCGCCGCCGGGGACGTTCTGATCGCGGAGCCCGAGGTGCTCGATGTCGTGCGCACGCATGCGCGCGCGGGAGTGGACACGCCTCAGCTGACGATTGCTGACGAAGTGTCAGCAGCCGCCGGTGTTCCGGTGATCCGGGACGCCGCCAATCTTGTCATGGAGGCCGCGCGCTCCGGCAGGCGGGTCGTCCGTGCCGTCACCGGCGACCCCGGCCTCGACGGGAACGCCGCCGAGGAGATGCTCGCCTGCGCCAACGGCGGCATCCCCTTCGAGGTGGTGCCCGGTGTCGCGACCGCCGTCGGCGTGCCCGCGTACGCGGGTGTGCCGCTGCGCGGGGACCAGGGCGCCGACGTGCGGTTCGTGGACGCGCGCAACGCCTCCGCGCGCTGTTGGAGCGAGGTCGGGGCCAGCGACGGCACCCTCGTCGTCTCCGCGACGCTGGAGACCGTCGCGAGCGCCGCCGCCGAGCTGGTGTCCGCCGGGCGCAAGCCCGACACCCCGCTCACGGTGACCGTCGCCGGCACGACGACGCGCCAGCGGACCTGGAACGCCACCCTCGGGACCATCGCCCAGGTGTTCAAGCAGGGCAAGGTGCTCCCGTCGCCCGAGGGCGCCCGGCCGGTCATAGCCGTGGTCGGTGAGCAGGGCGCCGCGGCGCGGCGCGAGGAGCTGGCCTGGTTCGAGTCGAAGCCGCTGTTCGGCTGGCGGGTCCTCGTACCGCGTACGAAGGAGCAGGCCGCTTCGCTCTCCGACCAGCTGCGTTCGTACGGCGCGGTGCCCCACGAGGTGCCGACCATCGCCGTGGAGCCGCCGCGCACCCCGCAGCAGATGGAGCGCGCGGTCAAGGGCCTGGTGACGGGCCGCTACGAGTGGATCGCCTTCACCTCGGTCAACGCCGTGAAGGCCGTCCGGGAGAAGTTCGAGGAGTACGGGCTCGACGCCCGGGCCTTCGCGGGCATCAAGGTCGCCGCCGTCGGCGAGCAGACCGCCGCCGCGCTCGTCGAGTTCGGCGTCAAGCCGGACCTGGTGCCGAGCGGCGAGCAGTCCGCGGCCGGCCTGCTGGAGGACTGGCCGCCGTACGACCCGGTCTTCGACCCGATCGACCGCGTCTTCCTGCCGCGCGCCGACATCGCGACCGAGACGCTGGTCGCGGGCCTGATAGAGCTCGGCTGGGAGGTCGACGACGTCACGGCCTACCGGACCGTGCGCGCGTCGCCGCCGCCGGCCGACACGCGGGAGGCGATCAAGGGCGGCGGCTTCGACGCCGTGCTCTTCACGTCGTCCTCGACGGTGCGCAACCTCGTCGGCATCGCCGGCAAGCCGCACAACGTGACCGTCATCGCCTGCATCGGCCCGGCCACCGCCAAGACGGCGGAGGAACACGGCCTGCGGGTCGACGTCCTGTCGCCGGAGCCGAGCGTGAGCAAGCTCGCCGAGGCGCTGGCCGAGTACGGCGCGGCGCGCCGCGAGGCGGCCAAGGAGGCCGGCGAGTCGGTGTCCCGCCCGAGCGAACGCCGGCCGGGCGCACGGCGACGCCGTACGACCTGACGGCGGGCAGATCCCGACAGGGCCCGGACGCACCCGCGTCCGGGCCCTGAGCCGTCCCCCCGCCCTGAGCCGTCCCCCGGCCCTTCGGCCGGCGACCGGCTCGCGACCGGCCCCCGGCCGGCGGCCGGCTCTGCCCCTGGGTTCGCCCCCGGCTCCGCCCGGCCCGTGCCCGGCGTCGTCTCCGGCGGGCCCGGCCCGGGGCGGCCGGGGCCACGGCCTACGCTGGATCCCGACTGTTCTCGAAGCGAAGCTCGAAGAGGCGACTGAGTATGAGCGCGTACGGATCCTTCCCCGGCTCGCGGCCCCGCCGGCTGCGCACCACCCCGGCGATGCGGCGGATGGTCGCGGAGAACCGGCTGCACCCGTCGGACCTGATCCTCCCGGCGTTCGTGCGGGAGGGCATCAGCGAGCCCCTGGCCATCTCCGCGATGCCGGGCGTGGTCCAGCACACCCGCGACACGCTGCGCAAGGCGGCGGTCGAGGCCGTCGAGGCGGGCGTCGCGGGGATCATGCTGTTCGGTGTCCCGGCCGACGAGAACAAGGACGCGCTGGGCACGGCGGGCACCGAGCCGGACGGGATCCTTCAGCTCGCGATCCGCGACGTGAAGGCGGAGGTGGGCGACGATCTGGTGATCATGTCCGACCTGTGCCTGGACGAGTACACCGACCACGGCCACTGCGGTGTCCTGGACGAGCACGGGCGCGTCGACAACGACGCCACCCTGGAGCGGTACGCCGAGATGGCCCAGGTCCAGGCCGACGCGGGCGTCCACGTGGTCGGTCCGAGCGGCATGATGGACGGCCAGGTCGGCGTCATCCGCGACGCGCTCGACGAGACCGGACACGAGGACGTCTCGATCCTCGCGTACACGGCGAAGTACTCGTCGGCCTTCTACGGCCCGTTCCGCGAGGCCGTCGCCTCGTCGCTCCAGGGCGACCGCAAGACCTACCAGCAGGACCCGGCGAACGCCCGGGAGTCCCTGCGCGAGTTGGCGCTCGACCTGGAGGAGGGCGCGGACATGGTGATGGTCAAGCCGGCCGGCCCGTACCTGGACATCCTGTACCGGGTCGCGCAGGCGGTCGACGTCCCGGTGGCCGCGTACCAGATCAGCGGCGAGTTCGCGATGATCGAGGCGGCTGCGGAGAAGGGCTGGATCGAGCGCGACCGGGCCGTCCTGGAGACGCTGCTGGGCATCAAGCGGGCCGGCGCGGACACGATCCTCACCTACTGGGCCACGGAGGTCGCGGGCTGGCTCCGCGAAGCCCGCTGATCCCGGCGGGTCAGCGCAGGGGCCAGGTCCGGCCGGAGCCGGCCGGCGGCCCGCCCCGCCAGACCCGCGGCCAGACCCGCCACCATGGCCGCCGCCACGCCCGCCACCACCCCGGCCCCGTCACCGCCCGCCGCGCTCCGCCCATGCGGGGCAGCGTAGGCGGGGCCGTGGCGGGAGCTCACGGAGCGGGACGGGAGTCCGTCACTCCGCGGTGCCCGAGTTCATCGCCGACCGGCGGTAGCGGTACAGCTGCCGGGCCGCGTACGCCACGGACGGCACGGCGACCGCTCCCGGCCACGGATGGCCGGGCAAGCGGTTTGGACGGCAACGGCCGCCGGTTCAGGGCCAGTCGACGATGGCGGCGAACACGAGATGGTCCAGGACGACGAGGGCGGGGGCGAGCACCGCGAACCCGATGCGACGGGCGGAGTACCGCCGCCGCCGGGGGAGCGCCCAGCAGATCACCAGCACGGCCAGGACGAGCAGCAGGCCGGTGGTGAAGACGGGGAAGGCGATGTCGTACGAGGCGTCGAACCGGTCGCTCGCGGCGTCCTCGCAGGAGTCGCAGGCCATGGGGGACAGCCCGACGAAGAAGAACGAGACGAGGGCCATCGGCAGCGTCAGCAGCGTGGAGACGAGCGGTGCGACGAAGGCGCGGCGGTCGCGCGAGGTGCCGGAATCGTGGTCCTGGCCGTGGTGCTGGTTCATGACCCCAGTCAACTGTGGCGCAGGGGGCGGCACATGAGTGCGGATACTCAGGTCGGGGCGAACGCAGGGGCCCGCTCCCACGGCGATCACGCTCGTGGGGGCGGGCTCTTCGGGGGGCCGGTCCGGTCAGCCGGGGAAGCCGAGCAGCAGGGCGGCCACGACCGGGGCCATGTAGACGAGGGGGAAGGGGGCGTGACCGAAGGCCCGGGCCCGGAGGACGGCGATCACGGCCCCGGTGAAGTACAGGATCAGGCCCGTGGCGGCGAGCAGGCCGATCACCGGGACGAAGAGGCCGACGAGGAGGCCGACGCCGCCCGCGGTCTTCGCCGCGCCCAGCAGGTTCCACCACGACCGGGGGACCCCGTACTCGGCCAGCGGCTCGACGACGTACTTGGCGCGGAGGAAGACCGAGGCGCCCGAGAAGGCCGACATGACAGCGGCGACGACGGTGACGACGGTTGCGGTGGTGGACATCGGATGCTCCTCATCGGGCGGCTTCGTTGAGCTCTTCACTCCCATGACCCGCCGCGCCGCACGTGTGTGACAGCCGGCCGGAAAAATCTTCAACGGACGGACTCCGAACGGCTCCGACCGGCTCCGACCGGCCCTGACCTCCCCGCTCGCGCTTCCGGCGTCCCTGGCGCACCCTGGAGGGACGGGTGACCCCCTGGAGGTGATGCACCATGCCCACACTCGTCGGGTGGCACGTGGAGCTCGAATTCACCGAGGAAGGCCATCGCACCAGCGCGGCGGCCATGGTCAGGCTCGGCGACGGCTCCGAGATGAGGGCGCACGGCTACGCCATGCGTCACCCCTCCGACCCGGAGCAGCTGCGGGTCGGGGAAGAGATCGCAGGCGCTCGCGCGCTGATGGATCTCGCGTCCCAGATGCTGCAGAAGGCCCACTCGGAAATCGACGAGGCCACGGGTCGGCACTCTTACCCGATCAGTCACTGACCCACGACGTGCAGGTGCACGTGAGGGGGCCCGGAAACCCCTCACGTGCACCCGTGCGTCCCGGGGTCGGCGCTGCTAGCTTCTGAAGTCCGGATCGTTCGGATCGATCGGCTGGGGGGCCCGATGTCGCGTCCGTTGCGGTGGGTTGTCGTCGTCGTGGGTTCGGCGGTGGCGTTCTTCGTCTGTTTCGGGCTGGCCCGGGCGGACCCGTTCGGCTGGCTGCCGCAGAAGGACTCCGACGTCGTCGCCGTGGCCGCCGGGTTCGCCGCGGCCATGACCGCGGCCCTCGGGCTGGCCGGCGGCTGGTGGGCCGGTACGGCGCCCACCGGGCCCGCGGCCACGCCGGTCCCGGAGCGCCCCGTACGGCAGAAGGCAACGGCGTCGGGCACCTCGCAGATCAGCCAGGCCGCCGGGGCCCGTCCGGCGGGACCGGTGGAGCAGGAGGCAACCGCCCGGGACGACAGCCGGATCCGGCAGTCCGGCGGTGACGACCGGAGCGGTCCGTGAGCGACCAGCGTCCCGCGGACCGTGCCCTTCAGGAGCCCGCCCGTACGTGACCGGCGCCCGCCCCTGAAACGACGGCGGCCCCGCCTCCCGGTAAGGGGGGCGGGGCCGCCGTGGGTGACCGGGAGCCGTCAGAGGCGCTCGGGGGTGCGGATGCCCAGCAGGGACATGCCCTTGGAGAGCGTCCGGGCGGTCAGGTCGCACAGGAACAGGCGGTTCTCGGCGACGACGGGCTCCGGCTCCGGCTTGATGACCGGGCACTGGTCGTAGAACGTCGTGAACAGCGAGGACAGCTGGTAGAGGTACGCGGCCAGCTTGTGCGGGGCGTGCTCGGCGGCGGCCTCGGCGATCAGCTCGCCGAACCCGTCCAGGTGCAGGCCCAGCGCCCGCTCGGCCGGGGCCAGCTCCAGCTCCGGGTGGGCGACCGGGGTGCGGTCGCCCGCCTTGCGCAGGATCGACTTGATGCGGGCGTACGCGTACTGGAGGTACACGGACGTGTCGCCGTTCAGCGAGACCATCTGGTCCAGGTCGAACTTGTAGTCGCGCGCGGCCGAGGTGGACAGGTCCGCGTACTTCACGGCGCCGATGCCGACGTACTGGCCGTTCTCGACGATCTCCGCCTCCGACAGGCCGACCTTCTCCGCCTTCTCGCGGACGACGGCCGTGGCCCGGTCCACCGCCTCGTCCAGCAGGTCCACCAGCCGGACCGTCTCGCCCTCGCGGGTCTTGAACGGCTTGCCGTCCTTGCCGAGGACCGTGCCGAAGGCCAGCTGTACGGCCTTGGTGTCGTCGTTCAGCCAGCCGGCCCGGCGGGCCGTCTCGAAGACCATCTTGAAGTGCAGCGACTGGCGGGCGTCGACCACGTAGATGAGGGTGTCGGCCTTCAGGTTGCCGACGCGGTCGCGGATCGCCGACAGGTCGGTCGCGGCGTAGCCGAAGCCGCCGTCCGACTTCTGGACGATCAGCGGGGTCGGGTTGCCGTCCGGGCCCTTGTACTCGTCGAAGAACACGCACAGCGCACCGTTGGAGCGGACGGCGACGCCCGACTCCTCCAGCAGCTTGCACGTCTCGACCAGCATGTCGTTGTAGCCGGACTCGCCGACGACGTCGCGGTCCTGGATGTCCATGTCCAGCTTGTCGAAGACGGAGTAGAAGTAGATCTTCGACTCGTCGACGAACCGCTGCCACAGGGCGAGGGTCTGCGGCTCGCCCGCCTGGAGGTCGACGACCCGGGCCCGCGCCCGCGTCTTGAACTCCTCGTCGGAGTCGAAGAGCGCCCGCGAGGCCTTGTACAGGCGGTTCAGGTTGGACATGGCCTCCTCGCCGGAGACCTCCTCCGACTTGTGGTCCAGCTCGTGCGGGTGCTCCAGGAGGTACTGGATGAGCATGCCGAACTGGGTGCCCCAGTCGCCGATGTGGTGGCGCCGGACCACCTTCTCGCCCGTGAACTCCAGGATCTCGACCATCGCCGCGCCGATGACCGCGGACCGCAGGTGGCCGACGTGCATCTCCTTCGCGACGTTCGGCTGCGCGTAGTCGATCACCGTCGTGCCCGCGTTCGCGGCGTACGGCACGCCGAGGCGGTCGTCGCCGGCGCGCGCGGCGAGGGTCTCGATGATCGCCCGGTCGGAGACCGTGATGTTGAGGAAGCCGGGGCCCGAGACCTCGATCTCCTTGATCAGGTCACCGGCGGCCAGGGAGTCGACCACGGTCGTCGCCAGCTCGCGCGGGTTGGCCTTGGCCTTCTTCGCGAGCGCCAGGATGCCGTTGGCCTGGAAGTCGGCCCGGTCGCTTCGTCGCAGCAGCGGGTCGGCGCCACCGGCCTCCGGCAGGGCCGAGGCGAGGGCGTCCGCGACGCGCTGATTGACGGAAGAAGCGAGGGAAGGGACCGAGGCCATGAGCTGCCGTTCCTGTGAGGTCGTGCTGGTGGTTGCACTTGGTTGTTCCGACAAGTGCCGAGTATCCCACGTGAGGCCCCTTCCCTTCGCGGGATATCGGGCCGGACGCCCGGGGGCGGAAGCAACCCCGGAGCGGCCTGTTCCGTCTGGGAGAATGGCTGGACAGCATTCGAGATAGAAGGACGTGTCGTGGCTCAGAGCAGCACCGAGACCGACTGGGTCTCCCGTTTCGCGGACGAGGTCATCGCCGAGGCGGAGCGCCGAGCACCCGGCAAACCTGTCGTCGTCGCGTCCGGACTCTCCCCCTCCGGCCCGATCCACCTGGGCAACCTCCGCGAGGTCATGACCCCGCACCTGGTCGCCGACGAGATCCGCCGCCGCGGCTTCGAGGTCCGGCACGTGATCTCCTGGGACGACTACGACCGGTACCGGAAGGTGCCCAGGGGCATCCCCGGTGTCACCGAGGAGTCCCACGCCCAGCACATCGGCCGCCCCCTGACGGCCGTGCCCGCCCCCGAGGGCTCGTCGTACCCGAACTGGGCCGAGCACTTCAAGGCCGCCATGGTCGAGGCGCTGGCCGAGCTGGGCGTCGAGTACGACCCGATCAGCCAGACCGAGCAGTACCTGGCCGGTGCCTACCGCGAGCAGATCCTGCACGCGATGAAGCACCGCGGCGACATCGACGCCGTCCTCGCCCAGTACCGCACGAAGCAGAAGCCGGGCGGCAAGAAGCCCCAGCAGAAGCCGGTCGACGAGGCCGAGCTGGAGGCCGCCGAGGGCTCCGGTGCGGCCGCCGAGGACGACGGCAGCGCCGAGGGCGCGGAGTACTTCCCGTACAAGCCGTACTGCGGCGCGTGCAACAAGGACTTCACCAAGGTCACCTCGTACGACGACGGGACGACCGAGCTGACCTACGTCTGCACCGAGTGCGAGTTCACCGAGACCGTCAAGCTGTCGGAGTTCAACCGCGGCAAGCTGGTCTGGAAGGTCGACTGGCCGATGCGCTGGGCGTACGAGGGCGTGATCTTCGAGCCCTCCGGCGTCGACCACTCCTCGCCGGGCTCGTCCTTCCAGGTCGGCGGGCAGATCGTGCACCTCTTCGGTGCCGAGCAGCCGATCGGCCCGATGTACGCGTTCGTCGGCATCAGCGGCATGGCCAAGATGTCCTCGTCGAAGGGCGGGGTCCCGACCCCGGCCGACGCGCTGAAGATCATGGAGCCGCAGCTGCTGCGCTGGCTGTACGCCCGCCGCCGGCCCAACCAGTCCTTCAAGATCGCCTTCGACCAGGAGATCCAGCGCCTCTACGACGAGTGGGACAAGCTGGAGGCGAAGGTCGCCGACGGCTCCGTGCTCCCGGCCGACGCCGCCGCGCACACCCGCGCCGTCCGCGTCGCCTCGCACGAGCTGCCGCGCACCCCGCGCCCGCTGCCGTACCGGACGCTCGCCTCCGTCGTCGACATCACCGCCGGCCACGACGAGCAGACCCTGCGCATCCTGACCGACCTGGACCCGTCGCAGCCGCTGACCTCCCTCGACGAGGTACGGCCGCGCCTGGACCGCGCCGAGAACTGGATCACCACCCAGGTTCCGGCCGACCAGCGCACCCTCGTACGCGAGGAGCCCGACACCGAGCTCCTGTCCTCCCTGGACGACGAGGGCCGCGAGTCGCTGCGCCTGCTGGTGGAGGGCCTCGAATCCCACTGGTCGCTCGACGGGCTCACCACGCTCGTCTACGGCGTCCCGAAGGTGATGGCCGGCCTGGAGCCCGACGCCAAGCCCACGCCCGAGCTCAAGGTCGCCCAGCGCTCCTTCTTCGCGCTGCTCTACCGCCTGCTCGTGACCCGGGAGACCGGGCCGCGCCTGCCCACGCTGCTGCTCGCGGTCGGGGCGGACCGGGTGCGCAAGCTGCTCGCCGCCTGACGCGACGCGCGCGACGACGCGCAAGGGCCCGCACCCCTCGGGGTGCGGGCCCTTGCGCGTACCGTCGGCGCGGCGGCTAGGAGATGTGCTCGTTCTCCAGATCGCGCTGGTAGCGCTGCTTCAGCTCCGGCATCAGCCGGCTGATCGTCCGGAAGGCGAGCGGGTGCGTTATCCCGTGCCGGTCCGAGAGGTATATGTCGATCTGCTCGGGGCTCGGCACCTTGCCGTTCTCCTCGATGTACGCCCGGAACACCTCGTACGCGGCCTCGGCGAACTTCGCCTCGTCCACGGACCCGTCCAGGGTTCCGTCACCGGCGTCCGCGCGGGCCGCCGGGATCGGGAGTTCCTGCTGTCCGGGCAGCTGCTCCTGCGGCTCCTCCGGGCCGGTCGGGGGCATCACCGGGGTCGGCTCCAGGCCCTCGACGTACTGGGGGTTGTAGCCGCCCTCGTACGCGGCCTGCGGTGCCAGCGGCGCGGCGAACCAGGCGCTGTCGTGGGCCGCGGGCATGGCCGTCGGCTCCACCGCGAACGGCGGCGGGGCGTGATGACCGGGCACGGGCCCGGCCACGGCGGCGGGGCCCTGCGGAGCCGGGGCCGCCTGGGCCTCGAACGGGCCCTGCGCACCCTGCACGGCGGCGGCAGGGGCCGGGGAGGGGACCCGGGCTGCGCCCGGCGCGCCCGCCTGACCCGCGGCGCCCGCCTCCAGGGCCGGGGCCGACGGGGCCGCAACCGGCGCGGCCGCCGGGGGCAGCAGCGCCGGGTCGATGCCCGCCGCCGCCAGCCCCTCCGGAGCCGTCTGCGCCAGCGGAACGCCGATCCGGGCCAGCCGCAGCGGCATCAGCGCCTCCACCGGCGCCTTGCGCCGCCACGCACGCCCGTACCGGGCCTGCAGCCGCGCCTGGTAGATCAGCCGGTCCTGCTCCATGCCGACGGCCTGCTCGTACGACCGCAGCTCCCACAGCTTCATCCGGCGCCACAGCTTGAACGTCGGCACGGGCGACAGCAGCCAGCGCGTGATCCGCACACCCTCCATGTGCCGGTCCGCGGTGATGTCCGCGATCCGGCCCACCGCGTGCCGGGCCGCCTCCACCGTGACCACGAACAGGATCGGGATCACGGCGTGCATGCCCACGCCCAGCGGGTCCGGCCAGGCCGCCGCACCGTTGAACGCGATCGTCGCCGCGGTCAGCAGCCACGCCGTCTGCCGCAGCAGCGGGAACGGGATGCGGATCCAGGTCAGGAGGAGGTCCAGGGCGAGCAGCACGCAGATGCCCGCGTCGATGCCGATCGGGAACACCAGCGAGAAGTTCCCGAACCCCTTCTGCAGGGCGAGCGCGCGCACCGCGGCGTACGAACCGGCGAAACCGATCCCCGCGATCACCACGGCTCCTGCGACCACGACGCCGATGAGTATCCGGTGCGTACGAGTCAGCTGCATCGCGGCCACCCGCGATCCCCTCCCCTTGTCGAGCTACGGCAGGCACAGCGTACGGGTGACCGCACAGGTGACTGAATGTCAGCCTCCCCTTAAGTCGCCCGGATCCGCCCGGACCTACTGCGCGGAGGGAGAAGCCTGCTGCTCAGGCTGCTTCTGCTGCTGGTTGGCGGTGCCGACCGAGCCGACCGCCTCCTTCGCCGCGGCGATCGCGTTCTGGAGGAGCTTGGCCTGATCCGGGGCGCCGGCGCCCTCGTACGCCGCACCGTTGTAGTCGAGCGTGACCACCACGTTCTGCGTGCGCGCCACGATCGTCGTGTTGAAGAAGTCGACGTCCTTCTTCACGCCGTACACGACCGACGTCGCCTGGTCGCCGATGCCGCCGGCCTGCTCGACCTTCACGTCGTGCGCGCCCTCGGACGCCTTCGCCGTCTCGACCTGCTTGGTGTACTGGTCCTCGGCGCGCTTGTTCGCGCCACCGAGCGAGGCGTGCGACTCGTAGCGGACCATGGAGATCGACAGCCAGCGGTACTGCGAACCCTTCAGGCCGTCCTCGTCCAGGCCGTTCCAGGAGCAGCTGGCGCGGGTGGTGAGGTCGTTCGACTTGGTCGCGGTGCCGTTCTTGTCCTTCGCCTCCGGGACGAGGGTGTCGACGGTCCCGGACTGGATCGACTTGCACGGGTCGGGCAGCGTCGCGAACGCCGGCTTCTCCAGCGCGGCCGACGCCTTGCCGCTCGGCTTGGCGGACGACGCGGACGCGCCGGGCTTCTTGTCGCCGCCCGAACCGGAGTCCTTGCCCGAGTCGGACGAGCAGCCGGCGACGGTGAGGATCACCGGGACGGCTGCGCAGGCGAGAACGCGAGTGAGGCGCGAGGCTGATCGGTGCATGGTTCCTTCAGTACGTTGTGGGGCGCGTTCTGTGGACGCGGTGCGGGCGCGGGACCCGAACAAAGGTAGCCCGACCCGGCGCGCGTCTGGTGTGCGCGCCGTCACGCCGAGCCCCCCGCGCCCTCTGTCACTCGTTGAACCGCTCCACGAGCGCCTGCGCCAACTGCCGTGCCTTGTCCTGGGTTTCGGGGCTGGGAGGAACCGTACCGGGCAGTGACGGCTGCACGCTGTACTCGACGGTGACGATCACATTCGAGGTGCGGAACACGATCCGCACGGTCCGCGCCTGCGCCGCACTGGCACCGGCCGCACCGAGCTTGTCCTCGATGTAGGCCTCGGTGCCGAGCCCTTCGAGAACGCGGGAGCCGAGCTCGGGCGGCGGGGCGGACGGGCTGCCGCCGGCCGGGGACGGTGACTGCCCGGCCGGCGGGGGAGCAGTGGCCGCGGGGGTGGCGGCGCCGGGCGCGGGGGCGCCGGCCGTGGGATTGGCCGCGGGGGTGCCGGGGCTGGTCGCCGGGTTCGGGATGGGGCCGGGGAAGGGCAGGTGCGCGTCCGTCAGCCGGCGCACGTACACCTGCCGCGCCTTGTCGTCGTCGCTCATGAGGGTCCGGTCGTACGAGACCACGCGCTCGAAGCCGACCGACAGCAGCCGGGTCTCCTCGGGCGTCTGCGCGGTCCAGCGGCAGCCGACGTGCCGGTCGCCGTCGTACGAGGTGTCCGCGGTGCCGGCGTACAGCCGGACGCGCTGCTCGTCGGTGAGGCTGTCCCCGGCCGGGAGCATGGCCCGCAGGCGCTTGACGTCGGCGGCCTTGCAGGGCGAGGGCAGGCTGCGGTACTTGCCGGCGGGTGCGGGTGCGGGGCTGCTGTCGCCCGCCTTGGAGTCGCTGTCGGAGCCGACGCCGTTCCCGCTCGTGCACCCGGTCAGGCCGGTCACGCCGGCCATGAGTGCGGTGAGCATCGCGATGCCCGGCAGGACACCTCGCCGTACCGCCTTGCGCTGCACGTCCACTGGCTCCCTTCGACCGGCCGGCGGCCCGGCGGTCAGGAAAAATGCGTTGCCGCGCTTTGGACGCGGATGAACACAATGTCTATCGCACACGCTGGTGCTGGCGCCGGTCCCCTGTCTGTTTTGGGGCTAAGAGCGAGGCTTTTTGCGTAATACGAACTTTCTGCGGTTTCCGGGGGATTGAAGCGTCATGTCGTATGTAGAGGTACCGGGGGCGAAGGTCCCGATCCGGATGTGGACCGACCCGGCGTCGGTCGAGGCCGGTGCGATGCAGCAGTTGCACAACGTCGCCACCCTTCCGTGGATCAAGGGTCTGGCGGTCATGCCGGACGTCCACTACGGCAAGGGCGCCACGGTCGGCTCGGTGATCGCGATGAAGGACGCGGTGTGCCCGGCGGCGGTGGGCGTGGACATCGGCTGCGGCATGTCGGCGGTGAAGACGTCCCTGACGGCGAACGACCTCCCCGGAGACCTGTCGGGCCTGCGCTCGAAGATCGAGCGCGCCATCCCGGTCGGCGCGGGCATGCACCGCGACCCGGTGGACCCGGACCGGCTGTACGGGTTCCCGGTGGAGGGGTACGGGGATCTCTGGGAGCGGTTCGACTTCATCGCGGACGCCGTGAAGTTCCGCAGGGACCGCGCGATGCGGCAGATGGGAAGCCTCGGGCAGGGAAATCACTTCTGTGAAGTCTGTATAGATTCATCCGGTTCGGTCTGGCTCATGCTGCACTCCGGCTCCCGGAACATCGGCAACGAGCTGGCGGACTTCCACATCAACGTGGCCCGGGGCCTGGACCACAACCAGGGCCTGGTGGACCGGGACCTGGCGGTGTTCCTCGCGGCCACCCCGGAGATGCAGGCCTACCGGAACGACCTCTTCTGGGCACAGGAGTACGCCAAGTACAACCGGGCCGTGATGATGAGTCTGTTCAAGGAGGTCCTCCGCAAGGAGTTCCGGAAGGCGAAGGTGTCCTTCGGACGCGAGATCAGCTGCCACCACAACTACGTGGCGGAGGAGCGGTACGAGGGCATGGACCTGCTGGTCACCCGCAAGGGCGCGATCCGCGCCGGCAGCGGTGACTACGGGATCATCCCGGGCTCCATGGGGACGGGCTCGTACATCGTGAAGGGGCTGGGGAACGAGAAGTCGTTCAACTCGGCGTCGCACGGAGCGGGCCGGAAGATGAGCCGGACGGCCGCGAAGAAGCGGTTCTCGGCGCGGGACCTCGCCGAGCAGACCAAGGGCGTCGAGTGCCGCAAGGACTCGGGAGTGGTCGACGAGATCCCGGGCGCGTACAAGTCGATCGAGCAGGTCATCGACCAGCAGACGGACCTCGTCGAGGTCGTGGCCAAGCTCAGGCAGGTCATCTGCATCAAGGGCTGAGCCCTGGGTGCGGCTGTCGGGGGAATGGAGGGGCCCGGACCGTTCACGGTCCGGGCCCCTCCGTCCGTACGGGACGGCCCCGAGCGGTCAGAGGTCCCGGTGGACCTTCGTGTTCGAGGCCTGGGCGCGGGGGCGGACCACCAGGAGGTCGATGTTGACGTGGCTGGGGCGGGTCACGGCCCAGGTGATGGTGTCGGCGACGTCGTCGGCGGTGAGGGGGGCCGCCACGCCCGCGTAGACCTTCTCGGCCTTCTCCGCGTCGCCGCGGAAGCGGGTCTTGGCGAACTCCTCGGTCTTGACCATGCCCGGGGCGATCTCGATGACGCGGACCGGCTGGCCCACGATCTCCAGGCGGAGGGTCTCGGCCAGGACGCGGGCGCCGTTCTTGGCGGCGACGTAGCCGGCGCCGCCCTCGTACGTGGCGTGGCCCGCGGTGGAGGACAGGACCACGACCGTGCCGTCGCCGGAGGCGATGAGGGCGGGGAGCAGGGCCTGGGTGAGGTTCAGGGTGCCGATGACGTTGACCTCGTACATCGTGCGCCAGTCGGCGGGGTCGCCGGTGGCGACGGGTTCGGCTCCGATGGCGCCGCCGGCGTTGTTGACCAGTACGTCGCAGCGGTCGAGGGAGGCGGCGAAGGCGTCGACGGCGGGGCGGTCGGTGACGTCGAGGGCGTGGGCCGCGGCGGAGTGGCCGGCTGCCGTCAGCTCGGCGGCGAGGGCCTCGATGCGGTCCTTGCGGCGGGCGGTGAGGACGACGTGGTAACCGGCGTCGGCGAGCTGCCGGGCGGTGGCCGCGCCGATGCCGCTGCTCGCGCCGGTGACTACGGCGGTCCGGATGGTGGCAGCCGGGCTCATCTGCGGTGCTCCTCGGTCGTTCGGGCGTTCGTTCGTACGGGCGGTTACCCGCCAGCATAGGCGGGGCTCAGCGGCCGCGCGGGGCGTACATGATCACGGCCATGCCGGCGAGGCAGACGAGGGCTCCGGCGATGTCCCAGCGGTCGGGGCGGTAGCCGTCGGCGGCCATGCCCCACAGGAGGGAGCCGGCGACGAAGACGCCGCCGTACGCGGCGAGGACCCGGGCGAAGTCGCCCTGGGGCTGGAGGGTGGCGACGAAGCCGTAGAGGCCGAGGGCGATGACCCCGGCGCCGATCCAGGCCCAGCCCCGGTGTTCGCGTACGCCTTGCCAGACGAGCCACGCGCCGCCGATCTCGAGGACGGCGGCGAGCGCGAACAGGGCGGCGGAGCGGGCGATCAGCATGGCTCGAAGCGTACGCAGGCGGGCCGGGGCCGCCCGCCGGTTGGGGGAGGGCTCGCCCTCGTTCGTGTGATGGTCCGACCGGGCGGGGGTGGTGCTGGCTAGCCTCCGCGCGTGGAGGTGGTGGCGGTGCGCCGTGGTGCCGTACGGAGTGTGGTGGTGGCGGGCTTGCTGGTGCTCGGGGTGACCGGTGCGTCCGGGGTTTCCGGGGCGTCCGGGGCCCCGGCGGTCTTCGGGAAGGGGCGCAGCGGTCCCGAGGCGGACGTGGCGTACCACGGGCGGGTGTCCCTGGAGCGGGGGCGGCTGCGGGTGTGGGTGGTGCCGCAGAACGAGGGGCCGGCCGGGCTGCCGAACGCGACCCTGCGCGTGCGGCTGTCGGCGGACCTCGCGGACCGGCAGGAGCTGGCGCAGGGATGCGTACGGGCGGGGCTGCGCGAGGTGATGTGCGAGACGGGTGCGCTGCCGCTGCACGGGCGGGGCCGGCACATCGGGCTGCTGCTGGCGCTGAAGGAGCCGGTGCCGGAGGTGGTGGTCCGGATCGACACGTGGTGGAACGGCGGGGCGTCCGACCGGGACCTGTCCAACAACCAGCACGCGGTGCTGGCGCTGGACACGGGCGACGCGTACGCCTTCTGACCTCCGGCTGCCGAGGGCGTCTGGCCGCGGCGTGGCCGTCCTACGGGGTGGCCACGCCGCCGAATTCCTCCACGGCCTCGCTGACGATCCGCTCCAGGCGGGCGTGGTGCGCGCCGCGCCAGTAGACCCGTTCGCAGGCCGTGCACTGGGCGAAGACGTCGTACGAGCGCTGCGTGCCGCCTTCGAGGCGGTCGCCGACGCTGTCCTTGTCGGCGTCGCGCAGCGGCCCGTTGCAGGCGGTGCAGCGGGTCCACGGGGTGAGCGCGGGGGCGAACCGGCTGAGTACGTCGCGCAGTTGCTCGTCGGGGTTGTCGCTGTAGACGTAGGCGCCGGCGAACAGCTCGCGGCGGCGCAGCAGTCCGCGGTCGCGGGAGAGCAGGACGCGCTGTTCGGCGGCGGAGCGGGTGGCGAGGGCGGGGTCGCCGATGTCCTCGTTCTCGTAGGCGGTGTCGACGCCGAGCAGGCGCAGGCGGCGGGCGAGGGTGCCGAGGTGGACGTCGAGGAGGAAGCGCAGGGGTGCGCCCTCGATCTGCTGGGGGCGCTCGACGCCGAGGACCTCCACGTCCTGTCCGGCGCGCGGCACGTACGAGGCGGGTACCTCGTGGCCGTCGACGAGGAGCCGGCCGACCTCGGTGAGCGGGACGCCGGCCGATTCGACGACGTGGCCGAGGCTGGAGGCGCCGTCGGTGGCGGTCGGTACGCGTTCGGCGCGCCGGCTGGGCGGGGCGAACAGGCGTAGTTCGGGGGCGAGGGTGAGCTGAATGCCGGGTCCGTTCACGCTGTCAGCATGCGGTTGGCGGGCGGGGCGGCGCGGCCGGATTACGAGGTCGCGGCGGTGGCGTCGTAGGCGGTGCGGTGGGCGTCGACCTCGTCGAAGTGGTTCTCGGCCCACTGCTTCACGGAGGTGAGGAGGCAGGCGAGGCTGCTGCCGAGGCCGGTGAGGCGGTAGTCGACGCGGACGGGCACGGTCGGCGTGACGCTGCGGGTGACGAGGCCGTCGCGTTCGAGGGAGCGCAGGGTCTGGGTGAGCATCTTCTGGCTGACGCCGGGGATCTTGCGGCCGAGGTCGCTGTAGCGCATGGAGGAGTCCTCGGCCTGGGCGAGGGCGGCGACGATGAGGCCGACCCATTTGTCGCTGATGCGGGCCAGGAGCTGGCTGGTGGGGCACTCCTTGAGGAAGGCGTCGTAGGCGTAGCGGGCGTCTTCTCGGCGGTCGGCGGCGGTTCGGGTGGCCATGGGTACCCCACTTCCGGGTCGGGTACGCACCCTGAAGTGCGTACTTACGAAAGGAGAGTACCTCTCCCTAGGTTAGTGCTCAGCAGGAACGAGCGAACGAAACCGAAACCCAGACCGAACCGGAAGCCGGGGAGACATCATGAACGAGAACGTGCAGACCGTGGAGACCATGCAGGCGGCCGTCGTGAACGGCTTCGGCGGGCCCGAGCAGGTGGAGATCGTGCAGGTGCCTGTCCCGCGGCCGGAGGCCGGACAGGTCCGGATCCGGGTCGCGGCGGCCGGGGTGAACCCGGTGGACGGCGCGGTCCGCGTGGGCGTCTTCGGCGGCGCCGGGCAGACGCTGGGGCTCGGGTGGGACGTGGCCGGCGAGATCGACGCGGTCGGCGCGGGGGTCACCGGCTGGTCGGTGGGGCAGCGGGTGGTGGGGCTGCACTACGGGCCGGTCAAGCCGCTGGGCACGCACGCCGAGTACGCGGTGCTCGACGCCTCGGCGGTGGCGGCCGCCCCGACCGCGGTGGACGCGGTCGCCGCGGCCGGGCTCCCGCTGAGCGGGCTGACCGCGGGCCGGGCGGTGGGGCTGCTGGGGCTGGCGCCCGGCTCCTCGGTGCTGATCACCGGGGCGGCGGGTGTGGTCGGCGGCCTCGCGGTGCAGCTGGCGGTGCGGGCGGGGCTGGTGGTGACGGCCCTGGCGGGCGAGGCGGACGAGGAGTTCGTACGGTCGCTGGGCGCGACGGGCTTCGTCCCGCGGGGCTCGGCTCCGGCGGAGCCGGTGGACGGGGTCCTGGACGCGGCGGTCCTCGGGGAGCCGGCGCTGGGCTTCGTCCGTGACGGCGGGGTCTACGTGGGCCTGCGCCCGCACGCCGGCCCGGCCCCGGAGCGCGGGATCCGGGTGGTGGAGCAGGAGGTCGCGGCGGACGGCGCGCACCTGGCGGAGCTGGTGGGCCTGGTGGACGCCGGCGCGCTGACCCTCCGGGTGGCGCAGACGATCGCCCTGGCCGACGCGGCGAAGGCCCACGCCCTGCTGGCGGAGCCGGGCACCCGCGGCCGTCTGGTCCTGACGGCCTCCTGACCGGAGGTACGCACACGGACGGGGCCGCCGATCGGGGAACCGGCGGCCCGTGCGGTCCGGAGTCTCAGGGGAACGGGCCGGGCTGCGGGGGCACGACGTCATCAGGGCGGCGGGGCCGGCAACCGGGTGGATCCTGCGCCGAGCGGGTGAAATCCCCTCGGCTGGCCGGCCGGTGGGCGCGGTGGAAGACTCGGTGGGGAGTGGCGAGGAGCGACCCATGGGTGCTTCGACTGTCCCGACTGCGGTGCGGCTGGACGCCGCCGCGTACCACGAGCTGGCACGTTCCTTCCGGGGAAGTCTCGTGCGGGCCGGGGACGCCCCGTACGAGGAGCGCCGCCGGATCTGGAACGGTGCGATCGACCGGCATCCGGCCCTGATCGCGCCCTGTACCGGTTCGGCCGATGTGGTGGCGGCGCTGAAGTGGGCGGTGGAGACGGGTGCGCCGGTCGCGGTGCGCAGTGGCGGCCACAGCTTCCCCGGGCATTCGGTGTGCGACGGCGGCGTGGTGATCGACCTGTCGCCGATGCGTGAGGTCCGGGTGGACCCGGAGGCCCGTACCGTCCGGGTCCAGGCGGGGGTGCTGCTGGGCGAGCTGGACGCGGCGACGCAGCCGTTCGGGCTGGCGGTGCCGTCGGGGATCGTGACGCACACGGGGGTCGCGGGGCTGACGCTGGGCGGCGGGATCGGCTGGCTGAGCCGCAAGTACGGGCTGAGCGTGGACCAGCTGCTGTCGGTGGACCTGGTCACGGCGTCCGGGGAGCGGGTCACGGCGAGTGCGGTGCACGAGCCGGAGCTGTTCTGGGGCATGCGCGGGGCGGGCGGGAACTTCGGCATCGTCACGGAGTTCACGTTCCGGCTGAACCCGGTGGGCCCGACGGTGCTCGCGGGGCCGGTGTTGTGGCCGGTGGAGGAGTCGGCGCGGGTGATGCGGTTCTACCGGGACTGGATCACGGGTGTTCCGGACGAGCTGACGACGATCGTCGTGCACCGCAAGGCCCCGCCGACGGCGGCGGTCCCGGCGGAGCTGCACGGCAGGCCGGTGGTGATGGTGATCGCCTGCTGGGTGGGTGACGTGGAGGCGGGCGAGGACGTGATGAGGCCGCTGCGGGAGTTCGGGCGGCCGCTGCTGGACCTGTGCCGGCCGAAGCCCTACCTGGCGCACCAGGCGATGTTCGACGCGTCGTTCCCGCACGGGTGGTGGTACTACTTCCGGGGCTGCGGCCTGGACCGGCTCGCCGACGGGGTCGTGGACACGATGGCGCGGTACGCGGGGCGGATCGTCTCCCCGCAGAGCGGTTTCCCGCTGTTCCAGCTGGGCGGCGCGGTCGCCCGGGTCGGCGAGGACGACACGGCGGCGGGCGGGCGCGGGCTGGGCCACATGCTCAACATCAACGGGATCCGGGACACCTCCGAGGGCTTCGCGGGGGAGTGCGCGTGGGTCAGGGAGTTCTGGTCGGCGCTGGAGCCGTACCACGCGGGCGTGTACGTGAACTTCCTGATGGACGAGGGCGAGCAGCGGATCCGGCAGGCGTACGGCTCGCGGGAGCGGAAGCTGGACCGGCTGCGGGCGCTGAAGGCCGAGTGGGATCCGGGGAACGTGTTCCGGCTCAACCAGAACATCCCGCCGGCGTGATCCGGAAGACGGGTCGCGGTCCGCGAGTGGTTGCGGCGCGGCTACGGGCAGGTGCGGGGCGGCTTGGTCACGCTGGGTGGTGAGAGCAGGGGCCACCACCGAGCCGGAGGCACAGATGAGCCAGCCGCACCCGATGAACCCGGTCCACCCGATGAACCCGGCCGACCCGACGCACCCGGTCGACCCGTCCCACCCGGTCGAGCCGTCCCACCCGGGGGACCAGTCGCACGCGGGGGAACGCGCCGTGTGCGTGCCGTTCACGCCCGCCGAGACGGACGCACTGCACGACTCGCTGCACGGGATCGTCGCCGACGGGGCCACCCCGGGAGGCGTCGTCGTGTGCGGCACGGCGGCCGGGGACCGTGCCGTGCTGTCGGCCGGGGTCGTCTCCCCGTTCACCGGTCCGGTCGCCCCCGACGAGAACACCGTCTACGACATCGCGTCCCTGACGAAGGTCACCGCGACCTGGCCGCTCGTCGGCCGTGCCGTCGACGCGGGCCTGCTCGCGCTCGACCGTCCCGTACGGGAGTTCCTGCCGGCCATGGACGGGACGATGCCCAGTGCGGAGGCCACCGTGCGCCAGCTGCTCTCGCACACCGGCGGCCTGCGGGCGGCCACCCGGCTCGACCTGTACGACCTGACCGAGCGCCCGCTGCACGAGCTGATCTGCCGGGAGCTGATGGAGAACCTGCCGGGCACCCACCGCTACGTCAACCGCGGCTACATCCTGCTGGGCCTGGCCCTCGCCCATGTCCACGGCCGGCCGCTGGAGCGGCTCGCCGGCGCGCTCTGGGCCGAACTGGGCATGGGCGCCACCGCGTACGGTCCCCTCGCGCAGTCGCCACGGGTCGCGCCGACCGAGCAGTGCGAGGGCCACGACCGGGTCTGGGGTGTCGTCCACGACGAGAACGCGGCCTTGCTGGGCGGTGTCGCCGGCCACGCGGGCGTGTTCGCGCCGGCCGCCGACCTCGCCACGTACGCCGAGCGGCTGCTCGGCGGGCGCGGGAGCGCGCTCGGCCGGTGGTTCGACGCGAGCCTCGTCCCCCAGGCGGAGATCGAGCCCGGCCTGCAGCGCGGCCTTGGCTGGATCCTGGGGGCCGGTGGGGCGGTGGTCCACCACCACGGGTTCACCGGAACGAGTCTGTTCCTCGCTCCCGCCACCGGCCGGTACGTGGTCATCGCGACGAACGCCGTCCACAACGGCGCCGCCTCGCGCATCCGGATCGCGCCGCTGCGCGAGCGGGCCTTCAAGACGCTGGCCTCAACGGTCGGCTGAGGCTCCGGGCTCCCGGCTCCCAGCCGAGGTCCAGGGGCGCGGGTCGGGCCCGTCGGAGCCGTCAGGGCCAGACGAGACAGTACGGCTGGTGTCCCGCCTCGTGCAGCCGATGGCTGAAGTCCTGCCACTCGTGGAGCAGCTGGTAGACGTTGAAGGCGTCGCGCGGGCCGCCGCGGTCGGGGACCGTGGACCAGATGAACGCCGCGGCGCCGACCGACTCCTCGCCGATGCCGCGCAGCGGGTCGACGACCGTCATCGGGAGTTTGACCACCGCGTAGTCGGGGTGGAGGACGACCAGCTCCAGCGGGGGCACCTTGTGCAGGGGTATGCCCTCGATGCCGGTCAGGACCATCGCGGCCACCGTCTCCGGCTTGATCTTGGTGAACAGGCCGCCCATGCCGAGCTCGTCGCCGCCGAGCTCCTCCGGCCGCATGGTGACGGGGACCCGGGCGGCCGTCGCGCCGTCGGGCGCGCCGAAGTACTTGTACGTCACGCCCATGCCGCGGCCCTTGGGCAGGCCGTCGTCGTCGGGGGATTCCAGCGGCCCCGGCACCGGATCGGCCGCGTCCGCGGCCCGGCGCCGGTGCTTGCCCCGTCGGCGGGCTTCGCGGGCCTCGCGGGCGCGCTGCGGGTCGAGGCCGTCCGTACCCTCGCCCGGTCCACCACCGCGTTGCATATCTCCACCCGACTGGTCTTGCCTGCCCCGGCCCCGCGGCCCCCGCCACGCAGCCTGATCATCATGGCAGTGACCTCCCCAGGGGCGGCGCGGTGAAACGCCCGTCCGCAAGTCAGTCGCGGCCTGATGAGACCATGGCTGGTGTGAGCTACCCGTACCCGTATGAAGCCAAAGTCTCGCAGACTCTCTTTGACCGCGCGTCCCTCGTGACGCCTGGCGGCGTGAACTCTCCCGTGCGCGCCTTCCGCGCCGTGGGTGGAACGCCCAGGTTCATGGTGTCCGGTACCGGTCCGTACCTGACCGATGCCGACGGCCGCGAGTACGTCGACCTGGTCTGCTCGTGGGGACCGATGATTCTCGGCCACGCCCACCCGGCCGTGGTGGAGGCCATCCAGGCCGCCGTCGCCCGCGGCACCTCCTTCGGTACGCCCGGTGAGGGCGAGGTCGCGCTGGCCGAGGAGATCGTCGCGCGCATCGAACCCGTCGAGCAGGTGCGTCTGGTGTCTTCGGGCACCGAGGCGACCATGTCGGCGATCCGGCTGGCGCGCGGCTTCACGGGCCGGGCCAAGGTCGTGAAGTTCGCGGGCTGCTATCACGGCCACGTGGACGCGCTGCTCGCCGCCGCCGGTTCCGGTTTGGCGACCTTCGCGCTTCCGGACACGCCCGGGGTGACCGGTGCGCAGGCGGGTGACACGATCGTGCTGCCGTACAACGACCTCGAAGCGGTGCGGGCGGCGTTCGCCGCGCACCCCGGTGAGATCGCGTGCGTGATCACGGAGGCCGCGCCCGGCAACATGGGTGTGGTGACCCCGGCCCCCGGATTCAACCAGGGGCTCGCGGACGTGTGCCGGGAGAACGGCGCGCTGTACATCTCCGACGAGGTCATGACGGGTTTCCGCACCTCGCGCGCCGGCTGGTACGGGGTCGACGGGGTCAAGCCGGACCTGATGACCTTCGGCAAGGTCATGGGCGGTGGCTTCCCGGCCGCGGCGTTCGGCGGTCGCGCCGACGTGATGGGGTACCTGGCCCCGGCCGGCCCGGTGTACCAGGCGGGCACGCTCTCCGGGAACCCGGTCGCCACGGCGGCCGGTCTCGCGCAGCTGCGGCTGCTGGACGCGGCCGCGTACGAGAAGGTCGACGCGGTCTCCGCACAGATCCAGGGCCTGGTCACGGACGCGCTCGCCAAGGAGGGCGTCGCGCACCGGCTGCAGACCGCGTCCAACATGTTCTCCGTCTTCTTCACCGAGGACGAGGTCAGGAACTACGACGACGCCAAGAAGCAGGAGTCCTTCCGCTTCAACGGCTTCTTCCACTCGATGCTGTCGCAGGGCGTCTACCTGCCGCCGTCCGCGTTCGAGTCGTGGTTCGTCTCCACCGCCCACGACGAGCAGGCGGTCGAGCGGATCGCGGCCGCACTGCCCGCTGCCGCCCGCGCCGCCGCGCAGGCCACCCCGGAGGCCACCGCATGAGCGAGATCACCGTCGTCCACCTGATGCGCCACGGCGAGGTGCACAACCCGGACGGGGTCCTGTACGGGCGCCGTGCCGGCTACCACCTCTCCGAGCTGGGCCGCGAGATGGCCGAGCGCGTCGCGGACCACCTGCAGAACCGCGACATCACGTACGTGGTCTCCTCCCCGCTGGAGCGGGCGCAGGAGACGGCGGCGCCGGTCGCCAAGAGCCACGGCCTCGTCGTGGCGAGCGATGCGCGGCTGCTGGAGGCGGAGAACGTCTTCGAGGGCAAGACCTTCGGCGTCGGGGACGGCGCGCTGCGCAAGCCCGCGAACTGGAAGCACCTGACGAACCCGTTCAGGCCGTCGTGGGGCGAGCCGTACGTGGAGCAGGTCGTACGGATGACGAGTGCGATCGAGGCGGCGCGCGACGCGGCCCGCGGCCACGAGGCGGTGGCGGTCAGCCACCAGCTGCCGATCTGGATCGTGCGCAGCTTCGCGGAGAAGCGCCGGCTGTGGCACGACCCGCGGCGCCGGCAGTGCACGCTGGCCTCGCTGACGTCGTTCACGTACGACGGGGACCGGCTGGTGTCCGTGGGCTACAGCGAGCCGGCCCGGGATCTGGTCCCGGCCCATCTCCTCGCGGGGGCGAAGCCGGTGAAGGGCAAGTCGAAGGCTTTCGGCGCCTAAAAAGTCGTACAAGTCGTACGGGTGTTGCGCGTTGCCCCTCGACTTCGCTGAAAAGTCCGTTTATGTGACTATTCATGAGCGAAGCGACGCGTGACTTCACCCGAAACTTCACCCGCAGGGGACTGCTCGGGCTCGGCGCCGCGGCCGTCGCGGTGGCCGCCGGGGTCACCGGCTGCGGCGGCGGGAGTCGTCCGCCCGGCCCGGGCCGGCCCGGGCCGGGCGGCCCCGGCCCGTCCGGAGCCGCCGTCCGGCCGATCGGCGACGGCTCCACCGCCGACTGCGGCCCGCAGCCCCACCAGCCGGCCAAGCCGGTGCCGCTCCAGCCGGGCGAGACCCCGCCGCAGTTCGTGGTGTTCAGCTGGGACGGTGCGGGGGAGATCGGCAACGGCCTCTTCCCGCGGTTCCTCAAGCTGGCCAAGGACCACGGCGCGGCCATGACCTTCTTCCTCTCCGGCATCTACCTGCTGCCCGAGTCCAAGAAGGACCTGTACAAGCCGCCGAACAACCCGGTCGGGGCCTCCGACATCGGCTACCTCAAGGACGAGAACGTCCGCAACACCCTGAAGTGCGTCCGCGAGGCGTGGCTCGACGGCCACGAGGTCGGGACCCATTTCAACGGACACTTCTGCGGCGGCTCCGGCTCCGTGGCCCACTGGACCCCCGACGACTGGCAGAGCGAGATCGACCAGGCCGTGTCCTTCGTCACCAACTGGCGGACCAACACCGGCTTCACCGACCTGGAACCCCTGCCCTTCGACTACCGCAAGGAGCTGGTCGGCGGCCGCACCCCGTGCCTGCTCGGCCAGGACAACCTGCTGCCGGTCGCCCAGAGGCTCGGCTGGCGCTACGACGCCTCCTCGCCCGGCGGCGTCCAGGCGTGGCCCGTGAAGAGGTCGGGCGTCTGGGACCTGCCGCTGCAGTCCATGCCGTTCCCCGGGCACTCCTTCGAGGTGCTGTCGATGGACTACAACATCCTCGCCAACCAGTCGAAGAACACCACCCGCGGCATGCCCTCCAACTACCCCGCCTGGCGCACCCAGGCCACCAGCTCCTACCTCGGCGGCTTCCGGCGCGCGTACGAGACGAACCGCGCGCCGCTGTTCATCGGCAACCACTTCGAGGAATGGAACGGCGGCATCTACATGGACGCCGTCGAGGAGGCCCTCAAGGGCATGTCGGACAAAAAGGATGTACGGCTCGTCTCCTTCCGGCAGTTCGCCGACTGGCTCGACGTGCAGGACCCCAAGCTGCTCGCCCGGCTCCAGGAGCTGGCTCCGGGCCAGTCGCCGACCGGTGGCTGGCGCACGTACCTCACCGCTGTCTGACCAGCGGCTCAACACACCTTCGGGGGGCGCGGAAGATCCCCAAATCAGTCATGCGAAACTTTTCACATGAGAATCGGCCGTGCTCTCCTGCTCACCGCGGTGACCCTCGCGGGCGCCCTGACCCTGTCGGCGTGCGGCGACGACAGCGGCAAGCCGAACGGCTCCGGCGGCGGCAACTACGTGACGGGCGCAAGCGGCATCTCCACCGTCGCGAAGGACGCGCGCACCGAAGCCCCCAAGCTCGACGGCGAGACCGTCGACGGCAAGACCCTCGACACCACGGCGCTCAAGGGCAAGGTCGTCGTCCTCAACGTCTGGGGCTCGTGGTGCCCGCCGTGCCGCGCCGAGGCCCCGAACTTCGCGAAGGTGTCCAAGGAGCTCGCCGACGGCGGCAAGGACGTCGCCTTCGTCGGCATCAACACCCGCGACACGAGCAAGCAGAACGCGGCCGCGTTCGAGGAGAACTTCGCGATCGCCTACCCGAGCCTCTACGACCCGGACGGGAAGCTGCTGCTCCGCTTCCCCGCGGGCACCCTCAACCCGCAGGCCATCCCCTCCACGATCGTCCTCGACAAGCAGGGCAGGATCGCCGCCCGCACCCTCGTCGCGATCAACGAGCAGCAGCTGCGCTCGATGATCGACCCGCTGCTCGCGGAGCAGTGACCTCGTGGTCCCCGAGCTCCTCACCCTGGCCGCCGAGCCCACCGGCGTGAACACGACGGTCCTGGGCGGGGCCCTGATGCTGGCGCTGCCCATCTCGGTCCTCGCCGGACTCGTCTCCTTCTTCTCGCCGTGCGTGCTGCCGCTGGTCCCCGGCTACCTCTCCTACGTCACCGGCGTCAGCGGAGCCGACCTCGCCGAGGCGCGGCGCGGACGGATGCTGGGGGGCGCCCTCCTGTTCATCGCCGGCTTCACGGCCGTGTTCGTCTCCACCGGGGCGCTCTTCGGCTACTTCGGGTCCACGCTCCGGGAGAACAACGAGGTCATCTCCCGGGTCCTCGGCGGCCTGGTGATCGTTCTCGGTTTCTTCTTCATGGGCCTGATCCCGGGCCTGACGATGCGCGAGTTCCGCTTCCACAGGAAGCCGACGGCGGGTCTGATCGGCGCGCCCGTGCTCGGGGTGCTCTTCGGTGTCGGCTGGACCCCCTGCATGGGACCGACGCTCGCGGCCGTCACCACGCTCTCCCTCGACCAGGCGAGCGCCGGCCGGGGTGCGCTGCTGACCGTCGCCTACTGTCTGGGACTGGGCCTGCCCTTCGTCCTCACGGCGATCGCCTTCCGCAAGGCGCTCGGAGCCTTCGGCTGGGTGAAGCAGCACTATGCATGGGTGATGCGGATCGGCGGCGGCATGCTGGTCCTGACCGGTCTGCTGCTCGTCACGGGACTGTGGACGGGCATCGTCAACGACATGCAGAGCTGGACCCAAACCTTCACGGTGGGGATCTGAGGACTACACACGAATGAGTACGACAGACAGGACGTCCACCGAGGCGTCGAACCCGTCCGAGGACTCCGCCGAGGCGGCCGCCGGAGCGCAGCTGTCCACCGCGCCCGCGGAGGACGGCGGCGGCCCCGTCGGCATCGGCGTGATCGGCTGGATCCGCTGGTTCTGGCGGCAGCTCACCTCGATGCGGGTGGCGCTGATCCTCCTCTTCCTGCTCTCCCTGGGCTCCATCCCCGGCTCGCTCGTCCCGCAGAACCAGGTCGACGCGATGAAGGTGGCCCAGTGGAAGAAGGACCACTCCTTCTGGGTCCCGCTCGCCGAGAAGCTCCAGCTGTTCGACGTCTACAGCTCGGTGTGGTTCTCCGCGATCTACCTGCTGCTGTTCATCTCGCTGATCGGCTGCATCGTCCCGCGCACCTGGCAGTTCGTCGGCCAGCTCACCGGGCGCCCGCCCGGCGCCCCCAGGCGGCTGGACCGGCTGCCCGCGTACGCGACGTGGCGTACGGAGAAGTCGCCCGACGAGGTGCTCGCGCAGGCGAAGACGCTCCTCGCCGGACGGCGGTTCCGCACCGAGGCCGGCACGGGCTCCGTCGCCGCCGAGAAGGGCTATCTGCGCGAGGCCGGGAACCTGGTCTTCCACATCGCCCTGATCGTGATGCTGGTCGCGTTCGCCTGGGGCCAGCTGTTCAAGTCCGAGGGCGGCAAGCTCGTCCTGCGCGGCAAGGGCTTCGCGAACACGCTCACCCAGTACGACGACTTCAAGTACGGCAGCCTCTTCTCACCCGAGGACCTGTCGCCGTTCTCCTTCACGCTCGACAAGTTCGACGCCACGTACGAGGAGAGCGGCCCGCAGAAGGGCACCGCGCGCGACTTCACGGCGCACGTCACCTTCCGCGACGGCGTGGACGGCGCACCGCAGAAGCGCGAGATCCAGGTCAACAAGCCCCTGGAGGTCGACGGGGCCAAGGTCTACCTGCTCGGCCACGGCTACGCGCCGGTCATCTCGGTGACCGACCCGACCGGCAAGGTGATCTACAAGGACGCCGTGCCGATGCTGCCCTTCGACGCCAACCTCAGCTCCTCCGGCGCGGTCAAGGTGCCGGACGGCTACAGCGACAAGGACGGCAAGAAGGAGCAGCTCGGCTTCAACGCCATGTTCGTGCCGACCTTCGCCGGCGAGGGCAAGGGAACGATGCTCTCCCAGTTCCCCGACCTGAAGTACCCCGTCCTCGCGCTCAGCGCCTACCACGGCAGCCTGGGCGTGGACTCGGGCCTCCCGCAGAACGTGTACCAGCTGAACACCTCGAAGATGCAGGAGTTCAAGGACGCCGACGGTCAGCTGTTCAAGAAGCGGCTGCTGCCCGGCGAGACGATGGAGCTCCCGAACGGCGCGGGCGTGGTGAAGTTCGAGGGCATCGAGCGCTGGGCCACCTTCACGATCACCCGTCAGCCCGGCAGCGGCCTCGCGCTCGCGGGCGCGATCGCCGCCATCGGCGGCCTGGCCGGGTCGCTGTTCATCCAGCGCCGCCGGGTCTGGGTGCGCGCGGTGGCCGGCCAGGACGGCGTGACCGTCGTCGAGATGGCGGGCCTCGGCCGCAGCGAGTCGGCCAGGCTCCCGGAGGAGCTGGGACAGCTCGCCGCCGCCCTCCACGAGCAGGCGCCCACGGCGCCCGACCAACCTGTCAAGGAAACTGTTGAAGGGGAGCGCGGATGACGCCGCTCGCAGCCGAAGTCAACGAGAATTTGGCTCAGATCAGTAACTACCTGGTCTATTCGTCGATGGCGGTCTACACGCTCGCCTTCCTCGCCCACATCGCCGAGTGGATCTTCGGCAGCCGCAGCAAGGTGGGCCGTACGGCCGCCGCGCTGACCGGAACCAAGGCCGCGGCCGCCGGCGCTCCCGCCGTCCAGGTGCGCGGCAAGGGGGGCACGGCCGTCCTCGACAAGCCGAAGGTCGTCACCCGCTCCACCAACGGCACCCGCGACGTCCCGGACGGCCCCGGCGCGGCCGGCGGCACCGTGAACGGCGACCTGTACGGCCGGATCGCGATCTCGCTGACCACCCTGGCCTTCGTCATCGAGGCGGCCGGAGTGGTGTCCCGCGCGACGTCCGTGCAGCGGGCCCCCTGGGGCAACATGTACGAGTTCTCGCTCACCTTCTCCACGGTGGCCGTCGGCGCGTACCTGATCCTGCTGGCGCTGAAGAAGAACGTCCGCTGGATGGGCCTGATCCTGGTCACCACCGTCCTGCTGGACCTCGGCATCGCCACCACCTGGCTCTACACCGCCAGCGACCAGCTGGTCCCGGCGCTGCACTCGTACTGGCTGTGGATCCACGTCTCCACCGCGATCATCTGCGGCGCGGTCTTCTACATCGGGGCGAGCGGCACGCTGCTGTACCTCTTCCGCGACTCCTACGAGACCAAGCTCGCCTCCGGCGGCACCCCGGGCCGCTTCGCGACCTCGGTGATGGAGCGGCTCCCTTCGGCGGCCACCCTCGACAAGTTCTCGTACCGGATCAACGCGGCCTTCTTCCCGCTGTGGACCTTCACCATCGTGGCGGGCGCGATCTGGGCGGGCGACGCCTGGGGCCGCTACTGGGGCTGGGACCCCAAGGAGGTCTGGTCCTTCGTGACGTGGGTGGCGTACGCCACCTACCTGCACGCCCGCGCCACCGCCGGCTGGAAGGGCCGCAAGGCCGCGTACCTCGCGCTCTTCGCCTTCGCCTGCTGGATCTGGAACTACTACGGCGTGAACATCCTGCTCAACGGCAAGCACTCGTACGCGGGCGTCTGACCCGCGGACGGCAGGCGTGTGACCCGCAGGCGTCCCCTCCGCAGGAGTGGCACGCTGGTGGCATGGCACCTGTCAGTCATGCCACCAGCGAGAGCCGCGGCGAGGGCCGCTGGCTGCTGCGCTTCGAGGTGCACGTGCCGAGTGCGTACGAGGCCGTGTGGCCCGCCCTGACCACGGCGGACGGGCTGCGCGGCTGGCTGGCCGCGGCGGACGTCCTGGAGCGCAGGCTCGGCGGAGCCGTCACCCTGCACTGGCTGAACGGCGGGGCGACGGTGTCGGGCCGCGTCACGGCCTGGGACGTCGAGCGCGTCGTGGAATACACGGTGGAGGGGCACGGCCGGATGCGCTTCCACCTGGAGGCGGTGGGCACGGACTCGACCGTGATCCGCTTCCTCAACGAGCGGGACGGCACGCAGGAGGACCGCCTGGACTCCCTGGCGGGCTGGCACCACCACTTCGAACTCCTGGAATCCGCGCTCCAGGGCCATCCGGCCGACTGGTCCCGGTGGACCGACGCCCGCTGGGCGCAGCTGCGGGCGTCCTACGCGTCCTTCTCCAGGACGTAGGCGCTGCGCGCCCCCGGATCGCCGTAGAAGAAGTACAGCTCCAGGGTCTGCCTGCGGTCGCGGCGCAGCTCGAAGGTCCACGCGTAGCGGGCGGGCGCGGCCTGCGGGACGGGTGGCTGGGGCGCGCCGCCGCGGGCGCCGGAGCCGGTCGGGGCGGACAGGTGGAGGCGGACGTGCTGGCCGTAGTTCCAGCCGGCGGGTTCCCGGCCGAGGAGCTTCCAGGTGCCGTTTCCGGAGAGCCGCCAGCCGTGGTCCCAGTCCCGCTCCTGGCCGTCGAGGTCGGTGACGGTGGCGCTCCCGTCGGCCCGGAAGACGACCTCGGTCCCCTCGACGCAGCGCCAGGTGCCGACGATCTCGTCGGTGCGCGCGTCGTAGACGGCGGGCACGGCGCGGTGGAGGTGCGGATCGCCTCCGGCCAGGGCGAGCAGGGCCGCGACGGCGACCCCGTACGCGAGCAGATTGCGCAGGACCGTGTCGACGATCCGCGGGCCCCCGCTGTTCTCCGGCACCGGCATCAGGCCATTGTCGCAGCCGCCTTGAACGCGTTCAATCGTGTGTTGCGCCACACGCCGCCCGGCCGGTCCGCCGACCCGTCAGTCCTTGTCCTTGTCACGGTCCTCGCTGAGCGAGCGCAGGAACTCCGGGTTGTCGTCGGGCGCCACCCACTGCGTCCGGCGCGCCCGGCCCCCGCCGACCGCGGACCGCTGACGGCCCGCGAACAGCCACACCACCGGGCCGACGATCGAGAACAGCAGGATGATGATCACCCAGATCACCTTGGGGAGGTGTTTGACCTCTTCCTCCGGGGTGTTCAGGCAGTCGATGAAGGCGTAGATGGTCAGCGCGATGATCAGCAGGAACGGCAGATAGCGCAGCACGGTGTGGGACCGACTCCCCAGCAGTGACGGGGGACCCGCCCTCGGGCCCCGGTGACACTCCCAGGTTAGTCGGTGACGGATACTGGCCCCTATGGCTTACGACGATCTCCGCTCGCTGCTCCGGGCTCTGGAGCGGGAGGGCGACCTCAAGCGCATCAAGGCCGAAGTCGACCCGTACCTGGAGGTCGGGGAGATCGTCGACAGAGTGAACAAGGCGGGAGGCCCCGCCCTCCTCTTCGAGAACGTCAAGGGCTCGGCGATGCCGCTGGCCATGAACGTCTTCGGCACTGACCGCCGCCTCCTGAAGGCCCTCGGCCTCAAGTCGTACGGCGAGATCAGCGAGAAGATCGGCGGCCTGCTCAAGCCGGAGCTCCCGCAGGGCTTCATCGGCGTGCGCGAGGCCTTCGGCAAGCTCGGCTCGATGGTGCACGTGCCGCCGAAGAAGGTGAAGGGCGACGCCGCCCCCGTCCAGGAGGTCGTCCTCACCGGCGACGACGTCGACCTGGACCAGCTGCCGGCGCTGTTCACCTGGCCCAAGGACGGCGGCTCCTTCTTCAACCTCGGCCTCACGCACACCAAGCACCCCGAGACGGGCGTGCGCAACCTCGGCCTCTACCGCCTCCAGCGCCACGACAAGCGCACCATCGGCATGCACTGGCAGATCCACAAGGACAGCCGCAACCACTACGCCGTCGCCGCCAAGCGCGGCGAGCGCCTCCCGGTCGCGATCGCCTTCGGCTGCCCGCCGGCCGTCACCTACGCCTCGACCGCGCCGCTGCCGGGCGACATCGACGAGTACCTGTTCGCCGGGTTCATCGCGGGCAAGCGGATCGAGATGGTCGACTGCAAGACGGTCCCGCTCCAGGTTCCGGCCAACGCCGAGGTCGTCATCGAGGGCTGGCTGGAGCCGGGCGAGATGCTGCCGGAGGGCCCCTTCGGCGACCACACCGGCTTCTACACCCCGCAGGAACCGTTCCCCGCGCTGAAGATCGACTGCGTGACGATGCGCAGGCGCCCGCTGATCCAGTCGATCGTCGTCGGCCGGCCGCCGACCGAGGACGGACCGCTGGGCCGCGCCACGGAGCGGTTCTTCCTGCCGCTCCTGAAGATCATCGTGCCGGACATCGTGGACTACCACCTGCCCGAGTCGGGCGGCTTCCACAACTGCGCGATCGTCTCGATCGACAAGAAGTACCCCAAGCACGCCCAGAAGGTCATGCACGCCATCTGGGGCGCGCACATGATGTCGCTGACCAAGCTGATCATCGTGGTGGACTCCGACTGCGACGTCCACGACCTGCACGAGGTGTCCTGGCGGGCGCTCGGCAACACGGACTACTCCCGCGACCTCACGGTCGTGGAGGGCCCGGTCGACCACCTCGACCACGCCTCGTACCAGCAGTTCTGGGGCGGCAAGGCGGGCATCGACGCCACGAGGAAACTCCCCGAGGAGGGCTACACCCGCGACGGCGGCTGGCCCGACATGGTGGAGTCCGACCCGGCGACCGCGGCCCTCGTGGACCGCCGCTGGAAGGAGTACGGACTGTGAGCACGGCCATGGGCGGACCCGCCCTCTTCATCGGCACCGACACGGCGTACGTGGCCGTCGTGCGCCCGCGCCTGGACCCGGAGGACCCCGAGGTCCGCGAGGCGGCCCTACAGGCCGGGGTCTCGCCGGAGGAGTTCGCGGGCCCCGGCAACGTCTGGGCGCTGATGTGGGAGGACGGGAGCGGCGGGGGCGGCGGCTTCGAGCTGCCGGGCCTGCGGGACGCGGAGGCCGAGGACTTCGCCGACCGCCTGCTGGCCGAGCTGTCGTTCGAGAGCGGGCCGTTCATCGTGGGGGCGGGCGAGGTGCTGCGCCTCCAGGCCTACCCGGGCGAGGGCGGCGAGGACTGCCGCTTCCTGTGCACCGTCACCCCGCCCGAGGGCGAGGAGCTGTCCCCGGTCACGCTGGAGATCCCGTCCGTGGACGCCGACGCGCTCCGCGCCGACCTCGAAGACTTCCGGAGAGCCCTCGCATGATGACCACCGCCGACGGGGTCATCGGCCCCGGTTCCGAGCCGCAGGCACCCGGCAAGGTCAAGGCGTTCCTGCGGCTCGTGATGATCGAGCACTCGGTCTTCGCGCTGCCCTTCGCCTACATCGCGGCGCTGACGGCCATGTTCCGGCTCGACCGCACGATGCACTGGGCCGAACTGCTGCTGGTCACCGTCTGCATGGTCGGGCTGCGGACGTTCGCGATGGCCGCGAACCGGATCATCGACCGGGAGATCGACGCCCGCAACCCCCGCACCGCCGGGCGCGAGCTCGTCACGGGCGCCGTGTCCGTGCGGTCGGCCTGGACCGGTGCCGGGATCGCGCTGGCCGTCTTCCTCGGCTCGGCGGCGCTGCTGAACCCGCTCTGCCTGGCGCTGGCGCCGGTCGCGGTGATCCCGATGGTGGTGTACCCGTACGGCAAGCGGTTCACGAACTTCCCGCACGCCATCCTGGGCCTGGCCCAGGCGATGGGCCCGGTCGGGGCCTGGCTGGCCGTCACCGGCACGTGGTCCTGGGACGCGGTGATCCTGGGCCTCGCGGTGGGCGTGTGGATCGGCGGCTTCGACCTGATCTTCGCCTGCCAGGACGTGGCCGCGGACCGCGCCGACGGGGTCAAGTCCGTCCCGGCGCGCTTCGGCGTTCCGGCCGCCCTGTGGGGCGCGCGCGGCGCGCACGTCGTGACGACGGGCCTGCTGGCCTGGTACGCGGTGGCGACGGACGCCGGCCCGTTCTTCTGGTTCGGCCTGCTGGTGGTCGTGGGGGCGTTCCTCTACGAGCACACGATCGTGAAGCCGCACGACCTGTCCCGCCTGAACCGGGCCTTCTTCACGGTGAACGGTTTCATCGGCATGGCCCTCTTCGCCTGCGCCCTGGCCGACCTCGTGGCCCGCGGCCTGACGCCGTAGGCGCCGGCGGGTTTCAGCCCCGCGGGGCCGGGCGGGGGAAGCGGAAGGCCGCCGCCGTGCCCGCCAGCAGGCCGAAGAGGTGGGCCTGCCAGCTGACGGCGGAGTCGGTCGGCAGGATGCCGGTCACGATGACCGTGCCCCAGTAGGCGGCGATCGCGAGGCCGACCAGCACGCCCAGCGGCCGGCGTTCGACGAAGCCGCGGGCCAGCAGGTAGCCGAAGAGGCCGAAGACCAGGCCCGAGGCGCCCGCCGTGACGGTGCCCGACGGGGAGACCAGCCAGACGCCGAGCCCGTCCACCAGGACGACCACCGCGCACAGCGCGAGGAAGCGGCGGATCCCGCTCAGCGCGGCGACGAAGCCGAGGACCAGCAGCGGGACGCTGTTGGACGCCACGTGGTCGAAGCCGAAGTGGAGGAACGGCGCCAGCGGGATCCCGGTCAGCCCGTCGGCGGTGCGGGCGGTGATCCCGTACGCGTCGAGGGCGTGCCCGGTGGCCAGGTCGGCCAGCTCGATCAGCCAGAGCAGGGCCACCCAGCCCAGCATCAGCTGTGCGGCGGCCTTGGCCCGGTCCGCCTGGCGCCACTCGTCGAGCTGGTCGAGCTGTACGCCACCGCCTGTTTCGGCCATGTCCTGATCCCCCCGCTGTCGGTGCTCGGGCCACCTTACTCAGCGTCGCTCCGTGGTGGCCGGATAGTCTCGGAGGTATGACTGACGGCAAGCGCACCCCGTGGGTGGTCGGGGTTTCCGGGGCGTCCGGGACGCCGTACGCGGCGGCGGTGATCCGCGGACTGCTGGCGGCGGGGGAGAGCGTGGACCTGGTGGTCAGCCGGGCTTCGCGGCTGACCCTGCTGGACGAGACCGGGATCGCCTTCCGCGACGCGCACTGGCGGGACGATCTGGCCGCGTGGCTGGAGCGGGGGGCGGACGGCAAGCCGGGGACGTACGCACGGCCGGAACTGGACGACGTCCGCTACTGGGGCGCCGGCGACCTGGCCGCCGGGCCGAGTTCGGGCTCGTACCCCGTGCAGGGGATGCTGATCGTGCCGGCGTCCACGGCCTGCGTGGCGGGTGTGGCGCTCGGGCTGTCGAAGGACCTGCTCCAGCGCGTCGCGAGCGTGACGCTCAAGGAGCGGCGCCGACTGGTGGTCGCGGTGCGGGAGACCCCGCTGAACGGGCAGACGCTGAAGCATCTGGTGGCGCTGGACGAGGCGGGCGCCGTGGTGCTGCCCGCCTCTCCGGCGTTCTATGCGGGTGCGACGCACATCCAGGACCTGGTGGATTTCGTCGCGGGGCGGGTGCTGGATGCGGCAGGGGTGCCGCACCGGCTGTACCGCCGGTGGGAGGGGGAGCTCGGTGGTGCGCTGGCGTCCCGCCCCCGGGAGGCAAACGGTGGCTAGCGCTTCTTGGCGCGGCCCGGCTTGCGGGTCCGGTCGACGCGGTGGGCGGCGGCGGGCTGGTCGGTGCGGGATCGGTTGGCCAGCTCCTGGAGCTGTCGCATGTGTGCGTAGGCCATCTCGATCGTGTACACGGTGAACCACTCCTGATGTCGTCAGATCATCGAGATCATCGCTGATCTGTTGAAAGATTCACAGGGTGTTGACCCTGTGCGCCTTTGATTCTATACGTAAACTTGCGGGATCCCCGAATAATGGAAGGCTCCAGGTATATGGACGCGGTGGATAGGCAGCTCATCCAGGCACTTCGTGAGAACGGACGTGCCTCGTACGCGGAGCTGGGCCGGCTCGTGGGCCTCTCCGGTCCCAGCGTCACCGACCGGATCAACCGGCTCGAATCGGCCGGCGTGATCACCGGCTACCGCGCGACCGTCGACGCGGCCTCGCTCGGCCTCGGCGTCACGGCGCTCATCGGCATCTCCCTCTCCGACGCCGCGGACCACGAGGACGTGGCCCGCCGCCTGCGTGACCTGGCGGAGATCGAGGACTGCTGGTTCATCGCGGGCGACGACTCGTACATGCTCAAGGTGCGGGCCGGCGACGTGGACGGCCTGGAGCGGATCATCCGAAAGCTCTCCAGCACCAAGGGCGTCTCGCGCACCCGTACCACCATCGTGCTCTCCACCAAGTGGGAGAACCGGGTCGGGGACCTGCCCGAAGAGCGCTAAGAGTACGGTGGGTGGCGGTTGCAGGCAGGACAGGACCCGTAGAGGAGACGACCGGAATGGACGCTGGGCTCAAGCGTGAGCTGGAGGACAAGGTTCGCTCCGGCGAGCGGCTGACCCGTGAGGACGGCATCGCCCTCTACGAGTCCGACGACCTGGCCTGGCTGGGCGGCCTGGCCCACGAGGTGCGCACGCGCAAGAACGGCGACGTCGTCCACTTCAACGTCAACCGCCACCTCAACATGACGAACGTGTGCACCGCCTCGTGCGCCTACTGCTCGTTCCAGCGCAAGCCGGGCGAGAAGGACGCGTACACGATGCGCATCGAGGAGGCCGTGCGCCTGGCCAAGGCCATGGAGAACGAGAACCTCACCGAGCTGCACATCGTCAACGGCCTGCACCCCAGCCTGCCGTGGCGGTACTACCCGCGCTCGCTCTCCGCGCTGAAGGAGGCGCTGCCGAACGTCTCGCTGAAGGCGTTCACGGCGACCGAGATCCACCACTTCGAGACGATCTCCGGGATGTCGGCCTCCGACATCCTGGACGAGCTGATCGAGGCTGGCCTGGAGTCCCTCACCGGCGGCGGCGCGGAGATCTTCGACTGGGAGGTCCGCCAGCACATCGTCGACCACAAGACCCACTGGGAGGACTGGTCGCGCATCCACCGCCTGGCGCACTCCAAGGGCCTCAAGACCCCGTCGACCATGCTCTACGGGCACATCGAGGAGCCGCGCCACCGCGTGGACCACGTGCTGCGGCTGCGCGAGCTCCAGGACGAGACCGGTGGCTTCCAGGTCTTCATCCCGCTGCGCTACCAGCACGACTTCGTGGACATGCAGGACGGCAAGGTCCGCAACAAGCTCCAGGCGCGCACGACGATGGCGACGGGCGCGGAGGCGCTGAAGACCTTCGCGGTCTCGCGTCTCCTCTTCGACAACGTGCCGCACGTCAAGGTCTTCTGGGTGATGCACGGCGTGCAGACCGCCCAGCTGGCCCTCCAGCACGGCGCGGACGACATGGACGGCTCGGTCGTCGAGTACAAGATCACGCACGACGCGGACAACTACGGCACGCCGAACAAGCTGGGCCGTGACGATCTGCTGGAACTGATCCGCGAGGCGGGCTTCCGCCCCGTCGAGCGCAACACGCGGTACGAGATCATCCGGGAGTACCCCGGCCCGGACGCGGCGCTGCGCGAGACCCCGCAGGCGATGCGCGTCTGACGCCCGGCCGACTCGGCGAAGGCCCCGGTCCCACGAGGACCGGGGCCTTTTTCCGTTGCCCGCCAAGATGTGTAATGGATACTCTCGACCCATGACCCTTACTTTCACGTTCGAGCCGACGGTCGACCGGGAGCTGCGCGACGGCCTCGTACGGCTGTGGACCGACGTCTCCAACGCGGGCGGCGCGGTCGGCTTCGTCCCGCCGGTGACCGCGGGCGACATCCGCCCCGAGCTCGTCAAGCACCTCGTGGCCATGGCCGAGGAGCGCCACCGGCTCGTCGTCGGGCGGGACGCGGACGGGCGGGTGTGCGCAGCCGCTTTCCTTGCGCACAACGGCCACGCGCTGCAGCGGCACTGGGCCTGGGTCTACACCGTCATGGTCAGCCCCGAACTCCAGGGCCGCGGCGCGGGGCGCGCCCTGATGGAGGCCGTCGCCGACGCGGCGCGCTCCCTGGGCGGCCTCGACGCGCTGCGGCTCGGCTGCCGCGGGGGCCACGGGCTGGAGCACTTCTACGCGGCCTGCGGCTACAAGGAGGTCGGCCGTGTCCCGGGTGCGATCCGGGTGGCTCCGGGCGACGACCGCGACGACATCACCATGCTGCTGCCGCTCGTTTGACCCCCGGCGGGTTTGTCCGTACCTGCGCCGTGCTTCACTGGACGGGCACGTGACGACGTACCGACGAGAGAGAAGGGGTCACCGTGTCCCTCAAGCCGAGCGCGACGATCCGCTACACCGCGATGCGGCTGGGCATCTTCGTCGGATGCCTCGTCCTGGTCGCCGTCCTGGTCAACGTGGGCTGGGTGCCCGCCGGCCTCGGCGACGCCAACCCCGCCTGGGTCGTGCTGCTCGCCCTGGTGATCTCCGCGCCGCTGTCCTTCGTACTGCTGCGCAAGCAGCGCGACGAGATGTCCGCGCAGATCTCCGGACGCGTCGCGGGCGCGAAGGAGCGGCTCGCCGCGAACCGCTCCCAGGAGGACGCGGCCGACGACGCCGCCCGCACCTGAGCCGGCCTCGGGTTAGCTTCCTCACACACCGAACCGCACCGAACCGCCCCTGCACCGGGATTGCCCCCGTGTGCCGGGGCGTTCGGCGTTTCCGGGGGCCCTGCGCCCCACTGGCTCAAAGTGCACCTTTGAGAACCTCAAAGGGAAAGTGTTAGCGTGTTAAACATGTTGACCACAGTTGCGCACGAAATGACCACGAGCGTCCCGCTCGTGGCGCGCCTGCACGTCGACCTCTGCCGCCGCGTGACCGCGGCCTGTTGTGGCTGTCGCTGAGCCCACGCCGTTCTTCCCTTCCCCCCTCTTTCTTTGCGCATCACCCCCGGAGTGTGTCCGTGTCCGCGACCCCTCAGGCCCCCGCCAAGGCCTCTTTCAAGTTCCCGTTCTGGGCCCAGATCGTCACCGGCCTCGTGCTCGGTGTCCTGTTCGGCTGGATAGCCCGCAGCCAGGACGTCAGCTGGCTCGCCACCACCCTGGAGCAGATCGGCGACATCTTCGTCCAGCTGCTGAAGCTGGCCGTCGCGCCGCTCGTCTTCTTCGCGATCCTGGTGTCCATCACCAACCTGCGGAAGGTGAACAACGCGGCCCGGCTCGCCTCCCGCACGCTGCTCTGGTTCATGATCACCTCGCTGATCGCCGTGGGCATCGGCCTCGCGATCGGCCTGCTGACCAACCCGGGCGCCGGCACCGGCCTCACCCCGCAGGACGGCAAGCTGCCCAAGCGCACCGGCTCCTGGCTCGACTTCCTGACCGGCATCGTCCCGAAGGACATCGTCACGCCGTTCACCGAGCTGAACGTGCTCCAGATCGTCTTCCTCGCCGCCGTCGCCGGCATCGCCGCCCTCCAGCTCGGCAACAAGGCGCAGCCGCTGCTGACCGTCGCCGAGTCGGTCCTGGAGCTCCTCCAGAAGGCGCTGTGGTGGGTCATCCGCCTCGCCCCGATCGGCACCGTCGGCCTGATCGGCACCGCCATCGCCTCGTACGGCTGGGAGCTCATCGGCAAGTACGCGACCTTCACCGCCGACGTCTACGTCGGCTCGGCGCTCGTCATGTTCGGCGTGTACCCGCTGCTCCTCGCCACGGTCGCCAAGGTCAACCCGATCCAGTTCTTCAAGGGCGCCTGGCCCGCGATCCAGCTGGCCTTCGTCTCCCGCTCCTCGGTCGGCACCATGCCGGTCACCCAGAAGGTCACCGAACGCCTCGGCGTCCCGAAGGAGTACGCCTCCTTCGCCGTCCCGTTCGGCGCGACCACGAAGATGGACGGCTGCGCCGCGATCTACCCGGCGCTCGCCGCGATCTTCATCGCGCAGATCTTCGACGTCCAGCTGACGATCACCGACTACCTGCTGATCGCCTTCGTCTCGGTGGTCGGCTCGGCCGCCACGGCCGGCCTGACCGGCGCCACCGTCATGCTGACGCTGACCCTGTCCACCCTGGGCCTGCCCCTGGAGGGCGTGGGCCTGCTGATGGCGATCGACCCGATCCTGGACATGATGCGCACCGCCACCAACGTCGCCGGCCAGGCCCTGGTCCCGGTCGTGGTCGCGGCCCGCGAGGGGATCCTGGACAAGAAGGCCTACGAGGCCGCCTCGTCCTCCCCCCTGGACGAGGCCACCCCGGTCCCCGTCCCCGCCTGACCGCTCCAGCCCCCGCAGCCCCCGCCCCGCCCGGGCGGGGGCTGCGGTGCGATCCGGCGACGGGCGCTCAGTCGACCCCGTGCAGATAGACCCGGCTGCTCCGGTCATCGGCCCGCGCCACGGCGACCTTCAACCAGTCCAGCTCGTCCTTGCAGGGTGCACAGACCTGCCCCTCCCGCACGTTCGCGAGCGATTCGGGCTCCGGGAGCCCGAGGTGCGCGAAGGGCGTTGCCGGCTCTGCCTCTCCGCCCCACGGCTTTTCGCGCAGCCGCAGGGGGCGTTCCGGCCGGAGCCGGTCGAGGAAGCCGTCCACCTCGTCCGTCGGCAGGACGAACGCGAGGATCAGCCCGTCGTCCTGGAAGCCCTTGTGGCGGGCGGCCCGGGCATCGGTCGCCGACGTGGGCACCTGCACCTGAAGGGTCTGCGCGACGGACTCCACGGTGGCCCCCTCCTCCCAGTGCGGCGCGTCGCGGACGTCACGCCCCCCGCCCACCCCGGAGCACCCGCCGAGCAGGGCGACGACCCCGAGGACGGCACCCACGAGACCGGACCGCCGCATCCCCCGCCGCACACCCCTCACAGGGTTGCGGCGCGGATGTAGGCGATTGCGCCCAGGGCGAGGGGGACGGCGTACCACCAGCGGTTCATCGTGCGGCGGTAGACCGGGAGGAGGGAGAGGAGCAGACCGGCGAAGCTGATGCACAGCGCGAGCCCGCCCATCGTGCGGGCGTCCTCGCGCATGCGGTGGTCCAGGGGCGAGATCGGCTCCGCCGACAGCAGGAGGAAGCAGATGTAGGCCGCGGGCAGGTAGATGAGGGCGAGCGGGACGCCCAGGACCCATTGGAGGCAGCCCCGGTCCTCGGGCAGGTCGATGTTCTCGCGCCCGTACGTCATTGCATTGCCTTCTTCACGTTGCCGAGGTTGTTGCGGAAATCATCGCCGTAGTCCTGGGCCTTCTTCGACTCCCAGTACGGTCCGCCGTTGTAGCGGGCGGCGATCTCCTGCATCTGGGCCTCGGTCAGCTGGTCCGACGGGACGTCGGCGTAGCCGGTCTCCTCCTTGATCTGGGCCAGGAAGCCGGCTGCGATGAACGCGTTCTGCTTCGGGTCCTGGAGCGCGGACTTCACCACGTTGCGCTGCTGCTCGGTGAGGTGTTCCGGGTCGTAGCCGAGTACCTCGGCCCCGCGCCGCAGCTGGACGGCGATCGGGCCGAAGGAGGTTTCGTCCGGCCTGCCGCCCGCCCGGTCCGGCAGGTTCTCCGCCGTGATCGGGCTCAGCCCCCACGGTGCGTCGGCGGCCTGGCGGAAGAAGTCGACGCCGTCGTCGAAGATGCCCGGCTGGCCGCCGACCTCCTTCCACGCGATGCCGGCGACCATCTCCTCCGGCAGCCCGGCCCGTTGCGCGGCCGCGCGCAGGATCTCCTTGTTGTTGCGGATCCACTCCGCCCGCCCCTCGTCCGACTGCGGCGGGTCCCAGTAGTTGTCGTCCGCCTCCGGCAGCCCCGCCACCCGCATCCGGATGTCGCGCAGCTCGGGGGAGACCGGGTCGTTGCCGAACGGCCCGGTCATGTCCTTCTTCGGGCCGCTGCCCGGCAGATGGGTCAGGGGGTTGGCGCGGGCCTCCGCCGCCTCGCGGCGGATGTCGGCCATGGCCGCGTAGACGTCGACCCCGCCCCCGCCGCCGGCGCCGCTCTTGACCTTGAACTCGGGCAGCAGCTCGTACGCCTGCTTCAGCGCGTGCACGCAGACGCTGCGGGCCTCACCCTCGGCCGTCTTGGCCTGGTGGAAGCTGCCGCCCGCGTCGTCGTGGAGCCGGTTCGCCTCGTCGCGGATGTCGTCCACGTCCATGGTCAGCTCGGCGAAGAAGTCCATGACGCCGGTCGTCGCCCGCATGTCCTCCCACTGGCACATCGGCTCCGCCTCCTGCGCCGTGCGCGTGATCGCGGTGCCCTTCGTGGCGATGAGCGCAGCGAGTTTGCGCTCGGTGCGCTTGCCGTTCGAGTAGTGCGACTTGGCGGTGGTCAGCGCCGCGGCGTACGCGTGCAGGGCGCTGGCGGCCTTGTCGTACCCCTCGGCCATGTGGAGGACGAGCTGGCGGGCCTCCGAGAGGCGGTCGGTGTACGTGTGGCTGCCGTCGCTCTGCCACTGCGTACCCGTCTCGGCGCGCCGGGCGGGCTCCTCGATCTGGACCAGGAGGTCGCGCAGCCGCTTGAACTCGGCTGCGTTGCGTTCCACCAGAGCCGGGTTGCACTCCTCCAGGAACTGGACGTCCTTGCGGTGGCTCAGGGTCACTTCGACTCCGGCTTCACGTACTGGCCCCCGTCGAGGATGTTGTCGAGGAAGTTGCGGGCGGTGCTGTCGTCGACCTGCGCGAAGCCGGTGCCGGTGGTCTTGAGCTTGGTGGCCAGGGCGGCGAACAGGTTGATCGTGTCCTTGAACTGGTCATCGGCGAAGCGGGCGAAGCGCAGGGCCTGCGCCGAGACGTCCGCGTGGGCCCGCGGGGCGCGGGCCATGGTGCTCGCGTCCCCGTCGGGGCGGCCCTCGTGGAGGAGCGCGGCGATCTCGATCAGCAGGTTGGCGTTGCCGTTGATGGACTGCGCCCCGGCGACGAGGCTCCCGGCCGGGCTCCCCGTCGTGCTCGCGTCGGCGGGCACGTGGTTGAGGCGCATGGCGGGTGACTGCTGCGCGAGTACGGCGGCCTTGTGCTGCGCCCATTCCGCGTCGAACGACATGTGTCCCCTGGTGAGTTGAACGTCGGACATGGCTAGGATTCGATGGTCATGTCCATGCTAATACGGGGAAATCGCACATGAAGTTCCGCAACACGCGGCGAGCACTGGCCGGATTCGGTGCCGCCGTGACCCTGCTGGCCGGCTTCTCCGGAACCGCGCAGGCCTCCTCCACCGCCCCCTCCATCGGCTACGGCTACTCCACCTCCGGTCCGGGCGTGAAGTGCGCCCAGATCTTCGCCAACCGCTACGGCGGGTACTCGGGGCATATCCAGGAAGACGGCCGCTACGGGTCTGAGACGCAGACGGCGATCAAGCAGTTCCAGGCCCGCGCGCGCCGGGCGCCGTACAACTACCCGCTGTCGGTCGACGGCGTGGTCGGCAAGCAGACCGGCACGGCCATGCTGCGGATCGCCCGTGACGACCACGACCTCGAACCGTGGATCTACGACACCTGCGTCCACCACCTGCCCAGCTGAACCGGCCCATGGGCGCTCCCTCGGCCACCCGAACACCCCGCTAGACTCGGCCGGCTGCTGATCAACTGACCTGCTACGGGGGACTGGTGACGGTACGGGAGTTGCGCACCGCGGCCCGGGTGATCGGACGCCGCAACGCATTGCGCTACCTGGCGATCGGGGTCGGGGCCTCACTGGCCGCGGCGTGCACGGGCAAGGGCGAAACGCCGACCGCGGTCACCGGGGGCGCGGCCGCACCGTTCTCGGCTCCGGTTCCCGGGCCGAAGGGCGCCGGGGCCGGCTCCTCCCCCTCCGCGCCCCCGGCTCCAGCCCCGTCCGGCCCGGGCGTGGTGGCCCGGGCCTTCGACGCCTTCATCGGCGGCACCTGGAAGATCGAGTCGACCACCCCCGGCAGCAAGACCGTGCACGGCACGGCCACCGTGACGGCCCCGCCGGGCGGGAACGGCGGCTTCACCATCGTCTGGGACGCCGACGGCACCCCGGTCACATGGACCGGAGGCTGGCTGCTGCGCGGCGGCCACCTGCGCACCGACGTGTTCGAGGGCGGCAAGGAACTGAGGAAGCTGAGCGGCGGCGAGGCCCTGACGGTGCCGGGGACCGTCGAGAACACCGTCTCGCTCGCCCTCCCGTGGAAGCCGCCGGGCGCGGGCGGCACGGGCGACGGCCAGCAGTTGAAGGTGACCTACAAGGACAAGGTCCTGCGCATCGTCCACGACGACGGCCACGGCAGCGAGTCGGTGCACATCTGCACCCGTGCCTGAGGGCCGTCGTCAGATGCCGGACGCGTGGGCCACGAACCCGGCCCAAGCGCCGGACCCGACCGTCAGGTGGGCCCGCTCGATGTCCTTGGAGTCCCGGACCAGGACGGCGTCGGCGGTGGCAGCCACCTCGACGCAGTCGTTGATGTTGCTGCTGTCGCTGTAGCTGCTCTTGAACCACTCCAGCTCGGGGTTGTGGATCATGTCTCTCCCAGCAGTTTCTCGACGAAGGCCCGTGACTCCCGGGGCGAGAGAGCCTGGGCCCGGATCATGCCATATTGCAACTCAAGGATTCGGAGCTGCTTCGGATCGGAGACCGGGCGACCGTTGAAGATGCCCTCGCCGCGTCCCACCGCCGAACCGTCCGCGAACTTCAGCACTTGGATCAGGCCCTCCATTCCGGCGTGATCGTCACAGTTGGTCGGCATCACCTGGATCGTGACATTCCGCAACTGGCTCAACTCCAACAGGCGTTCGAGTTGAGCGCGCCGAACCATTGTGCCCCCGATGGTGCGCCGCAGGGTCACCTCTTCTTGGACGAAACTGAGCGCAGGGCCGGGCGACCGCTCGAAGATCGTCTGCCGCGCAAGCCGGGCGGCGACTCCCCGCTCCACCTCCTCCGGCGACTGCGGAGGCTGCGCCATCTCGAACAGCGCCCGGGCGTAACTCTCGGTCTGCAACAGGCCATGAATGTTGTGGTTGCCGTAGGCGGCGAGTTCGACCGCCTTCCCCTCCATCTTCGCCAGGGCTCGGACCTTCTTCGGGTACCGGACCTGTTCCAGGTCCACCTTCATCGCGGCGATCCTGCCGCCCGCCTTCAGTACGGCGTCCGCCTTGTCCAGGTACTCGGGGCGGGGGATCCGCTTGCCCGCCTCGACCTTGCGGACCTGGTCCTCCCCGTACCCGACCGCCGTGCCGAACTCGGCCGCCCGCATGCCGGCGGCCTCGCGCCAGGCCTTGAGCTGGCGGCCCAGCGCGGCCACCACGGCCACGCCCTGTTCGTCCTCCGGGTCCACGTCCCAGCCGGGCTCTTCCGTACCGTCACTGCTGTCCACGCTCATGCCGCGCCCACCTCCGACGAGCCGATGTCCTCCGCGCCCCGTACCCGGCGGCCCCGTCCGGACAGCCCGGACAGGGCCGGACAACCACCGGACAGACGCGGGACGTACGGGCGGTGCCGCTTCTCACGTTACGCACGGGCCGCCACGCTGAGTGACGTGATTCCTCAACTCGTCGACTTTCACGTCCAGCTGTCCGCCACGCCGCGCGGGGCTCGACTCGGCCGGGTGCTCGCCGCCGAACAACTGCGCTCCTGGGGGCTGCCCTTGGAGGTGCCCGCGCAGATCATCGCGGAGCTCGCCACCAACGCGGTGACCCACGGGCGGGTGCCCGGACGGGACTTCCGGCTGGCACTCACGGTCACCCCCGACACCCTGCTCATCGAGGTGACGGACCCCCGGGGCGACCGGATCCCGCAGATCCGCGAGCCGGGGCGGGGGCTCGTGCTGGTCGAGGCGCTCGCGGAGCGTTGGGGCGTACGGGAAGGGCCGGCCCCCTGCAAGGTGGTGTGGGCGGAGGTGCCGCTCGCCACCGTCCCCCGGGGCGTCGCGATCCGGCGCGCTTAGACGCATAAGGACCAAAGCACCGGTGGGAAGAACCAACCCACCCACCCCACCCCACCACCGTCGGACCCCCGTCGCCCGGTCGGGTGAACTGTGCCAACCGGGCTGGATTCGAAGATGGTTGGCGGGCATATGCTCGGCCCCGACAACGACCACAGACATGAGACGGCCCCCGGCGGGACTGGCATCCCGGTCGAGGGCCTGACCAAGTAGGAAGCAGCCCTTCCTCATGGCTCTTCGGCAGCCTAGCGTGCCTTCGCGCGACTCGTCCCGGGTTCCCGCCGGGACTCCCCGATCCGGTGTCATCCACGTCAACACGTGGCACGCCAGTCACTACACCGTGATCGGCAATCACCTCCTCCAGCACCGCGAGCTGTCGGCGACGGCCATCGGGATCGCGGGGCACATCCAGTCGCTGCCGGGCGGCGCCCCGGTCGGCATCAGGGCGCTCATGCACCGGTTCCCGGAGGGCGAGAAGCGCATCAGCGCAGCCCTGCGGGAGCTGGAGCGGTGCGGTTACCTGGAACGCCGGACCGAGCGGCTGGCCACGGGCCGGGTGGTGACCCGCACGTACTCGTACAACAAGCCGCGGACCGGCCCGGACGAGCCGCCTCCTCCGCCCCCGCCACCTCCGCCCTCGTGCAGCGAGCCCGCCCCGGATCCGGCCCCGGCCGCAGCCGCAGGCCGGGCCCCTGACTCGGACGCGGCCGCGGCCGCGGCCCCGTGCCTGGACGCGGACCCGGCCCTGGCCCCAGACGCGGCCCTGGCCCCGGGCCCGGGCGCGGACCGGGAGCCGGACCTGACGTCGGACCAGGGCGCGGGCGCGGCTCCGGCACTGGGCGCGGACCCGACGCCAGACCCGGCCCCGTGCCCGTGTTCGGCCCCGGACCGGGAGCCGACCCCGACGTCGGACCCGACGTCGGACCCGACCGCGGACCCGGCCCCGGACCCGGCCCCGGCCCCGGCCCCGGGCCCGGACGTGGACCCGGGCCCGGCCGCCGACCGGGAGCCGACCCCGACCCCGACGCCGGACCCGGCCCCGGACCGGGAGCCGACCCCGACGCCGGACGCGGACGCGGATCCTGGCTCGTGCCCGGCCCCGGACCGGGAACCGCACTCCGGCCCGACCCCGGATTCCGGCCCGACCCCGGGTTCCGGCCCGAGCTGGGATCCTGCTCGGGGGCCGGCCGCGGGGGTGGACACCGGTGCGGGGCCGGGCCACGGGACGGACTGGGGCCCGGTTTCCGGATCCTGGCCCGCACCGCGGCACCTGCACCCCGGGGCGGCCGATCTGCTCGCCGGTCTGCGGCACCTCGACCCGCGCCTGCTCCTGGCCGCGCGCGACGTGGAACGCCTCGCACCCGGCGTATCGACCTGGCTGGACCGGGGCGCGGACCCCGAGGCGGTCGGGCTGGCCCTGACCACGAACCTCCCGGAGCCGATGCGCAGCCCCGCCGCGGTACTGGCGTACCGCCTCAAAGAGCTGCTCCCACCCCACCTGCCACAGGCCTCGGCGTCGAAGCCCGCCAGACGCCCGGACCCCTTCCAGACCTGTGACGGCTGCGAACGCGCCTTCCGTTCCCCGCACCCGGGCCGCTGCCGCGACTGCCCGCCGCCGCCCGCAGCGGCCGCTTAGCCGCGCTTAGCCGAGCTTGGTCGTGTAGTCGGAGTAGAAGGTCTTGCCCGAGGTGTGGTCGATGACCTTGGCCCGGCAGGTGCCGCGGGCGCCGACGGCGAAGACGTAGCTGCGGGTCTGGTTCGGGCTGATCCAGAAAGCACCCTGGTCGCCGTAGGTGTAGCCGTTCTGGCATTCGAGGTTGAAGTCGACGTAGTGGGCCTTGCCGTCGTCCCACGGCCGGATCCACTCGGCGTCGTAACCGTTGTCCACGGTGCGGACGCAGGAGTTGCCCTCGTTCCAGAAGCGGCACTTCCACGAGCCTGCCGCCTCGGCCGAGGAAGCGAAGGCGACCGTGCCGGTGACGACGGTGAGGGCGGCGGCAGCCAGTGTGCCGATGCGCTTGGCGATGTTCATGTGGTCCCCCTGGATGCCTCTGATACGGCATGTCGAACGGACGCCGGGCAGCGTGCACCGGCCGCGGCGTGATTCCGACGTTGATTCGAACTTACCAACGGGGACTGACAGTTCAGGCAGTTCGACACGTCTGCCGGACAGGGGGGACGCGCGTCCCGCCGGGCCGCGGGTGTGGCAGCCTGGGCCGCATGGCTTCTGTACTGGTGATCGGTTACGACCCGCAGGCGATACCGGGTGTCGACGGGGTGGCGCTCCGCGCAGCCCTCGACGCCGAGCTGGACCGGTTCGGAGAGCACGGCATCGACGCGGCCATGGCGCTGGTCGTCTTCGACGGGTCGACCGAGGCCGCACTCGTCGCGACGCTGGGCGAACGGCCGTGGGACGTGGTCGTCGTCGGAGGCGGGATCCGCAAGGCGGAGCAACTGCTCGCCCTCTTCGAGCGGATCGTGAACCTGATCCGCACCCACGCCCCCCAGGCGGCCATCGCGTTCAACACCAACGGCGGCGACAGCGTCGAGGCGGCCCGGCGCTGGCTCTGAGCCAGGCCGCGACCTGCGGTTTTCCCTGGACAGCGGAGGTCGGTCCGACATAGCTTCCCCCCGCACCCCTTCTGTGGGCGCTCTTCCGTTTCCGTGCCCAGGGGGTCCGTACCGTCATGTCCGCTTCCGGTGTTCTCCGTCCACGCCCACCCTTCCCCGGCCGGGCGGCCGGCCGGAGGGACGCCCTGCTCACGGGTGTATGCGCCGCGCTGGCGGCGGTGGCCGCCGGTGACGCGTTCTCCGTGTACGTCGGGATCCGCGCCCGTGCGGGAGTGAACGGGGGCGAGGGCTTCGCCTTCGCCTCGCAGGACCACCTGAACGAGACCGATCGGCTGTTCCACGTGTCGGACCAGATCCACGCGATCGCGCTGCTGGCCTGCGCGGCGGTCTTCATCACCTGGTTCCACCGCGCGCGCCGCACGGCCGGCGCGCAGGCGCCCGGCCGCTTCGACAAGGGGCCGGGCTGGGGCATCGGAGCCTGGTTCATCCCCTTCGCCTGCCTGTGGCTCCCGTACCGGATGGCCGTGGACATGTGGTCGGAGGGCCTGCGGCAGTCGCCCGCCGATGCGGCCGGCAGCGGCTCCTTCTGGCCCGTCAACCTCTGGTGGGGCTCGTTCGTCGGTTCGAGCCTGCTCCAGCAGTACGCCACGCTGAACTACCGCTCGGCGGCGGATCTCGACGCCCTCCTGGACGCCGTGACGCTGGGCATGACCGCCGACGCCCTGCACATCGCGGCGGCCGCTGCGGCGGCCCACTTCGCGGTCCGCCTCACCGGCATGCAGGCCCGTCACGCCTGACGCGGGCCGCGAAGCGGTCGGCGTCCGGCCTCGGCGGGGGCGGTGTCAGGTGTCCCCGCCGGGGCCGGGAGGCCGGGGTCGGCGGTCAGTCGGTGAAGACGACCGAGCGGAGCTTGAGGCGCTCCGAGCCGTAGCCCGTGTATGCGCGCAGGGTGAAGTGCGCGCCCTCGCAGCCCGGTTCGGTGAAGACGGTCGCCGGCCTGTCGGTCCGGTTGCGCGGGGAGAAGGCCGGTTCGCTGGCGTTCGGGTCGGCCACCTCCGGCAGGGTGATGCACTCCCAGTCCGCCGGGTCGACGAGCGCCGCCTGCTGAGGGCCGCCGTCGAGGCCGACGTACGAGTACCGGAACTCGCCGGTCGCGGCCGAAGCGGACGTCGGGAGGGTCAGGGCAAGGGTGAAGGCGCCGAAGGCGGCGACGGCGGCATTGCGAAGACGCATCAGGGTTTTCCCTCGGGAGAGCGACAACGTGCAGGCACCACCTTTCCGCGCCCGGCGCGGCCCGGTCACCGGTCACCCGCCGCTGAATCGATCCGCCCTCGCCCGAACGGCGCAGCCGGGGCTCCTGTGGCGCCCGGGGGGTCGTGGTGCGCGGGGTGTGGAGGAGTCGGGTGGGTTCGGGTCGGACCGCTCGAAGGGCTGGTCAGAGGGGTTGTCCGTCCGTAGATTACCGGCGGTAACTCCGAGTCGAGCCGAGCCGAGGAGAGCGCCGTGGATGGAGTGGGAGCCGAACCCCGTCTGGTCCGCCCCGTGTTGACCGTCGTCGACGGGGTCGTACGGGAGGCGGAGGTACCCGCGCTGGCCGGGGTGCCGGTGAGCGGCTCGCTCGGGGACGTCCCGTTCCAGAACGCCCGCGAGTACCCCGACGAGGTGGTCCTCGCCCGCAAGGAGCGGGACGGGAGCTGGCGGGACGTGACCGCCGCCGAGTTCGCCGCCGAGGTCATGGCCGTCGCCAAGGGCCTCATCGCCGAGGGCCTGCGCGAGGGCGACCGGCTGGCCATCATGGCCCGGACCACCTACGAGTGGACCCTGCTCGACTTCGCCGGATGGGCCGCCGGGCTGGTCACCGTACCGATCTACCCGACGTCGTCCGCATTCCAGGCCCGCTGGATCATCCACGACTCCGGCGCCGTGGCCTGTGCCGTCGAGGACACGGCGCAGGCCCGTCTCATCAGCGCCGAACGGGCCCACCTGCCCTGGCTGGCGCACCTGTGGGAGTTCGACACCGGCGCCGTGTCGCGGCTGGTCAAGGCCGGTGAGGACCTTCCCGACGCCGTCGTCCACGCGCGCCGGTCCGTCCGTACGCCGGACTCCGTGGCCACGCTCATCTACACCTCCGGCACCACCGGACAGCCCAAGGGCTGTGTGATCACCCACGCCAACTTCTTCTCCGACGCCGACAACGCGGTCGGACTCCTCCACCCCGTCTTCAAGTCGGTCAGCAAGGACCCGGCCTCCACCCTGCTCTTCCTGCCGCTCTCGCACGTCTTCGGGCGGATGGTGGCCGTCGGCTGCATGCGGGCCCGCGTGAAGCTCGGGCACGCGCCGAGCATCCGGACCGAGGACCTGCTGGCCGACCTCGCCGGGTTCCAGCCGACGTTCCTGCTGGCCATCCCGTACGTCCTGGAGAAGGTCTACAACACCGCCCGCGCCACCGCCGAACGCATGGGCCGGGCCTCCTCCTTCGACCGGGCCGCCCGGATCGCGCAGCGGTTCGGGGAGACGGCCGGGGGCAAGACCCCCGGCATGGGCCTGCGCGCGGCGCGGGCCCTGTACGACCCGCTCGTCTACCGGCGGATCCGGGCGGCGCTGGGCGGGCGCGTGCGGTACGTCCTGAGCGGGGGCTCGCCGCTCGGGCGGCGCCTCGCCGCCTTCTACACCGGCGCCGGCATCGAGGTCTTCGAGGGGTACGGGCTCACCGAGACGACCGGCGCCAGCACCGTGACCCCGCCGCTGCAGCCGAGGCTCGGCACGGTGGGCTGGCCGCTGCCGGGCACGGCGGTGCGGATCGCGGAGGACGGGGAGGTGCTGCTGCGCGGGCGGCACGTGTTCGCGGGGTACTGGAACAGCGCCGCGCAGGAGGTGGTGGGCGGCGGGGCATGGCTCGCCACGGGGGACATCGGCGAGCTGGACGCGGAGGGGTACCTGACGATCACGGGCCGGAAGAAGGACCTGATCATCACCTCCGGCGGCAAGAACGTGGCCCCGGCGCCCCTGGAGGACTGGCTGCGGGCCCACCCGCTGGTCGGCCAGTGCATGGTGATCGGCGACAACCGGCCGTACGTGACGGCGCTGATCACCCTGGAGCCGGAAGGGCTGGCGCACTGGCGCCAGATGCGGAAGAAGACGGCGGTGCCGATGCGGGAGCTGGTGGAGGACGAGGAACTGCGGGCGGACCTCCAACGGGCGGTGGACGAGGCGAACCGGCTGGTGTCACGGGCGGAGTCGATACGCCGCTTCGCGGTGCTGCCGGGGGAGTTCACGGAGGCCTGGGGGTACCTGACGCCGTCCCTGAAACTGAAGCGGGGCGCGATAGCCCGCGACTTCGAGCGGGAGATCGACTCCCTCTACCGCCCCACCCCCCACGGCCTCTGACCCCGGCCCGGGAGCCCGGCCTCGGCTCGACGACGGCGAGTGCATCCACCACGCAGTGGAGGCGGTCATGACGGGCACCCGGGACGGGACGACGGTGGTGGTGGTCCTCACCGGCGTGGACGACGGGCCGCAGGCCGCGGACGGCATCGGGCGCGGCGGGCATGGGCGGCCGCGGGCCTGCCTGCGGCGCATGCCTCGCAGGCAACCGGCACCGTCCACCGGAACCACCGCCGTCCCCCGAGCGCCGTCCAGGCTGAAGGGGCGGGCGAGCAGGTTCATCATGTCCACGGGGATGACCGTGCCGTCTCGGGTAACCCAAGAGTCAACGCCCGGGCCCGAGCCGGCCCCCCGTCTGAGACCCGCCCTGTGCCTGGCCGGCCGGTGCGGCCGGCTGACCCCGCGCCCGGGTCGACTCTGCGCCCGGATCGACTCCGTGCCCGGGCCGGCCCTACGCCGGGATCGCGGCCAGGCCCGCTTCGGCGATCTTGACGTCGTCCGACCAGTGGCCGCCCGAGACGCCGATACCGCCCACCAGGTGGCCGTCCACGACGATCGGCAGCCCGCCGCCGAACGTGACCAGGCGGTCGATCCCCGTGCGGGCCCCCACCGCAAGCTGCGCGTCGTTCTCGACGAACTCGTGCCAGCCAGACGTGCTCAGGCCGAAGGCGGCCGCCGTGTAGGCCTTGTCCTGGGCTATCTGAATGGTCATCAGGCCTGAGCCGTCCATCCGTGCGAACGCGCTGAGGTGGCCGGATTCGTCGACGACGGCGATGGCGAAGTAGAGGTCGGTCTCCCGGGCGGCGGCGAGGGCCGCGTCGACGATCGCACGGGCGAGGTCGTTGCCGAGGGCCGGGCGAGTGCGGACGGCAGGGACGGCAGGGACGGCAGGGACGGCAGACATGGAGGTACCCCCTCGAAGAGAAGTGCAGGACACGAGGCGCTAGTAGTTCGTGTGCTTGTAGCTAACAACATGCTGATAGGTATCTGCAAGCGTACTGATGCCATTGGTGAGGGCTGGCGTCCGCTCCTACACTCACCCCATGCACTACTCCGAGCGCCTGCTGATCCACATCAAGCAGGCCGAACGCATCACGCAGGCCGCCAAGGAGGCCGCGGTGCGCGAGGCCGGGATCACCGCTGCCCAGCAGGCGGCGCTCGCCGTGCTCAGCGACAACCCCGGCATCAACGCCGCCGAGCTCGCGCGCCGCCTCTCGGTCACCCCGCAGACGATGAACAGCCTGCTCGGCAGGCTGGAGGCCCGCGGCCTCATCGCGCGCACCCCGCACCCGATCCACGGCACGCTCATCGAGATCCGGATGACCGAGCGCGGAGCGGAGGTGTTCGCCGCCGCGGACGCGCTCGTGGCGAAGCTCGACGCCAGGCTGGCCGAAGGCCTCTCCGAGGCCGAGACGGCCGCCGTACGGGACCTGCTCGCCCGGATCATCCGCAACGCGGAGGCCCCCGGCCGCTAGGGCGTGCCGTTTGGCTTGCTCGCCGGTTGCTCGAATGCGTCCGTCCGGCGAGTGATTGCGATGAGGCGTGAGCTCGCATCGCGCCGCTGATGCCGGCCGATCGGCGGTGCGGAGCATGGTTCATCGGCCCGGAGTCTGCGCCTCCACGATCGGCCGGAGGTTGACTGGTCGGTGATCGAGAACAGGACAGCCGCCGCGAACGTGCACCTCAGGTCGGGATAGCCGGGCCGGTCACGGGTCTCTATGGAGCGGTCGAGTGTCGCGCCGAGGCGGTCGCGAATGGAGCGCGCTCGGTCGACAGGTCGAACCCGTGTCCCCCACACAGGTTCATCGCGCTCGGCGGTGACTACTGACCGTATTGAATCTAGTGCATTGAGTGACGGTCTCTTTATGGTCAAAGCGTCGCCAACACCGCATCCCTGGAGGATTCATGGCCCGCTTCCGTGCTCGTCTGGCCCTGCTCGGTTCGGCCACAGCTCTCGCGGCAGGCGCTCTCGTCCCCGCCCAGTTCGCCGGGGCGCACCCTGCCGTCGCCGCGGACCGCCAGTGGGTCGCCCTGGGTGACTCCTACACCGCCGGGGTCATTCCGGCTGCGGGCGACGTATTCGAAGTCCCCCGTGACGGCTGCGACCGCACCGACCGGTCCTACCCCCAGGTCATCGACCGGGACCTCGGCGGTCTCTTCTCCCTGACCAACGTCAGCTGTGGCGCCGCCACCATCGAGAACGTCACGGACGCACCCCAGCACCCGATCGGCCGTCACCTGCCGCCCATCTCCGAGGATCCGGACTACCCCTTCCCCGCCGTGCCCCCTCAGTCCGAGACCGTGGAGCCCGGCACCGACGTCATCACCGTCGGCGTGGGCGGAAACACCCTCGGCTTCGCCGGCATCCTCATGAAGTGCCCGCAGTTGGGCGGCGAAAGCAGCGGCAAGGGCACCCCGTGCAAGGACGCCCTGGGCGCCGGCATCCCTGCCCGGCTGAAGAAGGTGCGCCAGGAGTACGACCGGATGCTCGCCGTGCTGCACGAGCGCGCCCCGCACGCGAAGATCCTGGCGGTCGGCTACCCCACGGTCATCCCCAAGGACACCTCGAAGTGCGGCTTCGGCGACCTGACACAGTTCGGCACGATCACCCAGGGTGACCTGGCCTGGCTGCGCCAAGACGTTCTGGAGCCCCTCAACAAGGCCATCGACGACTCGACCGGCACGCAGGAAGCCGCCAGCTTCGTCGATCTCTACGCCTCCTCCCGCAACCACAGCGTCTGTGACGACAGCAAGTGGGTGGAAGGCTTCATCACCCTCCCTGACCAGCTGTCCTTCGTGCACCCCAACGCCCTCGGCCACCGCAACGCCGCCGACCACGTCGAAGAAGCGATGCTGAACGCCATCAGCTGAGCCGACCCGCACCCGGCACCCGGCACCCGGCACCCGGCACCCGGCCGACGAACCCACAGCGAACTGGCCTCCGGAACCACCCGGAGGCCAGTTCCTGTTTGCCCGGGTACGCCCGCCCCGGGCAAACAGGAGGCCGGCTATGTCAGCAGTTGGGGTGCGTCGGGTGGTTGGTGAAGCGGTCGGCCAGCCAGTCGCCGGCTGTCGGGGAGTGGGTGATCACGCCGCTGACGTGCTCACCGACCCAGACGGTGTCCCACTCCACGTTCGCCCCCTTCGCACACCACTCCGCCCGCAGCTGCCGCCCGACGGCGTACGGGATGAGCTCGTCGCCGACCGCGTGGTACTGGTACACCGGCGCGGCCGGGGGCGTCCGCCCGAGCCGGCTCTGGTTCAGCCGGGCCTGCCAGTCGGGCTGTTCGAGGGGGTTGCGGGTGGTGAGGTCGGAGATCCGCTTGAAGGAGCCGGCGATGGCGTCGATGGCGACGCAGCCGTCCTTCATGCCCGCCACCAGGGCCTTGCCCGCCGGGTTGAGGTAGGAGTCGAGCCGGAGTTCGGGGAAGGCGGCGTCCTGCCCGGCGGCTGCCATGAAGATGAGGCCCGAGCCGTACGAGCCGTTGTTGGCCTCGGCCACCTTCATCAGGTCCGCCGGGACCCCACCGGTCGCCGTGCCCTTGACCCGCAACTCCGGTGCGTACGAGCCCTGCAGCTCGGCGGCCCAGCTGCTGGCCTGGCCGCCCTGGGAGTAGCCCATGATGCCGACCGGCGTGTCCGCCGACAGCCCCGCCTCCGGGAGCCGCTCGGCGGCGCGGGCGGCATCGAGCACCGCGTGACCGGCCGAGGGGCCGACCGTGTAGGTGTGGACCCCCGGCGTGCCGAGGCCCTCGTAGTCGGTGACGACCACGGCCCAGCCGCGCAGCGTGAGCTGCTGGATGAGGTTGGCCTCCATGGCGGTGCCGTAGGGGAGGTTGTTGCTCGGGGCGCAGGAGTCGCCCATGCCGACGGTGCCCACGGCGTACGTGACGAGCGGGCGCGGGCCGGTCCGGCCGTCCTGGGGGACGATCACGGTGCCGGAGACGGTGTTCGGGGCGCCGTCGGCGGTGGTGGAGCGGTAGTGGATCTTCCAGGCCCTGGTGTTGGTCGGCTGGCCGGGCAGCGGATGGAAGGCGGAGGGCACGGAGCCGACGATGTCCCCCGGCCGTCCTGCATCGGAGGCGGCGCCGGAGGTGGACGCGGCGGCGCCGGAGGCGGAGGCGGTGACCGGCGTTCCCACCGACACGGCCAGAGCGGCGGCAGCGGTGACGGCGGCGGCGACGGTCCTGCGGGTGCGCGTGGGGGTACGGAAACGCATGGGGGCTCTCCCAACGGAACGTTTCGTGTGGGGGCGGGTGAGGAGAAGGTAGTGACCGGCCGGCCGCAAGGTCGCTGACCGTGCAGCTCACCTTTCCTGGCCGGGATTCGCACGCACGGCCGCCACGCACTCGTCCGGGAGGGTGAACCCGGGCGTGCCCCGCCGCGCTGCCGGGGGCGCTGCGGGGGCACCGGGGAAGATCCTGGAGCGGTGATCCATCTCAGGCGTCACATGCTGCTCGCCGTGCTCGTGCTGCTCCTGTCCCTCTTCCTGCCGAGCCCCGCCCGCGCCGCGGATCCCCCTCGGGGCCAATCCTGCGATCCCGACCGGCTCGCCGGCGCGAAGGTCACCACGTCGGCGGAGTTCGTCCACCGCGGACAGGACACCAGCGTGCTCACCAGCGTCACGGACATCACGGTTCCGGCGGGCTGGGGGCGGACCTCCGACCTGCTCCTCGACACGCACGCTCCGCTCTACCGCGACGCGCTGCGCTGCCTCTTGGGAAAGGGGCTTCCCGTCCAGGCGTACCTGCTCGGAAAGCGGTACGAGGACGCCGAATGGCGGTTGAAACCGCTCTCGGTGAAGCTTTCCGGCACCTGGGTCACCGTCCACTACGAGGCCGTCGACTGGATCCAGGGACTCGGCACCTATGACGTGGGCCTGTGGACCCTGATCGCAGGGAAGAACGAGTGGGAGATCCGGCTGCGAGCTCCCCCGAGTCTCGCCAAGGCGACCTGGGAGAACGTACGCGTACGGCTGGGCGGTCCGGCCGCCATGTCGGCCTGGCCGCCGCCGACGTTCGGTGCGGACCGCACGGAACTGAGCTGGCACAACCGGACGCAGATCGCTGTCCCCGACGTACCCGACATCGCCTTCAGGCCACCTGCGGCGCAACAGTGGGCGGCCCGGACCCAGACGGACGGGGATGCCTGGCAGGCACTGGGCGCCCTCGGAGCGTCGGGGGCGTTCGGGGGGGTCGCGACCGCCGTGCTGGCGCTCGTCGCCGGCCGGCGGCTGCGCCAGGGCCTGGGGCGCCCTCCCCTCCCGGCAGAGGCGCAGGCGCTCCGGGGGCTGCGCTCATGGTCGCTGCTCCTGGTGCTGATCACTCTGGTCGCGTACATGGGTGATGACCTCTACCGGTTCCTTCAGGGCAGCTTCGGGTGGAAGGGCGGCTACGAGCCGACGGTCGACCTGTTCTCGGTGCTGTTCATCGGAACCGTCCTGTGCTTCTTCGGGCAGCTGAAGAGATGGCTGCTCGTCGTCGTGTGCGTACTCGTCGCGGGTACGGCCGCCCTCTGCGTGGCCGCCGAACTGTCCCGTTCGGGGCTGCTCCCCACCAGTGACGTCGAGATCCAAGGTGTCGGTCTGGGGCTGGCGGTACTGCTCGATTCCCTGCCGGTCTTCCTGTGCTGCCTGGGCTTGGTCGCCAGTGGGCAACGCCTCCTGCTGCTGGGCGGCAGGGGTCTGTCGCAAGGGGGGCAGCTGGGGGTCGCGGCCGGGACGACGGCCATGGCCATGCTCTGGGCGTCCGTGGCCCTGAACCGCAGCTGGGAGCGGAGATCCTGGCTCAACGACGCCGTGCCGGCCCCCTTCGGCTCGCCGTGGGTCACGGCCTACGACACCTGGTGGTGGTGGTTCTCGACGAACGCGCTGTTCGCGCTGGCGGACATCGCCGTCTTCCTGGCGCCGCTGGCTTTGGTGGGAGCCCTGCGGGTGTGCAGGGCCGAACAGTACGAGGCCGACTCCTTCACGCCCGACGCGTCGGAGAGATCCGTGTTCGTGATCTTCTTCGCCATCACCGTGGTCCCCAATTTCGCATGGTACTTCGGTTTCTCCGGCTACATCACGACGCTGACCCTGGGTATCGCCGCGGCATGGGCCCTGCTGGTCCTGGGGCGGTCGAAGTCGGTGCTGGAACAGCCGACCGAGGACAATGCCCCGCTGGGCAAGGCCATTTCGCGGACCGACCGGTCCCAATGGCTGCGCCTCGCACGCCACTACCGGGAGCTGCAGGCCCGGCTGCACCACCCCGGTCCGGGATCCGCGGCCGAACAGTCCGCCTCGCAGGAGGCCGTCGAGCGGGAGATCGACCAGCTGGACCAGTGCCTGCCCGAAGGGGTCAGGCCCATCGACCTGCCGTTCGCCATCGGACCCATGGCCACGTGGTGGGGCAATGCCTGCCGGTGTGCGCTCATCGCCTGCTTCGTGGGCCTCCCCGCCACCGGGCTGATGTACTGGATCGATTTCGTCCGGGGTGACGCCTGGACCGTGATGGCGGAGAACCCCACCGGGTTCCTCCAGGCGGTCCTGGAGGTCATCTACTGGCATGTGACATGGGTGGGCGGAGGCTTCTTCCTGGGCGGGCTGTGGCGTGACCTGCCCGGCCGGCACGGGCCGATGAAGGCCCTGTACGTGGCCGTCGCCTTCGCCGTGCCGATCGGGTTCCACCAGCTCATCGCCCAGATCACCGGCGGCGCCATGCAGGGCACGATCGCCGCCATCGCCGCGTTCGCGTCCGTGCTGACCTGCACCGGGCTGGTCATGGACCTCCAGACGTTCGCGAGCGAACGCCGCTACTGGCCGTCCAGTGCCAGCCTGGTGGTGTACGTCTACCAGATGCGCTTCGCCTCGGTGGCGTTCTGTCTGGCGCAGCTCGTGGCGCTGGCCACGATCTGGAAGGCGTTCCGCGAGGGCGGCTCGACGGCGCCCATCCCCCGAAAGGGGGGCTGACGCTGACCACCTGCGAGTCAGGCCGCCAACGTCTCCCCGGCCCCGCCGGGAGGCGGTCCGGTCAGGCGAACTGGCCCGGCTGGTAGTCGCCCGCCGGCTGCTGGACGATCACGTTCATCCGGTTGTAGGCGTTGATCAGGGCGATCAGCCCGACCAGCGCCGCCAGCTGGTCCTCGTCGAAGTGCTTTGCGGCCTCGGCCCAGGCCTCGTCCGTGACCCCGCCCGCCGCGTCGGCGATGCGGGTGCCCTGCTCGGTGAGCTCCAGGGCCGCCCGCTCGGCGTCGGTGAAGACCTTCGCCTCGCGCCAGGCCGCGACCAGGTTCAGGCGCAGCGCCGTCTCCCCGGCGTGCGCGGCGTCCTTGGTGTGCATGTCGAGGCAGAAGCCGCAGCCGTTGATCTGGCTGGCCCGGATCTTCACCAGTTCCTGCGTGGAGGCCGGGAGGGTCGAGTCGCTGACGACCTTGCCGGCCGAGTTGATGTACCGGGCGAACTTGCCGGCCACCGCGTTGCCGTAGAAGTTGAGGCGAGCTTCCATCGTGGACTCCTTGGGATGTCGACCGTTACACAGCACTGACCCGGCGCGCGGCCCGGATGTGACAGAACGGCGGACATGGAGAAGGGTGACCTGCGTCACACCCCGCCTCCGGCGGTGTCCGCGAGGGCAGGCCCGGCCGGCATCGGTCAGCGACCGGCCCGCCCACCGGGCCCCGCCGCCCGCTCCGGCCCCGCCGTCGGACCGGCCCCGCCACCCACCCCGGCGGCGTCGGTGCCTCTGCGCTAGGTCCCGCCCGATGCGATGCGGTATGCGCCCGGTGTGGTGCCCGTCCAGCGGCGGAAGGCCCGGTGGAAGGCGGTGTCCTCCGAGAAGCCGAGGCGGGCCGCCAGTTCCGCGATCGGTTCGCTGCTTTCGGCCAGGCCCGCGATCGCCGCGTCCCGCCGGACGTGGTCCTTCAGCTGCTGGAACGAGGTCCCCTCCTGCTGGAGCCGGCGCCGCAGCGTCGCCGGGGACACCGCCAGCCGCGCCGCCACCTCCCCGAGCGCCGGCAGCCGCGGCGAGGTCCGCAGCTGCCGGGCGAGGGCCCGGCGGACCTGTTCCGAGACCGTCGTGCCGTACTCCGGCCGCGACAGCAGGTCGAAGGGGGCCCGGCGCAGCATCCCGTCCAGCTCGGCCTCGTCCCGTACGAGGGGTGCGGCCAGCCAGCGGGCGTCGAAAGCGGCGCCCGTACGGTCGGCCCCGAAGCGGACCGGACAGTCGAACAGGACCTCGTACTCGGCCTCGTGAGGCGGCGGCGGGTAGGCGAACGCGGCGTACGCGAGCGGGATGCGCCGCCCGACCAGCCAGCTGCTCAGCCGGTGCCAGATGGCGAGCACGCACTCGGTGAGGAAACGCTCCTCGTCGCGCACGAAGTCGTTGCGGACGGTGAACCGGGCCTCGCCCCCGCTCACTTCGAGGGCGAGCTCGGGGCCGCCCGCGAACAGGCCGTAGAAGGTCGCGGCCCGTTCCACGGCCGCGCCCAGGTCACGGCAGCCGAGCGAGGCGTGGCACATCATCGCGAAGGTGCCCGGGCGGCTCGGGACCGCCGAGAGGCCGAGGAACTCGTCCTGCGTGGTCCGGTACAGCGCCCGGAACAGCCGGGCGAACTGCGCCGGGGTGATCCGCGCCCGGTCGTCGCCGAGCAGCAGGGGCGGGATCTGTGCCTCCTGGAGCAGCGGCACGGTGTCGAAGCCGCCGCGCGCCGCCCCCGCGAGCACGGCACGGACATGGTGCACGGTGATCGTCCGCCTCCCCATGGGGTCGACGGTAGCCCCAATGAGCGCTGGGGTCAGCGGTGCTGACGCTTCCGGTCATGTCGGCCGGCGCCCGCGGGTGCCTAGCGTCGGGTGCGTCGGGGGTCACCCATCCGGAGGGGAAGCCATGGACGGTCGGCCGCACACGCTGGCGGTGTTCACCCAGTGGACCGAGGAGAGGTACGGACGGGAGACCGCACTGCGGTTCCGGTCGCCGGACGGCGGGTGGGAGACCCGGACGTACGCGGAACTCGGCGCGGCGGTGCGGCGGACGGGCCGGGCGCTGCTCGGTCTGGGGGTCGCGGCGGGCGAGCGGGTGGCGGTGCTGGCCGAGACCCGGCCGGCGTGGACGTACACGCACTTCGGGATCCTGGCGGCGGGTGCGGTCCTCGTGCCGGTGTACCCGACGGCGGGGGACGAGGAGCTGGCCTGGGTCCTCGCGGACTCGGAGGCGGTGGTCGTGGTCTGCGACGAAGCGGCGCAGGCGGACCGGGTGGAGGCGCTGCGGGCGAAACTGCCGGCCCTGAGGGCGGTCGTACGGATGGACGCGCTTCCCGGGCTCGAAGCCGGCCCGGAGGCGGAACTCCTGGAGCGGGCCCGGCGGGTGACCCCGGACGCGGACGCGTCGATCGTCTACACCTCGGGGACGACGGGCCTGCCGAAGGGCTGCCGCATCACGCACGGCAACACGGGCGCCATCCAGGACGCGACGCGCCCGCTGATCCACGGCGGACCGGGCGACTCCACGTACCTGTACCTGCCGCTTGCGCACGTGCTGGCACAGCTGATCCAGTTCACGACCCTGCTGGAGGGCGGGGAGCTGTGCTACTTCGGCGGCCGCATCGAGGACGTGCTGTCCGAGCTGGGCGAGGCGAAGCCCACCCATCTGCCGTCCGTGCCGCGCCTGTTCGAGAAGGTGCACTCGGTGGTGCTGTCGATGGCCGAGTCCCAGGAGGGCGGCGCCGAGCGGTTCCGGGAGGCGGTCCGGATCGGGGTGCTCGCGGCGGAGGGGCGGCTGCCCGACTCCGACCGCCCGGCGTACGAGGAGGCGGAGAAGAACCTGTACTCGCTGGTCAGGGCGGCCTTCGGGGGCCGGCTGAACCAGGCGGTGACCGGTGCGGCGCCGATCGCCCCGGCGACCATGGACTTCCTGCGGGCCTGCGGAATCACCATCTACGAGGGCTACGGCATGACCGAGACCGCGGGGCTGATCAGCATGAACCACGCGGAGGCCGCCCGCCACGGCACGGTCGGCAAGCCCATCGCGGGCTGCGAGGTCCGCATCGCCGAGGACGGCGAGATCCTGGTCCGCGGGCCGATGGTCTTCCCGGGCTACCACGCGAACCCGGCCGCGACGGAGCGGGCGCTGGACGCGCAGGGCTGGCTGCACACCGGGGACCTGGGGGAGCTGGACGACGACGGGTTCCTGTCGATCACCGGCCGCAAGAAGGAGCTGATCATCACCTCGGCGGGGAAGAACATCACCCCGACGGAGGTCGAGTTCGCCGTCCAGCGCTCCCGGTACGTGTCACGGGCGGTCCTGATCGGCGACCACCGGCCCCACCCCGTCGCCCTGATCACCCTGGACGCGGAGGAGGTCACGGCCTGGGCGCGGCGCGAGGGCCTCGACCTGGACCTGCCCCGGGCGGCCGCGCACCCCGCGGTCCGCGCCCTGGTCGAGGAGGCGGTCACTGCGGCCAACGGGACGGTCTCCCGGCCGGCCCGCATCCGCGCCTTCCACGTCCTGCCGGAGGACTTCAGCGTCGAGGCGGGCACCCTGACCCCGACCCTGAAGCTGCGCCGCACGGCGGTGGCACAGCGCTACGCGGCGGAGATCGACGCACTGTACGGGGGCTGAGGGCCGACGGCCCCGCCACCGGCCCCGGCACCGCCCCTCGGCACCGGCCCTCGGCACCGGTCCCAGCACCGGTCCCGGGGCGTTGTCGGTGGGCCGGGCTACGGTGCCGCCATGGCGAACTACGTACTGGTGGCAGGCACATGGCTCGGCTCGTGGGCGTGGGAGGAGGTGGCCGCGCAGCTGCGCGCGGCGGGGCACGGCGTCCACCCGCTGACGCTGTCCGGGCTGGCCGAACGGCAGGGCGAACCGGCCGGACAGCAGACGCACGTCCAGGACATCGTGTCCGAGGTCGAGCGCCTCGACCTGCGCGAGGTGGTCCTGGTCGGCCACAGCTACTCGGGCATCCCGGTCGGCCAGGCCGCCGAGCGGATCGGCGGCCGGCTGGCCCGGGTGGTGTTCGTGGACGCCATCGTCCCGGTGGACGGCCAGGCCTTCGAGGACGCGTGGTCGGTGCAGGCCGAGATCGCCGCCCACGGAGGCTTCTGGCCCCCGCTGACCGCCGGGGACTTCGAAGGCCAGGGCCTGACCGCGGAGCAGATCGACCGCCTCGTGTCGGGCGCGACCCCGCACCCGGGTGCCACCCTCACGGAGCCGGCGCAGCTCACGGGCGCGCTGCCCGGGCTCCCGGCCGTGTACGTGAAGTGCCTGCTGGACGGTGAGGACACGGGCCCGGTGGTGGCGGCGCTCCTGGAGGGCGAGCGGTGGAGCCTGGTGCGGATGGGGACGGGCCACTGGCCGATGTTCTCGCAGCCGGCGGAACTGGCGCAGGTGCTGGCCGACGCCGCGCCGTAGCCGGGCCGGCGCCGTCCGCGCCCGTACTCAGTCGCGGGCGTACGAGCCGAGGCCGACCAGGCAGTACACGTACTCGTTGAGGGTGACCCCGCCCCGGCTGTAGCGGTACGAGAACGCGTACTGGGTCTTCGGATTGCCGTTGCAGCGCTCCAGCTCCGACGTCAGGGGGATGCTCTCGATCACCTTGTAGTGCGCGTCGGACGCCGAGCAGGGCACCTCCTCGACGCCGGTGACCCGCTGGGCGGTCGTCGAGTCGGGGAGCGTCCCGTTGAGGCAGGTGCCCCGGTCGAAGGGGCTGGGGGCCGGCTCCTCGGACGCCGGGGTGAGCGGACCGGCCGAGGTGTCCACCGGGGGAGCGGCCGGGACCGGGGGCGGGGACCAGGCGCTGTAAGAGGGGGTGGACCGCGGAGAGGCGGTCGGCCCCTCGCCGTCGTCCCCGCTGTTCAGCAGGACCACTGCGACGATGACGGCGACGGCGACGCCGAGCGCCACCAGGCACCCCCGCGCGTTCGACACGGGCGCCTGCCCGGGTGCGACCCGGATGCGCAGCAGCACCTCGCCGTCGCCGACCCGGGCCCGGACGAGGTCGCCGTCCGCTGCGGGCGGGATCCTCAGCCGCGCCGTTCCGGTCGGCAGCGCGATGGTCAGGATCACGCCGTGGGCGGCCTGCTGCGGGGTGATCGTGATCGGGATTTCCTGAGACTCCACCGGCTGCTCCACGGGTTGGGGGCGGGCGTGGGACTAGGTCTGACGAACCCTCATGAAGTGTGCAGGAAAGGCTGATTGGGACGCAGTGGTTCCGCGGGGGCGTCCGGATGTGCGATGGAGGCAAAGGCTCCATTTCATGATCGAAGTCTGAGGAACCCTTGAGCCGGAAGCGCTTGGTCCGCTGCTTGACTGACGTCGCACCAAGCCAAGCCACCCCCCAAACCCGAGAGGGTCAGTCACCCATGTCCATGGCCACCACCCGCCGCCTCGCCACCACGGCCCTTGTCGGCATCGCCGCCGCAGCACTGCTGGGTACGGGAACCGCCAACGCCTCGATCATCTCCGGCGACGGCATGCGCATCGCCTCCTACGAGAACAGCCTGAAGAACAGCACCGAGCCGGAGGCCGCGGCCACCCTCAAGGAGTTCGACGCGCTGGCGCACGACAAGAAGATCAAGTTCCTCGACTACACCGAGGACCCCGAGAACCTCAAGGCGCTGCTCCAGGAGGCCGCCGACGTTCCCGAGGCCGGGAAGTCCGTGCACTCGCTCGTGAACCTCAAGGACGGCGACGTCCAGATCCAGGCCGACAGCGACGCCACCTTCAAGCCCGACGCCGATGCCGACGGGGTCGCGGCCGGCGGCAAGCTGTCGCGCGGCTGGTGGGAGACCACGTACTCGGTGAAGCAGAAGATCTTCGGCGTGACGGTCACCAAGCTCAGCCTGTGGGTGAACTACTACACCAACGGCTCGACCATCACGAAGGTCGACCACGCGGACTGCGGCAAGCGCAACTACAACGCCGCCGTGTCCATCGGCCACAGCGTCCCGAAGGCGCAGCTGGCCAGCGGTACGGCCATCGGCGAGGTGATCTGGGAGGGATCGATCATCTACCGGGGCTTCGGCATCGAGATCGACAAGCGGCACCAGGTCAAGGCCAACGCGTACGGGTTCAAGAGCGGCTACCTGAAGAACATCTAGCCGGTGCCGGCCCAGGGCGACCACGGGGGTGCCCTGGGCCGCACCACCCCGTCAGAGGGTGACCCCGCCGAGGAAGGCGGCCCAGGCGGCGGGAGCCACGGCCAGCTCCGGACCGGCGGTCACCTTGGAGTCCCGGACGTGCACGGTGTCGGCGCAGGCGGCCACCTCGACGCAGTTGCCGCCTTCGCCGCTGCTGTAGCTCGACTTCCGCCAGGCATAGGCGACTTCGACGCACTCGCCGCCCTCGCCGTCGCTGTAACTGCTCTTGAACCAGGCCAGTTCCCTGTTCATCTTTCTCCCAGCATCTTCTCGATCAAGGCCAGGGACTCGTGGGGCGTGAGCGCCTGTGCCCGGATGATCCCATAGCGCTCGCTGTAGATCCTTACCTGTTCTGGGTCGGTGATGAGGTTCGCGTGGCCATATGTCTCGGTGTAGGCCACCTCGTTGCGCCCCTTGGGGCGCAGGAGTGTGAACGAACTGTCGAGACAGGGGTGTTCGTCTTGTTTCATTGGCATCACTTGCAAGTGCACGGTGCGAAGTCGGCCCACTTCAAGAAGCCTTCGTAGCTGCGCGCGGTGGACTGCTTCGCCGCCCATGGGGCGATGCAGGATGGACTCCTCCAGCACGAAGCTGAAGGTCGGTGCGGGCCATCGGTCCAGGATCACCTGGCGGGCGAGACGGTCCGCGACACGTTTTTCGATGGTTTCCTCGTCCAGGACGGGCCGACGATGGCGAAAGAGCGCCCGCGCGTAGTCCTCGGTCTGCAGCAGGCCAGGCACCGCTTGGACCTCGTAGTAGTGCAGGGCTACCGAGGAGGCCTCTGCCTCCGCGAACTTGCGGAACCAATCCGGATGCCGGGTCCGCGCCCGCCGCTGGGCCTCCTTCACCTCCGGGATCGCCGCCAGCAGGACCCCGTTGGCGCCCAGCGCCCGGTCCGCGTTCTCCAGGAAGTCGGGCTGGGGGACGCGCACTCCCCGCTCGATGGAGGAGATCAGCTCCTCGCTCACCCGGACCCGGGCGGCCAGTTCCTTCTGCTGGAGGCCCGCCGCTTCCCTTAGCGCCTTGATCATCTTGCCGAGTGCTTTGAAGAGGTACGTGGTGCCGTCGGCCTCCACGGGCCGCTCCGGCTGTTCCTCGCGGTCTGACAGGTCGTTCACAGGCTGAACCGCCCTCGTCCGTACGGGCCGTACACGCAATGCCGAAAAGCGTACGGCGGGTCCGACACGCTCGGTGAGGGGATGGCCGAAATCAGTGACATTGCACCCGGGGGCCGTCAGATCACGACTTCAGGGTGAAGCCGCCGCTCACGACCTTGTCGAACGGGGCCGGGGCCATGCACTTGGACAGGGTCATGTCCGCCGCACCGGACAGTCCGACGCGGGCGGGGCCGGCGGCGCCCTTGCCGGGCACGTAGAAGCTCATGCCCAGGCGGACGTGGTCCTTCAGCATGGCCGGGAAGGGATCGCCGGGATTGTTGCTGGCGGCCACGATCCGCCCGGTGACCGTGGCGTTGGGGCCACCCGTCGTCAGGCAGTCGACCTCCATCTCGGCCCAGTAGGTGCGCGACGAGCCGTCCGGCTGGGGAATGGTGTGCGAGAGGCGGAAGGTGCCCTCGGTCTTGGTGGGGTACCAGGGGCTGTCCTTGGTGAAGGTGGCGCGGGCGTCGACGCTGACCCGGATCTCCTCGTTGGCCACGGGGTAGTCGAGGTGGGCCGAGCCCTTCAGGCGGGCGGTGCTCTCCGCGGCCGGGGGCGGCGGCGGGGTCGAGGCCGAGGCGGTGGCCGTCGTGCCGGTCAGGGCCGCGGCCAGGGCGAGGAGGGCAGCGACGTGCAGGGTCCTTCGGCGCATGGCGGTGGTGCTCCGTCCGGATCGGGGAGGGGCCGGGTCCGTGTGTCCACGGGCCCGTGCGGTCCCCTCGATCCTCGCGAGCGGGGGTGGCCCGCACGTCCGCCGCCGGGGTGATGTGCCTCCCCCGCCCGGGGGAGGGGCCGGGAGTGGTCAGTCGGAGCCCGTGAGGACCTCGTCCTGCCGCTCCAGGATCTGCTGCCAGGCGGCCTCGTGCCGGTCGCGGGCGGTCTCGTCGGGGAAACCCGCGTGGGTCAGGCGCAGGTGCGTGCCGATGGGGTGGGGGAGGAGCTCGACGGTGACCACCGTCTCGGCGCCCTCCGTGCCACCCCGGCCCGTCACCCAGGTCAGCTCCACGAGGTGGTCGGGGACCAGCCGCAGGAAGCGGCCGTAGTGCGGGTGGCGGGCCGGCGTGGCCCCCGGCTCCGGCGCGGACTCCGTCTCGAAGAAGAACGGCGCGTTGACCTCGGCCCGCATCAGGACCGAGCCGGGTGCGGCGAACCAGCGGTCGAACTCCTCGGTCCAGCCCGCGTACAGGGTGTGCTCGCCGGCGATCATCGAGCGCTCGACGGTCAGCCGGTGGGGGCGGTCCGACAGGTCGGGGACACGGATCGGATCGGTGGTCATGGCGACGACCCTAGTGACCGGGGCTCCCCGCGGGCGGGTGCGACGCGGGACGCTCCCGCTAGTACGACTGGAGCTCCCACAGGTTGCCCTCGGGGTCGCGGACGTGGGCGCTGCGCAGGGTCGGGCCCCACTCCGGGCGGTCGGCGGGCGGGCCCGCCGGGTTGGCGCCGCGGGCCAGGCAGGCGGCGTACGCGGTGTCCACGTCGGGGACGCGGCTGACCAGCACGGTCCGGTCGTCGGTGCCGGCGGTGCCGGCGAGGGAGGAGACCGTGGCGGCCATCGCCGTGCGGTCGAACAGTGCGAGCACGCCCTGGCCGTTCACGTCCCAGGAGGCGTACGGGCCGTCGGCGCCGCCGCGCGTGCGCTGCGCGCCGAGCAGGCCGGGGAGCAGGGCGTCGTAGAAGCGGAAGGTCTCGCCGAAGCGGGTGACGAGGAGTCGGGGGTGCAGCGCGTCCATACGGGGCTCCGTCAATCAGTAGGATCAGTAGGTGTGAACCAATGATTGGTGTCACCCTACAATGTGTTCATGCTGCCGTCCTCCACGCCCCGACTGACCGCCCTCACCCCCTACTTGCTCTCCACGGTCGGCAAGGAGGCCCGCACCCTCGTCGGTGACCGGCTCGCCGCGCGCGGGCTGCGGCTGTGGGACATGGCCGTGCTCGCCGCCCTCGCCGATCACGGGCCGCAGCCGCAGCGCGACCTCGCCGAGCGGCTCGACGTGCACCCGAGTGACGTGGTCAAGGTCCTCGACGGCCTCGCCCGGCTCGGGTGCGTCGGCCGGGAGCGGGACACGGCCGACCGGCGGCGGGTCCTGGCGAGCATCACCGGGCCGGGCAGGGAGCTGCTGGACGGACTGGCGGCGGACACCGAGGGCGTCGGCGAGCGTCTGCTGGCCCCGCTCGACGCGGCCGAACGGGACACTCTGCACGCGCTCCTGGCGCGCGTGCACGCCCATGCGCAGACGGGCGCGGGAGGGTGAATCCGGCCCAAGGCGGCAACTCGGTCTGAACCGGGGGTCTTCGGGGTCTTTCCGGCGGCCTTCGGGGCCGGGTGTGCGTTCGGTCGTGAGGACCCGGTGAAGCCGAGACGAATGGTGTGTCATATCTGCCGGGCTGGCGGCGAGTCGCGTCGGAATACCTGATAGACAGTGGATATCCACGGCTCGACCCGCCGTAGTACCTTGTCGGCCGCCTTGGGGGGATCGCCGCACTGTGAAGCCGCTTCACCGTCACCTCGTCAACACCTCGCGCAAGGTCCTGTGCACGGCCGCGCTCGCGGCCAGCCTGACGACCGCCGCCGTGGTGACCAACACGTCCGCCGCCGATGCGGGGGAGTCCGAGCCGACCCCGGACAGCCCCCAGGCCACCGACCGCGGCGACGCCCGCCTCGATCTGCCCGACCCGCTCGCCGACCCGGCCGTACCGCCCACCACGGGCGCGGCCGAGGGCGCCAGCGGTATACCCGCGACCGCACTCGACGCCTACAAGCGCGCCGAGGTCTCGGTGGGCGCCGCGCTGCCCGGCTGCAAGCTGCCCTGGCAACTCCTCGCCGGCATAGGCCGGGTCGAGTCCGTGCACGCCTCCGGCTACGGCCTCAAGGCGGACGGCTACACCGAGAAGCCGATCCGCGGCCCGCGCCTCGACGGCAACGGCTTCGCCGAGGTCAAGGACACCGACAAGGGCGAGTTCGACGGGGACGCCGTCTACGACCGCGCGGTCGGCCCGATGCAGTTCATCCCGTCGACCTGGGCCACCTGGGGCGCCGACGGCAACGGGGACTCCAAGCGCGACCCGAACAACATCTACGACGCGGCGCTCGGCGCGGGCCTCTACCTGTGCGCCGGTGACCGGAACCTGTCGGACCAGGCGCAGCTCGACCGGGCGATCCTCAGCTACAACAACTCCCGCGAGTACGTGAACACCGTGGTCGGGTACATGCACCAGTACCAGAACGGTGCCGCCGGAGTGCCGAACCCGCCCGTCGGGAACTACCCGACGCCGCCCGTCACGACGCTGCCCACGCCGAGCCCGACGACGCCGACGCACACCTCGCGGCCGAACCCGACGCCGACCCCGACGCCCACCCCGTCGAAGCCGGCCGAGCCCCAGAAGCCCACGCCGCCGGCGCCGGCCCTGGCCAAGCTGGAACTGCTCGGCAGCGCGGAGCTCAAGGCCGAGGCCGGGTCCGCGTTCGCGACGGCCCCGCGGGTCAAGGCGCTGCTCAGCGACGGCAAGCCGGCCGCCGCCAAGCCGATCCTGTTCGAGCTCAAGGACGACACCACGGGCTCGTCCATCGGCGCGCAGGACAAGAAGTTCCTCGTCGTCGACACCGACGCCGAGGGCGTCGCCACCCTGCCCGGCCTGAAGGCCGGAGCCAAGGCGGGCGGTTTCACCCTGCGCGTCGCGGCCTACAACACCTCGGCGCAGCTCACCGTCAGCTTCACCGGCACCGTCACGGCGAAGCCGGCCCCGGTCGCGGACAAGCTGACCCGCACCGACGCCGGCGCGGCGAAGCCGCTGGAGGTCGTCGCGGGCAAGAGCTTCACCGGTGTGGAGGTCACGGCCACCGCCCAGGACAAGGCGGTGGAGGGTACGCAGGTCACCGCCGGGCTGGTCGAGCAGAACGATGCCGGCGCGTGGGTACCGGTGGACCCGGAGAAGTCCAAGGGCCCCTGGTTCAAGGACAAGGACGGCAAGAAGGTCACCAGCCTGCTCCTGGCCCCGACCGGCGCCGACGGCAAGATCGCGCTGCCGGAGCTGTTCACCACGGACGTGGCCCCCGGCACGTACCGCCTGCGCCTGATCACAAAGGACAACGTGGTCCTGATCCTGGACCTCAAGATCACGCCTGCCCCGACGTCGACGCCCACGCCGACGACGCCCACGCCGACGACGCCCACGCCGACGACGCCCCCGACGACGACGCCTCCGGCGACGCCAACGCCGACGACGTCCGCCAAGCAGTAACGGCCCCGGGCCCGGCTCCGGGCCCCAGCTCCCGGACTTCGGGGCCGTGGGCCCGGAGCCCGGGCCCGCGGGTCCGCCCGCGAACGGCCTGTGGCCCGGTCACCGTGCAACGGTGACCGGGCCACAGGCCGTTCGCCCCGCCCCCCCACCCGGGAGGGAAAAGGCAGGAGCCCTGCCTCCTCCGCGTGAACGGAGGAGGCAGGGCTCCTTGGGTACTGCTATCCAACCGCGATTAGGTTGGCCCAGGCGACTAGGCCGGGGTGACGTTCTCCGCCTGCGGGCCCTTCGGACCCTGCGTGACGTCGAAGTTCACCATCTGGTTCTCCTCGAGGGAGCGGAAGCCAGAGGCGTTGATCGCGGAGTAGTGGACGAAGACATCCGGGCCGCCGCCGTCCTGGGCGATGAAGCCGAAGCCCTTTTCAGCGTTGAACCACTTCACGGTTCCGGTAGCCATGAGCCCTCCTATGGGCCAAAGGGTCGCCCTGCTCCAGAACCTGCTAAGAAGTCTGAAAACTACAAAAGCCTGCGGGTCACATTCTCCGCAGGCCTCGTACTGCAAGGGAAACCAAACTGCAACTTGCGTCGAGCCTAGCACGCAGAGTGCGGCCGAGACCAGAGGGAAAGATCACGTCACCCGGACGTTTGAGACCCGCCTGAAGGCTGACGCGGACCCGGCGGCTAGTCTCGCGATGTGGACGTCTATCGCAGCCGGCCCCGTGTCGGCCACATTCAGTTCCTGAACTGCCTTCCCCTCTACTGGGGGCTGGCCAGAACCGGCACGCTGCTGGACCTGGAGCTGACGAAGGACACCCCCGAGAAACTCAGCGAACGCCTCGTCCAGGGGGAGCTCGACATGGGGCCGATCACCCTCGTGGAGTTCCTGCGCAACGCCGACCAGCTCGTCGCGTTCCCCGATCTCGCGGTCGGCTGCGACGGCCCGGTGATGTCCTGCGTGATCGTTTCGCAGGTGCCGCTGGAGCAGCTGGACGGCGCCCGGGTCGCCCTCGGCTCGACCTCCCGCACGTCCGTACGCCTCGCCCAGCTGCTGCTTTCCGAGCGGTACGGGGTCGAGCCGGACTACTACACCTGTCCGCCCGACCTGGGCCTGATGATGCAGGAGGCCGACGCGGCCGTGCTGATCGGGGACGCCGCGCTGCGCGCCTCGCTGCACGACGCGCCGCGGCTCGGCCTCGACGTCCACGACCTGGGTCTGATGTGGAAGGAGTGGACCGGGCTGCCGTTCGTCTTCGCCGTCTGGGCCGCCCGCAAGGACTACCTCGCCCGCGAGCCGGTCGTCGTACGGAGGGTCCACGAGGCCTTCCTCGACTCCCGTGACCTCTCCCTGGAAGAAGTCGCCAAGGTGGCGGAGCAGGCGGCCCGCTGGGAGGCCTTCGACGCCGATCTGCTCCAGCGGTACTTCACGACGCTCGACTTCCGCTTCGGACCCGAACAGTTGGCCGGTGTAAGGGAATTCGCCCGACGAACGGGACCGACGACCGGCTATCCCGGGGATGTCGCCGTCGAGCTGCTGAACGGGGACGGTGCCCGCGTCTGATCACTTCCCGTGATCGGTAAACCGGGTGGTAGCCAGGGTTCCGGTACCGGGATATGGCGTTTCCCGAGAATTACCCCTCTTTTCGCTTTCCGGACCAGCGGGCAGGAATGTGGAGAGCCCCATTCGGCGGAGCGCGGCCCGGCGCGCTCCGGCACGCCGGAACGGCCACCGCGGATCCGCCCCGGCGGGCAGGCGGCGGCTCTAAGGTGCTCTTGGCGATCAGTCACCGAACGGGGGAGGGGGACGTGATGCAGCCGCTTGAGGCGGGCGAACCGCGGACCATCGGCGCGTACCGGCTGCTCGGCCGGCTCGGCTCGGGCGGCATGGGCCGGGTCTACCTGGGCCGCAGCGCGGGCGGCCGGACCGTCGCCGTCAAGATCGTGCACCCGCACTTCGCCTCCGACGAGGAGTTCCGCGCCCGGTTCCGCCGCGAGGTCGAGGCCGCGCGGCGCGTAGGCGGCGAGTGGACCGCACCCGTACTGGACGCCGACCCGGAGGCGGCCGTGCCGTGGGTGGCGACCGGGTACGTGGCGGGGCCCTCGCTGGGCGGCGCCGTGGCCGCGCACGGGCCCCTTCCGGAGGCCTCCGTACGGGCCGTCGGGGAAGGCCTGGCCCGCGCCCTGGTGGCCGTCCACGGGCTGGGCCTCGTCCACCGGGACGTGAAGCCGTCGAACGTCATGCTGTCCCTCGACGGCCCCCGGCTGATCGACTTCGGCATCGCGCGCGCCACCGACGGGACCGCCTCGCTCACCTCCACCGGCGTCTCCATCGGCTCCCCCGGCTACATGTCCCCCGAGCAGATCCTCGGCAAGGGGATCAGCGGCGCCTCGGACGTCTTCTCGCTCGGCGCGGTGCTGGCTTTCGCGGCGACCGGGCAGCCGCCGTTCACCGGGGACAACTCGGCGACCCTCCTCTACAAGGTGGTCCACGAACCGCCCGAACTCGACGCGGTCCCGGCCGGCGGGCTGCGGGCCCTGATCGGGGCCTGCCTCGCCAAGTCGGCCGCCGACCGCCCCGCCCCGGAGGCGGTCGCGCAGGAGCTGGCCGGCTCGCTGCACGGCTCGGGCTGGCTCCCCGCGCCCCTGGTGGAGGAGGCCAGCCGCGCGGCGGTCGCCCTGCTGGACCTGGAGGCCGATCCCTCCGCTGGTGGTGCGGATGCCACCGGGGGCGCGGGCTTCGGGGCACCCGACCCGTCGTACGGGCGGTCCCCGTACGACGTCCCGTCCGCGGCCGGTTCCCTCGGCGGGCCCGTCAGGGGCGTCACCGAGAGCGCTTCGGGGCCCGTGCCCTTCGCCACCGCCGGTGGCGCGGGCGCCTCCGGTGGTGGGGGCTTCGGCGCGGCCGACCCCTCGTACGGGCGGCTCCCGTACGACACGCCGTCCGCGGCCGGCAGCGGCGGTGCCGGGTTCGAGAGGCCCGGGGCCGACGTCTTCGCCGCGGGCCGCGGGCAGAACCCGTACGGGCCCTACGGGCCGCCGCCGGGCGTCGGCCGCGGCGGTCCCACCGAGACCGCGGGCGGCGGCGTGCCGCAGCCGCGGACGGCACCCGACGCGGGCCGCCAGGTCACCCTCAGCGCCGCCGGACGTCGCTTCAGCTGCTCGCTGGTCGTCGCGGCGACGGCCGTGCTGGCCGTACTGTCCGGGGGCGGCCTGTACGGGCTCGGGCTGCTGCCGGGCACGGGAGACAGCCGCGACCAGCACGCGTCGGGCGACTCCGCCGCCACACCCCCGAAGGCCTCGGGCGCGGCCTCGGCGGCCGGCACCCCCGCCCCCTCGGCGGCGCCGAGCGGCACCCGGGCCGACGTGCCCGCGGAGCTCACCGGCACCTGGAAGGGCACGGTCACCACCGCCCGTGCGGGCCTCGCCAGCGAATTCCAGATCACCATAACGACGGGCAAGGTCGGTGACGTCGTCGGCCGGGACAAGTCGATCCTGCCCGTCCTCGGCACCGACTGCAGCGGTGACTGGAGGCTGGCCTCCGCCACCGACCGCTCCCTCGTCCTGGACACCGCGGGCGGCCCCAACCCGGCCCCCGGCATCTGCTCCAACGGCTCCGCGGACGAGCGCTTCACCCTCAACGCCAACGGGACACTCCACTACAAGTCGGGCGATGCCCCGGCCGGAAACCCCGAAGGCGACCTCACCCGTATCCCCTGAAATCCACGGCCGGGCCCTGGCGTAGGCTGGATCGGTCCGTACCTCTTGACACACCGCCGAAAGGTGACGCACCGGTGACCGACCAGGCCGCTCTCCAGTCTGTCCTCGACCGCGCCGCCGCAGGGGGCCGGATCACCAGGGAAGAGGCGCTCGACCTCTACCGGCACGCCCCGCTGCACGCGCTCGGCCAGGCCGCCGACGCGGTGCGCCGCCGCCGCTACGCCGGCACCGAGCACATCGCGACGTACATCATCGAGCGCAACATCAACTACACCAACGTGTGCGTCACGGCGTGCAAGTTCTGCGCCTTCTACGCGGCCCCCAAGGACACCAAGAAGGGCTGGTCCCGCGGTCTCGACGACATCCTGCGCCGCTGCGCGGAGACCGTCGAGCTCGGCGGCACGCAGATCATGTTCCAGGGCGGACACCACCCGGACTACGGCGTGGAGTACTACGAGGAGCACTTCTCCGCCATCAAGAAGGCGTTCCCGCAGCTGGTCATCCACTCCCTCGGCGCGTCCGAGGTCGAGCACATGGCCCGCATCTCCGGCGTCTCGGCGGAGGAGGCCATCCAGCGGATCCACGCCGCCGGCCTCGACTCCTTCGCGGGTGCCGGCGCCGAACTCCTCCCGGAGCGGCCGCGCAAGGCGATCGCCCCGCTCAAGGAGTCCGGCGAGCGGTGGCTGGAGATCATGGAGATCGCCCACAAGCTGGGCGTGGAGTCCACCTCCACCATGCTGATGGGCACCGGCGAGACCAACGCCGAGCGCATCGAGCACATCGCGATGATCCGCGACACCCAGGACCGCACGGGCGGCTTCCGCGCCTTCATCCCGTACACGTACCAGCCCGAGAACAACCACCTCAAGGGCCGGACCCAGGCGACGGTCTTCGAGTACCTGCGGATGATCGCGATCGCGCGGCTCTTCCTCGACAACATCGCCCACATCCAGGGCTCCTGGCTCACCGTCGGCAAGGAGGCGGGCCAGCTCTCGCTGCACTACGGGGCGGACGACCTCGGCTCGATCATGCTGGAGGAGAACGTGGTCTCCTCGGCCGGTGCCAAGCACCGCTCGAACCGGCAGGAGATCATCGACCTGATCCGCAAGGCGGGCCGCGTCCCCGCGCAGCGCGCGACGACGTACGAACACCTCGCCGTGCACGAGGACCCGGCGAACGACCCCGTCGACGACCGCGTGGTGTCGCACATCTCCTCCACCGCGATCGAGGGCGGCACGGCGCACCCCGAGCTGAAGCTCATCTCGACGAACTGAGGCCGTGTGCTGACGCTTCACACCGCCGACCTCCTCCTCGCCGGACCGGGGGCCGCGCCGCTGCCCGGCGGGGCGGTCCTCGTCGAGGGTGACCGGATCAGCCGCGTGGGCCCGTACGAGGAGCTTGGCGCGGCCTGGCCGCACGCGCGCCTCCGGCGCTGGCCCGGGGTGCTGACGCCGGGGCTGCTCGTGCACGGGGCGGACGCGCTGCTGGAGCGCACGTACTACCCGGACGACCCGTACGAGACCGCCGAACTCGGCGCTGAGCCCCTGAGCGGGGCCGAGGCGCTGGCAGGGCTGGCGATGACCGAGTCCCGCTGGGGCAACAGCGCCCGCCGGGCCACGCAGAAGCTGCTGGCCCGCGGGGTGGTGGCGGTGACCGGGAGGCTCACGGTCCCCGCGGTCCGCACCGCGGTGATCCGCTCCGGCCTGACGCTCCTCCCGCCGACGGCGGCGGTGCCCCCGGCCCCGCCGTCCCTGGACCCGTTCGCCGGCCGGGACACGGCCGAGCAGGCCTTCTTCGGCACCCTGGAACCGAACGCCCCGGCCCGCTTCGCGGTGTTCGCGTCCCCGGACGCGGAAGCCCTCCTCGAACAGGGCGCCACCACCTGCGTGGCCACGGTCATCACGGGCCGCCTCCTCCACCGCCGCCGCTAGGTCGTGTCGTCAAAGTCCCGTCTGGCCGGCGGGGCCTGGTACGCACGCTCGCCGCGTTGTCGTCGGTCACCGACGCTCCGCGTCGATTCCCTCCTCCGCCTTGCGATCGCACGCACCAGGCCCCGCCGGCCCCGCCCTTCGGGCGGCCGACGCTACTTTGACGACACTCCCTGGGCGCCCGGCGCGCCGCGCCGTGACGTGGATCACCGGAAAAGGGTGACACGCTGGTGTCGCCGAAGGCTGCGACCGTCGGCACATGACGATCACAGATCAGGACTGCCTCGCCGAGACCCTGGCGTTCAACGAGCAGTTCGAGACCGCCGCCGCGAACCGCCCGGCCCGCGGACAGGACCTCGACGCCTCCCTGCTGGCCGGACTGCGCCGCAACCGGCTCGGCGGCGACACACCCCCCGTGAGACTGCCGCACGGACGGGACCGCTTCATCGCGGGCGGCGTGCGGCTGCGGACCTTCGCGGGGGACCGCGTCGACGGCGTGTACCTGCACGTGCACGGCGGCGGCTGGGCGTTCGGGTCCGCCGACGGCCAGGACGAGAGGCTGTGGCGACTCGCCGTCGAGGCACGGCTGGCCGTCGTGAGCGTGGACTACCGCCTCGCGCCGGAACACCCCTTCCCCGCCGGACCCGACGACTGCGAAGCGGCCGCCCGCTGGCTGATCGACCACGCCGAAGCCGAGTTCGGCACCCGGCGGCTGCTGATCGGCGGCGAATCGGCCGGCGCCCACCTGAGCGTCCTGACCCTGCTGCGCCTGCGCGACCGGCACGGCATCACCGGCGCGTTCCGGGCCGCCAACCTGCTCTTCGGCCCGTACGACCTGTCGATGACACCGAGCCAGCGGTCGTTCGGCTCCCGGCGGCTGCTGAGCAACACCGACTCCCTCCGGGGCAGCTACGAGCTGTTCACACCCGGGACGGGCCCGGAGCAGCGCCGCGACCCCGGTCTCTCGCCGCTGTTCGCCGACCTGACCGGCCTGCCGCCCGCCCGGATCGTCGTCGGTACCGAGGACCCGCTGCTGGACGACTCGCTGTTCCTGGCCTCGCGCTGGCAGGCGGCGGGCGCGCCCGTACGGCTCGGCGTCGTCGCCGGTGCGATGCACGGCTTCACGCTGTTCCCGCTGACCGTCACCGAGCGGGAACAGGAGCGCCAGCAGGAGTTCCTGGCCGCCGCATGCCGGTAGCGTCGGCCCCGTGAACCGCACGACTCGGCTCTATGCGCTGGTGGAAGAGCTGCGCGCGAACGCGCCGCGACCGGTCACGGTCGCCGCGCTCGCCGCACGCTTCGAGGTCAGCACGCGCACGGCGCAGCGCGACCTCCAGGCGCTGATGGAGTCCGGTGTCCCGGTGCGCACCACACCCGGGCGCGGCGGCGGCTGGACGATCGACCCGGCGATGACCCTGCCCCCCGTCCACTTCACGGCCGAGGAGGCCGCGGCGCTGACCGCCGCGCTCGCCGCGGCCGGCGCCGGCGCCCCCTACGCCGGTGCCGCCCGCACGGCCCACCAGAAGCTCACGGCGTCGATGACGGGCCCCGCCTCCGCCCCCCCCCGGACCCTGGCGGCCCGGATCGTCGCCCTGCCGGCGCCGGCCCCCTCCGCGGTCCGCGCGGCGGTGGAGCGGGCCGTCGCGGGCAACCTGGTGCTGGGCCTGCAGTACGTCGACGCGGCAGGACGCGGAACCGAACGCGTGGTGGAGCCGGCCGGGCTGCTCACCGCCGGCGGCCACTGGTACCTCATCGCCTGGTGCCGCGCCCGGCGGTCCGGCCGCGGCTTCCGGCTGGACCGGATCGCGGCGGCGGCCCCCACCGGCGAGCAGGCGCACCCCCGCGACCTGGCGGAACTGCTGCGCGGCTCGGTCGCCGCGGCCGCGGTGCAGCCCCTCGCGCCGGCTACGCCCTGAGGGCTGTCCCGGGCCTAGGCGCTCCGGCGGGCGTCGAGGGCGTGCGCGGCCTTCGGGCCGGGGACGCCCTCGCGGGCCAGGGCGGCCAGGAGGCAGGCCTGGAGGCGGCTGATGCCGCCCAGCTTCGCTCTTATGTTGTGGACGTGGAACTTGACCGTGCTGACGGACAGTTGCAGCTCCCCGGCGAGTTCCGCGTTCGAGGCGCCGGTCGCCAGACACAGGAACACCGTCGACTCCTGTTCGGTGAGCTGGACCTCCCGCCGCACCTCCTCCCCCGTGCGGGGCGGGAACCAGGCGGGGACGCTGAAGCTGACGACACGCATGGATTCCACTCCTCGCCCCCGGCCGGTGCGATGGTCGACGCATCGGCTCTGCCTGTGCCCTAAGGGACGGGTGGTCCTGACAGGTAGGTTCCATTTCCGTCGAACGGCCAGGCATTGGCCACGCAGCCGAGCAGTCCCTTGATCTGCTGCATCATCGCGGGAGCGGGCTTTCCGGGGCCCGGACAGGTCTCGTGGTCGCGGCCTATCTCGTGGCCCACCTCGTGGTTGACGATCAGCGCCCGGTACTCCTCCACGGCCCCCTTGAACTGCGGTGATCCCTCCAGCCAGCGCTTGAGGTTCACCACCACCGTGTGGCCGGCCCGGCAGTTCGTCTCGCCGATGAGTTCGGGGGTGACCACCTCGCACAGCCGGTCGGTGGTCCTGGGTGTGGCGATCTTCACCGTGAAGTCCACCGGCTGGCCGGCGCCGACGAGCTGGAACCCGTACGCCGGGTCCTTGATCCAGCCGCGCGGGTCCCCGAGGATCTTCTCCACCGACTGGGCGGCGGTGTTCGCGTCGACCCCGCTGCCGTCCTCGACCTCGATCCGCCACCTGCGGGCGGGCCCCCTGCCCTGCGGCTGCCCCGACCGGGAGGACGCCGAGAACACCCCCGGCCCGGACTGGGGTACCGCGGAACCGGACCCGCCGCCCGGCTTGGCCTCCGGGGGCTGCGGCTTCTGCGCCGCCTCGGAGGGCTTGCCGGCCTCGGGTGACCCGGAGGAAACCGGCGGGGACGGCGCGGCGACGGAATCCTGCACGGGCGGCGGGGCGGCCGGCGCGGCCACGCTGTCGGAGACGGTCTCGGCGTCGTCCAACGGCACGACCGCGTACGCGGTGGCCGCTAGGGCGGCGACCAGCGCGGCCGAGCCGAGGAGCGTGCGGTGCAGCCGCTTGCGCCGCTCGGCCCGGCGCCGGGCGCGGGGGCCGAGGCCGGCACCGCTACTCGCAGCGCTGCTCGCACCGCGCCCGGAGCTTCGGCCGGAGCCTCGGCCGGTGGAACGGTCTCGACCGGTGGGATGGCCTGCCGGCATACATGGAGCCCTTTGTTCGGGAATATCGTGTTTCGGCGGCCCTTGTCGGACCGTTTCGGCCAGTCAACGCGGACGCGCGTGCCCCGCGTAACTGTCCATCGGGCCAGTTGTCCCGCCGTACCGCGGCCGCTCCGCCGGGTGAGCGGGCCGGGCGGCCCGGTCCGTGGGGCCCGGACCGGAGGGCGGACCGGGCCTGAGAGGATGGTTTCCGTTGACCGCCGATCCGCATCGCACACCGAGGGGCGAACGCCAGTGACAAGGGCTTCCCTGGACAAGCAGCCGCACGAAGTCGCCTCCATGTTCGACGGTGTGGCGGCGAACTACGACCTCACCAACGACGTCCTCTCCCTCGGGCAGTCCCGCCTGTGGCGCAAGGAGGTCGCCAAGGCGGTCGGTGCGCGCCCCGGGCACACGGTGCTGGACCTCGCCGCCGGAACCGCGACCTCCTCGCTGCCGTTCGCCGCGACCGGCGCGTACGTCGTCCCCTGCGACTTCTCCCTGGGCATGCTCCGCGAGGGCAAGAAGCGCCATGGCTGGCTGCCGCTGACCGCGGGTGACGCGACCAGGCTGCCGTTCAGGGACGACGTCTTCGACACGGTGACGATCTCCTTCGGCCTGCGCAACGTCCAGGACACCGACGCCGCGCTGCGCGAGCTGTACCGGGTGACCAAGCCCGGCGGGCAGGTCGTCATCTGCGAGTTCTCGCAGCCCACCTGGGCGCCGTTCCGGACGGTGTACACGGAGTACCTGATGCGCGCCCTGCCGCCGGTGGCCCGCGCCGTGTCCTCCAACCCCGACGCGTACGTCTACCTCGCCGAGTCGATCCGCGAGTGGCCCGACCAGCCGGCGCTGGCCGCGCTGCTGCAGAAGGCCGGCTGGGCCAAGGTCGCCTGGCGCAACCTGAGCGGCGGCATCGTCACGCTGCACCGCGGCTTCAAGGCGTAAGGACCGGTGGAGTACCAGGAGCTTCTGGAGCGGATCGCGGCGGACGTCGCCCCCCTGGTGGGCAGCGGCACGCCCGCCGAGTACATCCCGGCGCTGGCGTCCGTGGACGCCGGGCAGTTCGGGATGGCCCTCGCCGATCTCGAAGGCAACGTGTACGGGGTGGGGGACTGGCGGGTCCCGTTCTCCGCGCAGTCCATCACCAAGGTGTTCGCCCTGGCCCTGGCGCTGGCCGAGGGCGGCGACAGCCTGTGGGAGCGGGTGGGGCGGGAGCCGTCCGGCAACCCGTTCAACTCCCTGGTGCAGCTGGAGTACGAGAACGGCATTCCGCGCAATCCGTTCATCAACGCGGGGGCGCTCGTCGTCACCGACCGGCTGCAGACGCTGACGGGCGACGCGAGCAGCGAGCTCCTGGAGTTCCTGCGGCAGGAGAGCGGCAACCCGGACCTCGGGTTCGACGCGGAGGTCGCCGCGTCCGAAAGCGAGCACGGCGACCGCAACGCCGCGCTCGCGCACTTCATGGCCTCGTACGGGAACATCGACAACCCCGTGCCGGCGCTGCTCGACCACTACTTCTGGCAGTGCTCGATCGAGATGAGCTGCGCCGACCTGGCGCGCGCCGCGCGGTTCCTGGCCCGGCACGGGCTGCGGGCGGACGGCTCCCGGCTCCTCACCCGCAGCGAGGCGAAGCAGGTCAACGCGGTGATGCTGACCTGCGGGACGTACGACGCGGCGGGGGAGTTCGCCTACCGGGTGGGTCTGCCGGGCAAGAGCGGCGTGGGCGGCGGGATCGTGGCGGTCGTCCCGGGCCGCTGCACGCTGGCCGCGTGGAGCCCGGGCCTGGACCCCCACGGCAACTCGGTGGCCGCGGCCGCCGCCCTGGACCGCTTCACCACCCTGACGGGGCTTTCCGTCTTCTAGGGCCGGCCCGGGCCCCGTGCGGGCCCCGTGCGGGCCCGGCGCGGGGCGGGGGGCCGGGCGGCCGGCCCCGCCCGGGTCATCCGGCCTGGAGGGTGAGTTCGTAGCGGCGGCCGTAGGAGTGGCCGTTCGGGAGGAGGAAGCGGTCGGCCAGGGTCATGCCCAGGCGTTCCGCGACCGCGATCGAGCGCAGGTTCTCGTCGTTGATCATCGCCACCACGCGCGGAACGCCCGCCGCACGCACCCGCTCCAGCGTCGCCAGCGCCGCGGCGTACGCGTACCCCCGGCCCCACGCGGAGCGGGCCAGGCGCCAGCCGATCTCCGTCTCACCGACCGGGCCCCACGCCTTCTCCTGCGGCCACGGCTGCGCACCGGTGAAGCCGATCACCGCGCCCTGCTCGTCCAGCAGCGTCCACAGGCAGTAGCCGAGCTGTGCGTCGTGCATCCGCTGCCGCGCGGTGAACTCCTCGTACAGGGACAGCTCGGCGGGACCGCCGAGGAACTCCATCACGTCGGGGTCGTCGAAGACCCCGTGCCAGGCCCGCGCATCCTCGTGGGTGGGCACGCGCAGCTCTACGGCAGGGAGCGAGGTGGTCATCGGGCAGCCCTTCGGGTTCGTGATCTCTCTCGCTGCATAGACTGCACATGTCCTGTGCCGTTGGGCACCCTTTATCGAGCCTTCGGGAGACCCCGCAGTGACCGAGCCCCTCTCCGAACACTCCGCGGATGTGATCGTCGTCGGGGCCGGACCCGCCGGCTCGACCACCGCCTACTACCTCGCCAAGGCGGGACTGGACGTCCTGCTGCTGGAGAAGACGGCGTTCCCGCGCGAGAAGGTCTGCGGTGACGGTCTGACCCCGCGTGCGACCAAGCAGCTCGTGGCGATGGGCATCGACATCTCCGAAGAGGCCGGGTGGCTCCGCAACAAGGGCCTGCGGATCATCGGCGGCGGCCAGCGGCTCCAGCTGGACTGGCCGGAACTCGCCTCCTTCCCGGACTACGGACTCGTCCGCAAGCGCGACGACTTCGACGAGACCCTGGCCCGCCAGGCCCAGAAGGCCGGCGCCCGCCTGTACGAGCGCTGCAACGTCGGCGAGCCCGTCCGGGACCCGCGCACGGGCCACATCACGGGCGTGCAGGCCAAGCTCGGCGAGGAGAAGACCCCGGTCACCTTCCACGCCCCGCTCGTCGTCGCCGCCGACGGCAACTCCTCCCGCCTCTCGCTGGCGATGGGCCTGCACCGGCGCGAGGACCGGCCGATGGGCGTGGCCGTGCGGACGTACTTCACGTCCCCGCGCCACGACGACGACTACCTGGAGTCCTGGCTGGAGCTGTGGGACCGGCGCGGCCCCCAGGACCGGCTGCTGCCCGGCTACGGCTGGATCTTCGGCATGGGCGACGGCACGTCCAACGTCGGCCTCGGCATCCTCAACTCCTCCTCCGCCTTCCGGGAGCTGGACTGGCGCGAGGTCCTCAAGGCCTGGTGCGCGTCCATGCCGGAGGACTGGGGCTACACCCCCGAGAACATGACGCAGCCCATCCGCGGCGCGGCCCTGCCGATGGCCTTCAACCGGCAGCCGCACTACACCAAGGGCCTGCTGCTGGTCGGTGACGCGGGCGGCCTCGTCAACCCGTTCAACGGCGAGGGCATCGCCTATGCGATGGAGTCCGGCCAGATCGCGGCCGACGTCATCGTGCAGGCCCACGCCCGGGCCACCCCGGCGCAGCGCGAGCTGGCCCTGCACAGCTACCCGAAGGTGCTCAAGGAGACCTACGGCGGCTACTACTCGCTGGGCCGCGCGTTCGTGAAGCTGATCGGCAACCCGAAGGTGATGAAGGTCGCCACCCAGCGCGGCCTGACGCACCCGGTGCTGATGCGCTTCACGCTGAAGATGCTGGCCAACCTGACCGACCCGGCGGGCGGCGACGCGATGGACCGCATCATCAACGGCCTCTCCAAGGTGGCCCCGAAGGCCTGACGGCCGACGTCAAGGAGCGGGTCGAGTCGGCTTTTTGCCGGTTCGGCCCGTTTCGGCGTTTCCGGGGCCCGCGTACGACGGGGACTCCTCGGCGCCGTGGACGGCACGGACGCAGCGGGCCAGCAGGACCGTGCCGCACAGCAGCAGGCCGAGCGCAACGGCCCAGCCGAGCCCCAGAATGACGGGATGTCCGGGTTTGTGCCACGGCCGCGCGGTGTTCAACAGCCAGCCGCCGACGGCGAGCAGGAACAGCCCGGTGGCGGCCGGTGCGGCGGTGGGGTCGACACCGGGGCCGGCGGTCGGACCGCCGGAGCCGTGCTCCTCGTACGCGTCGGCCATCACGGTCCTCCACCTCCCGGACTGCATCGGACACCGTGTCCCGCCATCTTCTCAGGGACCCGGCGGGAGCGGTACGCCGAGCCCGTTGCAGCGCGAAGGGCCGGCACTCCGGCCCCTGGGGGCGCCTCCCGGCGGTAGCGGGGGGAGGGGGAGTTGCCGGCCCTCGGGCCGTACTGAGAGGGGCTCAGAGGCCCCTGGGAGCCTCAGAGGATGCGGACGGCGCCGGTCGGCGGGTCGTAGCTCAGCGAGCGCTCGACGATGCCCGTGCTGGAGTTCTGGGCGCCCACGAACTTGCCGCCGCCGACGTAGATGGCGACGTGGTAGGCGCTGCCGCGGGAGCCCCAGTACAGGACGTCGCCCGGCTGCAGGGCGCTCAGGGAGACGGAGCTGCCCCGCGCGGACTGGTCCTGGGACACGCGCGGCAGGGAGATCCCGGCCTGGCGGTAGGCCGCCTGGACGAGGCCGGAGCAGTCGTACGCGGAGGGGCCGGTGGCGCCGCTGATGTAGGCCTTGCCGACCTGCGCACGGGCGAAGTTGACGATGGCGGCGGCGGAGCCGGTCGCCGGGGCGGTGACGGTGCCCGAGCCCAGCTCGTCGGACGCGGCGGCGGAGGTGCTCTTCAGCGAGGTGCGGTCGGAGCCGCGGGTGGCGCGCTCGGCAGCGGCCTTGCGGTCCGCCTCGTCCTTCGCCTTCTTCTCGGCGTCGGCCTTCTCGGCGTCTTCCTTGGCCTTCTTCGCCTCGGCGGCAGCGCCCGTGCGGGCCTGCTCCTCCTGAGTGCGCAGTTCGCCGGTGACGGCGGCGGCGGCCGTGTTCTCGGCGGCGGTGGTGACGGCGGAGGAGACCTCGGCGGCCAGGTCCAGGTTCAGGACCGGCATTTCGAGCGTCGTCTCGGTCACGGGCTCGGACGGGGACGCGCTCGCCGTGCCGGCCATCGCCAGGGTGCTGAGGACGCCACCGGCAACTCCGGCGCGGACCGCGAGCTTCGAGGCGGAGCGGCGGGGCTTCCGGTGGCTGGGTATGTGAGCGGTGTGGGACATGAGGACAACCGCTATCAGGGGGTCCGGGTTCCCTTCAAGAAACGTGGTCTGCGCCACAGTTGCGCGGAAAGTGAGTTAACCGGGCGCGCCGCGCGTCTTATTGACGCCGTAACGGGCGAATCGGACACGCCCTCACAAGGCTGTGATCAAGGGGTTTCAGTAATTAGTCCGAAATGATCCACGGACTACCATCCCGGCGCACAGATGGCCAAGCCCTCTTTCGGAGGCGCGAATTCGGTGTGGCGCAGGTCACAGGAACGTCTCGCCGTGAGGGCGTTGTGCCCCGTCCGTGATCTCGCCGTGAACTTGGCGTGCGGCCGGGGGGGCGGCGCTCGTGAACGCGTGCACGCATCCTCTTCCCCGTCCGCTCCCGTTCATCCCCGTCCACTCCCGTCCGCGGGGCCTCCCCCGACCGGGCGACGGCGATTCCCTTTACCGTGCAAGCCTTGATCCCGCAAATTTGCCTGCACCGGACATCGTTTGATAGTGCCATCCGCCTTCTACCTGCGGTAACAGGGTCGGATGTCACCTTTGGTGATCATGTGGATGCTTCGCGTATGAAGATCACGGCTCATCGGGCTTCATGATCGTTCGTCAGGTGGTGGAGATCACAAACTCGTTGTTGTTACCCGTGTCGCAGATCACAGACCGCCGGGCATAGGATGCGCAGCAGTCCGGCTTGTGAACTGCCTCACATGCGATCTCTCGAAGTTGGGCGATCTTCGCGGGGCGGCTCGCTCGGTGCCGGCACGGCGGTCCAACGGTCAAGGACGACTGGAAGGAGCTGAGGAGCGTGAATGCGTACGCGCCCATCCTCGTGCTCGGAGCCCTCGGCGCAGGGTTTGCGATCTTCTCCGTGGTCATGGCCACGCTGATCGGCCCGAAACGGTACAACCGGGCGAAGCTCGAGGCGTACGAGTGCGGCATCGAGCCGACGCCCACGCCGGCCGGCGGCGGTCGCTTCCCCATCAAGTACTACCTGACGGCGATGCTCTTCATCGTCTTCGACATCGAAGTTGTCTTCCTCTACCCCTGGGCGGTCACCTTCGACTCCCTGGGGATCTTCGGGCTCGTCGAGATGCTGCTCTTCGTGCTCACCGTCTTCGTCGCCTACGCCTACGTGTGGCGCCGCGGCGGCCTGGAATGGGACTGAGGGGCTGAATTCCCATGGGACTGGAAGAGAAGCTGCCGAGCGGCTTCCTGCTGACCACCGTCGAACAGGCCGCGGGCTGGGTGCGCAAGTCATCCGTCTTCCCCGCGACCTTCGGCCTGGCCTGCTGCGCCATCGAGATGATGACCACCGGAGCGGGCCGGTACGACCTGGCCCGCTTCGGCATGGAGGTCTTCCGAGGCTCACCGCGCCAGGCCGATCTGATGATCGTGGCCGGGCGGGTCAGCCAGAAGATGGCGCCGGTGCTGCGGCAGGTGTACGACCAGATGCCCGCTCCCAAATGGGTCATCTCCATGGGGGTTTGCGCATCCTCGGGCGGAATGTTCAATAACTACGCGATCGTCCAGGGCGTCGACCACATCGTCCCGGTGGACATCTATCTGCCCGGCTGCCCGCCCCGCCCCGAGATGCTGATGGACGCGATCCTCAAGCTCCACCAGAAGATCCAGGGCGGAAAGCTCGGCGTGAACCGGGAAGAGGCGGCGCGCGAGGCGGAGGCGGCGGCCCTCAAGGCCCTCCCCACCATCGAGATGAAGGGGCTCCTCCGGTGAGCCAGACCTCCCCAGACAACGGGAACAACGTTCCTGCCCCCAGGGACTCCGCCGGCGGCCCCGAGGTGATCGGCGTCCGCAAGGGCATGTTCGGAGCGCGGGGCGGTGGCGACACCAGCGGCTACGGCGGCCTCGTCCGCACGGTCGCGATGCCCGGCGCGAGCCGGCGCCCGTACGGCTCCTACTTCGACGAGGTCGTCGACGAACTCGAAGGGGCGCTGGAGGAGCAGGACCTGCTCCCCGGGAACGCGATCGAGAAGGTCGTCGTCGACCGGGGCGAGCTGACGCTCCACGTCGCGCGCGAGCACCTGCTGCGCGTGGCCTCCACCCTGCGCGACGACCCCGCCCTGCGCTTCGAGCTCTGCACCGGCGTCTCGGGGGTGCACTTCCCCGAGGACAAGAGCCGCGAGCTGCACGCCGTCTACCACCTGCGCTCGATCACCCACGGCCGCGTGCTGCGCCTGGAGGTGTCGGTCCCCGACGCCGACCCGCACGTCCCGTCGCTCGTCTCCGTCTACCCGACGAACGACTGGCACGAGCGCGAGACGTACGACTTCTTCGGCCTGGTCTTCGACGGGCACCCGGCCCTCACCCGGATCATGATGCCGGACGACTGGCAGGGCTTCCCGCAGCGCAAGGACTACCCGCTCGGCGGCATCCCCGTCGAGTACAAGGGTGCCCAGATCCCGGCTCCCGACCAGCGGAGGTCGTACAGCTGATGAACGCCCAGAACGCATCGTCCCACGCGTCCTCGAACCCCGCGGCCTCCCGGGAGACCACCGAGGGCACCGTCTACACCGTCACCGGCGGGGACTGGGACGAGATCGTCCAGTCCGCGGCCAAGGCCGACGACGAGCGGATCGTCGTCAACATGGGCCCGCAGCACCCGTCCACCCACGGCGTGCTCCGCCTGATCCTGGAGATCGACGGCGAGACGGTCACCGAAGCCCGCTGCGGCATCGGCTACCTGCACACAGGCATCGAGAAGAACCTCGAATTCCGGAACTGGACGCAGGGCACCACCTTCGTGACGCGCATGGACTACCTGACGCCCTTCTTCAACGAGACGGCGTACTGCCTCGGCGTCGAGAAGCTGCTCGGCATCACCGACCAGATCCCCGACCGCGCCACGGTCATCCGCGTCCTGCTGATGGAGCTCAACCGGCTCTCCTCCCACCTGGTGTGCATCGCCACCGGCGGCATGGAGCTGGGCGCGACCACGATCATGATCTACGGCTTCCGGGACCGCGAGCTGATCCTCGACATCTTCGAGCTGATCACCGGCCTGCGCATGAACCACGCGTTCGTCCGCCCCGGCGGCCTCGCCCAGGACCTGCCCCCGGGCGCCGTGGACCAGCTGCGCGACTTCCTCAAGACCATGAAGAAGAACCTGCCGGAGTACGACAAGCTCGCCACCGGCAACCCCATCTTCAAGGCCCGCATGCAGGACGTCGGCTACCTCGACCTCACCGGCTGCATGGCGCTGGGCGCCACCGGCCCCATCCTGCGCTCCGCCGGCCTGCCGCACGACCTGCGCAAGGCGGACCCGTACTGCGGCTACGAGACCTACGAGTTCGACGTGCCGACCACCGAGAGCTGCGACTCGTACGGGCGGTTCCTGATCCGCCTGGAGGAGATGCGCCAGTCCCTGCGGATCGTCGAGCAGTGCCTGGAGCGGCTGGAGCCCGGCCCGGTCATGGTCGCCGACAAGAAGATCGCCTGGCCGGCCCAGCTCGCGATGGGCCCGGACGGCCTCGGCAACTCGCTCGATCACATCAAGAACATCATGGGCACCTCCATGGAGGCCCTCATCCACCACTTCAAGCTGGTGACCGAGGGCTTCCGGGTACCGGCCGGGCAGGCCTACGCGGCCGTCGAGTCGCCCAAGGGCGAGCTCGGCGTCCACGTCGTCTCCGACGGCGGCACCCGCCCCTACCGGGTCCACTTCCGCGACCCGTCCTTCACCAACCTGCAGGCCATGGCCGCGATGTGCGAGGGCGGCCAGGTCGCCGACGTCATCGTCGCCGTCGCCTCCATCGACCCCGTGATGGGAGGCGTCGACCGATGACAGCCAATCCGACCGGTCAAGGGGTGGGTCTGGGCATGCCCCAGCTTCCGGCCCCCGACTTCCCGGCCGACGTGCGCGCCCGGCTCGAAGCGGACGCGAAGGACGTCATCGCCCGCTACCCCGACAGCCGTTCCGCGCTGCTGCCGCTGCTGCACCTGACGCAGGCCGAGGAGGGCTTCGTCTCGCGCACCGGCATCCGGTTCTGCGCCGAGGTACTGGGCCTGACCACCGCCGAGGTCACCGCCGTCGCCACCTTCTACACGATGTACCGGCGCAAGGCCTCGGGCGACTACCAGGTCGGCGTGTGCACGAACACCCTGTGCGCGGTCATGGGCGGCGACGCGATCTTCGACGAGCTCAAGGCGCACCTCGGGGTCGGCAACAACGAGACCACCCCCGACGGCAAGGTGACGCTGGAGCACATCGAGTGCAACGCGGCCTGCGACTACGCCCCCGTGGTGATGGTCAACTGGGAGTTCTTCGACAACCAGACCCCCGAATCCGCCAAGGCCATGGTCGACGACCTGATCGCCGGCCGGCCCGTCGCGCCGACCCGGGGCGCGCCGCTGTGCACGTACAAGGAGACCGCCCGGATCCTGGCCGGCTTCCCGGACGAGCGCGAGGGCGCGGTCGAGGCGAGCGGCGGCGCCGGCCCCGCGTCCCTCATCGGCCTGCGCATCGCGCGCGGCGAGACCCCGCAGCTCGGCAAGGTCGTGCACCCGCGTGGTGAGGCTGCGGCTTCCACCGAGGAGGGGGAGTGATGACGGTGACCGCCGAAATGCACGAGAACGGCGCCCCGGAGAAGCTGCTGGCACCCGTGCTGTCGGCCTTCTGGGACGAGCCGCAGTCGTGGACGCTGGAGACCTACCGGCGCCACGAGGGGTACGAGGGCCTGCGCAAGGCGCTCGCCATGACCCCGGACGACCTCATCGCGTACGTGAAGGACTCAGGTCTGCGCGGCCGCGGCGGCGCGGGCTTCCCCACCGGAATGAAGTGGCAGTTCATCCCGCAGGGCGACGGAAAGCCGCACTACCTCGTCGTGAACGCGGACGAGTCGGAGCCGGGAACCTGCAAGGACATCCCCCTCCTCTTCGCCAACCCGCACTCCCTCATCGAGGGAATGATCATCGCCTGCTACGCGATCCGGTCGGAGCACGCCTTCATCTACCTGCGCGGCGAGGTCGTGCCAGTGCTGCGGCGCCTGCACGAGGCGGTGCGCGAGGCGTACGAGGCCGGCTACCTCGGGGAGGACATCCTCGGGAGCGGACTGAAGCTCGACATCACGGTCCACGCGGGCGCGGGCGCGTACATCTGCGGTGAGGAGACGGCACTCCTCGACTCCCTCGAAGGCCGGCGCGGTCAGCCCCGGCTGCGTCCTCCCTTCCCCGCCGTCGAGGGGCTCTACGCGTGCCCCACTGTCGTCAACAACGTCGAATCCATCGCTTCGGTTCCCGCGATCCTGAACAAGGGCAAGGACTGGTTCAAGGCGATGGGGACCGAGAAGTCCCCCGGCTTCACCCTGTACTCGCTCTCCGGGCACGTCGCGGGCCCCGGCCAGTACGAGGCCCCCCTCGGGATCACCCTGCGCCAGCTGCTCGACATGAGCGGCGGGATGCGCCCCGGACACCGCCTGAAGTTCTGGACCCCGGGCGGCTCCTCCACCCCGATGTTCACGGACGAGCACCTGGACGTCCCGCTGGACTACGAGGGCGTCGGCGCCGCCGGCTCCATGCTCGGCACCAAGGCGCTCCAGTGCTTCGACGAGACGACCTGCGTGGTGCGGGCCGTCACCCGCTGGACCGAGTTCTACGCCCACGAGTCCTGCGGCAAGTGCACACCGTGCCGCGAAGGCACGTACTGGCTGGTCCAGCTGCTGCGCGACATCGAGGCGGGCAAGGGCGTCATGTCCGACCTCGACAAGCTGAACGACATCGCCGACAACATCAACGGCAAGTCGTTCTGCGCGCTCGGCGACGGCGCCGCCAGCCCCATCTTCTCGTCGCTCAAGTACTTCCGCGCGGAGTACGAGCAGCACATCACGGGCCGGGGCTGCCCCTTCGACCCCAGGAAGTCGACCCTCTGGGCTGACACGGAGGTGAACGCATGACCGTCACCACTCATGCTCCGACCGGTGGCGGAGAGGCCGCCGTACCGCCCGAGGACCTGATCTCCCTGACCATCGACGGCGTCGAACTGTCGGTGCCCAAGGGCACCCTGGTCATCCGGGCCGCCGAGCAGATCGGCATCGAGATCCCCCGGTTCTGCGACCACCCCCTCCTCGACCCGGTCGGCGCCTGCCGCCAGTGCATCGTCGAGGTCGAGGGCCAGCGCAAGCCGATGGCCTCCTGCACCATCACCTGCACCGACGGCATGGTCGTCAAGACGCAGCTGACCTCCCCGGTCGCCGAGAAGTCACAGCGCGGCGTGATGGAGCTGCTGCTCATCAACCACCCGCTGGACTGCCCGGTCTGCGACAAGGGCGGCGAGTGCCCGCTGCAGAACCAGGCGATGTCCCACGGGCAGAGCGACTCGCGTTTCGAGGGCAGGAAGCGCACCTACGAGAAGCCCGTCCCCATCTCCACGCAGGTGCTGCTGGACCGCGAGCGGTGCGTGCTGTGCGCGCGCTGCACCCGCTTCTCCACCCAGGTCGCCGGCGACCCGATGATCGAGCTCCTGGAACGCGGCGCGCTCCAGCAGGTCGGCATCGGCGAGGGCGACCCCTTCGAGTCGTACTTCTCCGGCAACACCATCCAGATCTGCCCTGTCGGCGCCCTCACCTCGGCGGCGTACCGGTTCCGCTCCCGCCCGTTCGACCTCGTCTCCTCCCCGAGCGTGTGCGAGCACTGCGCGGGCGGCTGCGCGACCCGGACCGACCACCGCCGCGGCAAGGTGCTGCGCCGCATGGCCGCCGAGGACCCCGAGGTCAACGAGGAGTGGATCTGCGACAAGGGCCGCTTCGGGTTCCGCTACGCGCAGCGCCCGGACCGGCTCACCACCCCGCTGGTGCGCGGCACCGACGGGGTCCTCGCCCCGGCGAGCTGGCCCGAGGCCCTGGAGGCCGCGGCCGCCGGGCTCGCCGCCGCGCGCGGCCGGGCCGGCGTCCTGACCGGCGGCCGGCTCACCGTCGAGGACGCGTACGCGTACGCCAAGTTCGCGCGGGTGGTCCTCGACACCAACGACATCGACTTCCGGGCCCGGATCCACAGCGCGGAGGAGGCCGACTTCCTCGCGGCCACCGTGGCCGGCACCGGCAAGGACCTCGACGGCAGCGGCGTCACGTACGCGAAGCTGGAGGCGGCGCCCGCCGTCCTGCTCGCCGGCATCGAGTCCGAGGAGGAGGCCCCCGGCGTCTTCCTGCGGCTGCGCAAGGCCCACCGCAAGCACGGGCAGCGGACCTTCGCCCTCGCCCCGTTCGCCACCCGCGGCCTGGAGAAGGCGGGCGGCACCCTGCTCGCCGCCGCCCCCGGCACCGAGCCCGAGTGGCTCGCCGCCCTTGCCTCCCGGACCGGACTGGAGGCCGGCGGGGCCGAGGCCGCCGACGCGCTGCGCGCCCCCGGCGCGGTCATCGTCGTCGGGGAGCGCCTGGCCGGCGTGCCCGGCGCGCTGACCGCCGCCGTACGGGCCGCAGCCGCGACCGGCGCAGGGCTGGTGTGGATCCCGCGCCGGGCCGGGGAGCGGGCCGCCGTCGAGGCGGGCGCCCTGCCGTCCCTGCTGCCGGGGGCCCGGCCGGCCACCGACCCGCGGGCCCGCGACGAGGTCGCCACCGCCTGGGGGCTGGACGAACTCCCGCACCGCTACGGCCGCGACACCGGCCAGATCGTCGAGGCCGCCGCCGGCGGCGAGCTCTCCGCCCTGCTGATCGCGGGCGTGGAGATCGCCGACCTGCCGGATCCCGCACGGGCGCTCGTCGCCCTCCAGGAGGCCTTCGTCGTCTCCCTGGAACTGCGGCCCGGCCAGGTCACCGACCACGCGGACGTGGTCTTCCCGGTCGCCGCCGTCGCCGAGAAGGCGGGCGCGTTCATCAACTGGGAGGGCAGGGTCCGGCCGTTCGAGGCCGCGCTCAAGCCCGAGCAGATGACCCGCCGGCTCGCCCCCGCCGACGCCCGCGTGCTGCACATGCTGGCCGACGCCGCAGACCGGCCGATCGCGCTGCCCGACGTGCACGCCGTACGCCGCGAGCTCGACGCGCTCGGCCCGTGGGCCGGGGTGCGCGCCTCCGAGCAGTCCGCGGACACCGCGCCGCTGCCCCGCCCCGGCGCGGGCGAGGCCGTCCTCGCGGGCCACCGGCTCCTCCTCGACCAGGGCCTGCTCCAGGAGGGCGACGACGCCCTCGCCGGCACCCGGCACGAGGCGAGCGCCCGGCTCTCGGCCGCCACCGCCGCCGAGACCGGCGTCAAGGACGGCGACGTCCTCGCGGTGACCGGCCCGGCCGGCTCCGTGGAACTCCCGCTGCGGATCACCGAGATGCCCGACCGCGTGGTCTGGCTCCCGCTGAACTCCACCGGGCACGGCGTCCTCGCCGACACCGGGGCCCACCCGGGCACCCTCGTGCGGATCGGCCCGGCCGGGACCGGCCCGGCGGCCGGCGGGGACGCGGAGGTGCGGCCGTGAACGCGAGCGCTGCGCGGCACCCGGCGCCGCCGACCCATGTCCTTCGGCCGGGCGGAGCCCCGGCCCCCGTACGGGAGGTGCGAGCATGCTGAACCACATCGCCCAGCTCGCTCGGATCACGGCCCAGCCGCAGCCGCACGTCCTCGCGGCCGAGGACCTCAGCCTGTTCGGCCGCGACGTGTGGTGGCTGGTCCTGCTGAAGGCGGTCTTCTGCTTCGCCTTCCTGATGGTGACCGTGCTCTTCTCCATCGTGTGGGAGCGCAAGGTCGTCGCCTGGATGCAGCTGCGCATCGGGCCCAACCGGCACGGCCCCTGGGGCATGCTCCAGTCGCTCGCCGACGGCGTGAAGCTCATGCTCAAGGAAGACATCATCGTCAAGCGGGCCGACAAGGTGGTGTACGTCCTGGCCCCGGTCATCGCGGCGATCCCGGCCTTCATGGCCATCGCGGTGATCCCCTTCGGCCCCGCCGGCGACGAGGTCTCGATCTTCGGGCAGCGCACCACGATGCAGCTCACCGACCTGCCGATCGCGATGCTCTACATCCTCGCCGTCGCCTCGGTCGGGATCTACGGCATCGTCCTCGCCGGCTGGTCCTCGGGCTCGACGTACCCGCTGCTCGGCGGCCTGCGCTCCTGCGCGCAGATGATCTCGTACGAGATCGCGATGGGCGCGGCCTTCGCCTCCGTCTTCCTCTACTCCGGGTCGATGTCGACCTCGGCGATCGTCGAGGCGCAGGCGGACCGCTGGTACATCGTGCTGCTGCCGGTGTCGTTCATCATCTACGTCGTCACCATGGTCGGCGAGACGAACCGCGCGCCGTTCGACATGCCGGAGTCCGAGGGCGACCTCGTCGGCGGCTTCAACACCGAGTACTCCTCCATCAAGTTCGCGCTGTTCATGCTGGCCGAGTACGTCAACATGGTCACCGTCTCGGCGGTCTCGGTCACCCTCTTCCTGGGCGGCTGGCGGGCCCCCGCGCCGATCTCCACGTACTGGGAGGGCGCGAACCACGGCTGGTGGCCGATGCTCTGGTTCGTCATCAAGGTCCAGCTGCTGCTGTTCTTCTTCATCTGGCTGCGCGGCACGCTGCCCCGCGTGCGCTACGACCAGCTGATGAAGCTCGGCTGGAAGGTCCTGATCCCGGTCTCCGTGCTCTGGCTGATGCTGGTCGCGACCGTCCGGGCGCTGCGCAACGAGCGCTACGACTTCTCGCAGATCGTCCTGTACGTCGGCGGTGCGGTCGTCGCGATCCTGCTGCTGTCCTTCGTCGCGGACCTGTTCCGCGACCGGAAGGAGAAGGCGGCCGCCGGCCGGGCCGGTGAGGCCGCCGCGGCCGAGCCCTTCGACCCGCTGGCGGGTGGGTTCCCCGTACCGCCCAAGCCCGGCCAGCAGCTCGCACCCGTACCCCGCAGGCGGCCCCGCCGGGAGCGGGAGCTGATTGTCAGTGGCGGGACGAATACTGACAGTGACCGAGAGGAGGGTGCTGAGAATGCCTGACGCGGAGCAGAACGAGAAGTGGCAGAACCCGGTGGCCGGCTTCGGCGTGACCTTCAAGGCCATGTTCAAGAAGCGCCTCACCGAGCAGTACCCGGAGCAGCAGAAGACCACCGCTCCGCGCTTCCACGGACGGCACCAGCTGAACCGGCACCCGGACGGTCTGGAGAAGTGCATCGGCTGCGAGCTGTGCGCCTGGGCCTGTCCCGCCGACGCCATCTACGTGGAGGGCGCGGACAACACCGACGAGGAGCGCTACTCGCCGGGCGAGCGGTACGGCCGGGTCTACCAGATCAACTACGCCCGCTGCATCCTGTGCGGGCTGTGCATCGAGGCCTGCCCGACCCGGGCGCTGACGATGACGAACGAGTTCGAACTGGCCGACTCCAGCCGCGAATCGCTCATCTACACCAAGGAACAGCTGCTCGCGGGCCTGACCGAGGGCATGGTGGAGGCACCGCACTCGATCTTCCCGGGCACCGACGAGCAGGACTACTACCGCGGTCTGGTCACCGGGGCGGCCCCCGGCACCGTCCGGCAGGTGGCGGTCTCCAAGGGCGAGACCGCCCCCGCGCCCGACGCCGAGGAGGTGCAGGCATGAGCGCCCTCGCAGCGGCCACCCAGACCTCCGTGGGCGAAGCGGTCCAGTTCTGGGTGCTCGGCACCGTCGCCGTCGTCGGCGCGCTGTCCACGATCCTGATGAAGAGGGCCGTGCACAGCGCTCTGAGCCTGGCCGGGACGATGATCATCCTGGCGGTCTTCTACCTCGCCAACGGGGCGTACTTCCTGGGCGTCGTCCAGGTCATCGTCTACACCGGCGCGATCATGATGCTCTTCCTCTTCGTGGTCATGCTCGTCGGCGTCACCGCCGCCGACTCGCTGAAGGAGACCATCAAGGGGCAGCGCTGGCTGGCCGCCCTGTGCGGACTCGGCTTCGGCATCCTGCTCATCGCGGGCATCGCCCACGCCGGGCTCAGCCACTTCAACGGACTCGGCCGGGTCAACTCCGCCGGGCACGTGGAGGGGCTGGCCACGCTGATCTTCACCAAGTACGTGTTCGCCTTCGAGATCACCGGCGCGCTGCTGATCACGGCCGCCGTCGGCGCGATGGTCCTCACCCACCGCGAGCGCACCGAGCGGGCCGCCACGCAGCGTGAACTCGCCGAGCGGCGTGTGCGCGAGGGCGTGCAGGTCCCGCCGCTGCCCGCGCCCGGCGTCTACGCCCGGCACAACGCGGTGGACGTCGCCGGTCTGCTGCCGGACGGCACCCCGTCCGAGCTGACCGTCAGCAAGACGCTGCGGGCCCGCGGCCAGATCCGGGACGTGTCGAACGAGGCACTGGAGGACCTGAAGGCGCTGGAACAGCGGTCGGCCGAGCGGCTCGGCCGTGAGGAGGCCTCGAAGTGAACCCGGTGAACTACCTGTACCTGTCGGCGCTGCTGTTCACCATCGGCGCCGCCGGAGTGCTGATCCGGAAGAACGCGATCGTGCTGTTCATGTGCATCGAGCTGATGCTCAACGCCTGCAACCTCGCCTTCGTGACCTTCTCCCGGATGCACGGCAACCTCGACGGCCAGATCATCGCCTTCTTCACGATGGTCGTCGCCGCCGCGGAGGTCGTGGTGGGCCTCGCGATCATCGTGTCGCTGTTCCGTACCCGCCACTCGGCTTCGGTCGACGACGCCAGCCTGATGAAGCTGTAAGGGGCGCTCACAGTGGAGAATCTGATTGGGCTGCTGATCGCGGCGCCCCTGCTCGGAGCGGCGGTGCTGCTGTGCGGCGGCCGGCGCCTCGACAAGGCCGGCCACTGGCTCGGCACCCTGCTCGCCGCCGCCTCCTTCGGCATCGGCGTGGCCCTGTTCACCGACATGCTCGGCCGCAGCGCCGACGACCGGACGCTGCACCAGAAGCTGTACACCTGGATCCCGGTCGAGAACTTCCAGGCGGACGTCGCCTTTCAGCTGGACCAGCTGTCGATGACCTTCGTCCTGCTGATCACCGGAGTGGGCACGCTCATCCACGTGTACTCGATCGGGTACATGGAGCACGACGAGCGCCGCCGCCGCTTCTTCGGCTATCTGAACCTGTTCCTCGCGGCGATGCTGCTGCTGGTCCTCGCCGACAACTACCTGCTGCTGTACGTCGGCTGGGAGGGCGTGGGCCTCGCCTCGTACCTGCTCATCGGCTTCTGGCAGCACAAGCCCAGCGCGGCCACCGCCGCGAAGAAGGCCTTCCTGGTCAACCGGGTCGGCGACATGGGCCTGTCGATCGCGATCATGGTGCTGTTCACCACCTTCGGGACCTTCGCCTTCGGACCGGTCTTCGCCTCCGTGGGCAACGCCACCGAGGGCAAGCTGACGGCGATCGCCCTGATGCTGCTGCTCGCCGCATGCGGCAAGTCGGCCCAGGTGCCGCTCCAGTCCTGGCTCGGTGACGCGATGGAGGGCCCGACCCCGGTCTCGGCCCTGATCCACGCGGCGACCATGGTCACCGCCGGCGTCTACCTCATCACCCGCTCCGGCGCGGTCTTCAACGCGGCGCCGGACGCGCAGGCCGCGGTCGTCGCGGTCGGCGCGGTCACGCTCCTCTTCGGTGCGATCGTCGGTTGCGCGAAGGACGACATCAAGAAGGCCCTCGCCGGCTCGACGATGTCGCAGATCGGGTACATGATCCTGGCCGCCGGCCTCGGCCCCGTCGGCTACGCCTTCGCGATCATGCACCTGGTGACGCACGGCTTCTTCAAGGCCGGCCTCTTCCTCGGCGCGGGTTCCGTGATGCACGGGATGAACGACGAGGTGGACATGCGGCGCTACGGTGGCCTGCGCCGGTACATGCCGGTCACCTTCGTCACCTTCGGCCTCGGCTACCTCGCCATCATCGGCTTCCCGGGCCTGTCCGGCTTCTGGTCCAAGGACAAGATCATCGAGGCGGCCTTCGCGAAGGGCGGGACCGAGGGCTGGATCCTCGGCGCGGTCACCCTGCTGGGCGCGGCCATCACCGCGTACTACATGACCCGCGTGATGCTGCTGACCTTCTTCGGCGAGAAGCGCTGGCAGCCCGACGGGCACGGCCACGAGCCGCACCCGCACGAGTCCCCGAAGTCCATGACCCTCCCGATGGTCGTACTGGCCTTCGGATCGGTCTTCGCGGGAGCCCTCTTCAGCCTGAACGAAGCCTTCGTGAAGTGGCTGGAGCCGGTCACCTCCTTCGAGCACGGGAACCCGCCGCTGAGCGCCGCCGCCATCACCGCCTCGACGGTCGTGGTCCTGCTCATCGGCGTGGGCATCGCCTACGCGCAGTACGGCAGGAAGCCCGTCCCGGTCGTCGCCCCGCGCGGCAGCCTGCTCACCCGGGCCGCCCGCCGGGACCTCTACCAGGACGACTTCAACCACGTCGTGCTGGTGCGCGGAGGCGAGCACCTGACCCGCTCGCTCGTGTACGTCGACCACACCCTGGTCGACGGGGTGGTCAACGGGACGGCCGCCGCGGTCGGCGGCGCGTCGGGCCGGCTGCGCAAGCTGCAGAACGGCTACGCCCGCAGCTACGCGGTCTCGATGTTCGGGGGAACGGCGGTCCTGATCGCCGCGACCCTGCTGATGAGGGCGGTGTGAGATGAGTTTCCCGCTTCTGACGGTGACGGCCGCGGTCCCCGCGGTCGGCGCCGTCCTGACGGCGGCCGTCCCGGCCGCCCGCAGGACCGCCGCCAAGTGGCTGGCGCTGCTCTTCTCCCTGGCGACGCTGGCCCTGGCCGTGCTCGTCGCGGTCCGCTTCGAGCCCGGTGGCGCCCGCTACCAGCTCACCGAATCGCACGCCTGGATCCCCGACTTCGGCGTCCGCTACGAACTGGGCGTCGACGGCATCGGGGTGGCGCTCATCGCGCTGACCGCGCTGCTGATGCCCTTCGTGATCGGGGCCGGCTGGCACGACGCCGACCCCCTGGAGACCTCCTCCTCGCGGTGGCGGCCCACCCAGGGCTTCTTCGCCCTGATCCTGGCGGTCGAGGCGATGGTGGTGATCTCCTTCGAGGCCACCGACGTCTTCCTCTTCTACATCTTCTTCGAAGCCATGCTGATCCCGATGTACTTCCTCATCGGCGGCTTCGGGGACCGGGCCCACGCCGGGACCGACGAGAACGCGGCCGCGCAGCGCTCGTACGCGGCGGTCAAGTTCCTCCTCTACAACCTGGTCGGCGGACTGATCATGCTGGCCGCCGTCATCGGGCTCTACGTGGTCGCCGGGAACTTCTCGCTCCAGGAGATCACCGCCGCCCGCGCCGCCGGCACCCTCGACATGGCGACCAACACCGAGAGGCTGCTGTTCCTCGGCTTCTTCTTCGCCTTCGCGGTGAAGGCCCCGCTGTGGCCGCTGCACACCTGGCTGCCCAACGCGATGGGCGAGTCCACCGCCCCCGTCGCCGTACTGATCACCGCGGTCGTCGACAAGGTCGGCACCTTCGCGATGCTCCGCTTCTGCCTCGGACTCTTCCCCGACGCCAGCAAGTGGGCCACGCCCGCGATCCTCGTCCTCGCCCTGATCAGCATCGTCTACGGCGCACTGGTCGCGGTCGGGCAGCGCGACATCAAGCGGCTGGTCGCGTACGCCTCGATCTCCCACTTCGGGTTCATCATCATGGGCATCTTCGCGATGACCTCCCAGGGGCAGTCGGGCGCAACGCTGTACATGGTCAACCACGGGCTCTCGACGGCCGCGCTGATGCTGGTGGCCGGCTTCCTGATCTCGCGGCGCGGCTCCCGGCTCATCGCCGACTACGGCGGCGTGCAGAAGGTGGCCCCGGTCCTCGCCGGCACCTTCCTGATCGGCGGCCTCGCCACCCTCTCGCTGCCCGGCCTCGCGCCGTTCGTCAGCGAATTCCTGGTCCTGGTCGGCACGTTCGCCCGGTACCCCGTCATCGGCGTCATCGCCACCATCGGCATCGTGCTGGCCGCGCTCTACACGCTGGTGCTCTACCAGCGCACGATGACCGGCCCCGTCAAGGAGGAGGTCCGCACCATGCCGGACCTGCACCTGCGGGAGGTGCTGGTGGTCGCCCCGCTGATCGTGCTGCTGATCGCGCTGGGCGTGTACCCGAAGCCGCTCACCGCGATCGTCAACCCGGCCGTGGAGCAGACCATGTCCGACGTACACCAGAAGGACCCGAAGCCCGAAGTGGCTGTCGAGGCCAAGAACGGGGAGGCGGCGAAGTGAGCACCATGGCTGCTGCCCAAGGGCTGCTGACGCTGGCGGCCGCGGAACCGGCCGACCGGATCCCGGCCCCGCACATCGAGTACGCGCAGCTCGCGCCCACGCTGATCGTGGTGGGCGCGGCGGTCCTCGGCGTCCTCGTCGAGGCCTTCGTACCGCGCAGGTCCCGCTACCACGTCCAGGTGTTCCTCGCCGTCGCCGCGCTGGCCTCGGCCTTCGCGGCAGTCGTCGGCCTCGCCGCCGGCGGGTACGGCGGCGACAAGGCGCACATCGCGGCGATGGGCGCCGTGGCCGTCGACGGTCCGGCGCTGTTCCTGCAGGGCACCATCCTGCTCGCCTCGGTCGTCGCGGTCTTCACCTTCGCCGAGCGGCGCCTGGACCCGGCCGCCCACGGCAACCGGGTGGACTCCTTCGCCGCCCAGGCGGCGTCCGTACCGGGCAGCGACAGCGAGAAGGCCGCCGTCAAGGCGGGCTTCACCACCACCGAGGTCTTCCCCCTGGCCCTGTTCGCGATCTCCGGCATGCTGATCTTCCCGGCGGCCGACGACCTGCTGACGCTGTTCGTGGCCCTGGAGGTCTTCTCCCTCCCGCTGTACCTGCTCTGCGCCGTCGCCCGCCGCCAGCGGCTGATGTCGCAGGAGGCGGCGGTCAAGTACTTCCTGCTCGGCGCCTTCTCCTCGGCCTTCCTCCTCTTCGGCATCGCCCTGGTCTACGGGTACGCGGGCTCGGTCTCGTACGCGGCCATCGCCGACGTCGTCGACGGCACGGTCACGAAGATCGACCCCGCGCTCGCCGACACCATGGGCAACGACGTGCTGCTCCTCATCGGCGGGGCGCTGATCCTGATGGGCCTGCTCTTCAAGGTCGGCGCGGTCCCGTTCCACATGTGGACCCCGGACGTCTACCAGGGGGCCCCGACCCCGGTCACGGGCTTCATGGCGGCCGCGACGAAGGTCGCCGCGTTCGGCGCGCTGCTCCGCCTGCTGTACGTCGTCCTCCCCGGCCTGCGGTGGGACTGGCGGCCGGTGATGTGGGGCGTGGCCATCGTGACCATGCTGGCCGGTGCGGTGATCGCGGTGACCCAGACCGACGTCAAGCGCCTGCTCGCCTACTCGTCGATCGCGCACGCCGGGTTCATCCTGGCCGGTGTGATCGCGACGTCGGCGCAGGGCGTCCAGTCCGTCCTCTTCTACCTGGGCGCGTACTCCTTCGTGACGATCGGCGCGTTCGCCGTGGTCACGCTGGTGCGCGATGCGGGCGGCGAGGCCACCCACCTGTCCAAGTGGGCGGGCCTGGGCCGCCGTTCCCCGCTGACGGCGGCGGTCTTCGCGGTGTTCCTGCTGGCTTTCGCCGGCATCCCGCTGACCTCCGGCTTCGCCGGGAAGTTCGCCGTGTTCAGGGCGGCGGCGGAGGGCGGCGCGGGCGTGCTGGTCGTGGTCGGTGTCATCTCGTCCGCGATCGCCGCGTTCTTCTACATCCGGGTGATCGTGCTGATGTTCTTCAGCGAGCCGAAGGCGGACGGCCCGACGGTGGCCGTCCCGTCACCGCTGACGATGACGACGATCGCGGTCGGCGTGGCCGTCACCCTGGTCCTGGGCGTGGCCCCGCAGTACTTCCTGGACCTGGCGGGCCAGGCGAGCACGTTCGTCCGCTGACACCTGCGACAAGACTGGGCCCGGCTCCCGATGGGGGCCGGGCCCAGTGTCGTGCGCGGAACCGCGCCCGACATGCCCCGCCAACCGTGAAACCAACCCGAACGATCGGCTGTCGGACTGGCGGGCCGACGTGCTCGCCGTCATGGAGCGGGCCGTACCGGACCCGCGCGGGTGGGCCGGGCTCGACGACACCGTGGACGACCCCGAACGCTTCTACTGGGAGGACTCGGGCCTGGTCGTCGTCTCCGACATCGAGGTCGGGCTCTTCTGGAACTTCGCCGACCAGTGAGCACGGCAGGGGGCTTTGAGAGGACGAGGCAATGCCGACCCGTTCCGCCACCTACCCCGACCGGGAGACCGCACAGTGGGCCACCCGGCAGGTGGTGACCGCCAATGAGCAGGCCATCGACCGCCGGCCGGCCCAGGGAAGCCGGGCCCGCCTGACCGTCCCGGGACCGTGCGGTGCGGCGGCTCTAGGAGGTGTTGCCGGTGAGGCCGAGGCCGGGGCCGGTGGGGTGCGGGCGCAGGGCGCCCCCGGCCGGTGGTGTTGCGGCAGTGCCGCGCCACCACGAGCCCTCAGCCGCGCCGCTGTGGACTGCTACGACACCGGGGTGGCGGAAAGATCCGGCACCCCGGTGAGGGCGTTCGTCCCGAGGGGCGGACTAGCGGGCTCCCACAATGCGGCCGGTGACCTCGCCGAGGCCGACCCGGGTGCCCTCGGGGCCCGGCGCCCAGGCGGTGAGGGTGACGGTGTCGCCGTCCTCGAGGAAGGTGCGCTTGCCGTCGGCGAGCTCGATGGCGTCGCGGCCGTTCCACGTCAGCTCCAGCAGCGAGCCGCGCTGGGCGACCTCGGGGCCGCTGACCGTGCCGGAGCCGTAGACGTCACCGGTGCGCAGGGAGGCGCCGTTGACGGTCATGTGCGCGAGCTGCTGGGCGGCAGTCCAGTACATCGTCGCGAACGGCGGCTGCGCCACCTCCTGCCCGTTGATGGAGACGCTGATGTGCAGGTCGAAGCCACCGGGCCGGTCGGCGTCGGCGTCGTCGAGGTAGGGCAGCAGCGGGAAGTCGCGGGCGGGCGGGGCGACCCGGGCCGCGTCCAGGGCCTCCAGCGGGGTGACCCAGGCGGAGACGGAGGTGGCGAAGGACTTGCCGAGGAAGGGGCCCAGCGGCACGTACTCCCAGGCCTGGATGTCGCGCGCCGACCAGTCGTTGAGCAGGAAAAGCCCGAAGACGTGGTCCTCGAACTCGGCCAGCGGGACCGGGCGGCCCAGCTCGGAGGGGGTGCCGACGACGAAGCCGACCTCCGCCTCGATGTCGAGCTTCACGGACGGGCCGAAGACGGGCACCGGGTCGGCGGGGGTCTTGCGCTGCCCGGAGGGGCGGACGACGTCCGTGCCGGAGACGACGATCGTGCCGGAGCGGCCGTGGTAACCGATCGGCAGGTGCTTCCAGTTGGGCGTCAGGGCGTCGCCGTCCGGGCGGAACATCCTGCCGACGTTGGTGGCGTGGTGCTCGCTCGCGTAGAAGTCGACGTAGTCGGCGACCTCGTACGGCAGGTGCAGCGAGACGGCGTCGAGCGGGTGGAGGTGCGGCTCCACGGTCTCCCGGTGGCCGGGGTCGGTCACCCAGGCGGTCAGCGCGCGGCGCACGTCGCGCCAGGCGGTGCGGCCGGCGGCCAGCAGCGGGTTGAGCGAGGACTGCCCGAGGAGCGCCGCGTACGGGGAACCGAGCGCGGCCGCGGCCGCCCCGGCGTCGAGCACGTGTCCGCCGATGCGCACACCGATGCGGCGGCGCGGTTCCCCGGAAGTGGAGAAGACGCCGTACGGGAGGTTGTGCGGCCCGAACGGGTCGCCCTCGGGGACATCGAGGGGGCTCTGCTGGGGCATGGGGTACTGCCTCGCTTTCGACGCGGTCCGGGGGTGTCCCGGTGGCTGGTTGATACGTTACGTGCCCAGTGGGGCCTGTGGGAGGCCGGATTCGGGCGCTATTTGTAGGACTTGTCCAATGGGGTCCGTATCCTTGCGCCGTGACTTCCGCCCGGCTTTCGGCCCTCCCTTTTTCCCTTGTCGCCACTGACCTGGACGGGACCCTGCTGCGGGCCGGAGACACCGTCTCCGCGCGCTCGTACGCGGCGCTCGCGACGGCGCGCGCCGCCGGCGCCCAGCACATCATCGTCACCGGACGCCCCGTCCCACAGGTCCGGCACGTGCTGGACGACCTCGGCTACACAGGGCTTGCGGTGTGCGGGCAGGGCGCGCAGGTGTACGACACGGCGCGCGGACGCCTGCTGCACTCCGTGGAGATGGACCGGGAGCTCGCGGAGGTGGCGCTCGGGAAGATCGAGGCGGAGATCGGAGAGGTCTACGCGGCGGTCGACCGGGAAGGGGTGGACGCCGAGATGCTGATGGCGCCCGGCTACCGGATGCCCCACCCGCACCTGCCGACGGTGCGGGTGCCGCGCCGGTCCGATCTGTGGAGCGCCCCCATCAACAAGGTGCTGCTCCAGCACCCGGAGCTCGACGACGACGAACTGACCCGGGTGGCCCGCGGGGTCGTCGGCCACATGGTCAACGTGACGATGGCGGGGGAGCACACGGTGGAGCTCCAGCCGCCGGGCGTCAGCAAGGCGAGCGGGCTGGCCCTGGCGGCGCACGCGCTGGGCGTCGGCCCGGAGTCGACGATCGCCTTCGGCGACATGCCGAACGACATCCCGATGTTCGCGTGGGCGGCGCACGGGGTCGCGATGGCCAACGCCCACCGCGAGCTGGTGGCCGTGGCCGACGAAATGACGCTGTCCAACGAGGAGGACGGCATCGCGGTCGTCCTGGAACGCCTCTTCGCCTGACGCGTCAGCCCGCGGCGCGCGGCAGGCGGCGCTCCCACGTCCGGTGGAAGACGACCTCCTCGCCCTCCCGGCACACCAGCTCGTTCGACGTCACGAAGCCGCCCTCGTCACAGGAGATCTCCGAGTGGGTCTCCACCCGTACGTCCCAGGCCGACTCGGGCCGGTGCAGCCGGATCCGCCAGTCCGAGCGGGTCCGCGCCGACAGCGGGTCCGCCGAGTCGATCTCGTACACCTCCAGCGCGTCCTCGCCGTACTCCAGGCCGTCCGGGTACATCCGCGTCCCGCCGTACCGGGGGTCGACCTCCAGCCGCCACCGGCCGCGCCCGACGTCCCGCACCACCAGCCGCTCCGGCCTCGGCTCGTCCAGGGTCGCCGGGTACGACACGCCGAGCGGCTCCGACTGCTCCGGCGGCCCGAACGTGATCGCGTCGCCGTCCTCGGGGCCCGCGGACGACCGGACCGGAAGGACCAGCGCGCTGCCGGCCGGGTCCAGGGTCCAGCCGGCCCCGGAGCCGGCGCGCGGCCAGATCCACGGCCAGTACGCCGAGGACAGCGCGAGCCGGATCCGGTGGCCGGCCGCGAAGCGGTGCCCGGTGCCGTTCAGCTCGAAGACCACGTCCTCGTACGCGCCCACCGGCCACGGCACCGCCTTGTCCCGGCCCAGGCGGGCGGAGAGGTTCAGCGCGCCCCGGGTGACCAGCGTCGAGGAGCCGTCGGGCGCCACGTCGCACAGGCGGGCCACCACCTGGCCGTACGGGACGTCCATCCGCAGCCGGGCCGTCACCCGCGCGCGGCCCAGGACCTCCACCGGTTCGCGGCCCACCGGGAACTCGAAGCAGGCGGACTTCGCGTCCTCCTCCCGCTGGTCGGGCGGCAGGTCCGCGGAGTTGCCGAACGGGAGGAACCGTCCCGCGTCCAGCCCCGTGTGCTGGGGGGACGCCACGGCCACGGGCGCGCCCTGGAGCGCGTACGTGACGGGCGTGACCGCGGGGGAGGGCCAGGCGGCGTCCCCGACCCAGCGGCCCGGCAGCACCTCGTACGTGGTCGCCGGCGGATGGGACTCCGAGATCCACGAGCGCAGCAGGGGCTCGTCCATCACCCCGTTGCCGCCCGCGCCGGCGGCGCTGTCGGAATCGGTCTTCAGCCAGTGGTCCCACCAGCGCAGGGTCTCCTGGAGGAAGCCGATCGACGGGCCGGGCGGCAGTCCCCGGTCCGGGTACTGGTGCGACCACGGGCCGATCAGCCCGCGGACCCGGTCGGCGGGCAGGTGGGAGACCAGCCGCAGGACCGCGTCCCGGTGCGGGTCGTGCCAGCCGCCGACCGCGAGCACGGCCGCGCCGATCGCCCCGTAGTCCTCGCAGACGCTGCCGTGGCGCCAGTAGTCGTCCCGGGTCTGGTGCGCCAGCCAGGTGTGGATCAGGGGTTCGACGGCTTCCAGCCGGGTCAGCCACTGCGCGCGCCAGCCGTCGCCGGCGAACAGCGGGTCCGGCGGGCGGGCCGCGAAGGCCAGCATGGCCGCCGCCCGCGCGTGCATGTCCACGGCGAGCACCGAGCCGCCCATGTAGTGGCCGTCGTTGTCGTACCGGTCGTCCGTCGAGCAGACCGTGACGACGGCCTTGAGGGCCTCGGGGGCGAGCGCCGCGATCTGGAGGGAGTTGCACCCGCCCCACGAGATCCCGAACATCCCCACCGACCCCGTGCACCACTCCTGCGCCGCCAGCCACTCCACCACCGCGACCCCGTCGGCCAGTTCCCGCGCGTCGTACTCGTCGCCAGGATCGCCGCCGCTGCAGCCGTGGCCCCGTACGTCCACCCGGACCGAGGCGTAGCCGTGGCCCGCGTACCAGGGGTGGCGCTGCCAGTCGCGCGGCGCGGTCCAGTCGGTCAGCCGGTGGGGCAGGTACTCCAGCAGGGCCGGGACGGGCTCGTCCGTCACGGGGCGCCAGATCCGGGCGTACAGCTCCACGTTGTCCGGCATGGGGATCCGTACGTCCTCGTGGACCGTCGCGTACGGGAACTCGGTACGGATGATCATGCGGAACCGCCTCGTCGCCTCGTTCTCCTCAGTGGACGGGGTGCATCGTGCGCCGCGGCCACGGCGCCGGCGCGGTCACCGGGACGAGCGTCGGCAGGTCGACGAAACGGCCCGGCGTCAGCCACCCGACGGCGGCCGGACGGGTGGGTCCGGCGAACCTCCCGGAGGTCCGGTCCGGACGGCGTGGCGAGGCCCCGGGGATGCCCGGGGAAGGCGTGGCCGTCGGAGGGCGGCGGCCGGCCCGCCTCCGGACCGACCGGCCCCGGCGGCTCGTCGATTGCACTGCCAGTTCTGGACAAAACTCATTCTCCGGTTTTTTTCGGCTCCTTCTGAACATACCGGTGCGCATCGGGCAGCGCGTGAGTGGCGACATGACGGGCGCTCTCGGTGATCGAAAACAGACCGGATACGCTGGCTTGAGTGAAGGCAGCGACACATCGACAATCCAGGTGATCGTCACCGTGATCGTCAGCAGACAGGAGTACCCCTCGTGACCGTCGTCGGGCCGTTCGGACTGAGCGTGCGGGACCAGGCTCTTGAGACCGATGTCCAGGCCGGACTGGCCGCCGTCGAGGCGGGTCTGCTGGAGGCCACCAAGAGCGAAGTCCCCTTCATCACCGAGGCCGCACAGCACCTGCTCCGGGCCGGCGGCAAGCGGTTCCGGCCGCTGCTCGTGATGCTCGCCTCCCGGTTCGGCGATCCCTACGCGCCCGGCATCGTGCCCGCCGCGGTCGTCGTCGAGCTCACCCACCTGGCGACGCTCTACCACGACGACATCATGGACGAGGCGGACGAGCGCCGCGGCGTGGCCAGCGCCAACGCCCGCTGGGGCAACTCGGTGGCCGTCCTGACGGGTGACTTCCTGTTCGCCCGCGCCTCGCACATCCTGGCCGACCTCGGACCGGAGGCCGTGCGCATCCAGGCCGAGGCCTTCGAGCGGCTGGTGACGGGCCAGATCCTGGAGACCGCGGGCCCGCGCGACGGCCGCGACCCGGTCGCCCACTACCTCGACGTCATCGCCGGCAAGACCGGCTCGCTGATCGCGGTCTCGGGCCGGTTCGGCGCGCTGATGTCCGGCGCCGACGAGTCGGTCGTCGACATCCTCACCCAGTACGGCGAACGCCTCGGCACCGCCTTCCAGCTCGCCGACGACCTCCTCGACATCGCCTCCGACTCGCACGAGTCCGGCAAGACCCCGGGGACGGACCTGCGCGAGGGCATCCCCACGCTGCCCGTACTGCTGCTGCGCCAGATGGCGGCCCAGGGCGGCGACCCCGACGACCTGGAGCTCGTGGAGCTCCTGGACGGCGACCTGACGGACGACGCCCGGCACGCGGAGGTGCTCGCCCGGCTGCGGGTGCACCCCGCCCTGGAGCAGGCCCGCCGCGACACCATCCGCTACGCGCAGGAGGCGAGGGCCACGCTCGCGCCGCTGCCGGAGTGCTTCGCGAAGTCGGCGCTCGAAGAGCTGTGCGACGCGGTGGTGCACCGCGCCGGCTAGGACGCGGCCGGGCGCGCGCCGGGTACGGACCGGGTGTGGACCGCGCGCCGGTACGGACCGGGTGCGCGCCGGATACGGGCCGGTTGGCCCGGATACGCCGTACGGCAGAGGCCAGGGCCCTGCATCCCCTACGGGTAGGGGACGCAGGGCCCTCGTCGTGTCATCCCTGGGGTGTACGCCGAGTTGAGCCCGGGGAGTGACGCCCCGACCCCCGCCCCTTTGGTCAGATGGAGACACACCAGAACGGGTGACAAAGAGGTAGGGCAGACATGGCAACGAACGCAAAGACCCGCAAGGCCGCCCGGTACGCCGTACCGGTAGCGGTGGCGGGTGTGGCCGCCGCGACCGTGGCGATGGTCCCGGCCTTCGCGAACTCCGGCGGCCCCGACCTGCCGAAGGTGACGGCGCAGCAGCTCATCGAGAAGGTGGCCGCCTCCGACGTGCAGCAGCTGTCCGGCAGCGCGAAGATCAGCACCGACCTGGGTCTGCCGACCCTGGCGGGCGGTCTCCTCGGCCGAGGTGGGGGCGTCACCGGCGGCTCGGCCAACCCCGAGGACAAGATCGCGCAGCTGGCGAACGGCACGAACACCGTGCGCGTCGCGGCCGACGGCCCGGACCGCCAGAAGCTCACGTTCGTGGACGGCAAGGACGAGTACAGCCTCATCCACGACGGAGCCGACGTCTGGGGGTACGACAGCAAGGCCAACGAGGTCTGGCACGAGAAGAACCCCGACGGCGCGGCCCCCGGCAAGGACGGGAAGAAGACCGCGGACCGGCTGGGCGGCGCCTCGCCCCAGCAGCTCGCGCAGGACGTGCTCAAGGCCGCCGGCCCGACCACGGACGTCAGCGTGGGCGAGACCGCACAGGTGGCCGGCCGGGACGCCTACCAGCTGGTGCTGAAGCCGAAGCACAGCGGATCCACGATCGCCTCGGTCAAGATCGCGGTGGACGCCAAGAACGGCGTGCCGCTGCGCGTGCAGGTGCTGGCCACCGAGGGCGGCAAGCCGATCGTCGACGCCGGGTTCACCAAGGTGGACTTCGGCAAGCCGTCCGCCGACACGTTCGCGTTCACCGCGCCCAAGGGCGCCAAGGTGACCGAGGGCGCGGCGCAGGGGGCCAAGGGCGGCGACCACGGCAAGCAGTTCAAGGGCCTGGAGTCCCTCCCCGGCCTCGACGCCCTGACCGGCGGCGCGGCCGGCAAGGACGGCAAGGGCGACATGAAGGTCCTCGGCGAGGGCTGGTCGGCCATCGCGCGCATCGACACGGGCGCCGGCAAGGGCCTCCAGGACCTCGACAAGGCGGCGGGCGAGAAGAACGCCCCGAAGGAGGCCAAGCAGTTCCTCGACTCCCTCGGGGGCAAGGTCACCGGCAAGTTCGGCCAGGGCCGGGTCTTCAAGACCCGCGTGGTCAACGCCCTGATCACGGACGACGGCAAGGTCTACGTCGGCGCGGTCACCAAGGACGCGCTGGTGCAGGCGGCCGACGCCAACAAGTAACGGCACCGTCCGAAGGGTGGGCGGGGACTGTGTCCCTGCCCACCCTTCGGCCGTTCCGGCCCCCTGTACAGCAAGCCCGCTGTACGGTGAAAAGCATGTCGAGACATGTGACCATCCGCCTGGACGAAGAGTTCCACGAGCGCCTCAAGGCACGCGCGGCGGCACTGGGCACGACGGTCACCGCGCTGATCACCGAGGTGACGGAACGCGAGCTGGACGAGGACCGGAAGAACTTCCTTTCCGGCATCGAGGAGTTCGCCGACCACTGGGGCTACTTCCAGGAGCGGTTCGGCAATTGAAGATCACCATGGAGTGGGCCTGGACCGCTCTGGCCCACCATCTCCCGTCAGATCCCGCCGTGTGGGATCCCTCCGGGGTGGCCGCCGCGGTCGCCCGGCACCAGAACGACCTCGTCCTGGTGCCCGAACAGCCCGCCCCGGACACCGCGTGGCGGGCCGCTGCGTTTCTGCACACCCTCGCGGTGTGCCCCGCGCTGGAATCGCCGATGAACGAGTTCTACGCGGCCGCCGCCACGCGCTCGTACCTGCGCGTGGCGGGGGCCAGGCAACTGCCTTCGCCGGAGGACCTCGGGGACCTGGTGGAGGCGGCGAAGCTGGGCCGCGCCGACATCGCAACGGTCGCCGAGGAGCTCCGCACGCTCATACAGGAGCCGCTGACGGTCCCGCCGCCCCAGGGCCGGACGGCGTCCTAGAGCCGGACGGCGTCCTGGGGGAGGACGGTGTCCCGGAGCCGGACGGCGTCCTGGGGCCGGACATGGCCTAGAAGGTGATCTTCCAGCTGTTGATGTAGCCGGTGTCCTGCGCCGCCGCGTCCTTGACCTGGAGCTTCCAGACGCCGTTGGCCACCTCGCCGGAGGCGTTCACCGTGTACGTCTGGACGAGGTTGTCGGCGCTGCCGCCGCTGCGGTTGTGCAGGTTGTAGACCGTGCCGTCGGGTGCGACCAGGTCGACCACCAGGTCACCGCGGTAGGTGTGGACGATGTTCACGTCGACCTTGGTGGTGGCCGGCGCGTTGCCCGTGACGCCGGAGACCGTGATGGGCGAAGTCACCGCGGCGCCGGGCGAGTCCGGGATGTTCACGTCCGTGGTGTTCTCGAACGACGGGCCCGGCGGGACCGGGGTGGCCGCCCCCAGGTTCCAGACCGCGTACGCGATCGCGTCCGCGTTGCGGTCCAGGGCGGTGTCGTCGATGTTCGCCGAGGTGTCGCACGAGGCGTGGTAGCAGCGGTCGAAGGCCTGCCCGGAGGTGCCGCCCCACTTCTGTGCCTGCGCCGCCGTCTTCGTGTAGTCGGCGCCGGAGAACAGACCGCCGACCGGGACGCCCGCGCTCTTGAACGGCGCGTGGTCGGAGCGGCCGTCACCCTCGGTCTCGATCTCCGTCGGGATGCCGAGCCCCGCGTAGTAGTTCTTGAACGTCTGCTCGATCGTCGGGTCGTCGTCGTAGACGAAGTAGCCCGGGTTCGGCGAGCCGATCATGTCGAAGTTCAGGTAGCCGGAGATCTTCGCCTTCTCGGCGCTCGGCAGGTTGTTCACGTAGTACTTCGACCCGACCATGCCGAGCTCCTCCGCGCCCCACCAGCCGAACCTCAGGTGCTTGGTGGGCTGGAGCCGGGCGCGCGAGACGGCCAGTGCCGTCTCCAGGACGGCCGCCGAGCCGGATCCGTTGTCGTTGACGCCGGGGCCCGCGCTCACCGAGTCCAGGTGCGAGCCGGACATCAGGACCGAGTCCGGGTCGCCGCCCGGCCAGTCGGCGATCAGGTTGTAGCCGGTCGCACCGCTGCTCGTGAAGGTCTGCAGGGTCGTGGTGAATCCGGCCGCGTCGAGCTTGGCCTTCACGTAGTCGACCGAGGCCTTGTAGCCCGCCCGGCCGTGGGCGCGGTTGCCGCCGTTGGCGGTGGCTATGGACTGGAACTGCGCGAGGTGCGCCTTGACGTTGGCGACCGGGATGTCGGGCGGCGTGGGTGCCGCGGCCACCGCCGTGGGGGCGGCGAGTGCGGCGGGGGCGGTGGAGGCGAACAGGCCGGCGACCGCGATCGCGGTCACGGCGGCCAGACGCCGGGAGACGGACAGGCTCATGTGGGGGACTCCGGGATTCCGTTGGGGATTGAACGGAACGTGCGGGGTGGCGCAAGTGAGCGATCGTGCGTCAGTGCGAGCCTGATGTTGAGTGCAGGCATGACGGCCCGTCAAGACCGCGATCCGGTCAGGATCGTTCGGAAAGCGGACGGTCCCCGCCACGAGGGTTCGTGGCGGGGACCGTGAGAGGTATGGGGCGCTCGGCGCGGCGCCGGTGGCCGCCCTACGCGGGCTCCGGCTCCGGCTCGGGTTCCGGTTCCGGCGCGGGCGCCGGCGACGCCGCCGGCCCGGCGGCGCGGGCCGATACGAGCCGGGCCGCCTCGGTCCGGGTCTTGCGGGCCGTACGCAGCGCGTCCCAGGTCAGCAGCGCGAGCGCGGCCCAGACCAGGGAGAACCCGGCCCAGCGCTCGGGCGGCATCGCCTCGTGGAAGTACACGACCCCGAGCGCGAACTGGAACACCGGGGCCAGGTACTGGAGCAGCCCGAGCGTGGACAGCGGGACCCGGATCGCCGCCGCACCGAAGCAGACCAGCGGGATCGCGGTGACCAGTCCGGTCGAGGCGAGCAGCGCGGAGTGCCCGAGGCCTTCCGAGGCGAAGCTCAGCCGGCCCTGCGTCCCCAGCCACAGCAGGTAGCCGAGGGCGGGCGGGAACAGCAGCGCGGTCTCGGCGGCGAGCGATTCGACCCCGCCCATGTTGAGCTTCTTCTTGATCAGGCCGTACGCCGCGAACGTGAAGGCCAGCACCAGAGAGATCCACGGCGGCCGGCCGTACCCGATGGCGAGCACCAGCACGGCGGCCACGCCGATGCCGACCGCCGCCCACTGGGCTCGGCGCAGCCGCTCGCCGAGGACCAGTACGCCGATCGCGATGGTGACCAGCGGGTTGATGAAGTAGCCGAGACTGGCCTCGACGACCGCGCCGTTGTTGACGGCCCAGATGTACAGGCCCCAGTTCACGGAGATCACCGAGGCGGCCAGTGCGGTCAGGCCGAGCTTGCGGGGCTGCCGGAGCAGCTCCCGTATCCAGCCCCAGCGGCGCATGGCCAGCAGGAGCATCCCGACCACGCCCAGCGACCACACCATGCGGTGGGCCAGGATCTCGATCGCCCCGGCCGGTTTGAGCAGCGGCCAGAACAGGGGGACCAGCCCCCACATCCCGTAGGCGCCGAATCCGTAGAGCAAACCCGCGCGCTGCTCGTTCTCCGCTTTCACGGGAGCCTCCAGTCACATTCCGGCCAACTTCACGAAGGTAGCGCCGGAGGGGCCGGATGTCATGCCCGTAGACACGAGATACTCATGACACGTTCGAGGCCTTGTGTGGGCCGGGCCCGGCGCCGGCTCAGGCCAGGGCGGAGGCGATCGCCTGTGCCACCGGGGTCGTCGGGCGGCCGATGAGCCGGGACAGGTCCCCGCCGGTGTGGGCGAGCCGGCCCCGGGAGATCGCCGCGTCCACGTCGACGAGGATCGCCGCGAAGCCCTCGGGGACCCCGGCGCCGGTCAGGATCGACAGGTGCGTGTCGGCCGGGACCTCGCTGTACGCGACCTCCTTGCCGGTCTGGGCCGCGACCTCGGCCGCGTACTCCGCCAGGCTCCAGGCGGTGTCGCCGGAGAGCTCGTAGACCCGGTTCAGGTGGCCCTCGCCCGTCAGCACGGCGGCGGCCGCGGCCGCGTAGTCCGCCCGCGCGGCGGAGGCGATGCGCCCCTCGCCCGCGCTGCCGACCACCGCGCCGTGCTCCAGGACGGTGCCCAGGTGGCCGGTGTAGTTCTCGTGGTACCAGCCGTTGCGCAGGAAGGTGTGGGGGAGGCCGGAGTCGAGGATGGCCTGCTCGGTGACCTTGTGCTCGGCGGCCAGGTCGAAGTCGGCCTCGGGGCCGCCGAGGATCCCGGTGTACGCGAGCTGGGCGACGCCCGCGGCCTTCGCGGCCTCGACCACGGCGAGGTGCTGCGGCACCCGGCGGCCGACCTCGCTGCCGGAGATCAGCAGGACGCGGTCGCCGGCGCGGAAGGCGGAGGCCAGGGTCTCGGGGGCGTCGTAGTCCGCGACGCGCACCTCGATCCCGCGCTCGGCCAGGTCGGCGGCCTTCTCCTTGTTGCGGACGACGACGGCGAGGCGCTCGGCGGGGACCTGGTTCAGCAGCTCCTCGACGACGAGACGGCCGAGGGCTCCGGTGGCTCCGGTGACGACGATGCTCATGGGATGCGCTCCTTGCGTTTCGGGGTGTGTCACCACCCTAGGGAGAGCGCTAACCTTTCGTAAGTACCCACTTCAAAGTAAGGTACTGGTATGAAGGTGAGTAACCAGCCGATGGTCACCGCACCGCGGGTCAACGCGCCGATGTGCCCTTCCCGCGGGGTCCTGGAGCACGTCACGAGCCGCTGGGGCGTCCTGGTCCTGGCCGCCCTCGTCGAGCGCTCGTACCGGTTCAGCGAACTGCGCCGGGAGGTGGGCGGCGTCAGCGAGAAGATGCTGGCCCAGACCCTCCAGACGCTGGAGCGCGACGGATTCCTGCTGCGCGACGCCAAGCCCGTCATCCCGCCGCGCGTGGACTACTCGCTGACCGAGCTGGGGCGCGAGGCCGCCGAGCAGGTCTGGGCCCTCGCCCGCTGGACCGAGCGGCGCGTCCCCGAGGTCCAGGCGGCGCGCGCCGCGTACGACGAAGCCCGGAGCTCCTGAGGAACTCCGGGCCGCGGCGGCTGCCGCTGGTGTCGCCGTTGCCGTACGCCGGCTGCTAGCCGACGACCGTCCAGGTGTCGTTGCCCGCGAGGAGGGTGCTGAGGTCGCCCTTGCCCTTGGCGTCGACGGCGGTCTCCAGCTGCTCCGCCATGAGCGTGTCGTAGACGGGCCGCTCCACGCTGCGGAAGACGCCGATGGGCGTCTGGTGCAGGGTGTGGGGGTCCGCCAGCCGGGACAGGGCGAACGCGGTGGTCGGCCCGGCGCTGTGGGCGTCGTGGACCAGGATCCGGGACTCGTTCTCCGGGGTCACCGTGACGACCTCCAGTTCCCCGGTCGCCGGGTCGCGCACGACGCCCTTGTGCCCGTCGGCGCCGAAGCGGATCGGCTGCCCGTGCTCCAGCCGGATCACCGCCTCCTGAGCCTGCGCGTTGTCCTTGAGGACCTCGAAGGCGCCGTCGTTGAAGATGTTGCAGTTCTGGTAGATCTCCACCAGGGCGGTGCCCTGGTGGTCGGCCGCGGCCCGGAGGACCTCGGTCAGGTGCTTGCGGTCGGAGTCGACGGTGCGGGCGACGAAGGTGGCTTCGGCGCCGAGGGCGAGGGAGACGGGGTTGAAGGGGGCGTCGAGGGATCCCATCGGCGTGGATTTGGTGATCTTGCCGACTTCGGAGGTGGGTGAGTACTGGCCCTTGGTGAGTCCGTAGATCCGGTTGTTGAAGAGCAGGATCTTGAGGTTGACGTTGCGGCGCAGGGCGTGGATCAGGTGGTTCCCGCCGATGGAGAGGGCGTCGCCGTCACCGGTGACGACCCAGACGGACAGGTCGCGGCGGGAGGTGGCCAGGCCGGTGGCGATGGCCGGGGCGCGGCCGTGGATGGAGTGCATCCCGTAGGTGTTCATGTAGTACGGGAAGCGCGAGGAGCAGCCGATCCCGGAGACGAAGACGATGTTCTCCTTCGCCAGCCCGAGCTCGGGCATGAAGCCCTGCACCGCCGCCAGGACCGCGTAGTCGCCGCAGCCGGGGCACCACCGGACCTCCTGGTCCGACTTGAAGTCCTTCATGGACTGCCGGGCCTCGGCCTTGGGCACCAGCGAGAGCAGGTGGGGGGCGTCGGTCACCTCAGTCATTGACGGCCTCCTTGAGAATCTTCGCGAGCTGCTCGGCCTTGAACGGCATTCCGTTGACCTGGGTGTACGACCGGGCGTCGACCAGGTACTTCGCCCGGATCAGGGTGGCGAGCTGCCCGAGGTTCATCTCCGGCACCACTACCTTGTCGTAACGCTTCAGGACCTCCCCGAGATTCCTCGGGAAGGGGTTGAGGTGGCGCAGGTGGGCCTGTGCGACCGGGACGCCGGCGTTGCGCAGCCGGCGCACCGCGGCGGTGATGGGGCCGTAGGTGGAGCCCCAGCCCAGGACGAGGGTGCGGGCGCCGTCCGGGTCGTCGACGTCCAGGTCGGGGACCTCGATGCCGTCGATCTTGGCCTGGCGGGTGCGGACCATGAAGTCGTGGTTGGCCGGGTCGTACGAGATGTTGCCCGTGCCGTCCTGCTTCTCGATGCCGCCGATCCGGTGCTCCAGACCGGGCGTCCCCGGGACCGCCCAGGGGCGGGCCAGGGTCTGCGGGTCGCGCTTGTACGGCCAGAACACCTCGGTGCCGTCCGCGAGCTGCTGGTTGGGCCCGGAGGCGAACTGCACCTTCAGGTCCGGCAGGTCGGCGACGTCGGGGATCCGCCAGGGCTCGGAGCCGTTGGCGAGGTATCCGTCGGAGAGCAGGAACACCGGGGTCCGGTACGTCAGCGCGATCCGCACCGCGTCCAGCACCGCGTCGAAGCAGTCCGCGGGGGTCCGGGGCGCCACGACGGGCACGGGGGCCTCGCCGTTGCGGCCGTACATGGCCTGGAGCAGGTCCGCCTGCTCGGTCTTGGTCGGCAGGCCGGTGGAGGGCCCGCCGCGCTGGATGTCCACGATCAGCAGCGGCAGCTCCAGCGACACCGCCAGCCCGATCGTCTCGGACTTCAGGGCGACGCCGGGGCCGGAGGTGGTGGTCACGCCGAGGGCGCCGCCGAAGGCCGCGCCGAGCGCCGCGCCGATCCCGGCGATCTCGTCCTCGGCCTGGAAGGTCCGCACGCCGAAGTTCTTGTGCTTGCTCAGCTCGTGCAGGATGTCCGAGGCCGGGGTGATCGGGTAGGAGCCCAGGTAGAGCGGCAGGTCGGCCAGGCGGCTCGCCGCGATCAGCCCGTAGGACAGGGCGAGGTTCCCCGAGATGTTGCGGTAGGTGCCGGTCGGGAACGCCCTCGTCGCCGGGGCGACCTCGTAGGAGACCGCGAAGTCCTCGGTCGTCTCGCCGAAGTTCCAGCCCGCACGGAACGCGGCCACGTTCGCCTCGGCGATGTCCGGCTTCTTCGCGAACTTCTGCCGCAGGAAGTTCTCGGTGCCCTCGGTGGGCCGGTGGTACATCCAGCTCAGGAGCCCGAGCGCGAACATGTTCTTGCTGCGCTCGGCCTCCTTGCGGGAGAGCCCGAAATCCTTCAGCGCCTCCACGGTGAGCGTGGTCAGCGGCACCGGGTGGATGTTGTAGGCGCCCAGCGAGCCGTCTTCCAGCGGCGAGGTGTCATAGCCGACCTTCGCCATCGGGCGCTTGGTGAATTCATCGGTGTTGATGATGATCTCGGCGCCGCGCGGGACGTCCCCGATGTTCGCCTTCAGCGCCGCCGGATTCATCGCCACCAGCACGTTCGGGGCGTCGCCCGGCGTCAGGATGTCGTGATCGGCGAAATGCAGCTGGAACGAGGAGACACCGGGCAGGGTGCCGGCAGGGGCACGGATCTCGGCCGGGAAGTTCGGCAGCGTGGAGAGGTCGTTCCCGAAGGACGCCGTCTCCGAGGTGAACCGGTCACCCGTGAGCTGCATGCCGTCACCCGAGTCACCCGCGAAACGGATGATCACCCGGTCGAGACGGCGCACTTCCTTGCCGCTCGGGGCCGGGGCTGTCC
>LJCW01000121.1 GCA_001298555.1 Actinobacteria bacterium OV450
GAAGAGGGACCGAATGTCACCTTCTGTGGTGGTTCGCTACGCGATATGGGGTGTGCGGGGGGCCACTTTCAACCCGAACCGAAGAAAACGGGCGCCTCGAACGCCGCTTTTCGCACCACCCGCCGCAACGCCCTCAGCAGTGGCCCGCCGACCGCGAGGGTCAGCACGACCGTGAGCACGGCCCGGCCCAGGTCCCAGCCCAGCGACGTCGCCGCGCAGTACGCGGCGAACCGCGCCAGGTTCGCGGCCACCGCATCGCCGGGGTGGAACGAGACGCCCTGCCCCATGCCCTGCAGCAGCACCCACCCCTGCAGGTTCATGACCGTGCCGTACGCGAACGAGCCCACGAACCCGTACGCCGCCAGCATCAGCAGCTCCGCCCTGCCCCGCAGCCCCTGCGTACCGGGCAGCAGGCCCGCGCCCAGCGAGAACCAGCCCATCGCCAGCATCTGGAACGGCATCCAGGGCCCGACCCCGCCCGTGAGCAGCGCGGACGCGAACATCGTCACCGAACCGAGGACGAAGCCGAAGCCCGGGCCGAGGACCCGGCCGCTGAGCACCATCAGGAAGAACATCGGCTCCAGGCCCGCCGTCCCCGCGCCCAGCGGCCGCAGCGCGGCACCGACCGCGGCGAGCACGCCGAGCATCGCCACCGCCTTGGCGTCCATCCCCTGATCGGCGATGGTCGCGACGACCACGGCGACGAGGAGGGGCAGCAGCCCCGCGAACAGCCACGGAGCGTCCCGGGAGTGGGCGAGTCCGGACTGGCCGTCGGCCAGGAGCGGCCAGCCGAAGGCGGCGATACCGATCAGGGTCACGAGGAGCAGCGCGACGGCGGCGCGGGGGCCGATGCGCACGGGGCGGTGGTTCACGGCTTTGCCCCGGGAGTGTCGGCGGCGGCAGGGCCGGCGGCGGCGGAGGTGGCGCGGTCGGGGTTGGAGTCGGTGGAGGTGGCGGGGTCGGGGTCGGGGTTGGAGTCGGGGGCGGTGGAGGTTGCCAGGGCATGGGCGACCTGGGTCACCGTGAGCCAGTGGCCGGGAGCCAGGATCTTGGCCACCTGCGGTGCGAACGCCGGCGACGACACGACGACCTCGGCGGTCGGCCCGTCCGCGACGATCTCGCCGCCCGCCAGGACCACGACCCGGTGCGCAAGCTCGGCGGCGAGCTCCACATCGTGCGTGGCCAGGACGATGGCGTGCCCGTCGGCGGCCAGCGCCCGCAGGATCTCGATCAGGCGGGCCTTGGCCGCGTAATCCAGACCGCGGGTCGGCTCGTCGAGCAGGAGCAGGGCGGGCCGGCCGGTGAGTACGAGGGCCAGGGCGAGCGCCAGGCGCTGCCCCTCGGAGAGGTCCCGCGGATGGGTCCCGTCGGGGACGTCGGGCAGCAGCTCCCGGACCAGGGCCCGGCAGGTGCCCGGCGGCCGGCCGGCGTCGGCGTCGGCCGCGGCGCACTCGGCGGCCACGGTGTCGGCGTAGAGGAGGTCACGGGGCTCCTGCGGGACCAGACCGACCCGGCGGACCATCTCCTGCGGGGCGGTGCGGTGCGGGGTGCGGCCGCAGACGGTCACCGAGCCGGTGGTGGGGGCCAGCGTGCCGATGAGGGTGGCGAGGAGGGTGGACTTCCCGGCGCCGTTGCGGCCCATGAGGGCGATGGTCTCGCCGCGCGCCACGGAGAGGTCGATGCCGTGGAGGACCTCGGCGCGGCCACGGCGGAGGGAGAGGGAGGTGAGGCGGGCCACACAGGCGGGGCCTGGGCCGAGACCGAGGCCGGTGCCGGTGTCCGGTTCGGGGGCGGGGGTCGGCGGCTTGCTCCGGCGGAGCAGGCCGAACAGGACTCCGGGGACGCCGACGCGGGGGGTGGGGCCGCTGCGCGGGGCCTCTTCCCCACCCCGCCCCTTCCCGAAACCGGGGCTCCGCCCCGGACCCCGCGCCTCAAGCGCCGGCGGGGCTGCATGGTCGGGGCCCGGCCCGGTGCGCCGCGGGTTGGGGGTCGGCGGGGTTGTGTGGTTGGGGTCCGGCTCCGTGCCCTGCGCATCGGGGGTCGGCGGGGCTGCATGGCTGGGGCCCTGCCCGGTGTGCTGCGCCTCAAGCGCGGGCGGGGCTGTGTGGTCGGGGTACGGGCTGGTGTGCTGTGTGTGGGGGGTGGGCGGGGCCGTGTGTGCCAGGCGGGAGAGGAGCGGGGGTGACTGGCGGCGGGCCTCGCGGACCGACAGGGGGACGGGGGACCACCCCGCGAGGCGGCCCAGCGCGACCACCGGCGGGTGCACGGGGGAGACCGCCATCACGGAGGCCGGGCTGCCGATGACCGGCGCCGCGCCCGGGGCCGGGAGCAGCAGCATCCGGTCCGCGTACTGGACCACCCGCTCCAGGCGGTGCTCCGCCATCAGCACGGTGGTGCCCAGGTCGTGCACCAGCCGCTGGAGGACCGCGAGCACCTCCTCCGCGGCCGCCGGGTCCAGTGCCGAGGTCGGCTCGTCCAGGACCAGGACCTTCGGGTGCGGGGTCAGCACCGAACCGATCGCGACCCGCTGCTGCTGGCCGCCGGAGAGGGTGGCGATGGGACGGTCGCGCAGTTCGTTCAGGCCGAGCAGGTCCAGGGTCTCCTCGACCCGGCGGCGCATGACGGCCGGGGCCAGACCGAGCGACTCCATGCCGTAGGCGAGCTCGTCCTCGACGACGTCCGTCACGAAATAGGCGAGCGGATCCTGGCCGACGGTGCCCACGACATCGGCGAGTTCGCGCGGCCGGTGCGTGCGGGTGTCGCGGCCGGCGACCGTGACGCGGCCGCGCAGCGTGCCACCGGTGAAGTGCGGGACCAGGCCCGAGACCGCTCCGAGGAGAGTCGACTTGCCGACGCCCGACGGTCCGACCAGGAGCGTGAGCTCACCCTCCGGGATCACCAGATCGGCGTCACGGAGGGTGGGCTGCGCGGCGCCGTCGTAGGTGACCGACACCTGCTCGAAGCGGATCACTGCGACGCCTCCTTGGACGATACGGGCGATACAGGCGATAGGGGCGATAGGGGCGATTCGGGTGGTGCGGGTGGTGCGGGCGCCACGAAGGCGGGGAGCAGGCCGATGAGGATCGCGGCTGCGGGCCACAGCGGGAGCGTCGGCGCCACCAGGGGCACCACACCGGGCAGCAGGGCCTCCGGGGCGACGGCCGCGGCGCGGACGAGGGCGGCGGCTACGGCCGCGCCCGACCCGGCGACCAGCCAGGCGCGCCCGCCCCAGCGGTCGGGCCGGTAACGGGTCCGGATGCTGCGCCGCCCGCCCAGGCGCAGGCCCGCGAGCGCCAGGACCAGGCCGATGACCAGGACCGGCAGCCCGTACGCGGCGCCCTCGGCGGCGAGCAGGCCGTACGTGCCCGCGCACATGCCGAGCAGACCGCCGAGGGTGAGGGCGTTGGTGGTGTGCCGGACGGCGGGCGGGACCTGCGCGGTGCGGCCGTAGCCGCGGGCGTCCATCGAGGCGGCGACGGCGACGGAACGCTCCAGGGCGCCCTCCAGGACGGGCAGGCCGATCTGGAGGACCGCCTTGACGCCGCCGGTGGGACGGCCGCGCAGGCGGCGGGCGGTCCGCAGCCGGGCCACGTCGGCGACCATGTTCGGCGCGAAGGTCATGGCGACGACGACGGCGACGCCGACCTCGTAGAGGGCGGCCGGGAGGGACTTCAGCAGCCGCGCCGGATTGGCGAGGGCGTTGGCGGCGCCGACGCAGACGAGGAGGGCGGCGAGCTTGGCGCCGTCGTAGAAGGCGAAGACGAGCTGCTCGGCGGTGACGCGGCCGCCGACGCGGATGCCTTGGGCCGCCCAGTCGGGCAGCGGCACCTCGGGGAGGGTGAAGAGGGTGTGCGCGCCGGGGACGGGGGAGCCGAGCAGCACGGAGAAGAGGAGGCGGAGCCCGATGACGAACAGGCCGAGCTTGAGGAAGGCGCTGTAGGAACGGGCCCAGGGCGCGGAGGTCCGGCGGGCGGCGACGACGTAGCCGGCGACACCGACGATCAGGCCGAGCAGGAGCGGATTGGTGGTGCGGGAGGCGGCGGTGGCCAGGCCGAGGGCCCACAGCCACCACGCCCCCGCGTGCAGGGCGTTGCCACGGCGGGCCAGGGGCGCCGCCATTTTTTCGTACGTCGGCCGGAACCCGGGACCACCCGCCCCGGCCTCCCCGGGCCCGGGCGGGGTCAGGTCGTCGACTGCGGGCCGACGGCTCCTCACCGCACCCTCCCCCGCGGCTGCTGCCCGAACAGCCCCGGCGTTTTCCGCCCCGCGGGACCCGGCTGCGGCGACGCCGGAGGCCGCCGACTGCGGCCTCCGAGCAGCAACGACCCGCGCCGCCCCGACGCTCGGCGGCGCCGTGTCCGATTCAGGGCCGTGCGCCGCCTCCAGCCCGGCGACCTGCGCCTGCGGCCCGGCCACCGGTGCCTGCGTCACGGCGTTGGGGGTCTGCGGCATGGTGACCTGCGCCTGCGCCTGCGCCTGCGCCCCGGCGACCGCCGTCTGCGGCTCCACGTCGGGTGCCTGCGGCCCGTGGGCCGGTGCATGCGGAACGGCGTCGGGTGTCTGCGGCCGGGCGACCTGCGCCTGCGGCCCGGCGTCAGCCGTCTGCGGCCCGGCGACCTGCGCCTGCGCCCCGGGAAGCGGGGTCTGCGGCTCGGCGTCGGGTGTCTGCGCCCCGGCGACCTGCGCCTGCGGCCCGGCCTCAGCCGTCTGCGGCCCGGCGACCTGCGCCTGCGGCCCGGGGAGCGCGGTCTGCGGCTCGGCGTCGGGTGTCTGCGGCCCGGGGACCGCCGTCTGCGGCCCGGGGGCGGGTGCCTGCGCCCCGGGGGTCGGTGTCTGTGGATCGGCGGGGGGCGGGCCCGCGCCCGGTTCGGGGGCTGGCGGGGTGGGGGTCATCGGCGGCGGCGGGATTGCCAGACGGCCGCCGCTGCCAGGGCGGCCACCGCCGCCGGGCCGGCCAGCAGGCCGGTCGACGGGCCGCCGTCGGACGGGGCCGACGGCTTCGGCTTCGGCCCCGCCCCAGGCTGCGGCCCGTCGTCCGCGATCGGCTCGCCGCAGCCCTGCTTCGGGTAGCCCGACACCGCGCACAGCAGTGCCGCACTGTTGTAGCGGAGCGGCTTGGCGACCTCCGCCAGTGCCTCGGCCGCCGTGGCGTCCGGGGCGACCTGGGCGCAGGCCGTGCGCGGGGTGTCCTGCGGCGCGGCGTCCCCGGCCGGGGCGTCCGCCGGGAGGCCGAAGTCGACGACGACCGCGATCCGCTTGCGGCCCTCCACGGCGGTGGTGCCCCCGCAGACCGCCGAGAAGTCCGCCGCCGCGCGCGGCTTCGCCGCCTCCGCCGCCGCGTCGCGGCTCACCGCGAAGCGGAAGCCCAGGGCCGCGCCGTCGGCCGGGCGGGCCGTCGAGGGGCCCTGCGTGGCGTACTGCCACTGGCCCCCCGTGCCCTCCCAGAACGACCAGTAGCGGTAGCTCGCCGCCAGCGCCGGGGACGACGCCAGCAGCGTGAGGAGGACACCGAACGCGAAGACCAGCGGTGTCAGGCCGCGGCGGCGCATCAGAGCTGGTTCTTCTTCCGGCGGCCGCTCAGCAGGACGCCGATGCCCATGCCCGCCGCCAGTCCCGCGCCCACGATCCACCAGACGTTCGCGTTCGAGTCGGTGTCCTTCTCGTCCTTCTCGGCCTTCCCGGACTTCGACGCGGCCGCGTCACCCGTCTGCGGCGCCGGGCCGGTCGCGTTCAGCGCCGTCACCAGGTCCGTGCCGCCGAACGACTTCGGGTCCGTGCCCGTCGCGTGCGCGACCAGGACCAGGGTGCCGAGCGCCGCCGGGCTGTCCTTCGACCACTGCGCCGAGTTCGCCTTCAGCCACTCCAGCGCGCCCGCCGCCGACTGCTTGTGCCCGGCCGCCGCCAGGGCGATCACCGCGTCCGCGGTGTTGCCCGTGTCCGCGGTCGGCTGGTCCGCGCCCGGGGTGACGGCCGTCAGGTGGCCGTCCTTCTTCAGGGTCTCGGCCAGGTGGCCGGCCGCGCCCTGCGCCGCGGCCGCCGGGTCGGCGGCGCCCGTCGCCGGGCAGGCCAGCGCGGCCGCGGGGGTGTCCGTCGCGGCGGGGGCCACGACCGAGCCCTGGCCCAGCCCGGCCAGGACCGCGGCGGCCGTGGCATCGGCGTTGGCCGCGAGCTTGCCGTCGGCCGGCTGGTACCCGAAGGCGCCCCGGTCGGCGGCCGGCTCGGCGGCGCAGCCCAGCTGGAAGGCCAGCAGGCCCTCGTACGCGGACTTGCCCGCCTTCGACTTCACCTCGGCCGGCTTCTCGCCCGCCGCGGCCAGCGCGCTGATGACGAGGGAGGTGGAGCTGCCCTCGCTCGGGGTGCCGGGGACGAAGGCCCAGCCGCCGTCCTCGTTCTGGACGGACTTCAGCCAGTCCACGCCCTTCTTCACCGCAGCGTCCTGGCCGCCCAGCGCCTGCAGCGCCTGCACGGCCATCGAGGTGGCGTTCGTGTCGTACATCGTCTTGTCGTCGCAGGCCGCGGACGCGTCCGCACGGAACGAGGCGAAGCCGCCGTTCGCGCACTGCTGGCCGGCGAGCCAGGCGACGGCCTCCTTGGCCGGCTTCACACCGGCCGTCTGCTGGGCCAGCAGCGCGAAGGACTGCCGCCACACGCCGTCGTACGTCGGGTCCTTCTTGCCGAACAGACCCGACGGGATCACCGGCGCCGCCGGGGCGGACGGAGACGGCGCGGCGAGGGCTGCAGGGGCGGCGCCCGCACAGAGCACGGCGGAGGCGGCGAGCGCGGCGGCGCTGCGGCGGACGTTCATGGGGGCGGGTGCCTCTCGTGCTGGGGAGCCGGGAGGCAGGCGCGCACAAGGGCACCGGGCTCCGGCTCCGTTTACCTCGACGGTGCCGGCCGCCGGGGCTCCGGCGGCGCGAGCCGCGCACCTCGCGTACGGGGCAGTCCGGCTGCCCGCCCGGGCGGGGCCGGGGCGGGTCACGGTTGCGGGTCAGCGCCGGAATCGCACCGGCTTCCCCCCGTACGGAAGGGTGGACGACGGGTTCACTGTACCGGCCCGTAGCAGTCCGGATGGGGGGCGCCCGGGCCCGGCGCCCCTTACCGGCGGGCCTGCCGTCACACGGCGCGGTACGCGACGGGGTCACTGCCCGGGACCGCCTCGGCCCGGCCCTGCTTCACCAGGCGCCGCAGATGCGCTTCGGCTTCCGAGACGGCGATGTTGCGGGAGCCGTACGGGATCTGCTCCCAGGGCCGGTTCCACTCCATGCGCTCCGCCAGCGCCCACGGGGTCAGCGGCTCGGCCAGCAGCCTCCACAGCCCGCTCAGCCGCTCCTCGTGGTGGCGCAGCAGTTCGCGGACCCGGGCCGGGGCGTCGGTGAAGGCGTGCTGGTGCGCCGGGAGGACCTCGGCCGGGTCGAGGCGCCCGATGCGTTCGAGGGAGTCGAGGTAGTCGCCGAGGGGGTCGGTGACCCGGGTGACGCCGTTCTCGTCGGGGGCCTCGTACAGGCCGATGTGCGGGGAGATCCCGGGCAGCAGGTGGTCCCCGGAGAAGAGGCGGCCGTTGCCGGGGAGGTCCGCCGGGTGCCGTTCCTCCAGGTGCAGGCAGACGTGGCCGGGGGTGTGCCCGGGGGTCCAGACGGCGCGGAGCCGGCGCCCGGCGAGGGGGAGCAGCTCGCCGGGGACGATATCCCGGTCGGGGACGGCGGCCCGCAGCCCGGGCAGGGTGCGCAGGCGGCCGCTCGCGCGGGCCGCGCGCAGGGGGGCGACGTGCTCCTCGGGGGCTCCGGCGGCGGCGAGCTTCTCGCTCATGTAGTCGAACCAGGTGCCGGGCTCGGCGGACCGGGTCCGTACGACGACCTCGGTGTCGGCGGCGTGCATGGCGATCCAGGCGCCGGAGGCCTCGCGGACCCGGCCGGACAGGCCGTGGTGGTCGGGGTGGTGGTGGGTGATGACCACGCCGTGGACGTCGGCGACGGAGGTGCCGAGCGCGACGAGGCCGGCGACGAGGGTGTCCCAGGACTGGGGGTCGTCCCAGCCGGTGTCGATCAGGACGGGCCCGCGGTCGGTGTCGAGGACGTGGACGAGGGTGTGGCCGAGCGGGTTGTCGGGGATCGGGACCCTGATGCCGCGGACGCCGCCGCCGTGGTCGCTGACGTGCGGGGCGGTGGCGGGTGACGGGTTGCGTGCCGGGTCCGGGTCCGGGTCGCGTGCCGGGTCCGGAGGGGTGTGCGGGACGGTCCGGCGGGGCGTGTCCTGCGGCATGGGGGCTCCCTGTCTGGGCCTGGCCGCCGCGTCTGCGCCGCCCGGCTCCCTCTCACGAGAACGTGTTGCAGTAGTCGCCCAAGTCGACCATCTGCGGCCCGTCCTGACTAGTCGTAACCGCTCGTTGGATCTTCCGGACCGTTCCGTCCTGGCCGTGGACTCCTAGAACTAGAACTGGTATCAGTTCGGGAAAGCCAAGCCGCAGGAGGCAGCAGCCATGACCGAGCTCGTGGAACACGGACACCTGTTCATCGGCGGGGAGTGGACGGATCCGCTGGGCACCGACACGATCGAGATCGTCTCCCCCCACACCGAGCAGGTCATCGGCAGCGTCCCGCACGCCTCCCGCTCGGACGTGGACCGCGCCGTCGCCGTCGCGCGCAAGGCCTTCGACGAGGGACCCTGGCCCCGGACCTCCCTGGACGAGCGGATCGCCGTCGTCACCCGGATCAAGGACGCGATCGCCGTCCGCCACGAGGAGATCGCCCGCTCGATCAGCTCGCAGAACGGGTCCCCGTACTCCTGGAGCGTCCTCGCGCAGGCGCTCGGCCCGATGATGGTCTACGACGCCGCGATCCAGGTCGCGCGCGCCTACCCGTACGAGGAGCACCGCCAGGGGGCTCTCGGGCCGATCCTGGTGCGCCGCGAGCCGGTGGGCGTGGTCGCGGCCGTCATCCCGTGGAACGTGCCCCAGTTCGTGGCCGCCGCCAAGCTCGCCCCCGCGCTGCTCACCGGGTCGACGGTGATCCTCAAGCCGTCCCCGGAGTCACCGCTGGACTCCTACATCCTCGCCGACATCGCCCGGGAGGCCGGGCTGCCGGAGGGCGTGCTGTCGATCCTGCCCGCCGACCGGGAGGTCAGCGAGTATCTGGTCGGCCACCCCGGCGTCGACAAGGTGGCCTTCACCGGCTCGGTCGCCGCCGGCAGGCGCGTGATGGAGGTCGCCGCCCGCAACCTGACCCGGGTCACCCTCGAACTCGGCGGCAAGTCCGCCGCCGTGATCCTCCCGGACGCCGACCTCGCAACCACCATCGCCGGGATCGTCCCCGCGGCCTGGATGAACAACGGGCAGGCCTGCGTGGCCCAGACCCGCGTCCTCGCGCCGCGCAGCCGGTACGAGGAGGTCGCCGAGGCGCTCGCGGCCGCGGCCGGCGCGCTCGTGGTCGGCGACCCCCTGGATCCGGCGACGCAGCTCGGCCCGCTGGTCGCCAGGCGGCAGCAGCAGCGGTCGCTGGACTACATCCGGATCGGCCAGGAGGAGGGCGCGAAGGTCCTGGCGGGCGGCGGCCGCCCGGCGGGCCTGGAGCAGGGCTGGTACGTGGAGCCGACGCTGTTCGGGGACGTGGACAATTCGATGCGGATCGCCCGCGAGGAGATCTTCGGGCCGGTCGTCTGCCTGATCCCGTACGGGGACGAGGCGGAGGCGGTACGGGTCGCCAACGACTCGGAGTTCGGCCTCAGCGGCAGCGTCTGGACGGGAGACGTCGAGCACGGCATCGACTTCGCCCGGCGGGTACGGACGGGCACCTTCAACGTGAACACCTTCAGCCTGGACATGCTGGGGCCGTTCGGCGGCTACAAGAACAGCGGTGTGGGGCGGGAGTTCGGGCCCGAGGGGCTGAGCGAGTACCTGGAGCACAAGATGATCCACCTGCCGGCGGGCTACGCGGCGGGTGCCTGATGGGTGACCGCTGGGTGGTGGAGGTGGACCGCGGGGTCTGCATCGGCTCGGGCATGTGCGTGAACCACGCACCGGAGGGCTTCGCCCTGGACTCGGCGCGCCAGTCGCACCCGCGCGACCCGGAGACGGACGCGAACGAGCCGATCCTGACGGCGGCGGAGGGCTGCCCGGTGGAGGCGATCCTGATCACCTTGGCGGGCAGCGGCGAGGCGGTTTTCCCGCCGGAGGAGTGAGGGGGGACCGGCGGGTCGGGGTCGGTGGGGTGGGGCGGGACTCCCGGGGGTGGGGACGGGCGGGACAGGGGTCAGAGAGGTGCGGCGGGACTCCCGGGGCGGAGACAGGCGGGACAGGGGCCCAAGCGCGGGGCGGGAGCCGAGGGGCGGGGTCCCGGTGGGG
>LJCW01000122.1 GCA_001298555.1 Actinobacteria bacterium OV450
CGGGAGACCCCCCGGCCCCCGGCCGGCGGGACTCCCGTCCCGCTGCGCTCGCTCGCGGCGGTGGTCACCCGGTCGAGGACGATGGCCAGGACGACGATGGCGAGTCCGGCGTTGAACGCCGTCCCCACGTCGAGCGTCTCCAGCGCCTTGAGGACGGTCTTGCCCAGCCCGGGCGCGTCGATGAGCGCGGCGATGGTGACCATGGAGAGCGCGGCCATGATGGTCTGGTTCACGCCCAGCACGACGGTCCGCTTCGACAGCGGCAGAAGTACGGTGGTGAGCGTCTGAGCGCGGGTCGCGCCGAGCGATCCGGCCGCCTCGACCGCGGCGGCCGGCACGGACCGGATCGCGTGGGCGGTGATGCGTACGGCCGGCGGCATCGCGAAGACCAGCGTGGCGATCGTCGCGGACGCCGGGCCGATGAGGAAGAACAGGGTCAGGGGCGCCAGGTAGACGAAGGCCGGCATCGTCTGCATGAAGTCCAGCACCGGGGTCACCAGGCGGTGCACCCGGTCGGACAGCCCGGCCCAGACGCCGAGCGGAATCCCGATGAGCAGGGAGACCAGGACGGCCGCCAGGGTCAGGGCGACGGTGTCCATGCTCTCGCGCCACAGTCCCTGGAGGCCGAGGAGGACGAAGCCTGCGACGGCGAGGGCCGCCACCCGTACGTTCCCGAACACCCACGAGAGGTATCCGGTGACGGCGACGACACCCAGCCAGCCGACCACGGGGACGGGCCGGCCGAACGAGGGCTGTGCGAACAGCCCCTGGAGGAGGGTGACGAGGGTGTCGATGGCGAGCCGGATCTCGTTGAAGACGTGGAGGAAGACCGGGTTGCTGTTCCGGCCCGCCCCGACGGCGTCGTTGATCTCGTTGAACCTCCGGTGGAGCGGCGTCAGTTCGGCCGTGCCGAGGGGAAGCGTGTGGAGGCCTCGCAGTGCCGCCCACAGAAGGGCCCACCCGACGAGGACCGCGGCCGCCGCCAGGGCGCGTCCGCCGCGGGCCGGCGCGCGCAGCGCGTCCGCCGCCGCCAGGACGGCCATCACGCACCGCTCTCCGGGCCGGCGACGACGGCGAGGATCTCCTCGCCGCCGACGAGGCCCAGCAGCCGCCCGTCCGCCACGACCTTCACGGGCCGGTCCGCAGTGAGGACGGTGCGCACCGCCTCGCGGACAACGATGTCGGGCCCGAGTGACGGCCCGTCGAGGGCGTCGTCCGGTCGGGCCGGGCGCATGATCCAGCGCAGGGTGAGCACCTGGGAGCGCGGCACGTCCGCGACGAAGTCCCGGACGTAGTCGTCGGCGGGCGCCCCGACCAGTTCGTCGCCCGTACCGCACTGGACCGTGCGGCCGTCGCGCATGATGAGGATGCGGTCGCCCAGCTTCAGCGCCTCGGACAGGTCGTGGGTGACGAACACCATCGTCTTGCCGACCTCCCGGTGCAGCCGGACGACCTCGTGCTGCATGTCCCGGCGGATCAGCGGGTCGAGCGCCGAGAACGGCTCGTCGAACAGGAGCACGTCCGGGTCCCCGGCGAGGGCGCGGGCCAGGCCGACGCGCTGCTGCATGCCGCCGGAGAGCTGGTCGGGGTAGGAGTGCTCGTAACCCTCGAGGCCGACGAGTTCGATCACCTCCATGGCCCGCCGGGTGCGCTCGGCCCGGCCGGTGCCGCGGATCTCCAGGCCGTACGCGACGTTGTCCAGGACCCGGCGGTGCGGCAGCAGCCCGAAGTGCTGGAAGACCATGGCGAACTTGCGCCGGCGCAGCTCGCGCAGCCGCTTGTGGTCGGTGCCGCGGATGTCCTCGCCCTCGAAGACGAGCTCGCCGGCCGTCGGCTCGATCAGCCGGGTCAGACACCGTACGAGCGTCGACTTCCCGGAGCCGGACAGGCCCATGACCACGAAGACCTCGCCGGGCGACACGTCGAAGGCCACGTCACGCACGGCGGCGGTGCAGCCGGTGCGCTCCAGCAGCTCGCGGCGGGACAGGGCGCACAGCTCGGGCGAGTCCGGCACCCGGGCCGGCTTCGGCCCGAAGACCTTCCACAGGCCGCGGACGGAGATCACCGGCGGGCCGTCCCCGGGCGCGCCCCGCTGCGCGGGCGGTTCTGTCTTCGTTGCGGTCACTGTCGGCCTCTCTTCGGATGGCACCGGCTCAGCCGCGGAACCAGTGCTGCGCCCTGGGCTGGATGTTCTGCCAGATGTGCTTCGGTTCGCGGTACTCGTCCAGGCCCGTGGGGCCCAGCTCTCGGCCGATGCCCGAATGCCCGAAGCCGCCCCACTCCGCCTGTGGGACGTAGGGGTGGTAGTCGTTGATCCAGACCGTGCCGTGCCGCAGCCGCCGGGCGACACGCTGCGCCTTGCCCGCGTCCTGGGTCCACACCGCCCCGGCGAGCCCGTACCGCGTGTCGTTGGCGGTCCGTACGGCCTCGTCCTCGCCGGAGAACCGCTCGACGGTGAGCACCGGGCCGAAGGACTCCTCCCGTACGACGCGCATGTCCGGGCGGCAGGCGTCGAGCACGGTCGGCGGGTAGTAGAAGCCGCCGGCGAGCGCGGGGTCCTCGGGGCGGCGGCCGCCGCAGCGCAGTACGGCGCCCTGCGCCAGGCCGGACGCGACGTACTCCTCGACCCTGGCGCGGTGCGCGGCGGAGATCAGCGGCCCGGTCTCGGCGGCGGGGTCGAAGGGGCCGCCCAGCCGGATGGCACGGGCGCGGCGGACGAGTTCGTCGACGAAGGCGTCGTGCAGCGGGTCCTCGACGACGAGGCGGGCGCCGGCCGAGCAGACCTGCCCGGAGTGCAGGAAGACGGCGGTCAGGGCGAAGTCCACGGCCGCCTCGAAGTCGGCGTCGGCGAAGACCACGTTGGGGTTCTTGCCGCCCAGTTCCAGCGCGACCTTCTTCACGCCGGCCGCGGCGGACGCCATGACCCGCCGGCCCGTCTCCAGGCCGCCGGTGAACGAGACCAGGTCCACGTCCGGGTGCTCGGCCAGCGGTGCGCCGGCCTCGGGCCCCGCGCCCAGGACCAGGTTGGCCACGCCGGCGGGCAGCCCGGCCTCCTCCAGGGCGCGCATCAGCAGGATCGCGGTGGAGGGGGTGAGTTCGCTGGGCTTGAGGACGAGGGAGTTGCCGGCGACGAGGGCGGGCGCGACCTTCCAGGCGGCCTGGAGCAGGGGGTAGTTCCAGGGGGCGATGAGCCCGCATACGCCGACCGGTTCGTACACGACGCGGCTGACGGCGTCCTCGCGGCCGGTGTCGACGACCCGGCCCGCGCCGGTGCCGGCGATCCCTGCGAAGTACCGCAGGCACGCCACCACGTCGGCAACGTCGTACTCGCTCTCCACCAGGCGCTTGCCGGTGTCGAGGGATTCGGCGCGGGCGAACTCCCGCGCCTCGCGCTCGATCACCGCGGCGGTGCGCAGCAGGAGTGCGCCGCGGTCCCGTTCGGGGGTGCGCGGCCAGGGTCCGTCGTCGAAGGCGGTGCGCGCCGCGGCGATCGCCGCTCCGGTGTCGGGGCGCGTGCCTTCGGAGACGCTCCGCACCAGGGCGCCGTCGGCGGGGCAGTGGATGTCCCGACGGCCGCCCGCCACCGCTTCGCGCCACTTCCCGCCGACGTACAGATCTGCCACGCGCGGAGCCCTCCGTACGGGTAACACCGGTATGTGCGTTGCGTATTGCGCAGCGTAGTGCTCGGAATGGAACGACACGATCGCCCACGGGGTGCGGTACGTCAAGGGGACGGGCGGTCCCGCGGCCGGGTGCGGGGGCCGTGCGGCGGCCCGTTCAGCCGCCGAGGCGCTCCAGCATCGCGCGCCGCCAGCGTTCGGTCTCGGCTATCTGGTTGAAGGTGAACAGGTGCAGGCCGGCCACCGCGGACTCGGGCGATCCCAGGGCGGGGGCGCTGCGCCGCAGCAGTCGCTGCGGGGAGTACCCGCCGGGCGCCGCGAAGCGCAGGAACCACGAGGGGTGGCGGGTGAGGAACTTGGCCGACTCCCCCACGCCGATCTTCGTGGCCATGGACAGCAGCTTCGTGCGTTCGACGGGTCCGGCGACTCCGACGTGCACGGGCAGGACGATCCGTCGCAGGCGCACCTGCGCGAGCCAGTGGCTCAGGGTCGCCGGGTCGAAGCACAGGTTGCTGACGATGTACGTCGCGTGCGGCTGCTTGTCCCGCATCGCCCGCACGGTGACCTCGTCGTCGATGAGGGGGTGGCTCTCGGGGTACCCGGTGATGCCGACGTGCGCGAACGGGCTGCCGAGCTCGCCGAGGCGGCGCAGTACGGGCAGGGCCGCGTCGTACGGCCCGGCCGGCGGGTCGGCGTCGCCGGCCGGCACGAAGACGTCCTCGATGCCGGCGGCGACCAGCCGGTCCACGATGTCCGTGAGGTGCCCGGCGCCGGTGATCTGCCGGGCCGGGACGTGCGGGACGACCCGGTACCCGTGCCCGGCCAGGCGGGTGGCGAGGTCCAGGGTGGGACCGAGGCCCTTGGCCGGGGAGGCGGTGACCGTGACGGGCACGTCCGCCGGGACGTGCGCCAGGACCTTGTCCTCGGTGGCCTTCGCCGGCAGGACCTCGTAGCGGACCCTGCGCAGGAGCTCCGCGAGGCCGCCCCCGGTGACGGGGGCCTGCACGGGGCGTTCCGGGTACGGCGTGGGCCGGGCGGACATGCCGCTCCTCCTCAGATGTGGCCGGGGCTGCGCCCCTGCTCTGCCTCGCTGTGGAGGCGGTGGTGCCGGTGGAACTCGGCCGTGGACGGCGGCAGCGGCTCGTTGCCCAGGATGAGATCGGCGGCCTTCTCGGCCACCATCATGACGGGTGCGTAGATGTTCCCGTTCGTCACGTACGGCATCACGGACGCGTCGACGACCCGCAGCCCGTCCAGACCGTGCACGCGCAGGCTCGCCGGATCGGTGACGGCCCCCTCGCCGGTGCCCATCCGGCAGGTGCAGGAGGGGTGCAGGGCGGTCTCGCCCTCCCTGGCCACCCAGTCGAGGATCTGTTCGTCGGTTTCGACGCCGGGCCCGGGCGAGATCTCGCCGTCGTCGTACGGGGCCAGCCCGGGCTGGCCCAGGATGGTGCGTGCCGTGCGGACCGCCTCGACCCACTCGCGGCGGTCCTGATCCGTGGAGAGGTAGTTGAACCGCAGGGCCGGGTGGACCCGGGGGTCCTTGCTCCTGATCTTCACCGAGCCCCTGGCGTCGGAGTACATGGGGCCGACGTGCACCTGGTAGCCGTGGCCCCCGGCGGGCGAGGAGCCGTCGTAGCGGACCGCGATCGGCAGGAAGTGGAACATCAGGTTGGGGTACGCGACGTCCTCGTTGCTGCGCGCGAAACCGCCGGCCTCGAAGTGGTTGGTCGCGCCGGGCCCGGTGCGCAGGAGCCACTGCAGGCCGATCCAGGGGCGGTGGCGCCACTTCAGGTAGGGCTGCATCGAGACCGGCTGCTTGCAGGCGTGCTGGACGTACACCTCCAGGTGGTCCTGGAGGTTCTCCCCCACACCCGGCAGGTCGTGCACGACGTCGACGTCCAGGGCCCGCAGTTCGCCGGCGTTGCCGACGCCGGACAGCTGGAGCAGTTGCGGGGAGTTGATCGCACCGCCGCACAGGATCACCTCCCCGGCCCGCACCTGTCGGGGCGCCCCGCGGCCGCGGGTGTACTCGACGCCGACGGCGCGCTTGCCCTCGAACAGGATCCGGGTCACGAAGGCCCTGGTCCGCGCCTGGAGGTTGGGCCGTTTCATGGCGGGGTGGAGGTAGGCCCGGGCCGCGGAGAGGCGGCGCCCGCGGTGGATGGTGCGGTCGAAGGGGGCGAAGCCCTCCTGCCGGTGGCCGTTGACGTCGTCGGTGAGCGGATACCCGGCCTGCCGGACCGCCTCCATGAAGGCGGTGAAGAGGGGGCCGGTGGCCGGGCCCCGTTCCAGTACGAGGGGGCCCTCGTGGCCGCGGAGCTCGTCCCCCGGGTCCGCGGCCTGGCAGTTCTCCATCCGCTTGAAGTACGGGAGGCAGTGCGCGTAGTCCCAGTCCGCCATGCCGGGGTCGGCGCCCCAGCGCTCGTAGTCCAGCGGGTTGCCGCGCTGGAAGATCATGCCGTTGATGCTGCTCGACCCGCCGAGCACCTTGCCGCGGGCGTGGTGGATGCGCCGCCCGTTCATGTGCGGCTCGGGCTCGGACGCGTACTTCCAGTCGTAGAAGCGGCTGCCGATGGGGAAGGTCAGCGCGGCCGGCATGTGGATGAAGACGTCCCACGGGTAGTCGGGGCGGCCGGCCTCGAGCACCAGGACGCGGGTGGCCGGGTCTGCGGAGAGCCGGTTCGCCAGGGCGCTGCCGGCCGAGCCGCCGCCGACGATGACGAAGTCGTACTGCTGGGGCACCATCGGAATCTCGTCCCTCCCCGTCGTCTGCGGCCGAGGGCCGCCCCCCAGCCGTCACGATGCGGCGCATGCTAGTACGGGTGCCGTCATGCGCACCAGGTTGCGTCCGGCGCAACTTTCCGGCCTCGACGCGCCCGGCCGGTCGTTGGTGACGGCGAGTATGGTTCCGCCATGAGCAACCACGAGTCAGCCACCGAAACTCCGGGCGCGCCGGCGGGCGGGGTGCAGTCCGTCGACCGCGCCGTCAGCGTGCTGGAGATCCTCGCCCAGCGCGGCGAGGCGGGCGTCAGCGAGGTGGCGGCGGAGATCGACGTCCACAAGTCGACGGCGTTCCGGCTGCTGGGGGCGCTGGAGGCGCGCGGTCTCGTCGAACAGGCCACCGAGCGGGGCAAGTACCGGCTCGGCTTCGGGATCGTACGGCTCGCGGGCGCGGTCACGGGGCGGATCGACATCACGCAGGTCGGCCGCCCGGTCTGCGAGCAGCTGGCCGCGGAGCTCGGCGAAACGGTCAACATCGCCATCCTCGAGGAGCAGTACGCGATCAACCTCTGCCAGGTGCGGGGCCCGGGCGCGGTCACGGCGCACAACTGGGTCGGCCAGCTGACGCCGCTGCACGCCACCTCCAGCGGCAAGGTCCTCCTTGCCCACCTCCCGGCGAAGCGGCGCGTGCAGCTGCTGGCGGAGGCCGGCCTGAAGAAGTACACGCCGAACACCCTGACCGCCCGGACGAAGCTGGAGAGGAACCTGGTGGAGGCGCTGGACCGGGGGTACGCCATGACCCTGGAGGAGTACGAGCTCGGGCTGCACGCCATGGCAGCCCCGATCCGCGACCGGGACGGCGTGGTCATCGCCGCGATCAGCGCCTCGGGACCGAGCTACCGCCTCACCGAGGAGCGCATGCACGAGCTCGCCCCGCTGCTGGTGAGGGGCGCGCAGGAGATCAGCCACCGCATGGGCCACCTGGGCTAGGCCCTGTCGGCCGACGGGACGTTGACGACAGGGCCTGGCCCCATACGGGCTGCCGTGGCCGCTGCGCGGAGCCCCCCCCTCGCCGCACTCCCCGGCTACCGCTGGGGGTGCCCCCTCCCGAAACCGGGCGCGGCGCTGCGCCCCTACGCACGGCCCGCCCGCCCGTATGCGCGGACCGTACGGGCGGATCCGCCGGCCCCGGGCGGTGTCGGTCGAGGGGTCGGCCGGGGCGGGGTGGCAGGGTGGCGGGAGGCGGCCGCGCTCGGGCGCCGCCCGAGTTACGCCCCGAAGGAGTCACGGCATGGCCCAGGTCCCCGTCGGCGATGTGCGGCTGCACTACGAGGAGACGGGCGAGGGCGAGCCCCTGGTACTCGTGCACGGTTCCTGGAACGACCACCGGTCCTGGGCGGCGGCCATCGAGGCCGATCTCCGGGCGGCCTTCCGGGTGGTGGCCTACGACCGCCGGGGGCACGGCCGCAGCGAGGCCGCGCGGGGGCCGGGCAGCCGCCGGCAGGACGAGGACGACCTGGCCGCGCTGATCGAGGTGCTGGGCCTCGGGCCGGCGCACGTGGCCGGGAACTCCTTCGGCGCGTCGATCGCGGTGGGGCTGGCCGCGCGCCGCCCGGAGCTGTTCCGCAGCCTGGTCCTGCACGAGCCCCCGCTGACCGCCCTGGTCGGCGACGACCCGGCCGCGCAGGCGGCACTGCGGCCGGCGGCCGCCACCATCGAGGAGGTCCTCGCCCTGCTGCGGGACGGTCAGGACGCGGCGGGCGCCCGGCTGTTCGTCGAGGACGTCGCGCTCGGCCCGGGCGCCTGGGCGGCGCTGCCGGAGGCCGTGCAGGACACCTTCGTCTCCCACGCGCAGACGTGGCGCGACGAACAGGAGGACCCGGACTGGGCCCGGCTGGACCTCACCGCCCTGGGTTCCTGCACCGCGCCGGTCCTGCTCAGCCACGGCACCGGGAGCCCGGTCTGGTTCGCCGCCGTGCTCGACCGGCTGGCCGCCGCCCTCCCCCGGGCCCGGCGCCACACCTTCCAGGGCGCGGGTCACATCCCCCACATGACCCACCCCCGCGCATACGCCGCCCTGGTCACCGCCTTCTGCCGGGGCGACCGTGACACGTCGCCATGAACTGTCCGGTGTCGAGTGGGAACTCGTGCAGCCGCTGCTGCCACGGCGTGTCTTCGGGCAGCCGAGGCGGCCGCCCGCCAGTCTTCGACCAGCAGGTCCACAAACGCCGCCAAGGTCGTGGAACGGCGCTTCAACTGCTAGTGACCTGAGTCGGAGGTTTGACGTTAGTTCGGTATGAGTCGTCCCGGACCGAAGATTCCGCCGTTGTCACTGACTGATGCCCAGCGGGCTGTGCTGGAGGGGTGGGTGCGTCGTCGCACGACC
>LJCW01000123.1 GCA_001298555.1 Actinobacteria bacterium OV450
CCCGCACCCGCCCCCCCCCCCCCGCCCGCGCCCGCGCCCGCGGCCGCCTCCGGCGGGGTGCCGGGCCCGGTGTCGGCCGCCGCGCCGATCAGCCGTGTGGCAGCATGACGCCCATGGCTGACGGATCGTTCCTCTCGCTCTGGTCCAGGAAATCGGTGCTGTCCATCGGATCGGTGGGTTCGGTCCTGTCCATCGGCTCCGTCGGCAGCGTGCTGTCGGTCGGCTCCGTCGGCTCCGCCTTCTCGGTCGGCTCCGCGGGTTCGTGGCTGAGCACGGGCTCCCTGCTCTCCGCGCAATCGGTCTGCTCCGTGCTCTCGGCCCGGTCGCACCGCTCCGTGCTCTCCCACCGGTCCACCCGGGCGGTCCTCGCGCGGCGCTCGCGCGGCGGCCTCGCGGCGGCCGTCGTCATGGTCGCCGGCGTCGCGCTCGTAGGGGCCCGCCGCAGCTGAGAACCGTTTCGCCGGTCTGCGCGTCCTTCCCGGTGAGAACGCGAGAGCGCGCACACGGAACACGAGCGAAGCGGAGTGAACGACCATGGGGATCGTCAGCTGGATCGTCCTGGGGCTGCTGGCCGGCGTCATAGCCAAGGTCCTGCTGCCCGGCCGGGACCCCGGCGGCCTGATCGGGACCACGCTGATCGGCATCGCCGGTGCCTTCGTCGGAGGCTGGCTGTCAGCGAAGTTCCTGGACAAGCCCGTCGGGCACGACTTCTACGACCCCGCCACCTGGGGCGCCGCGATCGCGGGCTCGCTGGTGCTGCTCATCGGATACCGCATCCTGTTCGGCAACTCCCGCGACTGAGCGGCGCCACCGCCCCGCATACGCTGGGGCCGCACGACGCGACGTACGACTGCGAGGAGCCCCCGGCCACATGAGCGTCATCCCCGTCCCCACCAGCGACCTGTACGACGTGCACGGCGAGGGCCTCGCCGTCTGCACCACGCAGTTCCGCCAGTTCGGCGGGCGCCGGCTCTTCGCGGGCCCCGTGCGCACCGTCACCTGCCACGAGGACAACGCGCTGCTGCGCGAGCTGGTCAACACGCCGGGAGAGGGCGCCGTCCTCGTCGTGGACGGCGGCGGCTCCCTGCGCACCGCCCTCTCCGGAGACCTCATCGCCGCGGCCGCGCAGCGCAACGGCTGGGCAGGCATGATCATCAACGGGGCGGTCCGCGACAGCGTCGCCCTCGGCGGACTGGACCTCGGCGTCAAGGCCCTGGGCACGGTCCCGCGCAAGAGCGGCAAGACCGGCGCGGGCACGGTCGACGAGCCGGTCACCCTCGGCGGCGTCACCTTCCGCCCGGGAGACCTGGTGCACGCCGACGACGACGGCACGGTGGTCCTCCCCGCCGCCTGACCACGGGCCGTCCGGGGGCGAATTCCGGCCAGGGCCGGGCAGGGAGCCCTGGTGCCGTCCCGGTCCGGCGGGATTCACTGTGGGGCCATGAGACGACACAGGATCATGGGTCTGCTCGGCGCGCTCGCACTCGCCGCGGCAACCCTGGCCGGCGCCGCGGGACCCGCGGCCGCGGCCGAGCCGCCCGCCGAGTTCGGGAGCGACTGGCACGACCCCCTCACCGCGGCGCCACCCGTCGCGCGCCCCGCGACCAGGTCCTGCGAAGTGACCGTCGCCGAGGCACAGTTCCGCGACTACACCCCGTACACGGGCAGTTATGCGCCCCCGGCCGCATGCGGCGGTTCCTGGGCCAAGGTCGTCCTGCGCCTCGACGGCAAGGTCAAGGGGCGCCAGTACGACCGCCTGGGCCACCTCTCCCTCGGCGGCGTCGAAATCCTGCGCACCTCCACCCCCGAGCCCTCGCCCGACGGCATCACGTGGTCCGTCGAGAAGGACGTCACCCGCTACCGCGACACCCTCAGCCGGCCGCAGCCCGTCGAGATGCTGATCGGCAACTTCGTCGACGACACCTACACCGGCGTCATCGACGTCAAGGCCACCCTCACGTTCTACGCCGCCGACCGGGGCCGGCACGCCCCCGCGCCGGACACCCCCGACCGCGTCCTGCCGCTCTCCGGCCCCGCCGTCACCACCCCGCGCAACACCGAGCGGCTCCTCGCCGAGGTGTACGCCACCGGCTCCGGCGGCGGCTGCGAGGAGTACTGGTACATGACCACCCCCGACGCCGCCCCGTACTCCTGCAAGGCCGCCGACGGCCCCTACCGCGAGGTGCGGATCTCCGTCGACGGGCAACTCGCGGGGATCGCGGCCCCGTTCCCCACCGTGTGGACCGGCGGCTGGTCGAACCCCTTCCTGTGGTACGTCACGCCCGCGCCCCGCGCCTTCGACGTCCAGCCGGTCGTCTACGACCTCACCCCGTACGCCGCCCTCCTCAACGACGGCCGGCCGCACCGGATCGAGGTGGCCGTCGCCGGCGTCCCGGCCGGGCAGAGCGGCTGGAGCACCCCGACGAACCTCCTGCTGTGGCAGGACGAGGGCCGGGCCGTCGTGACCGGCGCCCTCACCCGGCACGAGGAGGGCGAACCGGCCGGCTCCACGCACTGGACCCCGGCCGCGCCCGGTGCGCAGCAGCGCCTCGACACCGAGGGCGGCCACCGCCTGACCGTCGCCGGCCGCCTCGAAACCTCGCACGGCCGGGTCACGACCACCGTCACCCGCACCGTGCACAACACCTCCGTGCACCGCTGGACCGAGGGAGAGGACCAGGACGCCCTGACCGCGACCTGGACCGACGAGGAGGACGTCACCCGCGGCCCCACCACCGTCCGCACCGCGCGCACCTACACGATGGACGGCGAGACCACCCTCGGCGCCGGGGACCGGCTGCGCACGGTCATCGCGCTCGGCGACCGCGCCGAGACGACCACCCTGCGCGGCGGACGGACCGTGGACCGCACCCGGCTCGACGACCGGTACACGGGGGACGCGAGCTACACGGCGAACGTGCCGCGCGAGCAGCGGCACGCGGTCGGCACCAGCTCCGAGCACTACCAGCTGTACGGGGCGCAGCCGGGCGGCGGGTGCTATGACCGCACGCTGGCCACGGCCCAGGGTGCCGTGACGGTGGACCGCCGACGCTGCTGACAGAGGCTGCGCCTACGATGTCCGGCCATGGACAACAGTGAGGCCGAAAGACAGCTGGTCGACGGCCGCTTCGAACTGATCGCGCCCCTCGGGGCCGGCGGCATGGGCACGGTGTGGCGTGCCCGCGACATCGCACTGCACCGCGACGTCGCCCTGAAGGAGGTGCGCCCGCCGGACCCGGCGAACCCCGCCGCCACACCAGGACTCACCGTCCAGCTGCGCGAGCGCGCCGTCCGCGAGGCGCGGGCGCTCGCGCGGCTGGCACACCCGCACGTGGTGACGATCCACCACATCGTGGAACCCGCCGAGGGCACGGACGGACACCCGTGGATCGTGATGGAGCTGGTCAAGGGCGGCTCCCTGCACGACAAGCTGGAATCGGGGCCGATGCCGGTCGCCGAGGTGCTGAGGCTCGGCCTCGACGTGCTGTCCGCACTGCGGGCCGCCCACGCCGAGGGGGTGCTCCACCGCGATGTGAAACCGGCCAACGTGCTGCTGCGCCCCGACGGCTCGGCCGTGCTCACCGACTTCGGCATCGCTGCCCTGCACGGCTCCACCGCCCTCACCTCCACCGGCGTGCTCATCGGCTCGCCGGAGTACATCGCCCCGGAACGCGCGCGCGGCGAGGAGGGGCTGGCGGCCTCCGACCTGTGGTCGCTCGGCATGCTGCTCTACGTGGCCGCGGAGGGGACCCATCCGCTGCGCCGGGCCACCAGCCTGGCCACCGTCGTCGCCGTGCTCGACGAGCCGATCCCGGCCCCCGTGCGTTCCGGCCCGCTGGGGCCCGTACTGGAGCGGCTGCTCGTACGGGACCTGTCCGTACGGCCCGACGCGGCACAGCTGGAACAGCTGCTCCGGGAAGCGAGCAGTGCTCTCGCCGGGGATGCCACGCCGGTCGTGCCCCCGGTGGTCCTGGGCCAGTACGGTCCGCCGGGCCCGCAGCCCGGAAGCGTCCCGTCCGGGCTCCCGCACACCCGGCCCCAGCAGTCGCAGATCCCGAACCCCTACGCGTCGTCCGCGCCGTTCACCCCCGGGGGCGGATCCCCGTACTCGACGACCGCGCCCGTCCCGGCGGCGCGCACACCGCGCCGGCGCCCGGCACTGATCGGCGGTCTCCTCGCGGTGGTCCTGGCCGGTGGCGTGATCGGTCTCGTCAACGGGTTCCCCGGCGGCGCTTCCGACGACAGGGGCGGCGGCGAGGCGAAGGGCGGCGGCGCCACCGCCTCCGGCGCCCCGGCCACTCCCAGCGCGAAGGCGAGCACCCCCAGGACCAACGCCGGCCCGGTCACCGCCCCCAAGGGCAGCCTGCTCACCCCCGCCAACGTGCGGACCGCCCTCGACGCGCTCAAGCAGAAGTCCGGCACCACCGAGTTCGTGGAGATGACGGTCTACGAGGAGTACGTGCTCGCCTCCGTCCCCACCGCCCCGGGAGCCAAGACCTACGACCGCTACCAGTACCGCGACGGCGAAGCCAGGCGCACCGGCCCCGGCGGCACCATCAAGGCGGACGAACCGCTGATCGACATGGCGAGCGTCAACTGGGACGCCCTGCCCGGCCTCCTCGACCAGGCCAAGCAGGAGCTCGGCGTGGCCAAACCGACCTCCCGCTACGTCATCGTCGAGCCCTGGCTCTTCGACCAGACCCCGTCCATGCGGCCCTATCTCACCGACGAATACGGCCAGGGCGGCTACGTCTACGCCGACACCCAGGGCAACGTGAAGAAGGTCTACCGCTCCTGACACCGTGCACCCGTACGCGCGCGCCGCACGCGCGTACGGCCCACGGCCGAGGAGCACCACCACCATGCCCGGCCGGCGCCCGGCGCTGAACTCCCCGGGCCGGCCCGGGCGGTTCGGGCCGGGCCTTCACGGCCGGGACATTTGTACCGGCGGGGTCCGTACATGCGCATCTGCCGCAGGGCCGCCCCCGGTCCCTAGCGTGGTGGACATGACACAGACGACGCAGCCGATCCGCACGACGCAGACCACGCAGCCGCCGGACGCCGAGCCCGCCGTCCGGTTCCGGCACGCCGCCAAGGCCTTCGGGACCGTCCGCGCCGTCACCGGCATCGACCTCGACGTCCGGCGCGGTGAGACGGTCGCCCTGCTCGGCCGCAACGGCGCCGGCAAGTCCACCGCCATCAGCCTGCTGCTCGGCCTGAACGAGCCCGACGCGGGCAGCGTACGGCTCTTCGGCCGGCAGCCCGCGCAGGCCGTCCGGGCCGGCCGGGTAGGCGCCATGCTCCAGGAGGGGCGCGCCGTACCGCGGATCACCGTGCGCGAGCTCATCGCCTTCGTGGCCCGCACCTACCCGGCCCCCCTGCCCGTCGACGAGGCGCTGGAGCTCGCCGGGCTCACCGAACTGGCCGGCCGCCGCATCGACCGGCTCTCCGGCGGCCAGGCCCAGCGCGTCCGCTTCGCCGTCGCCCTCGCCGGCAACCCGGAGCTCATCGTGCTCGACGAGCCGACCGCCGCCCTCGACGTGGAGGCCCGGCGCGCCTTCTGGGAGTCCATGCGCGGCTACGCCCGGCGCGGCAACACCGTCCTGTTCTCCACGCACTACCTGGAGGAGGCCGACGCCCACGCCGACCGGATCGTGGTCATCGACGCCGGCCGGATCGTCGCCGACGGCACGGGGGAGCAGCTGCGCCGCGCCGCCGGCGGGTCGCTGGTCTCCGTCGACCTGGCCGGGCGCCCCACCGAGGGCCTCACCGGTCTGCCCGGGGTGGTCTCCGTCGAGGTGCGCGCGGACCGTGCGCGCCTGCGTACCGAGGACCCGGACGCGACGGTCGTCGCCCTCGCCGGCCTCGGCGCCGTCCGCGGGATCGAGGTCACCGCCCCGTCGCTCGACGACGCCTTCCTCGCCCTCACCGACCACCACGCCCACACCACCGCCGGGAGCAACCGATGATCACCGCCTACGTCGGACTGGAAGTCCGCCGGACCCTGCGCGACACCTCCTTCGTCGTCTTCGGCATCGGCATGCCGGTGCTGATGTACCTGCTCTTCACCAACCTCGGCGACGGCGCGGACGCCCAGTGGAAGACGGCCTCCATGGTGGCCATGGCCGCGTACGGGGCCCTCGGCGCGGCCCTGTCGACCGGCAGCGGCGTCGCCGAGGACAAGGGCATCGGCTGGCTCCGGCAGCTGCGGATCACCCCGATGACCCCGCGCCAGGTGGTGGTCGGCCGGGCCCTGACCGGTTCGGTGACCGTGCTGCCCGCCGTCGCCGCCGTGCTCGCGGCGGGCGCGCTCGTCAACGACGTCCGGCTCGCGGCCTGGGAGTGGGCCGCCGTGGCCCTCGTCCTGTGGCTCGGCGCGCTCCCCTTCACCCTGCTCGGCATCGGCAACGGCTACCGGCTCACCGCCCAGACCACCGGCGTGGTCAACGTCGCGTGCAGCATCGCGCTCTCCGTCGTCGGCGGGCTCTGGTTCCCGACCGGGCTGTTCCCCCACTGGCTGCGCTCCCTCTCCGGCTTCACCCCCACGCGCCGCTTCGCCGAGATCGGCCAGTCCCTCGCCGAGGGCGCCGTCCCGGGCCCCGGCGCGGTCGCCGTGCTCGCGGCATGGGCCCTGCTGTTCGGTGCGTACGCGGTGCTCTCGTACCGTCGGTCCGCGAGGACGGTGTGAGCATGGAGCGGGGAACGGGAATGACGATGCGGGACAGGCGCCGCAGCAGGGAGGCGCGGAAGGCCGACTGGGAGGTCCGCAAGGCCGAATGGCGGGCGCAGGAGAAGCGGCGCAAGGCCTGTGGCGAGGCCCCCGACTACGGCCGCGGCCCGATGGGTCCGCCCAACGCCTTCGCCCTGCTGCCGTGGCTGCTGCTGGGCATGGGCGCCATCTCCAACGTCATCAAGGGGGAGACCCCCAACCCCTGGATCGGCGCCCTCGGCCTGCTGGTCTTCAACTCCCTCTACATCACCCTGGTGTTCCGTGCCTTCGACCGGCGGGCCCGGGAGGCGGCGAGCACCCGCTGGTGCCTGGCCGCCCTCGGCGCGGTCACCTGCGCCCTCGCCCTCGCGTACGGGGGCAACTGGCTGCTGTTCTTCCCGCTGTGGGGCCTGGCCACCGGCGCGGTGGTCCGGGGCCGCAAGCTCGGCCCGGTGATGTTCGTCGTCACCGGCCTCGCCGGGGCGATCGCCGGACTCGACGAGGGCTGGGACACCCTCGGCATCGCGTACGGGACGTTCGTGTCCGGCATGGTCACCGCGGCCATCCTCGCCCTGTCCGAGACGGTCAAGGAACTGCGTGAGACCCGGCAGGAGCTGGCCCGGGCCGCCGTGGACCAGGAACGGCTGCGCTTCTCCCGCGATCTGCACGACCTGCTCGGGCACACCCTCTCGGTGATCGTCGTGAAGTCGGAGGCGGCCCGCCGGATCGCCCCCCGGGACATGGACGCGGCGCTCGGGCAGGTCGCCGACATCGAGTCCGTCGGCCGGCAGGCCCTCACCGAGATCCGGGAGGCCGTCACCGGCTACCGCGAGGCCAGCCTCGCCACCGAGCTCGACCGGGCCCGCGGCGCGCTGACCGCCGCCGGGATCGAGCCCGTCGTACGGCAGTCCGGGCCCCCGCTGCCCCCGCAGGTGGCGGCGCTGCTGGGCTGGGTGGTCCGTGAGGCCGCGACCAACGCCATCCGGCACAGCGGCGCGACGACCTGCGAGATCGAGGTGCGGAGCACTGCGGAACGGGTCCGCCTGGTGATCACCGACAACGGACACGGCGTAGGCTCGACCCCGCCGGGCAGCGGACTGACCGGCCTGACCGAACGGCTCGCCGCAGCCGGCGGCACCCTGGCCGGCGGCCCGGCCCCGGGCCGCGGCTTCCAGGTCACCGCCGAACTCCCGGTGGAGCCGGCCGGACCGGAGGACCGGGCCGCACCGGCGGCCCCGGAGGACGAGGAGCGTCGATGATCAAGGTCCTGCTGGCGGAGGACCAGGGCATGATGCGCGGAGCGCTGGCCCTGCTGCTCGGGCTGGAGGAGGACATCGAGGTCGTGGCGCAGGTCGGCGCCGGGAACGAGATCGTGCCCGCCGCGATCGAGGCACAGCCGGACGTGGCCCTGCTCGACATCGAACTCCCGGGCCGCAGCGGGCTCGACGCGGCCGCCGAGCTGCGCACGCGCTGCCCCGGCTGCCGCGTGCTGATCCTCACCACCTTCGGCCGCCCCGGCTACCTGCGCCGGGCGATGGAGGCGGGCGCCGCCGGGTTCCTGGTCAAGGACGGGCCGGTGGAGGAACTGGCCGCAGCCGTACGCCGGGTGCTCGCCGGGGAGACCGTGATCGACCCCGCGCTCGCGGCCGCGGCCCTCAGCGCCGGCCCCAACCCGCTGACCGCGCGCGAGACCGACGTGCTGAACGCCGCCGTCGACGGGGCGACCGTGGCCGACATCGCGGCCAGGGTCCACCTGTCGGAGTCGACGGTGCGCAACTACCTGTCGTCGGCCATCGGCAAGACGGGCACCCGCAACCGCATGGAGGCCGCCCGCGCGGCCCGCCGCCAGGGCTGGCTGTAGGGCCCCGCGGAAGC
>LJCW01000124.1 GCA_001298555.1 Actinobacteria bacterium OV450
GGGGGCTCGGGGCCGGGGCGCCGCGACTATCGGCCGGCGGCCAGTTCTGCGATGCGGGGCGGGCCGATGCGGCAGCAGCCACCGATCAGGCGAGCCCCGGCGGCGGTCCAGGCGCCCGTGGGCCAGGGGGCCGGATCCACCGGGGCGTGCCAGGTGCCGGTGGCCGCTTCCCAGACGGAGCCGTCGTTGGGGTAGGCCAGGAGCGGCTTGTCGGTGACGGAGGCCGCCGCCTCCAGGGCGGGCAGCACGTCCGCCGGGTCGCAGCAGTTGACGCCTACGGCGATGATCTCCGGGGCCGCGGCGACGGCGAAGGCCGCGGGGAGGCTCTGGCCGGCGCGGGTGCGGCCGCCGGCCACGGTGTAGCTCAGCCAGGCGCGGGCGCCGGTCCCGGCGAGGACGCCGAGGAGGGCTTCGGCCTCGGCGGCGTCCGGGACGGTCTCCAGGGCAAGGACGTCGGGGTCCGCCGCGAGCAGGGCCTCGATGCGGGGGCGGTGGAAGTCCGCGAGCTCGCGCACGCCCAGCCCGTACTGCCCCCGGTACTCGGAGCCGTCCGCGAGCACCGCCCCGTACGGGCCGACCGAGGCCGCGACCCAGACCTCGTGGTCGGCGGCCTCGGCAGCCCGGGCGGCCAGTTCCACGCTGCGCCGCAGCAGGGCGGTGGTCGCGGCGCGGTCGTGGCCCCGGGCGGCGAAGGCCTCGTACCCGACCTGGTAGCTGGCGGTGATCAGCACCTCGGCGCCGGCCCGCGCGTACGCCGTGTGGGCAGCCTCCACCTGGTCCGGCCGCTCGGCGAGCACCCGGCCCGACCAGAGGCCGCCGGACAGGTCGCAGCCCTGGCCGACGAGCTGGTTGCTCAGCCCGCCGTCCAGGAGCACGGTCCTGCGGGCCAGGGCTTCGGCGAGCGGTCCGGACGCGCGGGGCACGGCTGCTCCGCCTCCCTCAGCCGAGCTGGGACAGCACCTGGGCCGAGATCAGCTCCAGGTGGTCCAGGTCGTCGAGGTCGAGAAGCTGGAGGTAGACGCGGGAGCTGCCGACGGCCGCGTAGGCGCCGATCTTCTCCACGACCTCGGCCGGAGAGCCGGCCAGGCCGTTGGCCTTGAGCTCGTCCACCTCGCGGCCGATGGCCGCGGCGCGGCGGGCCACCTCGGCGTCGTCCCTGCCGACGCACACGACGAGGGCGTTGGAGTAGACGAGCTCGTCGGCCCCCCGCCCGGCCTCCTCGGCGGCCCGGCGCACCCGGCCGAACTGCCGCTCGCTGTCCGCGACCGACGCGAACGGCATGTTGAACTCGTCCGCGTACCGGGCGGCCAGGCGCGGGGTCCGCTTCGCGCCGTGGCCGCCGATGAGCACGGGGACCTTGGCCTGGGCCGGCTTGGGCAGCGCCGGGGACTTCTCCACCTGGTAGTGGGTGCCCGCGTAGTCGAACGTGGCGCCGGGCTCGGTCGCCCACAGGCCGGTGACGATGGCCAGCTGCTCTTCCAGCCGCGCCATCCGCTCCGCCGGGAAGGGGATGCCGTACGCCTTGTGCTCCTCCTCGAACCAGCCGGCGCCCAGGCCGAGTTCGACCCGGCCGCCGGACATCTGGTCGACCTGGGCCACCTGGATGGCGAGCACGCCGGGCAGCCGGAAGGTGCCGGCCGTCATCAGCGTGCCGAGCCGGATCCGGCGCGTCTCCCGGGCCAGGCCCGCGAGGGTGATCCAGGCGTCGGTGGGGCCGGGCAGGCCGTCCGCCGAACCCATCTTCAGGTAGTGGTCGGACCGGAAGAACGCGTCGAAGCCCAGGTCCTCGGTGGCCTTGGCGACGGTCAGGAGGGTGTCGTAGCTCGCGCCCTGCTGGGGCTCGGTGAAAATACGGAGATCCATGACTCCATCCTGCCCCTCCCGCCCCGGCAGCATGAATCCGTGTCAACCGTACGGGCCGCCCGCGCCCGGCCAGTGACCGGCCCGGACGGGGATCGTTGGCCCGGACGGAGCCGGACCGCCCGGCCCGCGCGCCGGCGGCCTTTCGCCGCGGTGCGTCCACCGCCCCCTTCCGCCTCGGAAGGGCCAGGGCCGAGGAGGCCGCCATGTCCCGCGAGTCCGTGCCCGAGCACACCGGACAGACCGGCCAGGCAGCACACGACCAGGCACGTCAGGAGCCCGGGGCGGCCGCCCGGGGCGGCGCGCCGAAGGGCTTGCTCCAGCAGATGGAAGAGCTGATGACGGCACTGAACGCCGACTTGTCGCAGCTCGACGCCGACCTCCAGCCCTCCACGGACCACGCCCCCGGCACGCCCCTGGACCCGGGCAGCCTCCCCCCTGGACACGAGCGCCCCTCCCCCCGGGTCGCACTGACCGTGCGGGTCCCGTCCGCGCGCGGGACCCTCCGACCAGGCCTTCGCGGCCCCGCCCTTGCGGCCGGCCCACCGTCGGGTCGCTCCCCAGGGTCACTCCCCCGGGTCACTCCCCCGGGTCACGCCGTCAGGCCACGCCGGAGGCGGACCCCCTCTCGCGGACCGTCAGCCGGCGCAGGACGCCCCGGACCCGGTCGCTCGACTCGTCGGCCGCGTCGATGGACTCGATGCACTGCCAGTACAGGCCCTCGTCGTCCGTCGCGCAGGCCACCCCGACCAGGGCTATCCCCACCTCACCGAGCAGCGCCTGCAGTCCGAGCAGGGCCTGGCGGACATCCGCCACCCCGGTCAGCTGTGCGGCTCTCGGCGGGAGATCCGGCGCGCTGCCCTCACCGCGCAGGGCCGCTGTGTCGAGCACCCCGCAGCCTCTGCCCCCCGCTTCACCCAGTCCCCGTGCCTCCGATCTGAGCTCCGGCGGCCCGGTGACCGCCAGCCAGCTCCCTATTCCCTGTGTGAGCGCCTGGGCCTGCCAGGCCTCGCCCACGATGTCCATCGCCGCCCCGCTCTGCGCCAGCGCGTGCCGGCCGGCCGCGATGAGCCGTACCGCATCCATATGCCGTCCCCCGTCCGCACGACATCCGCCGTTCTCCCACTACCCAGAGTGAGGGCAATGGGCCAGTAAAGCCAGGGGTATTCGGAAATCTATGGACACAGACACGGTTGTGGACAACGCCATCACTCCGAAGAGTGACATTTCGATGTCGGAGGCCCGGTCACCGGGAAACGGAGCTCGTTCCTCTCGATCTTCGCGGCGAGCGCATCCAGCACGTCCACCCCGAGAACCTCACAGAATTGCAGCAGGTACGCCAGTACGTCGGCCACCTCATCGGCCACGCGGTGGGCGCTTTCCGGCTCCTCCATGACCTTCGCCGACTGTTCCGGCGTCAGCCACTGGAAGATTTCGACCAGTTCGGACGCCTCCACGCTCAGCGCCACGGCCAGGTTCTTGGGCGTGTGGTACGGCTCCCAGCCGCGCGCGGCGGCGAACTCGGCCAGCCGACGCTGGAGTCGGTGCAGCCGTTCCTGACCCGCCGGGGAGGGCTCCGTGTCCCGCGTATCGCTCATACGGTCAGGTCTACCACCGTGACCCCCGGGGTCGCACGGGCGGCCTCCGCGGTCTCCCGGCCCACCGCGGCCGCCAGGCGGACATGGCCGCGGCCGCAGGACAGCAGGGCCAGCCGCAGCAGTTCGGCGCTCTGCCGGCCGTCCAGGCCGCGGTCGAAGCCGTCGGCGAGGACGGTCAGCGCCTGCCGGGCCGAGAGCAGCTCGGCGGCCGGATCCATGGCGAGCACCCCCGGGCCGGTCAGCAGGACCAGCGCCAGCGCGAGGAAGCGGAGCTCGCCCGAGCCGAGCCGGCCCAGTTCGGTGGCGGACGCGGCGGGGCCGCGGTCCAGCACCGCGGTGACCGGACCCTGGGCGGGGGCCCGCACCTCCAGCCCCTGCACCGGGCCCGCGCAGCCGGCCCGCGCAGCCGCGGCCAGCAGTGCGTGGCGGGTGCCGCACTCGTGGCGGGTCCGGCGCAGGACGTCCGCCAGGTTGGAGCAGTCGCCCAGCAGCCTGCCCTCGCCGGGCGGGACGGGTGCGCGCATCCGCTCGGGGTGCGGGTCGCAGGGGAACGCCGAGCGCAGCGCCACCACCACCTGTTCGGCTGCCGCCAGGACCTGTCGCTGCCCGGCCGTGGAGCCGGCCACGCGCAGCGGGAGCAGGGCGGTGCCGAGCCGGTCGTCGGGGAGCGGGGCCCGGGTGACGCCGACGGCGCCGCCGGTCAGCCAGGAGGCCTGCACGGATCGTCGGCCCGGGTCGCGCAGGGCGGTGGCGAGCAGGATCCGCCCGTCCACGGAGAGCCGTTCGCCGACGATGCGCAGCGTGGGCTCGGCCTGTACGGCGAGGTCGAGGCGGACCGGTCCGGCGGGGCCGTCGACGGTGCAGCCGATGCGGAATCCGCGCCGCCCCTGGCCGTCGGGCAGGGCCCGGTCGGGGATCCGGCCCCGCGGATCGGGGAACGCCTGCTCCAGGGTGGCCCCGCCCCCGAGCCCGGCCAGCGCCTCGTAGCCGGCCAGCACCTGGGACTTGCCGCTGCCGCTGGGCCCGGTGAGGAGCGTCACGGGTCCGAGCCCGAAGACGGCGCCCCGGTGCACCCCGAACGCGGAGAGCCGCAGCTCGCTCACGACGGGCCGGTGCTGCACCGCGCTCCCGGCGGGTGACGGCGCGAGGGCGGGGGCGACAGGGGCGGCCGCGTCGGCGGGAGCGGCTAAGCCGGTGGGCGCGGGGGCCGGGGCCCCCGGCGGGTGCAGGGTGGCGTCCATGCGCCGGACGGTACGGGCCGCCGGACCCCCGGTGGGCACGGCGAACCGTTCCGCCGACGCGACCTTCCTACGATCGGGGGACGGCCGCGGCCGCGATCCCCTCGACCTCGGTCCCGACGGGCGCCAGCAGGAAGACGTTCCGGTCGACCCGGTGCATCCCGCTGCCCAGCCCGAAGACCACGCCGCTGCTGAAGTCGAGGATCCGCTTGGCCACTTCGGTGTCCGCGCCGGTGAGGTCGAGCAGCACCGGGATCTGCGCGATCAGGTACTCGGCCACCTCCCGGGCGTCGGCGAAGACCTGGACCCGGATCACGACGAAGCGCCGCTGTTCCGCCGCGACCGCTCCCGGCGCCGTGGGAATCGTGCGGTGGTCCACCCGGGAGGGCCACTCGTTGCGACTGCGCAGGGGGACCACCTGCGCGAGCCCCTCCCACTGTTCGTCCGTGACGTCGTACCTGCTCACCGGGCCGCCTCGGCCGTGCGCTTCATGTGCATCCCCCCATCCTCTCGCGTTTCACCCGTTCAGCCCAACAGCGACACGAACGACACGGGGTACGCGCCCGGAGGCGAGTAGGTTAGGTTAGGCATACCTAAGTCACTTGCCCAGGACGATGGAGAGATCCGCATGCGCATGCCCGGTGCCGCCCCCGCCACCCCGGCCGCCGGCCGGCCCACCGACGCCGAGCGGGTCCGGGCCGTCCTGGCCGCCGCACACTCGATGACCGTGGTCACCGGCGGGCTGAGCAGCGAGGTCCGCCACCTCGACGGGGGCGACCCGATGGGCCGCCTGCACCTGCACCCCGCCGGACCCGGCGGGGACCGCGAGCCCCGGCCCTCGATCCGGCTGGAGTTCACCGACATCGCCCCCACCCCGGTACGGGACCGCGTGCGCGCCCGCGTCACGATCACGGGCCGTCTGCTCACGCCCTACACGGACGAGGGCGCCGACTCCACCTGCATGGAATTCGGCCGGGCCGTCCTGGAGACCGCGGAGGGCCGCTCGCACATCGGCCTCGAAGAGCTCGACGCGGCCTGCCCGGACCCGCTGGCGTCGTACGAGTCCGGCATGCTCACGCACCTCGTCGACGACCACGCCGAACTCGTCACCCTGCTGCTGCGCCTGGTGCGGCCCCTGCCCGCCGAGCCCGTCGTCCGCGTCCTGCCGCTGGCCATGGACCGGTACGGGATCACCCTGCGCCTGGAACTGGCGCGCGGCCACCGCGACGTACGCCTGCCCTTCCCCTCCCCGCTCGACGACGTCGAACAGTCCGGGGTCCAGATCCAGGCCCTGTTCAGCGCGGCCCGGCGGCGCTCGCACCGCAACAGCCTGCCGGCCTGAGGAATAGGCCCGGCCACGTCCCCGTTGGGGACGATCATGAAGGCCATCACGTACAGCGCATACGGAACTCCCGCGGACCTCCAGCTCGTTGACGTACCGCAGCCCAAGGTCGGCCCCGGCGAGGTGCTGGTCCGGGTCAAGGCCGCCGGCGTCAACCCGGTGGACTGGAAGCTCGCCGCCGGATACCTCGACCCGATCCTCGAAGTCCGCCACCCCGTCATACCCGGCTGGGACGTCGCCGGAGTCGTCGAGGCCGTCGGCCCCGACACCTTCGACCACGCCGTCGGCGACGAGGTCTACGGATACGTCCGCAAGGAGTGGGTCGAGCTCGGCACGTACGCCGAACTGGTCTCGGCGCCCGTCCGGACGCTGGCCCGCAAGCCTCGCGGGCTCAGCTTCGAGCAGGCCGCCGGTCTCCCGCTGGCCGGCCTCACCGCGTACCAGTCCCTGACCCGCGTCGGCCTCAAGGCCGGCGAGACCGTCGTCATCCACTCCGCGGCGGGCGGCACCGGCTCCTTCGGCGTGCAGATCGCCGTCGCCCTCGGCCTGCGCGTCATCGGCACGGCCGGCGCGCACAACCACGACTACCTGCGCTCGCTCGGCGCCGAGCCCGTCCTCTACGGGGAGGGCATGGCGGACCGCATCCGCGCGCTCGCCCCCGAAGGCATCGATGCGGGCCTGGACTTCTTCGGTGACGGCGCCGTCGAGATCCTCCAGTCGCTCGTCCAGGAGCGCAGCCGGGTGGTCTCCATCGCGGACTACGAGGCCGCCGCCAAGGGCGCGCACCAGCTGTGGGTGCGTCCGGACACCGCCGACCTGACGTTCCTCGCCGAACTCGCCGACGCGGGCCGCCTCACCGTCAACGTGGAACACGCGCTGCCGCTCGCCGAGGCCGCGAAGGCCTGGGAGCTCAGCGCGGCCGGCCGCACCCGCGGAAAGATCGTCCTGACGCTCTGAGCACGCCGGGGCCGCCGGAGTACGTGACTCCGGCGGCCCTCGGGCTCAGCCGGCGACGGCGGCGGTGGCGGTGGCGGTGGCGGTGGCGGCGTACCGGTTCGCCGGGCGCGGGAGGCCGTAGTTCTCGCGCAGCGTCGCCCCCGTGTACTCGGTGCGGAACAGGCCGCGCCGCTGGAGGATGGGCACGACGTGGTCGACGAACGCGGTGAGCCCGGTGGGCAGCACGGGCGCCATGATGTTGAAGCCGTCGGCGGCGCCCTGCGTGAACCACACCTCCAGCTGGTCGGCGATCTGCTCGGGCGTACCGGCGAAGACGCGGTGGCCGCGGCCCGCGCCGAGGCGGGCGATCAGCTCGCGCAGGGTGAGACCGTCGCGGCGCGCCAGTTCGGCCACGAGGGTGAAGCGGCTCTTGTTGCCGTTGATGTCCCGCTCCTCGGGGAGCTCGGGCAGCGGGCCGTCGAGCGGGAGGCCCGTGAGGTCGGTGCCGAGCATGCCGGAGAGCTGGGCGAGGCCGTACTCCGGTACTTGGAGGTCGGTGAGCTGCTGTTCCAGGGCCTTCGCCTCGGCCTCGGTGGAGCCGATGACGGGGGCGATGCCGGGCAGGACGAGCAGGTCCGACTCGGCCCGGCCGTACTTCGCCAGGCGCGCCTTGAGGTCCTTGTAGAAGGTCTGCCCGTCGGCGAGGGTCTGCTGGGCGGTGAAGACGGCCTCGGCGTACTGGGCGGCGAACTCCTTGCCGTCCTCGGAGGAGCCGGCCTGCACAAGAAGCGGGTGGCCCTGCGGGGAGCGGGGCACGTTCAGCGGTCCGGCGACGCCGAAGTACTCGCCGCGGTGGGCGGCGGGGTGGAGCTTGTCGGTGTCGGCGTAGATGCCGCGCTCCTTGTCGAGGACGATCGCGTCGTCCTCCCAGCTGTCCCAGAGCTTGGTGGCGACGTCGAGGAACTCGCGGGCGCGGTCGTAGCGGAGGCTGTGCTCCAGGTGCTCGTCCTGGCCGAAGTTGCGGGCCTCGTCGACGGTGCCGGAGGTGACGATGTTCCAGCCGGCGCGGCCGTTGCTGATGTGGTCGAGGGAGGCGAACTTGCGGGCGAGGTGGAACGGCTCGTTGAAGGTGGTGGAGACGGTGGCGATGAGCCCGATGTGCTCGGTCACGGCGGCGATGGCGGACAGCAGGGTGAGCGGCTCGAACCCGCCGAGGGCGTTGTAGCGGGCCTTGCCCCAGAGGGCGAGCCCGTCGGCGAAGAAGATCGAGTCGAGCCGCCCCCGCTCGGCGGTGCGGGCCAGTTCCTGGAAGTACCGCAGGTCGGTGACGCGTTCGGGGCTGCTGCCGGGGTGTGGCCAGGCGGCGTCGTGGTGGCCGGCGTTCATGAGGAAGGCGTTGAGGTGGAGGGTCCGGGGTGCGGTCATGGCGGTGTTCCTCGGATCGGAGGGACGGAGGGGCTGCGGGCCCCGGTACGTCGGGCGTGGATCGGGCAGTACTTCAGGCTGGGGTCACGGCGGGTGCCAACACGGGCGTCACGCAGGAGTCACGCGGGGACGCGCCACACGCTGAGGCGGCGCTCGATCGTGACCAGGAGCTGGTTGAAGGCCACCCCGATGACGGAGATGGTGACGATGCCCGCGTACATCTCGGGGATCGCGAAGTTGAACTGCGAGGCGTTGATCAGGTAGCCGAGGCCCGCCTTGGCGCCGATCATCTCGGCGGCGACGAGGACCAGGATCGAAACGGCGCCGGCCAGCCGGATGCCGGTGAAGATGGCCGGTACGGACGAGGGCAGGATCACCTTCTGGAAGAGCCGCGGCGTGGACAGGTCCATGGACCGGGCGAGCTTGACCAGGGTCGGGTCGGCGTTTCCGACGGCGCTGATGGTGTTCAGCAGGATCGGCCAGACGCAGGCGTAGACGACGATGGACACCTTCGAGGTCTCCCCGATCCCGAGCAGCAGCACGAAGACCGGCAGCAGCGCGAGGGCCGCCGTGTTGCGGAACACCTCCAGCAGCGGGCCGAGCAGCGCCGCGACGGGCCGGTACCAGCCGATGAGCAGGCCGAGCGGCACGGCGACGACGACGGCGATGCCGAAGCCGCCGAAGGAGCGGACGAGGCTGGCGCGGGTGTGCTCGCCGAGCTGGCCGTCGAGCAGCAGTCCCCACCAGGCCTTGGCGACCTCGCTGGCCGGCGGGAGGAACGTGGCGTCGACGAGGCCGAGCCGGGGCGCGGTCTCCCACAGGGCGATGAGGGCGAGGAGCGCGGCGGACCGCAGCGCCGCGGCCCGCAGCCACCGCCCGAGGGCCGCGCCCCTGGCGGGGCGCCGTCTGGGGACCCCCGGCCGGGCTCCCGGGGCGGGGACCCGCTCGGCTCCGGCGGAGTCCGCGGCCCGGGCGGGCTCGTCGCCGTCCGCACCCGGTGCGGGCTCCAGGGC
>LJCW01000125.1 GCA_001298555.1 Actinobacteria bacterium OV450
CGCCGGGCGCGCCCGCCGCCGCAGCGCCGCGGCCAGCGCCCGCCACACCGCGGCGTCGTCCGCGCCCCAGGGCGTGCACACCCAGTCGGTCAGCAGTCCCGCGTCCGCCCGGGCGATCACCGCGGCCCGCGCCTGGTCCTCGATCCGGCGCCGCAGCCGGACGATGCCCGGCGCGGTCGAGCCGGGGAGCAGCGGCCCGGCGTAGTGCTGCAGGGCCGCCGACACGGCGCCCGCCGCCAGGTGCCGGGTCACCACGGTGAAGTCGGCCTCCAGCGGCGCCGTCGTCCGGTACGGGCGCGAGAGCGGGGCGCGGTCCCCCAGCAGTCCGCGCAGTCGTGACATCTCGGCGCGCAGCGTCACCGGTGACACCGACTCGTCCTCGTACAGCGCGATCGCCAGCTCCTCTCCCGACAGCCCCGCCGGATGGTGCGCGAGCAGCGCCATGATCTCGCTGTGCCGCCGCCCCAGACGGAGCCGGGCGCCGCCGCGGACCAGCAGCGCCTCGTCCCGGCCGAGGGCCGTCAGGCTGTCCCCGGCGGGTGGCGGGAAGGGGTCCAGCAGTGCCAGCCGGCCTTCCGCGGCCCGGGCCACCGCCTGCACGAAGGCGAGGGAGTGCGGATGGGCCAGACCGTCCCCGCCGGTGATGTCCACCGCCCCGAGCAGCCGGCCGGTCCGGGGATCGCGCACCGGAGCCGCCGCACACGTCCAGGGGTGGACCCGGCGGCTGAAGTGCTCGGCCCCGAACACCTGGACCGGCTCCCCGACGGCGACCGCCGTGCCGGGCGCGTTCGTGCCCATCGCCGTCTCCGCCCAGCGCGCGCCCGGTACGAAGCCCAGCCGCTCCGCCCGTCGCAGCGTGTCCGCCTCGCCCTCCACCCACAGCAGGCTGCCGCGGGCGTCGCACACCGCCAGCAGATGGGCCCCGTGCGCCGCGAACGCCCCCACGAGCTCCCGGAACACCGGCATCACCCGGGCCAGGGGGTGCTGCGCCCGGTACGAACGCAGCTCCGCCTCCGCCAGCTCCACCCGTGGCGTGCACTCCGGGCTGACTCTGGCCCGGGCGCACCGCCGCCAGGACTTCGCGATCACCGGCCGGACCTCCGGCTCGAACCGCCCGTCCCGCGTGAAAGCGGTGTGCGCCCGCCTCAGCACGCGCGTCCGCTCGGCGGGGTCGGCCCCGCCCGGCAGCGCCACCGGCGGATCGTCCATGCCACCCTCCCGTGGGCCGCGTACCCGAGCGCCCCCCATCGTGGTGCCGGTACCGGGCCCCGACAAGCGCCGCGTCGGCCACACGGCTTTCCGAAACGCCGCCGGGAACGCGCCGGCGGGGCGGGGCGTTGAGGAGGTGGTGGACGACGACAGACGGAGGTGTCCGCAGATGTCCAAGCGCGGCAAGGTCGCGGTTGCCGGGGTCGCGGCAGCCCTCGTGTTGTTCTGGACGGTCGGCTTCTGGGCGGGACTGCTGGTCCTGATCGGGGTTCCGGCCGCCGCCTACCTGCTGCTGGACTCCTCCCAGCGGCGTCGCCTGCGGGGCCTCTCCAGGAAACAGCTGGGCCGCTGAGCGCGGCCTGACCCTCGGGCGGTCGGGCGACGACGTCACGCCCTCGACGAGCCCGTGGCGCGGCCGTGGCACGGGCGTGGCGCGGCCGCTCAGGGACCCCGGCTCCGGCTCAGTAGTAGTCGCGCATCAGCGTCGTCGCCCAGTGCGGCTGACTCGGTTCGCCGCGCGGACCGAATTCGGTCATGTACGGCTTCAGATCGAGGACGGGCGTTCCGTCGACCGCGTCCAGGCCCTCCACGTGCACGTCCAGGCCGTCCACCGCCAGGATCCGGCACCGGGAGACACCCAGCCGGTTCGGCCTGTTCTTGCCGCGCTGGGCGAAGATGCCGACCAGCGGCCAGTCCGGGTTGCCCCGGGGGTGCCGTGCACCGGTCTCGATCTTCTCCACCGGGACCCGGTCGAAGTGGTAGACGACCTCCAGGTGCGAGAACTCCGCCAGCCCGTACAGGGCCTCCGGACCGAACCGCCCGGCGTCCAGCCGGATCACGGACCGCTCCCGTCCCCAGTCGTCGTCGAGCACCTCCGTGCGGCCGCCCACCACCACGGCCACCGGTTCCGATTCCACCAGCACAGCGTCTCCCTCGGTTCAGGCCGGACGTACGGCGATGCGGTCCAGGGCGGCGAGCAGCTCCGCGAGCTCCGGCAGACCCGCACCGGGATCCCCCTCGCGGGGGACCGCGAGCACCTCGCCCGGCTCCTCGTCGAGCAGCACGAAGGCCGCGTCGTCGGTCCGGGCCACCAGCGACCACCCGGGACCGTCCGCCCGCAGCGTCCGCGCCCCCTCGCCGGCGAAGGACGACCGCACCCGGCCGGGCGGCGGCGGGCTCTGCGTGTACGCCAGGGCCTCCTTGAGCGCACGCGCGAGCCCGGGGTGCGCCGCGCCCGCCGCTCCGCCGTCCGTCGCGACCTGCTCCCGCCAGTCGGCCCACTCCCGCGCGACCTGGTCCGCGCCCATGCGCCGCTGCACAGGTCCCCACGCCTCGCCGGACGGCGGTGCCAGCGGCACCCGCCCGGTGCCGTCGGCGCCCTGCTCCGGGTCGTGCGGCTCCGGGATGCCCGGCGTCGCCACCGACAGGTCCAGCGGCCAGCCCGCCAGCGACACCACGATCGACCGCTCGTCCGGCGACAGGTCGTACTCCATGCCGCAGTCCCACGAGGCGATCGCCATGGCCACCAGCGAGACGTCGTCCACGACGACCGTCCAGCGCGCGCCCTCCTCGTCCTGGCCGAGCACGAGCCCGTACCCCTGCGCCGTCGGCTGCACGCCCAGCAGCGAGCACGCCTCGGGGAAATCGTCGCCCAGGATGCCCGGGAACTGCGCCGGGGTCAGCAGCACGGCGCTCAGCACATAGAGCGAACCGCCCCCTTCGTCGTCGGACACGTGGCCTCCCGGTCGCTCTCTCGTCGGCGCACCCTAACCAGCGGGTAACCCTCGCGTCGAGAGCCTGCGGGCGTCGATTTCCAAGCCCGCCACCTGCACGTAGAGTTGGCCACCCGCCACAGAAAGGGACACCCGGTGCAGCGTTACGACCGGCTGAGGGAGATCCTCCGTCTCGACCCCGACAAGGACTTCCTCGCCATCTACCGGCTCACCGCCACCTATGAGTTCCCCTGGGACTTCACCCGCGCCCTGGAGCTCGCCCTCTTCCGCACCTACGCGGTCCCGAGCATCGGCCGCCTGCTGGCCGAGACGGCCGAGTTCACGGACCGACCGCAGAAGCGTTACGACGACACGGCGCTGCTCCTCGACGCCGTCGTGGAGCACGGTTTCGAGAGCGAGACCGCGCGCACCGCGATCCGCCGCGTCAACCAGATGCACCGCGCCTACGACATCACCAACGAGGACATGCGCTACGTCCTGTGCACTTTCGTGGTGATCCCGGTGCGCTGGATGGACGCCTACGCCTGGCGCCCGATGACCCACCACGAGCGCCGTGCCGGTGCGAACTACTACGCCGAACTCGGTCGTCACCTGGGCATCACGGACATCCCGGGCTCCTATGAGGAGTTCGAGGAGACCCTGAACGCCTACGAGGAGGCACACTTCGGCTGGGACGAGGGCGGCCGCAAGGTCGCCGACTCCACCATCGGCCTGATGGCCTCCTGGTACCCGGCGCCGCTCGCCCCCGCGGTGCGCGCACTGAGCCTCTCGCTCCTCGACGAGCCGCTGCTCTCCGCATTCCGCTACGAGAGCCCCGGCCCGCAGGTCAAGCGGCTGGTCCGGGGCGCCCTGAAGCTGCGCGGCCGCGCCGTCCGGCTGCTGCCGCCGCGCAGGGCCCCGCACTACGCCCGGCAGAACCCCGAGATCAAGGGCTACCCCCACGGCTACGACGTGGGCGAGCTCGGCACGTTTCCCGTGCCCGGCTCCGGGGGATGCCCCGTGCCGCATCCCCGCCGGCCCACCGGAGCCGAGGCTCAGCCCCCGGCGTGATCCGGGGCGCCTCCCCGGACCCCGGGCGAGGTGCCGACGTACGTCTTCACGCAGTGGGTGTGCGACTCAGGGCCGGTGTACCGCGAGCACGAGGAAGCGGTCGTCCTCGTCGGCGTACGAGGTCATGTCCCAGCCCGAACCGGCCAGCAGCGGGCCGAGGTTGTGCTCGGCCCGCAGGTCGTCGGGTGTCAGCTCGCGGCCGTGCCGTGCCGCCAGGGCCGCTCGCCCGATCGGGTGGAACAGGGCGAGCCGGCCGCCGGGGCGGACGACGCGGGCGAGCTCGCGCAGGTTCGCCTCCGGGTCGGGCAGGTGCGCGATCAGCCCGGCGGCGAACACGGCGTCGAGCGCTCCGTCGCGCAGCGGCAGCCGGGCCACGTCCGCGAGCAGCAGCGTGCCCTCGGCGTCGCGTCCCGCCTGCTGTGCGGCGGCCAGCATCTGCGGGGTGAGGTCCGCGCCGAGCACCGTGCCGGCCGGCCCGACGGCGGCGCGCAGAGCGGTCAGCGCGCGCCCGGTCCCGCAGCCCGCGTCGAGGACGCGGTCCCCGGGGTGCAGGCCGAATTCGGCCACGGCCCGCGCGAACGCGGGCCCGTCCGCCGGGAACTTCCGGTCCCAGTCGGCGGCGCGCGCCCCGAAGAAGTCCTGCACGTGCGTGTGGTCTTCGCTCATGTGGACATGATCCCCCACACGACCGTGCGTGTGTGCGGTGCGCAAGGTGGCATGTGGCGTGGTCGAAGACGAACGTAGCTTTGTCATATTCCAGCAGTTCCAGCTGCTTTCGAAATGCGCCCCTTGTTCGCGCCCTCACCCGGACTAGCGTCCCGGGGCCATGGGACACCTCGACCACGCGGCCTATGGCTGGCTGACACCCGTACTGTCATATGTGATGGCTTCCATCGGCGCCGCCCTCGGGCTGCGCTGCACCGTCCGCGCGCTCACCGCGACGACCCGGTCCTCCCGACGCAACTGGCTCCTCACCGCGGCCTCCGCCATCGGCACCGGCATCTGGACGATGCACTTCGTCGCGATGCTCGGCTTCAACGTCACCGGCACCGAGATCCGCTACGACGTGCCGCTGACCGTCCTCAGCCTCCTCGTCGCCGTCCTCGTCGTCGGCGCCGGGGTGTTTGCCGTCGGCTACGGCCGGGCCCGCGGCCGCGCCCTGGTCCTGGGCGGCCTCACCACCGGCCTCGGCGTCGCCAGCATGCACTACCTCGGCATGGCCGCCCTCCGGTTGCACGGCAGCGTTTCGTACGACCTGCCGACGGTCGCGCTCTCGGTCGTCATCGCCGTCGTCGCGGCCACCGCCGCGCTCTGGGCCGCGCTCCACATCAAGGCGCCGGCCGCCGTCGCCGTCGCCTCGCTCGTCATGGGCGCTGCCGTCAGCAGCATGCACTACACCGGGATGATGGCGGTCGCCGTCCGCGTCGTGCCCTCCGACCAGGCCCTGCACGGCGCGACCGCGATGCAGTTCATCTTCCCGCTCGCCGTCGGGCTCGGTTCGTACCTCTTCATCACCTCCGCGTTCGTCGCGCTCTCCCCGACCGCCGACGAACGCGCCGCCTCCGCATCGGCCGCCCGGCACCTGGCCGGCCAGGCGTCCGCGACGACGGCGTCCGCGAACACTGCGTCCGCGAACACTGCGTCCGCGAACACTGCGTCCGCGACGACGGAGTTCGCGACGACGGCGCCCGCACAGACGACGCCCGCCGCGGAAGTGCAGGCTCCGGCCGTGCCGGGGCGGGCCGTGCCGGGGCGGCCCGTGTCCGCATCGGCGACGCCGCCCGCCCCCGCCCGCTGATCCGCGGCCGGGAGCGCGGCCCGGGGCGCCGCCCGACCGGCCCGCCGCCCCGGCGACCCGCCCGACCGTCCCGCTGGACCACCCCGGAACGAGGAGCTCATGCGCACACCCCGCAGACCACCGCAGGCGGCGGCGCCACAGCTGCCCGCACCCCCGGCGCGCGGCCGCCGGGCCCACGCCGGACCGCCGGCCGAGGAACCGCCTGCGTTGCAGGACCTGACGAGTGCCGGCCCCGGCCCGGTGACCGCCCCCGACGGCGGGCGGCGACGGCTGCGTCCGCGCCTGCGCCCCGCCTCGGTCCGCGCAAAGATCGTTTCGCTCCTGATGGTGCCGGTCGTGTCCCTGCTCGCCCTCTGGGGCTTCGCGACCGTCAGCACCGCCCAGGACATCGCCCGGCTCACCCGGGTCCAGCGGGTCGACGAGCAGATTCGCACCCCCGTCGCGGCCGCCGTCACCGAGCTCCAGGCCGAACGGCGCGCCGCCGTCCGCTACCTGGCCGACCCCTCCGCCGACCAGGGCGCCGCCCTGGAACAGCAGGCGCGGCGCACCGACGCCGCCGTCGGACGGCTCCGGCTCGGCGACCGGCACACCGTCGCCGAGTCGGGCGAGTTCCGCACCGACGTCGTGGTGCGCGTCGGGACCTTCGTGGCCGCGGCGGAGGGCCTCGCCGCCACCCGCAAGGACATCACGGACCGGCGCGCGACCCCGGACGCGGCCTACGAGACGTACACGCGCGTCGTCGACAGCGCCTTCGCCGTCGTCGGCTCCCTCTCGGGCGGTGACAAGGCCGAACTCGGCCCCGACGCCCGCGTCCTGCTCGAATTCGCCCGCGCCGGCGAGCTCCTCTCCCGCGAGGACGCGCTGATCACCGCGCCCGGCCCGCGCACCGCCGAAGCGCTCCGGCGTCTCACCGGCGTCATCGAGACCCGCCGCGCCCTCATCGCGGGCTCGGTCGGCGACCTGCCGGCCGCCCGGCAGGCCGCCTGGCAGTCCGTGGCCAAGACCGCCCCGTACGCCGAACTGACCTCCGCCGAGGACCGGGTGCTCGCCGCCGGGCCGGCCACCGCTTCCGGGACGGCCGCCGGATCCGGTTCTGGTTCGGCCGCCGGTTCCGGTTCGGCTGCCGCCAAGGACCCGGCCAAGGACCCCGGCAAGGACCCGGCCAAGGACCCGGCTCGGGGTGCGCCGGCCGGCTGGGACCCCGCGTACGCGAGCATCAGCACCTCGATGCGCGAGATCGACGCCGCCGCCCGCACCGCAGCCGCCGCCCGCACCCGTCCCTTCGCGCAGGCCGGGCTGGGCCCCGCCGGAGCCGCCGTGCTGCTTGGCCTCGCCGCGGTCGCCGCCTCCCTCTTCATCTCCGTCCGCATCGGCCGCGCCCTCGTCGTGGAACTCGTCTCGCTGCGCAACACCGCCCTGGAGATCGCCCACCGCAAGCTTCCGCACGCCATGGACCGGCTGCGAACCGGACAGGACATCGACGTCGAGGCAGAAACCCCGCCCCCGCCGCCCGCCGACGACGAGATCACCCAGGTCGGCGAGGCCCTGGCCACCGTCCACCGGGCCGCCCTCAGCGCCGCCGTCGAGCGCGCCGAGCTGGCCAGCGGCGTCAGCGGCGTGTTCGTCAATCTGGCCCGCCGCAGCCAGGTCCTGGTGCACAGACAGCTCACCCTGCTCGACTCGATGGAGCGCCGCGCCGACGACCCGGGCGAGCTCGGCGACCTCTTCCGCCTCGACCACCTCACGACGCGGATGCGCCGGCACGCCGAGAGCCTGATCATCCTGTCCGGCGCCGCTCCCGGGCGTGCCTGGCGGATGCCGGTCCCGCTGACGAACGTCGTCCGGGCCGCGGTCTCCGAGATCGAGGACTACCCGCGCGTCGAGGTGTGCCGGCTGGCGGAGGCCGCCGTGGTCGGCGGAGCCGTCGCCGACCTCACGCACCTGCTCGCCGAACTCATCGAGAACGCCGCGCAGTTCTCGCCGCCGCACACCAAGGTCCGGGTCAGCGGCGAGCCCGTCGGTGCCGGATACGTCCTGGAGGTCGAGGACCGCGGGCTCGGCATGGGCCGCGAGTCGCTCCACGAGGCCAACCGGCGCATCGAGCAGTCCGAGTCCCTCGACCTGTTCGACAGCGACCGGCTCGGACTCTTCGTGGTCAGCCGGCTCTCCGCCCGGCACGGTGTGCGGGTGCACCTGCGCACGTCACCGTACGGCGGCACGACGGCCGTGGTGCTCCTGCCGAACTCCCTGCTCCAAGGCGCGATCGAGCCGGGTCCCGGGCCCGGTCCCGAGCCGGGTCCCCCGTCGGCGGAGCGCCCGGAGCAGGACTTCGGGGCCGCCCCCGTCGCCCCGGCGGGGCCGGCCGGCCGGGCCCCGCGGCCGCCTGCGATGACCGTCGTACGGGAGGAGGCGCTCCACGCCGCCGCGGTGCCGGTACGGGACGACGCGCGCGGCCCGGCCGCCCGGGACGACGGGCACGGTACCCCGGTGCCCGGGCGCAACCCCGGACGGGAGGAGCCCGCCC
>LJCW01000126.1 GCA_001298555.1 Actinobacteria bacterium OV450
GACGCGGTCCAGATCAGCCACCGCTGGCACCTGTGGCACAACCTCGCCGAGGCCGTCCGCAAGGAGGTCTCCGCGCACAGCACCTGCTGGGCGAAAGCGGGCCCGCCCCCGCCTGAGGGGAGACAGGCCGCCACCACCCGCGAGCGCTGGCAGCAGGTCCACGCCCTGCGCGAGCGCGGAGTCGGACTTCTGGAGTGCGCGCGCCGCCTCAACCTGGCTCTCAACACCGTCAAGCGCTACGACCGTGTCACCGAGCCCGAGCGCCTCATCCGTGCCCCCAAGTATCGACCCACCCTCTGGACCCCTACCGCGATCACCTGCGCCGACGCCGGCTGGAGGACCCGGCCGTCCCCGTCATCCATCTCCTCCAGGAGATCAGGGAGTTGGGCTACACCGGCAGCTCAAACCTGCTGGTCCGATACATCAACCAGGGCCGCGTCGAAGCCGACCGGCCCGCACTCTCGCCCCGGCGCCTGGCCCGCTACCTGCTCACCCGCCCCGACCGCCTCAAGGACCACCAGAGGGAACGTATCGAGGCAGCCCGCACCGCCTGCCACGCGATGACCGCTCTGGCCGACCTCATCCACCGCTTCGCCGTGCTGCTGGATCCCGCCGACGGCAATGCCGCCCTGCTGAACACCTGGATCACCTCGGCCCAGGCCGAGGACCTGCCCCACCTGCATGCCTTCACCCGGGGCCTCGAGAAGGACCGCGCCGCAGTCGAGGCCGCCTTCACCCTGCCGCACCACAACGGCGGCACCGAAGGCGTGAACAACAAGACCAAGCTCATCAAGCGCCAGATGTACGGCCGCGCGAGCTTCCCCCTCCTCCGCCACCGCATCCTCCTGGGCTGACCCACACTCCGTCACCACCGACTACGGAACAGACCCAATCGAACGGTGTATCGAGGGTGGTTGGGGTTACTGACGGGCTGCTGAGAGACGGCCGTCGAAGGTGATGTCGAAGGCGTTCAGTGCGGCGTGGAGGAATGCTGCCGGGCCCTTTACATGACGGTCACGCGTGCCGGAGATCATGTCGTCTGGTCGGGGGCGCGACCAGGCCAGCCAATACGTCCTCCTGCCGGAGCTTCGGTTCGCCGCAGCTCAGTACGAGGCCGAGCTCCTGCGAGCCGGAGAGGACCGCAGCTGGGAGTGGGCGTCGGGAGCAGTTGCGCGGTTGCTTGAGGCGGGGCTGAGGAGACGCGGGGACTGGCTCGGCAGGTGGGACTGCGAGTTGCAGGACGTCTGGGCCCCCCGCGAGCAACCCGACCGCATCCACGTCATCCTGATGTATCCCCCTCACGGGCCCGATACGAATCTGCCTTGGATTCAGTTCGGGATGACCCACCCTATCTCCGCGGACGACGCATCGGAGCAGGCCGAGCGCCTTGAAGCGCAGCTGACCGCAGGCGATCCCCGTGCCACCGCCGAGGTCTGGGGAGGTTCGCATGATGCCGAGCAACTGGGCTACCCATGGCCGCCGGTCGACCCGCTGCTGATGTGAACGGCGCGGAGAGCTGGGCCCGGGCCCTCCCGTTGGACATCCGCTCGCAGTTGCCATCCCCTGGGGCAACGTGACCGTGGAGGTGGGGAATTACATGACGCGGGGAATGTCGATCGTGGGGAAATGCGTGACCGCCGGCAGCCGGCGTCGGTGACGTCGGTGACGTCGGTGACGTCGGTGACGTCGGTGACGTCGGTGACGTATAGGCTCGGCGGCCTTCACGGGGAGCTTGGCCGCGAACGCGCGACCCTCTCCGACCCTCTGGTCATCGCGCTGGAGGAGGCGGTCCGAGCGGTGAGTTTCTGGGACTAGCAGGACCCTCGGTTAAGCAGTGATAGCCAGCGGTCGGGCGCGGTCGCGATCCGCCCCTACTCACGTAAGTACCTACTCACGTGAGTAGGTACAGCCCGCTGCTGGGTCACATTGCAGTGCGATAGCTCCTGTTGCCGGCTGAGGTCAGAACGTGGGGCAGGAGAGATGACAAAATCGAACTGACGTGCAATGATCGCGAAGGTTTCAAAAATCTGACCTGATGTGAGGTACGGTTTATGAAACCTAGTCAGGGAGGGTGTCTATGGCTGGCATTGGAGCCATGCAGCTCGACGCGCGACTCGCACAGCTGGGGGTGAACAAGAAGATCTTCGCGGATGCTCTGGAGTGGGCAGCCGGCCAGGCACGGATGTGCACTGAGTTCGATGCTCCTTCCATGCCGGGGATCACGTGCTGGAGCAGGGCGAACCGCTTCCTCGCGGAGCACCTGCGGGATCCCGAGTACCTGGTGGAGCACCTCCAGGACGTGAACGAGTCGCTGGCGCTGTGGAAGTACACCCGACGAGACAGCATCCTGCGAGTGGTTCACCCAACCGGTACACACGCGATCACCGCGATCAGCGGTTCCGGAGGTATCGGGGATCTTGACCGGCCGGTGCGCTCGAAGAACCCCACGGGGCGGGCGATGGCGGTGATCGTAGAGAACAACGCCAAGTTCGAGCGGCGCACCGGCCAGGGCGTCATCCAGTCGCGGGACGACATCGAGTTCGGCGGTGAGCTGGAGGAGATGCCTCTGTGGTTCCTTCTGTACGAGCGCACCGCGGCGGGTCTGGCTGCTGAGCTGTCCCTTCCTGTGAAGATGGAGGGGAAGTACGTGAACGAGTGGAGCGAACGTATTCCGCTGTTCACCCTTCCCGACCCCGGGGTCGATATCGAACTTCTCGACGCCCCGGACGACGACAACGGCCTGCACATTCCGGTGCAGTTCACCGGCTGATTTACGAATAACGGGAGTTGAGGAAAGTGTTCACCCCCGAGAGACTTGTACTGGCTCGGAAACGGCGCCGCATGACTCTTGCTGCGCTGGCTCGTGAATCTGGGATCTCAGCCCAGAGCATCACCGCGTTCGAGAATTCCAGGAAAGTCCCATCGGAAGAGACGCTTTCCTCACTCGCCCACAGCCTCGGCTTCCCCATCGGCTTCTTTAGGGCCGAGCCTGCACCCGACGTCGTGGCGGGAGCCGTCAGCTTCCGCGCACCCAGCAAGATGAGCGCGGTCGAGCGGGACAGCGCGCTCAGCTGCGGCGCCATCGCAGCCACTCTGAACGAGTGGCTCGAAGCCCACTTCACGCTTCCTCGCCCCGACGTGCCCGTCTACGACGGCATGCACCCTGAGGCCGCGGCCGAACAAGTGCGCGCAGACTGGAGCCTGGGGGAAGCACCAGCGCCGAACATGGTGCACCTCCTGGAAGCCCACGGAGTACGCATCTTCTCTCTGGCTCCTGATTGCCTCGATATCGATGCGTTCTCCACGACCAAGCACGGCGTGCCCTACATCCTCCTGAACACCCGTAAGAGCAGCGAACGCGGCCGATTCGACGTCGCCCACGAACTAGGCCACCTTGTCCTCCACAGCGGCCCGCAGAGCCCCTCAGGGCCGACCGCAGAAGCCGAGGCCGACGCCTTCGCCTCCGCCTTCCTCATGCCGAAGGCCGGCATCCTGGCCCAGCAGCTCGACCAGCCCAGCCTGGAACGGATCTTGAGCGCCAAACGCCGATGGGGTGTCTCCGCCATGGCACTCGCCTACCGGCTGCGCACCCTCGGTCAGTTCTCCGAGTGGAAATACCATCAGACAGCCAAGCAGCTTTCACAGATGGGATATCGCAGAGGAGAGCCCAGCTCCAACCTTGCCAGAGAAAGCAGTCAGATTCTCACCAAGGTATTCGAAGCACTCCGAGCGGCACACATGAGTCACTTCGACGTGGCAAAAGCCATGAATATCCACCCTAATGAACTCAATGACTTTGTATTCGGCCTCACGCCAATTGGGTTCAATGGAGGAGAACACAGAACAGCTCCTGTGCGGCCAGCGCTGCAACTCGTGAGGTAACTTGAACGTGGTCAACGACAAGGGCGTCCACACCTCTCCCACATCGGGAATGGCTGCCGAGGAGCGAGAGTACAGGGAACTGGGGTAGCGCACTGTTGATCAAAGTGTCGCGAGGTACGCCCGTTGGATGAGCAGAAGCCCGAGGCCCTCAGGAGTGCTGTCAACCTCTCCCATCTTGGTACTCGTCAGGGCTACCGCCCTGACCTTGGTCACCACCTGGAACGGCTCGATGCGCATGCAGGGTCCTACGTCTCGGTAAAGACCTCCACTTCAGCACGTCGTCCACCCACTGGCGGCCTGGGGGGAGGCCCGTATGCCCCGTAGATGGGCCCAGCGACAACACTCCGTTAGTCGCAGTGCGAAGACTGCCGAGTGGGTGCACTCTGGGAAGTGAGGACACTCTCGCACCGGTTTGGTGAGTGCCATGCCTTACGAACTCGCAACCTGGAGAGCTACGAGAAACCATAACTGGGTGGTGCCCGAGCGTTTCGGCCTCCCTGAGGCTGCTCAAATGGTGGGGACAAGAGCAGCACCGTTTCTCGCAGGCTTCTCTTTGGCCGCGACGCTGGTTACTTTGTCAATCGATGCGACACATCTGGTCCCATGGAGAGACTGGGCCATGATGTGCTTCGTCGCCGCTGCGTCGCTTTTCATAATGGTCGTACACACCACTTTCTGGTCAATGCTTTACGACACTACGCCACGAAAGATGTGTGACTGGTGGCAGCCTGATGTTCCCAACGGAAACGAGCTGGCCCTACTTAGGGCTGAACAGCGCACGCATTATGACGGATTCCAATTGTGGGACAAGCGCTCAAGGGCGGCTTACGATGCAGGGGTTCTATTCCTTCTAATCGGCCTCACGTTTGTACTGATTTCCCCGCATGGACATTTCACCGCGGCGCGCGTTGCGACTCTTTGCATATCCTCTGCAGCGTGCCTGGTTGAAATTTTTGGCTGCTGGTCAGGCTCCCGACCACCGGGCTTGGTACGAGCATTTCCTTAGGCCTCAGGACTTTCCTGTCCCTGCTATGGCACCAGGACAACCTGCTGTGGCACAGCAACCTCCACCCCCACCCCCCGACGGGCAATAGATCCCGATTTGATCCAACGGATATATCTGGAGGCGGGAAACTAACCGCGTTCCGCCCGCGGGTGGGGGAGCGGAGCGGACCCACCCCAACGGGCAATAGGCCCGGACTCCGTGAAACGGAGTCACGCAGGCCTGCGGAGCAGGCCGTTCGGGGTGGAGCGAAGCGGAACCCCGAACCCGTCCGGCAGCGAAGCGAAGGGGTCCCGGCCCGAAGGGCCAGCCCTAGCTCGGCGAAGCCGCCCGGAGTGTGACGGGTCATTGATGTAGCGCTTGGGCTGGTGTGCTGGCCTGGGTGTGTTCAGGTTGGTTGGCGGGTGTGGGCTGCTGGTTGTCTGTCGTGTTGGTCGGGGCTGCCCGATGGGAGGACCTGCGGGCTGCCGGGCGGGGGTGGTGGCCTGGTGTTTTCTCAGGTCGGCGGGTTTTTTCAGGTGTGCGCAGATGCACTGGTTTTTTGTGCAGGTGTAACGGTCCGTCTAAAGGTCGCGGCGCTGCCGGGTGGTGCGGCTGGCCGGGTACCGGGGGCGCTGGTTGTCTTCGGCGAGGTGGTCGAGAACGACGGCGTCCAGGGCGGTCTTGGTGATGCGTTCGGTGCCGTCGTGGATGGCGGTGATCGCGGCTTGGCGTAGCAGGCGGGAGAGGCTGCCGATGCGTCCGCCGGTGCGGGTGTGGAGGTAAGGGGCCAGGCGCACCAGGCTTCCGGCTCGGTGCTGGGTGAGATCGAGGCAAGCTTCCATGGCGGCGACGAGGTCGCGGAACGGTTGGCTGGTTCCTCGGCGGGCGGGGATCGTGTCGCAGTCGATGAGGGTGGCGCGACCGGCGAGTTGGGCGCCTCGGGTGCCGGTGAAAAGGGGTGTGGTGGTGACGTCGATGCCGGCGTAGACGAACGTCGCTGCGATGCGTTCGGTGAGGTCTTTCAACAGGTCGGTTGCTTCGGCTCCGGTGCTGGTGCGGGGGTTGAGCCGGTGGATCTCGTCGATCATGATCAGGCGGACGCCTGCCCGGGTGTAGGTGTCGCAGACCGATGTCATGATCTGGGCTTGTGTCATGCGGTGGGTGATCGGGATGCCGAGGAAGCGGGCGAATTCCGTGGCGAGGGTTTTCGCGCTGGCTCCGGGCGGGACGAGGACGTACGCGACCGGGATCTGGTCGTGGTTGCCGGTGCGGGTGGTTTCGGCGAGGTGGCAGGTTCGGCCGACTTGCAGGAGTGCGGTGGTCTTTCCGGTGGTCGGGGGCCCGGTGACGATCAGGCTGGGTCGTGCGGTGGCCTGTTGGTGCCGGCCCAGGACCATGAGGGTGCGCACCGTGGTGGAGATGGTGTTGATGGCCGGGGTGCGGATGGTGACGAAGTCGGAGTGGTAGGCGAGCCGTTCCTCGGTGCTGCGAGGCGGTGCACCGGGGGCGGGCGGCGCTGGGGGAGGGGCGTCGACGAACTGCTGCCAGCCCTGCCACGTTGTCGGCGGCAGGGGTTCGTCCGGGCTGAGTTCTTGTGCCGGGGAATGCCTCACCACTGTTCCGCCTCCCGCTGTGCGTCGTAGAGGCCGAAGCCACCGGCAGCCGCGGCCGCCGACCAGTCCTGCTCGTCGTCTTCGTCGCCTTCTTCAAGGCCATCCAGGCAATCCGGGCCGTCGAGGTCGTGCACGCCTGTGGCCGCCTGGCCTGGTACACGCGCACTGTCTTGCGGCTGCTGCGCCAGGCCCGGGATGGTGCTGCCGCTGTCGAGGGCGGCGGGCCATGCCGGGCCGCCTGCCTGCACGTGCTGCTCTCTCGTTGCCTTCGTGCCGGCGGCCGGGCGGCCGTCTGATCCGGTGCGGGCGCGTGTGAGGATCGCGTGCAGTGCCTCGGCGAGGTCGCTCTCGTACTGTTCGTGGTCGCCGCGTTGTTCGATGTGCGTCTTGAGGTGCTGCCACAGGTGGTCGTTGAAGGGCTGGTGGACGTGGTCGCGGTGGATCCACGGGATTTCGGCGAGGCGTCCGTCGGGCAGGCGGATCCAGACCTGCCTGGCGTCGTGGGGGTTGTGGTGGACTTCCCATTTCCCGCCATGCGCGTGGACGTCGGAGGGCTGTCCGCGCAGGGGATTGAGGGCGCTGTCGTCGTAGGTGCGGTGACTGATGCGGATGCCGCGGTCGGTGATCTTGTGCCAGCGGGTGGGGAGCAGCTCGACGTAGTCGCGTCCGGTGAGCGGCACCGGCATGTACCCGAATGCGGCGATGAGCGCGGCCCACATCTCGTTCGGCGACAAGGCGGCCTTGGCCATCGTGGGGTGCCGCAGGCCTTCGTGGGGCCGGGGCTGCCAGCCGGCGGTGATCCACTCATCGAGGAGGTCCTGGAGCTGCGCCACCGTCCAGCAGGCTTCCTTCTGAACGTCGCGGCCGCGCTCGACGGTGTTGGACGCGGTGTAGCCGGCGACGTACTGGCCAAAGAGGGTGTTGATCGAGGCGAAGGTCCGCTCCACGTGCCCCTTGGCTGCGGGCTGGCGTGAGGGTGCGGGCTGGAGGCTGACGCCGAGGGTTTCGCAGGCGGCCCGGAACGCCGAGGAGAGGTAGATGTTGCCGCGGTCGACGATGACGGTCTCGGGGACGATGACCGGCCGCGCCGCCGAGTGTTCCAGCCGCGTGTCGATGTCCGTCAGCCGCTCGTAGGGGATTGAGGCGTGCGCGAGGCGCAGGCAGGCGGGCCAGTTGGGGCGGACCGGGTGCGGGACGGCCATCTCGGCGAGGAGCAGGGCGGCGTCGATGGCTTTGGTCCCGGCCGGCCGCAGAATGGCGGCCAGGATGCTGCGGGTGGCGACGTCCAGCGCGATGGTCAGCTCGGGTCGGCCCGCTGTGCCGTGGTCGGAGACGGCCATGATGTCGAGGCGTGTCGTGTCCAGCATGACTGCTCCCCGGGCCGCAGCGCCATGGTCGGGGTGAAGGGCGGGGCCGGGCCGGCCGCGGTCCGTGCGGGGCGGCCGGGCAGCTCCTGCGGGTCGGCGAGTGCGCGTACGAGCCGGTTGAACGTGGACACCGGCGGCAGCAGCACACCCGTGTCGGGGCCGTGGGTCTCGGTGAGGACCTGTCGGGTGAGTTCCCGCAGCCCGGCGAGCGTGCCCTTGGAACGCCCGCGCTGGCGCCGCAACGCCTCCAACACCGCCACGACGACATGTTCGTCGGCACGACCGGTGCGGCTGGAGGGCTTGGTGGTGCGGTGGTCGACCAGCCCCCACAGGCCCTGGCGGCGGTAGCGGGCCCGCATCCTGCGGATCGTCGCCGGGCTCACCCCGTCCAGCCCAGTGCTGCCAGCTCGTCGGCCTTGGCCTGAACCCGATCACCCATCGGACGTTCCCGCGCGTACGCGGGCCGCGGCACTCCCGGGCTGCCCGGGCCGCCGGGCAGGCCGCACTCGATCTCCTGAAGGTGCCGCTGCCATGCCAGCGCGCGTTCCTGCTCGCGCACCGGCACCGTCTCGAACAGTCCCCACTGCGGCACCCCGACCGCTGGCCGGGCCCCGACCACGGCGAAGTCGGCGGCCGCGCACAGGTAGCCGGCCAGGACCGAGGTGAGGGCCCCGTCCTCGGCGACCAGCCGTACGACGGAGCCGTCCATGGCCACCACCTGCCAGGTACGGCCTTCGAAGACCACGTGCCCGCCCACCGCGATCACCGGCCGCCTCGCAGCACTCCTGCTCATCACGCCTCCCCGCCCCTGATGCCGGCGGACGTGCCCGGGTGGGCGATGACCCGTTCGTGCAGGGGCCGGGACAGCGGCACGCTCAGGCGTCCGGACCACAGTGCGTGGAACACGGCCGGCCACACGGCCATGGGATCCCCTACCGCCCGGACGCCCTCGATCAGCGGCCGCGCCTCCCGGAACGCTTCCAGCACCGCCGCCATCCGTTCCGGCCCGCCGGCGTTGCGGGGGTGCCGGTAGCCGGCCAGCCACCGCACATTGGCTGCCAGTACCGCATCGATCGGCTCCAGCCGCCGGTAGACCCACCCCACCTCCGCGCACGCCGCACCCACGTACTGGGCGGCCAGGCGCGCACGTTCCCCGCCACCGCCAGGGACAGAGGGGCAGTCGGCCAGCAGGGCTGTTCCGTCGGTGTACCGGGCGAAGAGCTGCGGCACCCAGTACCGCGCCCGGCCCTGCACGTCGCGCCACACCACTCGCAGCGGCCGCCCGGCCAGGCCGACGACGTCGGGATCGCGGTCGAGCAGCATCAGCTGGGAACGCATGGCCGCCGACCCGTGCACCACATGCCGGCCGGTGGTCGCCGACCACCACCAGCCGGGCGCCCACCGCTTCCCCGGGATCACGGGGAAGGCCGCGACGGGCGGCAGCTCCTCAAACCGCACGGACGAGGCGGCCTTGTCCCACGGAAGCTGGCGCACACCCCCTGACGCGTCCTTGAACGCCGCCTCGCAGATGTCCCGGGCCCGGGCTTCTTCCTGCACGTGACTGCTCATGGCCGCTAGCCAAGTACGTGACTCATGCGCACATGTGCCGGTTGCGAAGGAGCGTCACGCGATCGAACGGACCACGCCCCAAGCGCGGGACACCGCCAGGACCGGTCTGCTACAGGTCAGCCGATCCGAGTCGGCACAGCCCCCGGCCGCAGCGCTGACGCGGGAGCTTGGTCAGTCGTCTCCTGTCGGCCCGCGCCGGGCGATCTCCTCTATGAGATCAGCGGGGATCTTGCCCCACTCGCCGACGAACTGGGGCGGCGCGCCCGCCTCAAGTGCAGCGTGCGCAGCCTCCAGCAGCGCACGGTCCAGGATCTCGCTGCCCCTGACGAGGAAGCGGAGCATGTTCCGGCTGGCCTCGGCGACGGGACGCCCGGAGTGGACATGGACATCGCCCAACATCTGAACTGCTTCGTCCAGCAGACGCTCCAGACGAGCCCGGTCTGCGTCCGGGACCGCCTTGCGCCAGCTGATGGTGCCGTTCTCCCGCTCGGCCAGCAGACGCAGCTGCACCCCCGTGGATATAGGCTGACGCTCCCGACTCACCCACCACGGGTCCTGGCCCCGGCCGTCAGGGTCCCCGATGCCGCGGCGCCGCCTGATCACCGTCCCCAGCCATCCGGCGACCAGCGGCCCGTCGTAGTCGACCGCCACCAACGGTCCCAGCCACGGACGCCCTACCCGTACACCCAGCTCCCGGCAGAACGCACCGTCCGCAGAGCGGGGCCGGATCCGTTCCCGTCCGCTGTCAGCCCATGCCAGCTCCTCCATGGCAGGGTCCAGCAGCGCATCGGCCACAGAGACGACCTCGGGGAAGACCACCGCGTCCCGGGCTACCGCGTGCCACCACCAAAACCTGCCCCCTGCGTCCCCACCCGCGAGCCGGTGCAGGCGGGCTGGCCAGATCCGCTCTTCACTCCAGCCCAGGGCCTGTTCCCACCACCGGCACACCACCGCCCGCGCGAGACCGAACACCTCGGCCGGCTCCACCACGGCCCGCCGCGCCCGCCGCTCCACCCCCGCCCAGTGCCGCTGCGCCTTGCCCAATTCTGGGCTCTCACGCAGGTCGAGGTTCTCCAGCCCATGGTCGACGTCCGCATCCAGCTGCCACCGGTGATGCCGCTCGCACACCCGCTGCCAACGCTCGGAGTAGCGGACCGCGCGCACTGCCTGCCCGCTGCGCCGCGCCACACAGAGCCGGCAGCCGAACGCCGTCGGCCCGACCACCGTGCCGCCGACCCGCCACACCCCTCCGGCAGTCCCCGGCCGCTGCTGCTCGGTGAGCTGCTCCTCGCCTTGCCTCCACGACGGCAGAGCCTGCTCGAGGATCTCCTCGTCAACTTGGCACAGTCCTGCCAGCAGGGCCCGGCCGTCCCGATTGAGCAGCACCTCTGCATCCGCGCGTGGAGTCCCGCCCGGGTGCCGGGGCTGATGGTTCGTCCACTGCCAGTTCCCCAACAGCCAGCCGGGTTCCTGGCCGTAGGGTGCTGCAGTCCGGCATATCAGCGACCAGGTCGTCTCTTCCCTCAGGGGAGCCACGCGGAAGACCGAGGGCGGCACCTGACCGGCCTCGCGAAGGACAGCCTGCGCGATCATGCCCGTTGGCTGCCCATCGCCCTTCCGAGCCACACCCCGGGATGTCCGCCCACTCATTTCTCTGGTTTCGCAGGTTGGTTGAGAGCTACGCAGGCACGGTTCTCGACTCCACCGGTGAGCCATGCCTCAGCGTGCGGTACCCCCTGGCCCAGTATCAATCCATCTACCAGAATGAAGCACAAGACTGGCCGACTTCATCGTCAACCACGAGGCTGCTGCGCCGCCCAAGCTCCTCGTCAGCTGGCTGGCAAGGAATCGGCATACAGATGACAGTGGACTTCGTCATCCGGCACAGCAGTACCGGTGAGCTGCAGGCAGCAGTCAGCCCCTTCCTGGGCGGCCCCGGGAGCTCCCGTAAGCCAGGGGCCAGCCGGCGCCCCCGTCCCTGCTGCTGGCGCCCGCGGAGCGGGCTGGTCCTGGAGGCGGAGCCGGAAGGACTCGGGCGGGGGAGCGGAGCGGATCCGCCCAACGGGCCGAAGGCCCGGACCCCGTGAAACGGGGTCACCCAGGCCTGCGAAGCAGGCCGTTCGGGGTGCAGCGCAGCGAAACCCCGAACCGTCCGCAGCGAAGCGCAGGACATCGGCCCGAAGGGCCGGCCCTAGGACCGCGAAGCGGTCCGCCGCCGAGCGCAGCGAGGCGGTTCTCTCCTGCGATGCGCCGGTTTGGTGTCAGTGGGGGCTTGGCAGTGACGGGCCGTCAGGCAGGTGTGTTCGTGCTGGTCGTATGACTGGTAGACACGTCTGCTAC
>LJCW01000127.1 GCA_001298555.1 Actinobacteria bacterium OV450
GTTGGCGGGTGCGGTGGCCTTGGGGCTGCGGGGTGGTGGTGTGGGGGTGTGGAGGTGTGTGTGGGTCGGTGTCGGTGGGGTGTGGGGAGATGCTCCGTCGGGTGGGCCTGCAGCCGCCCCTGGCCGTGGGCCGTGCGCTTGTTTGCGGCCTGCGGGCCGGCTTTCCTGAGCCTTACGGCGCCTCCGTCGTCGTTCCGTCCCGTGTGCCGGCCCCGTCTGTCCGTCCTCGAAGTCCGTCGTCGACGGGTTGCGCGCCGTGGGCGGTGGGTCCGCGCTTTGTCCTGTTGTGACGGTGGCCTGGATGGGCCTGCTGCTCCGTGGCTGGGTGGGTGGCTCGTCCGTGTTGTCGTGACGGTGGCTGGTGTCGGTCTGTCCGGTGTGTTGCGGTGTGTGGGTTCTCTTAGCTGTGGTGAGGGGTGTTGCAGCCGGGAGGAGGGCCCGTGACGGGCTGTCGGGAGGCGGGGAGGGCGGGCCGGCAGGCCTGCCTTGAGGGCACCTCCGGTGCGGTTGTCGCGCTCGGGGCCGTGTGGCTTCCGCCCCACCCTCCCGTGCTCATTCCTGCCCCGGCCCGGGGGGGGGGGCTTCCGCCCGCCACCCTCGGGGTGGGGATGCCGCATCCCGGCCCGGGGGCTGCCGCTCACCGTCCTCCGGGTGGGGATGCCGCATCCCGACCCGGGGGGCTTTCGCCCACCGTCCTCCGGGCGGGGCGCCGCGGCTCCGGGCGGGGGCGGACGGGGGCGGGGGTGTCAGAAGATGACCGTCATCGCGAAGAGGGACAGGGCCACCGTGCAGGTCACCGCGGCCAGGGCCGTGCGCGGGGTGAGGGCCGGGGGACGGGAGACGGTCAGCTGGCGCATGCGGTGGTGGGCCACCGCCAGGAACGCCAGCCAGATCAGCGCGATCACCGCCGCCCCGGCCACCTCCACCGGCGAGCCCGGCCCGCGCAGCGCCGTCCGCAGTGCGAGCACCGCCGCCACCGAACACGCCAGCGTCGTACGCCGCCACGCGAGCCGGGTCCGCTCCGGCTGCAGACCCGCGTCACGGTTCGCCGTGCCGGAGGCCGTCATCGGCCGCTCGTCCAGCCCATCAGCACCACCAGGACCATCGACACCGCGACCAGACCCACCCCCAGGCTCAGCACCACGGGGAACCGGGACAGCGGCAGGTCCTCCCCCCGCCGCATCGCCCGCTCGCACCGCATCCAGTGGTTGACCGCCCGCAGCGCGCAGGCCGCGCCCACCGCGAGCAGCGCGAGCGCCATGCCTACCCGCACCCCCCAGCGCAGGTCCGGCAGGAACTGGTCCACCGCGAAACCGCCGCCCACCAGGGCCAGGGCGGTCCGGATCCAGGCCAGGAAGGTCCGCTCGTTGGCCAGCGAGAACCGGTAGTCGGGGGTCTCGCCCTCGTCCCTCAGCCGCTGGGGGGCGAACCAGAGGCGCACGTCCTTGACGAAGTCGATCACCTGGTCAATCTACTGGCGGGACTCCCGGTGCGCGCGCAGCCGCCGGTACGCCTCCAGACCGTCCGGCACCCACTGCCACTTCCCGTCGGCGACCCGCCCCGCCAGCTCCTCCTCGGAGAGCCACGCGTGCCAGGCCACCTCGGACTCCTGCGGCCGCACCGGCAGCTCGCAGCGCACCTGGTGCACGTACGACCACCAGGCCCCGCCCGGTCCCTCGTACAGGAACTTGAACAGCGGCTCGGGCTGCGCCAGCCCGGCCACGCCCAGCTCCTCCTCGGCCTCCCGCAGAGCGGCCTCGGCGTAGCTCTCGCCGGCGCCCACCACCCCGCCCACGAACATGTCGTAGGCCGAGGGGAAGACCAGCTTCGACGCCGTCCGCCGGTGGACGAAGATCCGTCCCTGCGCGTCCCTGGCCTGGACGAACACGCACCGGTGGAGCAGCCCGCCCGCGTACACCTCGCCCCGCGGAGCCCGCCCCGTCACCCGGTCGTCCCGGTCCACCACGTCCAGTACTTCGTCAGCAGCACTCACGCGGCCCATCCAACCACCGCTGTTGACTGGTTACCGCTCCGTAGCCAAGGATCTGCCCCACCACCGACCGGAGGACGGGTTCGCCATGACGTACGACGCAGACGTGATCGTGATCGGGGCCGGCCTCGCCGGGCTCGTGGCCACCGCCGAGCTCGTCGACGCGGGCCGCAAGGTCATCCTGCTCGACCAGGAGCCCGGGCAGTCGATCGGCGGCCAGGCGCACTGGTCCTTCGGCGGCCTGTTCTTCGTCGACTCGCCCGAGCAGCGGCGGATGCGGATCAAGGACAGCCGCGAGCTCGCCCTCCAGGACTGGCGGGGGACCGCCGGCTTCGACCGCGAGGAGGACGCCTGGCCGCGCCGCTGGGCGGAGGCCTACGTCGACTTCGCGGCCGGCGAGAAGCGCCCCTGGCTGCACGCGCAGGGAGTCCGCTTCTTCCCGGTGGTCGGCTGGGCCGAACGCGGCGGGTACGACGCAAACGGCCACGGGAACTCCGTCCCCCGCTTCCACATCACCTGGGGCACCGGGCCCGGTCTGGTCGAGCCCTTCGAGCGGCGGGTCCGCGCGGGGGTGGCCCGGGGCCTGGTCCGGCTGGAGTTCCGCCACCGGGTCACCGGGCTCGGCCGGACGGCGGGCGTCCTGGACACCGTGACGGGCGAGGTCCTGGAGCCCTCCGACGCCGTACGGGGCACCGCGAGCGGCCGGGGGGTCGCCGGCACGTTCTCCCTCCGGGCCCAGGCGGTCATCGTGACCAGCGGCGGCATCGGCGGCAACCACGACCTCGTGCGCAGTCAGTGGCCGGCCCGGCTCGGCACCCCGCCGCAGCGGATGCTCTCCGGGGTCCCGGCGCACGTGGACGGCCTGATGCTGGGCATCGCCGAGCAGGCCGGCGCCAGCCACATCAACAAGGACCGGATGTGGCACTACACCGAGGGCATCGAGAACTGGGACCCGATCTGGTCCCGGCACGGCATCCGCATCCTGCCCGGCCCGTCCTCTCTCTGGCTTGACGCCACCGGCAAGCGGCTGCCCGTACCGCTCTTCCCGGGGTTCGACACCCTCGGCACCCTGGACCACATCATGAGGACCGGCCACGACCACACCTGGTTCGTCCTCAACCAGCGCATCATCGGCAAGGAGTTCGGCCTCTCGGGCTCCGAGCAGAACCCGGACCTGACGGGCAAGTCGGTGCGCGACGTCATCGACCGGGCCCGGCAGGCCGTACCCGGCCCGGTGAAGGCCTTCATGGACAACGGGGCCGACTTCGTCGTCGAACGCGACCTGGGCGCGCTGGTGCGCGGCATGAACGCGGTCACCAAGGAGGACCTGCTCGACGAGGAGACGGTCCGCCGGGAGGTCGTGGCCCGCGACCGGGAGATCGCCAACCCGTTCACCAAGGACCTCCAGGTGACCGCCGTCCACGGCGCCCGCAAGTACCTCGGCGACCGGCTGATCCGCACCGCCGCACCCCACCGGATCCTGGACCCGAAGGCCGGCCCGCTGATCGCCGTCCGGCTCTCCGTCCTGACCCGCAAGTCCCTGGGCGGCCTGGAGACCGACCTGTCGTCGCGGGTCCTGACCGGCTCCGGCGAGCCGCTGCCCGGCCTGTACGCGGCCGGCGAGGCGGCCGGCTTCGGCGGTGGCGGGGTGCACGGCTACCGCGCCCTGGAGGGAACCTTCCTCGGCGGCTGCATCTTCTCGGGCCGGGCGGCGGGCGCGGCGGCGGCCCGGGCGGTGGGCTGAACCGGGCTCCGCCCCGGGCTCGCCAGAGCGGCGCCGGCCCGGGCCCGGGCCGGCGCCGCCCCGTCAGAGGCGTTCGACGACCCGGAAGCGTTCCGCGACGACCAGCGTGTCGTCGGCCACCGTGAACTCCGGGTCGCCGAGGACCTCCCGCATCTGCGGCCCGTGCCAGTACCGCTCGTGGGTATCACGCCAATCGGCGACGGACGTGTAGCCCTCCCCCTCGTCCAGGGCGTGCTCCAAGTCCACCTCCGCGAGCGGCAGAATCCGTACGTCCGTCACCTCCAGGACGGCCACCGGCCGTTCCGCGGAGTCCATGACCACCATCCGCCCGCCCACCACCGGCAGGGCATCGCCCGCCACCTCGTATTCGGTCAGCAGCCCCGTGGTCGAGGTCTTCGCCCCGCTCAGCACCGCCGCCACCAGCATGTCGCGCACCGGCCCCGGAAACGCGAACAAAGCGGGAGGAAGATCGTCGTACGTCGTCATGGGCCCACCCTACGGTCGCTCCCGCGCCGGCCGTGAAGGGGTTTTCCACCCCAACTGGCGGCATGTCCACACCAGTTGAAACGCGCCACGCAGTGGACTGGACCTTGACGCGGAGCTGTGCGTACCGCTTTGCTGTGCGTGATCATCCAGCCAAACCGTCCGCCCGCGCCCGTGCTCTGGAGGGAATTCCGCGGATGTCCCCGCCTCCGCCGCCCCTCGGCCGCGCCCGCAAGCGGGAGGCCCAGCTCTTCGACCCGGCCCTGTGCGACACCGAGCTGGTCGACGTACGAGCCCAGTTCACCCAGGGCCGCTGGGCCAAGGCCCGCTCCCTCCTCGTCGGCACCGGCGACGACTGGGACCGCCGCGGCCACCGTATCGTCGTGCTCGCCGAGACCCCCGCCGCCACGGCCTGGGCCCGCGAATGGCTGCTCGCCGAACCCGAGAGCGCCGACGCCGCCACCCTCCTCGCCTGCGCCGCCGTCTTCACCGCCCTGCGCCGCAAGGGCACGCCCGAGGCCGCCGAGGAGGCCTGCCGCCGGGCCGCCGCGCTGCTCCCCGCCGACCCCACCCCCTGGCTGGGGCTGCTCATGCTCTCCCGGGCCTTCGGCACCGAGGAGGAGTTCAGCCGCCACTTCGACCAGGTCCGGGCGCGCCACCGCGAGCACCACCACGCCCACCACCTCATGGTCGCCCAGCTCGCCGAGCACACCCCCGGCGCCGGCCACGATCCGCTCCACGAGGTCTACGACTTCGCCGCCTGGGCCGCCGAGGAGTCCCCGGCCGACTCCCCGCTCGCCGTCCTCCCCGTCATCGCCCACGCCGAGCGCTATCGGGTGCTGGCGGGCTCGTACGGCTCCGACAGCAGCGCCGGCGCCGTCACCCACTGGTCGAGCCGCCGCGCCCGCCAGGTGCTGCGCTCCGCCTTCGACTGGTGGCTGGAGTGGGAACGCGAGGACCACCCCCGCAACCGGGTCGACCTCAACTTCCTGGCCCACGCCAAGCTCTGCGAGGGCCGCCCGGCCGAGGCCGCCGCCCTGTTCCACCGGATCGGCAGCCACGCCACGCCCGCCCCCTGGTCCTATCCGGACCTCGACCCGCACAAGGCCTTCATCGAGGCCCGCAGCGCCGCACTCGGCGGCACGGCCTGACCCACCCCCACCCGGCTCCACCCCCGACCTTCCCCCCCCGAAAGGACACCCCGCCATGGCGACGGGCAGATCCACCACGCTCAGCACCGCGCCCGAGATCCGCACCTACAAGGGCCAGGACCGCGCCCTGCGCGCCGACCGCCTCGGCACCGCCGGCCTGCTGCTCTCCGTACTCGCCGCCAGCGCGCCCCTGATGGTGGTCGCCGGTGTGATGCCCACCACCTTCGGGGTCATGGGCGTGGTCGGCCAGCCGCTGCTGTTCGTGATCCTCGGCATCGTGCTCGCGCTCTTCAGCATCGGCTACGCCGAGATGAGCCGGCACGTCCACAACGCCGGCGCCTTCTACGCGTACATCGCCCGCGGCCTCGGCCCCATCGGCCGCGCCGGCGCCTCGCTCGTCGCCCTCGTCGCGTACAGCGCCATGCAGGTCGGTGTCTACGGCATCCTCGGCTTCGAGATCTCCGGCCTCTTCGCCACCTACCTGAAGATCGACGTCGCCTGGTGGATACCGGCCCTGGCCGCCGTCGCCGTCACCGGCGCGCTGGGCTGGCTCAAGATCGACCTCAACGCCCGCGTCCTCGGCGTCCTGCTCCTCATCGAGTGCGCCCTCGTCGTCGTCTTCGACGTCGCCGCCCTCGGCGCCCCCGGCCCCGAAGGCCTCTCCCTGCACGCCTTCAACCCCGCGACCCTCGGCGGCGCCGGCCTCGGCACGGCCCTGTGCTTCTGCATCGCCGCCTTCGTCGGCTTCGAGCAGTCCCCGGTCTACGCCGAGGAGACCAGCAAGCCCCACATCGTCGTCTCCCGGGTGATGTTCCTCGCCGTCGGCTTCGTCGCCCTCTTCTTCGCCTTCAGCGCCTGGGCGCTGACCGTCGCCACCGGCCCCTCCGAGATCGTCAAGACCTCCGGCGAAGCCGGCCCCGGCCTGCTCTTCCAGCTCACCGAAGGCCGGCTCGGCACGGCCTTCACCGACGTCCTGCACGTCCTCTTCGTCACCGGCATGTTCGCCGCCATGCTCAGCTTCCACAACGTGGTCGCCCGCTACGCCTTCGCCATGGGCCGCGAGGGACTGCTCCCCGCCGCCTTCGGCCGGACCAGCGCGGGCACCGGCGCCCCCGCCACCGGCTCGCTCCTCCAGACCGTCATCGCCACGCTCGTCGTCCTCGCCTTCGCCTTCACCGACGACCAGCCGGCCGGTGACCCCACCGCGCCCGTCCTGCACCTGTTCACCTGGATGGGCAGCGTCGGCGCGCTCGGGGTGACCCTTCTCATGGCCGCCGCCTCCTTCGCCGTCATCGCGTTCTTCGTCCGCCGCGGCACGGCCGGCGCCCAGATCTGGCGGCTCGTCGCGGCCGGAGCCGCCGGGATCGCCCTGCTCGGCATCGCCGTGTACACGGTGAAGGACTTCGGCGTCCTCGTCGGCGCCGAGAAGGGCTCCGCCCTCAGCTGGGTGCTGCCCGGCATCATCGGCGCCGCCGTCGTCGGCGGACTCCTCTACGGGGTCGTCCTGCGCAGCCGCCGCCCCGAGGTGCACGCCCGCATCGGCCTGGGGAACGAGGCCTTCCGCCTCGACCAGGCCGCGGAGGCCGAACCCCGCGGCTGACCCCCACCGCCTCGCTTTCCTGCCCGTACGAAGCCCCCGGCGTCCGTTTCCATGGTCGCCGGGGGCTTCTGTGTGAGGAGGGCGGGTTTTGGCCGTGGCCGGGGCTCATGGTCTCCTGGGGCGACAAAAACCACCGGACCCCCGCACAGGTGACCCCACCCAGCTCCCCTGCACGGCGGCCGGAACTGCCTGTCCCACCCACGAAGGCGAAGTCCTACATGAGTGACCGCACCTTGACCGAGGCCCCGGCCCCGGCGTCCGCCCGCCACGTCGACGCCGGTGACGAGGGCTACAGCAAGGACCTCAAGTCCCGCCACATCAACATGATCGCGATCGGCGGGGCGATAGGCACCGGCCTGTTCCTCGGCGCCGGCGGCCGGCTCGCCAACGCCGGCCCGTCCCTCGCGATCGCCTACGCGGTGTGCGGCATCTTCGCCTTCTTCGTCGTCCGGGCCCTCGGCGAGCTCGTCCTCTACCGGCCCTCCTCCGGCGCGTTCGTCTCCTACGCGCGCGAGTTCATGGGGGAGAAGGGCGCCTACACGGCAGGCTGGCTGTACTTCCTGAACTGGTCCACGACCACCGTGGCCGACATCACCGCCGCCGCGACCTACGCGCACTTCTGGTCGATGTTCACCAGCGTCCCGCAGTGGGTCCTCGCCCTGATCGCCCTCGCCGTGGTCCTCACCGCGAACCTGATCTCGGTGAAGTACTTCGGCGAGATGGAGTTCTGGTTCTCCCTCGTCAAGGTCGCCGCCCTCGGCGTCTTCCTGCTCGTGGGCATCTACCTGGTCGTCACCAGCCACGACATCGGCGGCCACACCCCCGGCCTGTCCTCGATCACCGACAACGGGGGCATCTTCCCCTCCGGCATGCTCCCCATGCTCCTGCTGCTCCAGGGCGTCGTCTTCGCGTACGCCTCCGTCGAGCTGTGCGGCGTCGCCGCCGGTGAGACCGAGAACCCCGAGAAGATCATGCCGAAGGCGATCAACTCGATCATGTGGCGCGTCGGCCTGTTCTACGTCGGCTCGGTCATCCTGCTCGCGCTGCTGCTCCCGTACACCTCGTACTCCTCCGACCAGAGCCCCTTTGTCACCGTCTTCGACAAGCTGGGCATCCCCGGCGCCGCCGGCGTCATGAACCTGGTCGTCCTGACCGCGGCGCTCTCCAGCCTGAACTCCGGGCTCTACTCCACCGGCCGCATCCTGCGCTCGATGGCCATGTCCGGCTCCGCGCCGAAGTTCACCGCCCGCATGAACAAGGGCAAGGTCCCCTACGGCGGCGTCCTCTTCACCGCCGCCTTCGGCCTCGCCGGCGTCGGCCTGAACTACCTGATGCCTAAGGACGCCTTCGAGCTCGTCCTGAACTTTGCCTCGCTGGGCATCCTCGGCACCTGGGGCATGGTCATGATCTGCTCGCTGTTCTTCTGGCGCCGCGCGCAGGAGGGCACCCTGGAGCGGCCCTCGTACCGCCTGCCCTGGGCCCCGTACACGCAGATCATCACGCTGGCGTTCCTGCTCGCCGTGCTGGTGCTGATGTGGTGCGACGGCGGCGTCGGCCGCACCACCGTCCTGTGCGTCCCCGCCATCGGGGCCGCCCTGGTCGGCGGCTGGTTCCTGGTCCGCCGCCGCGTCGCGGAGATCGCCGCGGGCCGCTGACGGCCGCGGCCCGGCCGCGCAGGACGAGAAGGGCCCCGCCCGAGGCGGGGTCCTTCCGTGTTGGCAGGGCCCGTGGGTCAGCGCCTTGAGCACGGTCACGCTGTCGCCAGGGCAGCCCGGCCCGGAAAGGGCCCCAAACGCCGAAAACCCCACCGAAGTGGGGTTCTCGCTCTGTGTCCGAGGGGGGACTTGAACCCCCACGCCCGATAAAGGGCACTAGCACCTCAAGCTAGCGCGTCTGCCATTCCGCCACCCGGACAAGGTGTCT
>LJCW01000128.1 GCA_001298555.1 Actinobacteria bacterium OV450
GCGGCGCGCGGGCGCCGCCACGCCGGCCGGGGCGGGGCGGGGGGGCCCGCCGCCGGGGAAGGGGGACCGGGCCGGACGGCAACCGGCGTGGCCTTCCAGGCGTCTCCGCCCGCGACGGAGCGGAAGCGCACGGAGGGGGACCGGTCATGGGAAACGGGCGCAGCAGAGGGGCCGTGCTCGCAGCGGTCGTGGCGCTGGCGGCACTGGGGCTTTCGGCGTGCTCGCCGGAGGACGTGCCCGCCGGTGGAGCCGGGACCGGCGCCGGTGGAGCCGGTGGCGCCCCGGGATCCGGTGCGCCGTCGCCCGCCGCGGTGCCGTCCGGTACGGCGCCGCCGACGGGTACCGCCGGGGCGAAGCCGTTCGTACGGACGGGAGTTCCGTGGAACCTCGACCGGCTCGACCAGCGCGGCCGTCCGCTCGACGGGAAGTTCGCCGCGGGCGCGGACGGCAGCGGAGTGCACGTCTATGTCATCGACACCGGGCTCGACGTCAAGCACCCGGAGTTCGGCGGCCGGGCGTCCCTCGGCGCCGACTTCGTCGGTGATCCGGACGCCGGTGACTGCTACGACGGTGCAGGACTGGGCCACGGCACGTTCGTCGCGGGCATCATCGGCGGCAGCACCTACGGCGTCGCCCCGAAGGCGTCCCTCGTACGCGTCCAGGGGATCGCCTGCGAGGAGGGCGGCGGCAGCCGCACCAAGGACGCCTCCCCGGCCACCGCCTCCCCTGCCCCCGCGCCGGAGGACGCCGTCCTGAAGGCCGTGGAATGGGTGACCGCCCACGCGCGGCGCCCGGCCGTGGTGAACATGTCCCTCAACCTCAAGGGCCGCTCCACGGCTCTCGACACCGCCGTCCAGCACATGATCGAAACGGGGATCACCACGGTCGTCGCGGCCGGCAACTTCAACGACGACGCGTGCGGCCACTCCCCGGCCGGGGCCCACGGTGCGATCGTCGTCGCCGCCGCGACCGCCGACGACCGTCACTGGACCGACGGCGGCGGCTTCGGTTCCGGCCACGGCCCCTGCGTGGACCTCTACGCCCCCGCCGAGAAGATCACCTCCGCGCTCGCGAGCGGCTCCACCGCCACCGACGACTCCGCCGCGACCTCGTGGGCGGCCCCGCATGTCACCGGCGCCGCCGCCCTGTACCTCTCCGCACACCCCGCCGCGACGCCCGCCCAGATCCGCACCTGGCTCACCGGACAGGCCGTGCGCGACGCCCTGGCCGGGGTCCCGGCCGACACCCCGAACCGGCTGCTCCACACCGGAGGCCTCTGACGGCCCCCGGGCGCCACCGCCTCACCCCCGGGGATCCACAGGGGTGAGCACCCCGAGCCGGTCCTCGACCGCCCGGGCGGCGTCCAGGCACAGGTCCTCCCGGAAGGCGCGCCCGACGATCTGGACCCCGCACGGCAGCCCGTCGGTCACCCCGGTCGGCACGGCCACGGCCGGCACGCCCACGAAGCTGGTCACCGTGCACAGCCGCATGGCCGCCCCGACCCGGTCGCGCCCCGCACGGTCGCGCGACTCCAGCCCCGGTTCGACGGGCGGCTCGGTGAACACGGGGCCGAGCAGCAAGGGGTACTCGTGCAGGAACTCCGCCCACGACCGGCGGATGTTCAGCCGGCGGCCCATCAGCTCCACGAGCTCGTCGGCGCTCGCGGGCGGGGTCTGCTCCATCATCATCGCGATGTACCGGTCCCCGCCCGGGCCGAGGAGCGTGCGGACCGCCGCCCAGCTGCGGGCGAACTCGGTGACCGCGATCCGGCCGTAGGCCTCCAGGGCCTCGGCCATGCGCGGTACGTCCGCCACCTCGCGCACGTCGTACCCCGCATCGCGCAGCGCGTCGGCGGCGGCCGCCACGGCCGTGCGCACCGCGGGATGGACGCCCTGCCCACCCGGGTCGGCGACCACGGCGACCTTCACCGGCCCCGGCAGCGGTTCTCCGTACAGGGGTACGGGCACGGCCTGCGGATCACGGGGATCGGTGCCGGCCAGGGCCTCGTACGCCAGCCGCAGATCGGCCACCGACCGCGCCAGCGGCCCGTCCGTGACGAGCATCTGGGACGCCGGGCCGGGGTCTTCCGGCCCCAGGACGCGGTGGTCCGCCGGGAACCGGCCCGTCGACGGCTTCAGCCCGGCCACCCCGCAGAACTGCGCCGGGATGCGCACCGATCCGCCCGAGTCGTTGCCGAGCCCGAGCGCGGCCATGCCCGTGGCGACGGCCACCGCGTCGCCGCCGCTGGTGCCGCCCGGAGTCACCGTGCGGTCCCACGGGTTGAGCGTGTCGCCGTACAGCTCGCTGCGCGTGTGCATGCCGGCCAGGACCAGGGTGGGTACGTTGGCGTGCCCGATCGGGATGGCGCCCGCAGCGCGCAGCCGCGCCACCGGGGGCGCATCGGCCGGGGCCACCAGGCCGCGGAAGCGAGGGGTGCCGAAGGTGGTCGGCGCGCCCTCGAGGGGGGTGGTCTCCTTCACCGTGAACGGCACGCCCGCGAGCGGCCCCGGCTGCACGCCCTGGGCCCGCAGCCGGTCGGTGCGGGCGGCGGCCGCCCGCGAGCGCTCCGCCATGAGCTGGGTCACCGCGTTCACCTGCGGGTTGACCTCGGCGATGCGCTCCAGATGACTGTCGACCAGCTCAACGGCCGACACGTCCCCACGGCGCACGGCCCGCGCCTGCTCGGCGGCCGACAGCTTCCACAAAGGATCCGGCATGGTGTGGACCCTCTCCCTTCCCCGTTCCGATGCACTTGCATCGGAACCCTAGCCCGTAACCGATGCGCCTGCATCGAATAAACTCGCCGACGCGGCGGGGAGTCCCGCCGCGGCTGGGAGGAGACCGGGCATGCCCAGACAGGTGGACCACGAGGGCCGACGCCGCCTCATCGCCGAGGCCGTCTGCCGCCTCGCCGACGAAAGCGGACTCGAGGGCGTGACCCTGCGCGACGTCGCCGCCCGCGCACAGGTGTCGATGGGTGCGGTGCAGCGGTGCTTCCGCACCAAGGACGAGATGCTCGTCTTCGCCCTCGGGTACGTCGGCGAGCGCATCGCCGAGCGCGTACGGGCCAGCCTCGTCCGCAGCCCGGCCCAGTCGGCCGGCACCGCGCTGGGCCACGCGGCCACCGAAGTGGCCCTGCTGCGCGAGGAGCACCGGGCCGAAGCCCGGGTCTGGCTGGCCTTCGTCGCGCAGGCGGTGGTCAGCGAGCCGCTCGCCGCAATGCTGAAGGTGAACTACGCCGCCCTGCAGGAGTCGTTCACGCAGCTCATCGCGGAAGCCGCCGAGGATGCAGGCCGCGCCGCGCCCCTCGATCCGCGGCGCGAGGCCCGTGCGCTACTCGCCCTCGCGGACGGCCTCACCGCGCACGTCCTCATCGGTCACCTCACCCCGCGCCAGGCGCAGGACGTGCTCCACGGGCAGCTGGCCGGGCTCTGGACGCGCTCCGGGTGAGTGTCGTCGCGGATGCGGGAAACCGTCCGGCGTGCCGTGCCCGTGGTGCACCCTTCGCCCTCTAATGTCGCCGTATGGCTGACATGTTCCATCACAATCCGCAGGTGTGGACCGCCGGCCGGCTCCGCGAGGCGCTGGCGGCACTGCCCGACGAGACCCCCATCCACATCGGCGTCGCCGACGGCCCCGGAGACTTCGAGGGCTACGGGGAGTACGTCCTGGTGGACGCCGAGCCGGTCGAGATGGACCTCGACGGCGAGGGCGACGCCCAGGGCGCCCAGCACGGCGAGGCGGGCCCCCGGGTCCAGTTCACACTGTTCGCCGACGCCGTGGCCGGGGCCTACCACCTCGACCTGGACTGACCGCCCCGGCGCCGCGGACCCAGCCGGCCCCGCCCCCGCGGACCCGGCCGGCCCCCTGTGGAGCCGTCCCGGGACCTGTCTTCCGGATCAGGCCGGCCCCGCGGCGGCCGTCAGGAAATCGCAGACCAGACGGTTCGTCTCCGCGGGGGCCGCCGTCGGCAGTGCGTAGTGGGTGAGGTGCGCGAGCGTTTCGATCCGGGCGTGCGGGACGGCCCCGCGGGCGCGGGCCGACACCTTCTGCGGATCGTGGGCGCCGCTGCGCCCCGCGAGGAGGACCAGCAGCGGGACGGTCAGTGCCGCGGTATCCGGGCGGCGGCCGACGACCAGCCTGCGGTGCGGGAAACCCGAGGCGGCCAGCGCGAAGAGCCGCTTGGACTCCGGGTCGGTGTCCGTGCCCGCCGTCTCGCGGTCGACGTAGGCGAGCACGCGGTCCGCCGTGGGGCGCACCAGCACGGGCAGCGAACGCAGCAGGAACCCCGGCCGGTGGCCGGCGAAGCACCGGGTCGGGTCCAGCAGCACCAGCCGGTCGACCCTCTGTGGGGCGTGCAGGGCGTACGTGACGGCGATCCAGGCCCCGTACGAGTGGCCCAGGACGCCGGCGCGCCGGACTCCGAGCCCGTCGAGGAGCGCGTCCAGCCAGGCCGTCAGATCGGCGGTGCCGCGCAGCGGGCGGCCCGCCCGCACGCTGCGGCCCGCGTCCCCGAGGATGTCGACGGCCAGCACCCGGTGGTCCGCACCGAGCGCCGCTGCGTTCGCGAACCAGACGGCGCCGGTGGAGCCCCCGCCGTGCAGCAGGAGCAACGCAGGGGCCCGCGCGGGACCGTACGCGTGGACGCGCGTCGTGCCGTACGGGGTCGGGACGTCGATCTCGGCGGTGCCCGCCGGCCAGCGGCCGAGCAGCGCCTCGTAGGCGGCGAAGAACTCCGGTGATCCGGACACGGCGGCTCCCCTGGGAATCGTCTCGTTGACCAATCATCTCGCTCGGCGAGATAGTAGCCGGGTGAGCGAAGACGACAACCCCACGACGGCGGAAGGCCCCACGAGGGTCGGCACCCCCTCGACGGCCGGCGACCCCACGACGGACGACAACCACCCCGCGATGCGGCTGGTGCACCTGCTGCGCGCGGTCACGATGGAACTCCACCTGCGCGGCGCCGAGTTCGCGGAGCGCAACGGCCTGCACCCGACCGATCTGCGGGCGCTGGTCCGGCTGCTCGACGCCGACCGGGCGGGGGCCGTCGTCACCCCGGGCCGGCTCGGCGAGGCCCTGAAGCTCAACTCCGCGGGCACCACCGCCCTGCTCGACCGGCTGGAACGGCTGGGCCTGGTGCGGCGCACGCGCGACGAGCGCGACCGTCGCCGGGTGCTGCTGGCCGTGGAACAGGAGGCCGTCGACCTCGGCCGGTCCTTCTTCGGTCCGCTCATCGGTGGCCTGGTCGGCGCGGCCGGGGAGTTCACGGCCGCCGAACTGGCGGTCGTACAGCGCTATCTGACCGCGGCCCTGCACGTCGCGGCGTCCGCCGGTCCGCCGGACGGCGGGGCGCCCTGACCGGACCCCGGCCGGCCCGGGCCGGATCCGTGTCAGACTCGCACCGTGGAAACGATCATCATGGACATGGCGCACCGCCTGGCCGCGGTACCCGGCGTGGTCGGCGTGATGCTCGGCGGCAGCCGGGCACGGGGCGAGCACCGGCCCGGATCGGACTGGGACCTCGGCGTCTACTACCGCGGCGCCCTCGACCTCGGGGCGCTGCGCGCGCTCGCCGGGCCCGGGGTGGACGTGGCCGCACCCGGCGACTGGGGTCCCTGGGTGAACGGCGGCGCATGGCTGCGGGTCGAGGGAAACGCCGTCGACTGGATCCTGCGGGACCTGGACCGGGTCGGACAGGTCTGGGACCGGTGCCGCGAGGGCCGGTACGAGGTCGGCATCCAGGCGGGGCACCCGCTCGGGTTCTGGTCGCCCTGCTACGCGGGCGAGGTCGCCCTCGGACGGGTGCTCGCCGATCCGACGGGCGAGCTGAGCGGCCTCCGGCGGGAGACCTCCGACTACCCCGAGCCGCTGCGGGACGCGCTGACGGCAGCCGCCTGGGAGGCGGAGTTCCTGGTCGAGGGTGCGGCGAAGGGCGCCGCCCGGGCGGACGGCCTGTACGTCTCGCTGTGCCTGTCACGGGCCGTCGGCGTCCTCGTGCAGGCGCTGTTCGCCGCCGACCGCCGCTGGTGCCTGAACGAGAAGGGCGCGCTGGCCGTCGCCGGGACGCTGCCGGGCGCACCCGCCGGCTTCGGACGGCGCGTCAGTGAACTGCTGGGGGCGCCGGGCAGCACCGCCGAGGAGCTGACGGCCACCGTGGCGGGGGCACGGGAGCTGGTCGCACGGACCCGCGCCGGGCTGTGAACCGGCGCCCAGGGCCCGGCCACCCCACGCGCACCGCCGGCCGGGGCGGGCACGGGCAGGCACGGGCGGCCACGGGCGGGCACGGGCGGGCGCCGGACACGCCCGTGACCCGACGGCGCCGCCGGGGCCCGGGACGCCACCGCGGCCTTCCGGGGCCGAGTCCGCCCCGGGGGAGCCCGCCCGCCGGGAAGCCGCGCCGAGGGCGGCGTAGCCTGGTCTGACCGCTATCCGCCCGGGACCAGGGAGGCGGCGCATGACCGACCCGTACGGGTTCCTCAGGACCCCCCGCAACCCCGTCCCGTCGCGCCCCGCGGACCAGCGGCTCGGCGACTGGTCGGAGGTGCACGCGGGGCAGAAGCTGCTGCCCCTCGTGTCGGAGCAGGCCAACCGCTGCATGGACTGCGGCGTGCCGTTCTGCCACGGCGGCTGCCCGCTGGGCAACCTCATCCCCGAGTGGAACGCGTACGCCGCGCACGGCGACTGGCGGGCCGCGGCCGAGCGGCTGCACGCCACCAACAACTTCCCCGAGTTCACCGGCCGGCTCTGCCCCGCCCCCTGCGAGGACTCCTGCGTCCTGGCGATCAACGCCGACCCGGTGACCATCAAGAACGTCGAGGAGACCATCGCCGACCAGGCCTGGGCGCTCGGATACACCCCGCCGGCACCGCCCGGCCGGCTCAGCGGGCAGACCGTCGCCGTCATCGGCTCCGGCCCGGCCGGACTCGCCACGGCCCAGCAGCTGACCCGGGCCGGGCACACCGTCGTGGTCTACGAGCGCGCCGACCGGATAGGCGGCCTGCTGCGCTACGGCATCCCCGCGTTCAAGATGGAGAAGGTGCACCTGGACCGGCGCATCGCCCAGATGAGGGCCGAAGGCACGGTCTTCCGCACCGACGCCGACATCGGCGGCCGCACGGACGCGGCCGAACTGCGGCGGCGCCACGACGCGGTCGTCGTCGCCGTCGGGGCCGCACAGCGCCGGGAGCTGCCCGCTCCGGGCCGCGGGCTTCTCGGTATCCACCAGGCCATGGACTACCTGACCTGCGCCAACCGGGTCTGCGAGGGCGATCACGCGGCGCCCGCGATCACCGCCGAGGGCCGGCACGTCGTGATCGTCGGTGGCGGGGACACCGGCTCGGACTGCCTGGGCACCGCCCTGCGGCAGGGAGCCCTGTCGGTGGTCCAGCTCGACATCCGCCCCGAACCGGGCGCCGACCGGCCGGAAGGCGAGCCCTGGCCGCTGGTGCACCCGCAGGTGTACCGGATCTCGCACGCCCACGAGGAGGCGCGCGGCCGCCACGGCACCGATCCCCGGCTCTTCTCCAGCGCGACCATGCACTTCGAAGGCGATGCGGCCGGCCGGGTACGGGCCCTGCACCTGACGGCGGTGGAGCCCGCGGGGCGGCAGCCGATGCCGGGCACCGAGCGGGTGATCGACGCCGGGCTGGTCCTGCTGGCGCTCGGATTCTCCGGTCCCGAACAGGACTGCCGGCTCGGCGAGCAACTCGGACTCACCCGCGACGACCGGGGCAACTTCGCCCGCGACGCGCACTACGCGGCCCTCGGCGAGCCCCCGCCGCCGGGTGGTGCCGGCCCGGCCCGCCCCGCGCCGCACGCCCAGGCGCCGCCCTGGGCCCAGTCCCCGGCGGGTGCACCGCCGGCCCGGGGCAGGCCCCCCCCCCCGCCCCCGCACCGCCGGCCCGACGGC
>LJCW01000129.1 GCA_001298555.1 Actinobacteria bacterium OV450
CGCCCCTGGACACGTGCCCCCCGGCCATCCTTCGGGGGCTTCCCGACAGTCTTTGTCTTTCCGGGACGGGACGGGCAGTCAAGGGTGGCCGCAGGCCATCGCGAAGCGACGCGACGAAGGAGCGCCCTTGACGGCCCGGCACGGCACGGAAGGACAGTGGACTGACGGGACGCCCCCGAACCCACCCCCACACCGCCCCACCGGGACCCCGCCCCTCGGCTCCCGCCCCGCCCCACCGACCCCAACCCGCCTGTCCCCGCCCCCTGGCTCCCGCCCTGCCGACCCCGGCCCGCTCCCCGCGCCTTCCCGCCCCGCCCGACCCTTCGGTTCAGGCCGTTTCTCGGGGTGGGGGTGTCGTCAGGTCGATCAGGCGGCAGACCGTTTCGATGTCAATCTTGACCTGGGCGATCGAGGCGCGGCCCGAGAGCCAGGTGATCAGTGCCGAGTGCCAGGTGTGCTCGATCACCCGGACCGCGGAGAGCTGTTCCGCCGTCGGCGGGGCGTCCAGGCCCATCGCGTCCAGGATGATCGCCGTGGTCAGCCGGGACACCGTGTCCACCTCGGGGCTCACGCTCCGGTCCGCGAACGTCAGGGCGCGGACCATGGCGTCCGCGAGGTGCGGTTCGCGCTGGAGCGCGCGGAAGGCCCGCATGAGGGTCTCCGCGACCCGGGCCGCCGGGTCCTCACTCGCCGGGGGGCGTTTACGGAGCGTCGTGTGCATGTGCTGGAGCTGATCCTGCATCGTGGCGACGAGGAGGTGCACCTTGGACGGGAAGTACCGGTACAGGGTGCCCAGCGCGACCCCGGCCGCCTCGGCGACCTCCCGCATCTGGACGGCGTCGAAACCGCCGCGGCTGGCCAGCTGGGCGCTGGCGTGCAGGATCCTGCGGCGGCGCGCCTCCTGGCGCTCCGTCAGGGGAGGGGACGCCGTCGCGGCGACGGCCTTCTCGACGGCTTTCGCTTCCGCTGTCATCTGTCCCGTTCCATGGCGTTCCGTGTCGTTGCGGTGCTGACTTCCGGGCTGTTCACGTCGCTATTCGGTGGTGATCCGGCGGGTGATGGTCAGGTGATCGGCGGTCAGCATGGCAGGCGCCCGAGCCGTGGCGCGAATCACCTGCTCCGCCTCTTACGGTGTGGTTTCCGGCCGGTAGATTCAATGGTCTTCGACGGATCAAGTCTGAAACTTGTTCTACATTATGCGAGCGGTTACGCTCCGGCGAAAGTTGCAGGGAGAAGGGGGCCGAGAGTGACCGCTGAGGCCATGGTGACGAGCCCTTTCGCGGGTTCCGCCACCGACGGCGACCGCCCGTTGCGCATCGCACTCCTCACCTATAAGGGGAACCCGTTCTGCGGCGGCCAGGGCGTCTACGTCCGGCACCTCTCGCGGGAGCTCGTGAGGCTCGGGCACTCCGTCGAGGTCATCGGCGCGCAGCCGTACCCCGTCCTCGACACCGGTGCCACGCTGACCGAACTGCCGAGTCTCGACCTGTACCGGCAGCCCGACCCGTTCCGTACGCCGGGGCGCGGCGAGTACCGGGACTGGATCGACGCGCTGGAAGTCGCCACCATGTGGACCGGCGGATTCCCCGAGCCGCTGACCTTCTCGCTGCGGGCCCGGCGTCACCTCGCGGCCCGCGCGGGCCAGTTCGACGTCATCCACGACAACCAGACGCTCGGCTACGGCCTGCTGGCCGGCCTCGGCGCGCCGCTGGTCACCACCATCCACCACCCCATCACCGTCGACCGGCAGCTGGACCTCGATGCCGCCCGGGACTACAAGAAGCGGCTCTCGGTGCGGCGTTGGTACGGGTTCACGCGGATGCAGGGGCGGGTCGCCCGTCGGCTGCCGTCCGTGCTGACCGTGTCCGGGTCCTCCAAGCAGGAGATCGCCGAGCACCTGGGCGTGCGGGACGAGCGCATCCACGTCGTCCACATCGGTGCCGACACCGACCTGTGGTCGCCCGACGCGTCCGTCGCCGAGGTGCCGGGCCGGATCGTGACGACCTCCAGCGCCGACGTCCCGCTCAAGGGCCTGGTCCACCTCGTCGAGGCGCTCGCGAAGCTGCGGACCGAGCAGCCCGACGCGCACCTCGTCGTCGTCGGCAAGCGGGCCGAGCAGGGGCCGGTCGCCCGCGCGATCGAGTCGTACGGGCTCCAGGACGCGGTCCGCTTCGTCAAGGGCATCACCGACGCCGAGCTCGTGGACCTGGTGCGCAGCGCGCAGGTCTCCTGCGTGCCCTCCCTGTACGAGGGCTTCTCGCTGCCCGCCGCCGAGGCCATGGCCACGGGCACGCCGCTGGTAGCCACCACCGGCGGTGCCATCCCCGAGGTCGCGGGTCCCGACGGCGAGACCTGCCTCGCGGTGCCGCCCGGCGATGCGGGCGCGCTGGCCGCCGCGCTGGGCCGGCTGCTGGGCGACCCGCAGTTGCGGGCCCGCCTCGGTGCGGCCGGACGTGAGCGGGTGCTGTCCCGGTTCACGTGGGCCAGAGCCGCCGAGGGCACTGCCGCGCACTACCGCGCCGCCATCGAGCGGTCGGCGGCCCGTACCCGCAGCGCCCGGTGACCTGCGCTCCATGACGTCGATGCCTTCCGGGCACTCCCGGGACCCGCGGCACCCCCGCCGCCCCCGGTGCTCCCGGCTCCCGCTCCACCCCCTCCACTCCCGCGACTGCGAAGGCAGGACCCCGTGCTGACCGTCGATTTCTCCCGGTTCCCGCTCGCCGCAGGCGACCGTGTGCTCGATCTGGGCTGCGGCGCCGGCCGGCACGCCTTCGAGTGTTACCGGCGCGGTGCCCAGGTGGTCGCAGTCGACCGCAACGGCGAGGAGATCCGCGAGGTCGCCAAGTGGTTCGCCGCCATGAAGGAGGCCGGGGAGGCGCCGGCCGGCGCCACCGCCACCGCCATGGAGGGCGACGCGCTGGCCCTGCCCTTCCCGGACGAGTCCTTCGACGTCGTGATCATCTCCGAGGTGATGGAGCACATCCCCGACGACAAGGGAGTGCTCGCGGAGATGGTCCGCGTCCTCAAGCCGGGCGGCCGCATCGCCATCACCGTGCCGCGCTACGGCCCGGAGAAGATCTGCTGGGCGCTGAGCGACGCCTACCACGAGGTCGAGGGCGGGCACATCCGCATCTACAAGGCCGACGAACTGCTCGGGAAGATGGCGGCCGCCGGCCTCAAGACGTACGGCACCCACCACGCGCACGGCCTGCACTCCCCGTACTGGTGGCTCAAGTGCGCGTTCGGCGTCGACAACGACAAGGCGCTGCCCGTGAAGGCGTACCACAAGCTCCTGGTCTGGGACATCATGAAGAAGCCCCTCGCGACGCGGCTCGCGGAGCAGGCGCTGAACCCGGTCATCGGCAAGAGCTTCGTGGCGTACGCGACGAAGCCGCACCTTCCCGTCGGCGCGGCGAAGTGAGCTCGCCGGGGCGCACCGAACGCCTGGTCCTGGACGGGGTGCTGACCGCCGAGGAGGCCGCCGGGACGGTGGCCGGCATCCTCGCCGCGCAGCGCTCCGACGGGGCCATTCCGTGGTTCCGCGGGCACCACCTCGACCCGTGGGACCACACCGAGGCCGCGATGGCCCTGGACGCGGCGGGCGAGCACGAGGCGGCGGAGCGGGCCTACGAGTGGCTGGCCCGGCACCAGAACGCCGACGGCTCCTGGTACGCGGCGTACGCCGACCGGCCGGACGGGGTGGACACCGCCGAGCCGCAGGACGCGAGCCGGGAGTCCAACTTCGTCGCGTACATAGCCGTCGGCGTCTGGCACCACTACCTGGCCACCGGCGACGACCCGTTCCTGGACCGCATGTGGCCCGTCGTCTACGCGGCGGTCGAGTTCGTCCTCGGTCTGCAGCAGCCGGGCGGCGAGATCGGCTGGAAGCGGGAGGCCGACGGCACGCCCGTCACCGACGCGCTGCTCACCGGCTCCTCCTCGATCCACCAGGCGCTGCGGTGCGCGCTGGCGATCGCCGAGCACCGTGAGGAGCCGCAGCCGGACTGGGAGCTGGCGGCGGGCTCCCTGGGGCACGCGATCCGTCGGCACCCGGAGCGGTTCCTGGACAAGTCCCGTTACTCGATGGACTGGTACTACCCGGTGCTGGGCGGTGCGCTGACCGGCGCGGAGGCGAGGGCGCGGATCGAGAGCCGCTGGGCCGAGTTCGTCGTCCCGGGGCTGGGCGTGCGCTGCGTGCTGCCGAACCCGTGGGTGACGGGCGGGGAGTCCTGCGAGCTGGCCCTGGCCCTGTGGGCGATCGGCGAGTCGGACCGGGCGCTGGACGTCCTGCGGTCCATCACGCACCTGCGGGCGGACAACGGCATGTACTGGACGGGCTACGTCTTCGACGACAAGGCGGTGTGGCCGGTGGAGCAGACGACCTGGACGGCCGGGTCGCTGCTGCTGGCCGTGGCCGCGCTGGGCGGGGACGAGGCCACCGGGGCGGTGTTCGGGGGGCTGGAGCTGCCGTCGGGACTGGAGCCGGACTGCTGCGGTTAGCCCGCGCCGGGCCGGGACGGGACGGACGTGAGGGGGCAGGCCGCCGGGGAGGCGGCCTGCCCGTACGGGGCTCGCGGTCAGCGGCGGTAGAGCCGGCCCGCGATGAAATGGCCCAGGACGAGGTACGCCACGGCCGCCACGCCGTAGCCCACCACCACCTGGACCCATTCGTGGTCGAAGGTGAACAGGTCGTAGGACCAGCCGGCCAGCCATGTGGCGGCGTCGTGGATGAACTCCACCAGGCCGTTGCCCCGGTTGGCTTCGAGGAAGTAGAGCAGGATCCACAGGCCGATCGTGAAGGCCAGCACGTCCGCCACCGCGGCGACGACCCGGCCGGCCTGAACGCCTCCACGGGCGTGTACTCCGGTGTGTGTGCGCATGCAGCGCGTCTTGCCCCGTCGGGGTGAGGCAAACCCGAATGGGTCATCCGGGTGGCGCAGTGCCGGGGCCCGGGCGACGCTGCGGGAGACACCTCACTCCCCGGAGGCCCACGTGTCCGAACCCAGCGTTTCCATACCCAGTGCCACCCGATTCCGACGTGCCCTCACCGCCCTGCTCGTGTCCGGCGCGCTGCTCGCCGGCGGTACCGCCTGCGGCAGCGAAGGCGGCGGCAGGGGCCGGGGCGAGGACGTGGCCCTGTCCGTTCCCGCGGCGCCGGCCGCCGAAGTGGCGGCGCCCGAGGCCTGGCAGGCGACGGAAGCGGCGGAGGTCGCGGCCCTCGCCGAGCCCTCACCGAGCACCAGCGCGGAGAAGCAGAAGTTCGCCAAGACGCGCTTCGTCGCCAACGCGGGGCTCGCGGCGGGGGCGACATACCAGTGGATCATCAAGCCGTACCGTGCGGGCAAGTTCAAGAAGGGCGCCAAGGGGCGTACGTTCGCGCTGATCAAGGCGGGCCTCGCGGGTGCCTTCGCGTACAACCGGCTGAAGGCGGCGGCGGACAACGCCAAGGGCGACCCGCTGCTGTCGAAGGCGATGGCTCCGCTGACCGCGGGCATCGCGTCCCTCAAGGGGCTGGGCACCAAACTGCGCAAGGGTGACGCCGGCGATGGCGACATCGGCTCGCTCGAGGGCGTCATCGGCGGGGTCAAGGACGCCGGTAAGAGCGCGGGCGCGACGGTGACCGACAAGGTGCCGAGCGCGGGCCAGCTGAGCGGCGGTTAGACCGCGGATTCCACGCCGGAACGGGCAGCCAGGCAGGCGGCCAGGCAGGTAGCCAAGCAGGCAGGCAGGGGGGCAGGCCGGACGGGCAGCGTCGCCCGTCCGGCCTGCCCGCCCGCCTGCCTGTTTCAATGAGCGGATGATCGAGTTCCTGGTGGCCGCGGCCGCCGTCGTCGGGGTGGGGTGGCTGGTGCGGCGCAAGCAGCGGCAGCGGCTCGCCGCCGGTTCCCCGGACGGGATCCCGTGCATGGCGCGGCACCCTGCCGGTGCGGGCCGCTGGCGGATGGGCCGGGTGTTCACCGGTCCCGGCGCCCCGTGCTGGGTGCCCCGGCGCGGTGAGCCCGTACCGCTGCCGGGCGGGCGGGCGACCGGGGTGCGGGCGCCGTCCGTGAAGGAGGGCATCTCCATCAACCCCGGCTCGCGCATCGTGGCCTGCACGTACGGGAGCGGTGCGGACGGCGCCGGCGGCGGCGGGACCATCGAGATCGCGGTGATGCCGCTGGACCTTCGGGAGCTGCTGGAGGCCGTCCCGCAGTCCGGGGCGGAGCCGGGTTAGGTGTTGAGCTCGGCGAGGACGCGCAGGGTGTGGGGGTCCGGGGCCGTCACGAGGAGGTCGGTGACCGGGCCCTTGCGCCACAGGTCGAGGCGTTCGGCGATCCGCTCGCGCGGCCCGATCAGGGAGATCTCGTCGGCGAAGGCGTCCGGCACGGCGAGCACGGCCTCCTCCTTGCGTCCGGCGAGGAACAGTTCCTGGATGCGGCGGGCCTGCGCCTCGTAGCCCATCCGTGCCATCAGGTCGGCGTGGAAGTTGCGGGCGGCGTGGCCCATCCCGCCGATGTAGAAGCCGAGCATGGCCTTGACGGGCAGCAGGCCCTCGGCGACGTCGTCGCAGACCTTCGCCCTGGCCATAGGGGCGATCATGAAGTCTTCGGGCAGGCCGGTCAGGGAGGCCTGGTAGACGTCGGTGCGGGCCGGTGACCAGTACAGCGGCAGCCAGCCGTCCGCGATGCGGGTCGTCTGGGCGATGTTCTTCGGGCCTTCCGCGCCCAGCAGCACCGGCAGGTCCGGGCGCAGCGGGTGCGTGATGGGCTTGAGCGGTTTGCCGATGCCGGTGCCGTCCGTGCCGCGGTACGGGTGCTGGTGGAAGCGGCCGTCGAGGGTGACGGGCCCTTCGCGGCGCAGCACCTGGCGGACGACGTCGACGTACTCGCGGGTCGCGGTGAGCGGGCTCGCGGGGAAGGGGCGCCCGTACCAGCCCTCGACGACCTGGGGACCGGACAGGCCCAGGCCCAGCATCATCCGGCCGCCGGAGAGGTGGTCCAGGGTGAGGGCGTGCATGGCGGTGGCGGTGGGGGTGCGGGCGGCCATCTGGGCGATGGCGGTGCCGAGGCGGATCCGGGAGGTGTGCGCGGCGATCCAGGTCAGCGGGGTGAAGGCGTCCGAGCCCCAGGCTTCGGCGGTCCAGACCGAGTGGTAGCCGAGGCGCTCGGCCTCGGTGGCGAGGTCGAGGTGGGCGCGGTCGGGGCCGCGGCCCCAGTAGCCGAGTGCGAGTCCGAGGCGCATGTACGTCGTCCCCTCCAGCCATATCTGACGCTCCGTCAGGTGACTGTAGGGCAACGGCCCCCCGCCCGGAAGGGCGGGGGGCCGTCGGCGGATGCGGGGCGGGTCAGCCGCGCTGGATGCCCGAGGTGTCGTTCAGGACGCCGCGGCGGCCGTCCTGGGTCTGGGCGATCAGCGTGGCCGGGCCGCGCTGGTCCACCGCCAGGTACCAGGTGCCGGGCGCGAGTTCGGCGATGGGAGTGGGGGAGCCGTCCTCGGGGAAGAGGGGGCGGGCCACCGGGACCGCGAACCAGAACGGGGTGAAGTCCGCCGCCGGGGCGGGCGTCGCGGCCGCCGCGGCCGGCGCCGGGGTCGGGGTGCCGCCGTACGGCGGGACCGGCTGCGGGGTGGACCCGTACGGCGTCTGCTGCTGGCCGCCCGGGTAGCCGTACCCGGCGCCGGGCTGCGGCTGGGCCCCGTACGGCGCGGGCGCCGCGGGCCGCGGCTCGGGCATCAGCGCACCGGCCAGCGCCGGGACCTTCGCACCCGCGACGGCCACGCCGGCCAGCGCGAGGGCGGCGAGGAAGGCGATGATGCAGCCCGGGCCGAGGTCCAGCCGGCTCGGGATGGTGATCAGCGCCCAGAGCGAGGACCAGGCGGCCGCGATCGCGAGCACCGTCCCCCACGCCGGCAGCGGCAGGCCCGCGACCTTGCGGCTCTCCGGCTGGAACCGGCCCGCGATCAGCAGGCCAGCCGCGATGAAGCCGAGCAGGAAGATCGAGGGAAGCACCAGACCGTATGCGTCGGTGTCCCACGCACCCGGCATGTCGATGCCGGTCGCGGAGTAGAAATCGAGGAACGAGGCGATGAACAGCAGCGCCGCTGCTCCGATCACCACGCCGTCGCCTCGAGTGAGGGAGCGGATGTTCACGTCTTAGGTGTCCTTCTCGGTCTCGGTCGTCTCGTGGTGCCGCGGTCGCGCACGTGCAGGAGCGGGGCGGGCGGGACCATGGTACGGAGGTTCCCGGCGGCCGAGAGGATCGGGGCGGCAGGCTGTCCCGGGGGGACTACCCGCCCAAGAAGCCGACGATGCCGTCCGCGATGCCCTGGGCCGCTTTCTGTCGCCACTCCGGACTCGTCAGCAGCGCCGCGTCCTTGGCGTCACGCATGTTGCCGCATTCGATGAACACCTTGGGCCGGGTCGACAGATTGAGTCCGCCGAGATCGTCGCGGACGACCAATCCGGTTCCGCTGCCGAGGTAGTTGGCGGGGGCGGAACCGGTGGTCCGGGCGAAGTTCGAGCCGATCCGCTCGCCCAGGTCACGCGAGGGGCCGACGATCGCGGCGGTGTCCGCGGCGCCGCCCTTGACCTTGGCCGGGAGGATGATGTGGTAGCCGCGGTTGCCCGCGGAGACGCCGTCCGCGTGGACCGAGACCACGGCGTCGGCGGCGGCCTCGTTGCCGATGCGGGCGCGCTCGTCGATGCAGGGGCCCCACGGACGGGCGGTGCCGGCCTCGTGGGTCATGACCACCTTGAGGCCCTTGGCCTCCAGCACCGTACGCAGTCGGCGGGACACGTCGAGGGTGAACTCGGCTTCCATGTAACCCGCGTTGGTGGTGGTGCCCGTGGTATCGCATTCCTTGCGGTTGGTGCCGATGTCGACCTGCCGGTTGATCTCGTCGGTGTGCTTGAAGTTGCCGGTGTTGTGGCCGGGGTCGATGACCACGGTCCGGCCGGCGAGCGGGCCCTTGGAGGGGGACGGGTCGCTCTGCGGGGCGGCGGCGGAGGGCGAGGCCGAGGACGAGGCGGAGGCGGAGGCGGAGGTCGAAGCCGAGGCGGCCGGCATCACGATCCGGGGCGGCCGGGCGTCGTCCGCCCCCGCCCCGGTCGTCAGCTGCACGAGGACCCACCCCGCCAGGGCGGTCGGGGCGAGCACGGCC
>LJCW01000130.1 GCA_001298555.1 Actinobacteria bacterium OV450
GCCCCCCCCTGCCCCCCCCCCCCGACCACTCCGCCCCCGCCCTCAGCCCGCGATCGCCTCGTACAGCGAGAACGTGGCCAGTGCCGCCATCACGCCTGCCGCGACCTTCGTGATCAGGCGCAGCGGTACGTACTTCATGAGGGTCTTGCCGCCCAGAATTCCGATGCCCGCAACCGCCCAGAGGGCGAGGACGGCGCCGATGCCGACCGAGACGGGGTTGTCGTACCGTGCGGCGAGATTTGCGGTCATGATCTGGGTCAGGTCACCGAATTCGGCCACCAGGATCAGCATGAATCCGGCCCCGGAGACCTTCCAGAAGGACTGGTCGGCAGGTGCCTTGACCTCCTCGTCGTCGTCGCCCTTCTTCAGGAGCAGCATGGCTGCGCCCGCGAGGAAGAGGATGCCGACGACGGCCTGGACGAGCCGGTGCGGCAGGAGGGTGAGCACGCTGCCTGCGGCGATGGCGAGTGCGACGTGTACGGCGAAGGCGGCGGCGACGCCGGCGAAGACGTAGGAGGCGCGGTAGCGGGTGCCCAGCATCAGGCCGGCGAGGGCGGTCTTGTCGGGGAGTTCGGCGAGGAAGACGACTCCGAACGCGATCGCCGTGACGGTGATGCTGAAGGTGCTGCTGAACACGGGGGAGGGACCTCAATCGGACGGGCAGGACGCCATCGGTACCGAGAGACCTGGGGTGTTTCAGGGGTCGCTTCGGCTCGGCGGCACCCTGACTGGAAACAGGACACTGCGGCCGAAGGTCTCGCTGGCCGGCCGCGGTGTGCGGCTTGCCTCCGGGCGCCGGCTGGGGTGACCCAGCAGTATGTCGACGGTCCGGCGAAGAGCTACTCCCCTTCTGCACTCCCCAGGGTACGCGACGGCCGGGTCGGCTCGAAATAGGCCTTTGGTCCCGTCGCGGGGCCGGCTCGTGCACACCGTGATGCCGGGGCCTTCACATCCCGCCCTGCGGCTACACCTCCGCCCTCCATTCGGATTTACAACCTCCGTTTAATCCAAGGAGGTTGGGCTCGCACGCCTGACGTGCTCATGTCGTAATCCTGTAACCTGGCGCCCGCCGCCACGCAATCTGGCGCCGCCACCATGGCCGCGCCCCTACGGGGCCGACCGGCCACATCCCCCCGCATCCAGGGAGCCCCCTCATGCCCCTCATACCTGTCGTCTACGCGCGTCGAATTGGCGTGATCGCGTCAGCTGCTTCGTTCGCCGCCCTCACCTCCCTCGTGAACGCGCCCCTCGCCCAGGCGTCCCCGCCCGCCCCCATCAGCGCCGCGGCCGCCCGCTCGTACCTCGCCACGGTCACGCCGAAGACCGAGGGCTCGCTCAGCGGCTACAGCCGCAGCCTCTTCCCGCACTGGATCACCGTCTCCGGCAGCTGCAACACGCGCGAGACCGTCCTGAAGCGCGACGGCGTGGGCGTCGCCACCGACTCCTCCTGCGCCGCCGTGAGCGGCAGCTGGTACTCCGAGTACGACGGCGCCACCTGGACCAACGCGGCCGACCTCGACATCGACCACGTCGTACCGCTCGCCGAGGCCTGGCGCTCCGGGGCCGCCTCCTGGACCACCCCCAAGCGCCAGCAGTTCGCCAACGACCTCACCCGCCCGCAGCTCATCGCGGTCACCGACAACGTCAACCAGGCCAAGGGCGACCAGGACCCGGGCAAGTGGCTGCCGTCGCGGACCGCCTACCGCTGCACGTACGCGCGGATGTGGGTCGACGTGAAGCAGTACTGGGGGCTGAACATGGACTCCGGCGAGAAGACGGCCCTGGTCAACATCCTCAACGGCTGCTGACCGACCGGTCACGCTCCGGTCCCGCCGCCGTTCACCCGGCCTCTCCCCCGCCAGGGGGAGGCCACGCTCCCCCTCCCCGTCGTACCGTGATCCAAGGGGCGATGGAGGAGGGGGAGTTGCATGGCCGGATTGCGTCTGGGGCCGCTGCTTCGCTATGTCGACTGGGACACGGGCGGTTCGGCCACGATATGGGTCGAGGCCGACCGGCCGTGTACGGCCGAAGTGCGGTGCGCCGACGGAGCCGGCGGCAGCGTGCGCACCTTCCAGGTCGCCGGACACCACTACGCGCTGATACCGGTGACCGGCTTGGCGCCGGGGAGCACCACGGCGTACGAGGTGCTGCTCGACGGCGTGTGCGTGTGGCCCCTGGCGGACTCGGCGTTCCCGGCGAGCACGATCAGCACGCCCGCGGTCGCGGTGGCCGGGCGGGCCGCCCCGGGGCTGCGGGTGACGTTCGGGTCGTGCCGGCAGGCTGCGCCGCCGGCCGGCCGGCACGGGCCGCACGGGCCTGATGCGCTCGACACGCTGGCGGCGCGGCTGGCCGCCGATCCGGAGGAGGCGCGGCCGGATGTGCTGCTCCTGCTGGGCGACCAGGTGTACGCGGACCAGCTGTCGCGGGAGACCAGACGGTGGATCGCGGCCCGGCGGGACCTGCGGGAGGCGCCCGGGGCGCAGGTCGCGGACTACGAGGAGTACACGCGGCTGTACTACGAATCGTGGCTCGACCCGGAGATCCGCTGGCTGCTGTCGACGGTCCCCAGCCTGCAGATGTTCGACGACCACGACGTCGTGGACGACTGGAACACCAGCGCGGCGTGGCTGGCGGAGATGCGGGCGACGCCGTGGTGGCAGGAGCGGGTGCTGAGCGGGCTGATGTCGTATTGGGTGTACCAGCACCTGGGGAATCTCTCGCCGGCTGAGCTCGCGGCCGATGCGGTGTACGCGGCCGTGCGGGAGAGCCCGGACGGCACGGATGCGTTGCGGGCGTTCGCCGCCGGGGCGGATGCCGATCCGGGGTCGGTGCGCTGGAGCTACCGGCGCGACTTCGGGCGCTCGCGGCTGTTGATGGTGGACACGCGGGCGGCGCGGGTGCTGGCCGAGGACGGGCGGGCGATGCTCGATCCGGCGGAGCAGCAGTGGCTCCGCGACAATGCCTTGGCCGGGCACGGGGGTTATGACCATCTTCTGATCGGGTCGTCCCTGCCGTGGCTGATGCCGCCGTTGATCCATGACGCGGAGGTGTGGGATGCGGCGCTGTGCCGGGGGGAGCGGGGGCCGCGGTGGGCGCGGATCGGGGAGGATCTGCGGCGGCGCAGCGATCTGGAGCACTGGGCGGCGTTCCCTGCCTCGTTCGCGGCGTTGAGCGATCTGATCGAGGAGGTGGGGACGGGTCCGCGGGCTCCGGCGACGGTGTGCGTGCTGTCGGGGGACGTGCATCACGCGTATGTGGCCGAGCCTCGAATACCCAGTACGGCGCGGGTGTTCCAGCTGACGTGCTCGCCGGTGCACAACTCGATCCATGCGGTGGTGAAGTGGGGTTTCCGGCTGGGGTGGTCGCGTACGGGGCGGTGGCTGGGGCGTGGGTTCTCGCGGCACGGGCGGACGGGGCGGCCGCCGTTGAGCTGGCGGCGTACGGGTGGGCCGTGGTTCGGGAACCAGCTGATGACGCTGGCGTTGGCGGGCCGGTCTGCCCGGCTTCGGCTGGACCAGGCGCGCCGGGGGCGCAAGGGGGAGCCGGCTGCCCGGTGGGTGACGGTGCTGGACCGGGAGCTGACCGCGGATCGATGACGGCGAATTGACGGAGCGCAACGGCGGTCCGGGCTGACACACTGTGGGCCCGGGAAGCCCCGGGCATACGGTGGACCGACGCCAGGCGTACGCTGTATGGCTGTCAAGCCGCCCCTGCCGCTCCCCCGCGACGTCGCGGCGCTTCTACGCCGAAGCACGTCAATCGGACTGGGGAGTCCCGCCTTGTTTGAGACGCTGGGGTCGCTGACGGCGAGCCCGTGGATCTATGTCGTGGTGGCGGTGTCCGTCGTGCTCGACGTGTTCTTGCCGGTGCTGCCGAGCGGGGTTTTGGTGATCACTGCGGCGGCGGCCGCGGCGGCTGCGGGTGCGGCGGGGCCGGTGGGGGTTCCTGCTCAGGTGCCCGACATTCTGGCGCTGCTGGTCATCGCCACGACGTCGTCGGTGCTGGGTGACATGGCCGCGTTCCGGCTGGCTCGGCGGGGCGGGGCGCGGCTCGACCGTGCGATCGCCCGGTCCCGTCGGCTGACCCGTGCCCATGACCGTCTGGGCACGGCTCTGGCCCGCGGGGGTGGCGCCCTGGTGGTGATCGCCCGCTTCGCCCCGGCCGGCCGCTCGGTGGTGTCCCTGGGGGCGGGCAAGACCCACCGCAAGGTCATGGAGTTCCTGCCCTGGTCGGTCCTGGCGGGCATGGCGTGGGCGGGGTACAGCGTGGCCCTGGGGTACTTCGGCACGCAGTGGCTGGGCGCGGCCTGGCTCGGCACGGCGGTCTCGGTGGTCGCCCTGTTCGCGGCGGGGGCCCCGGCGGCCTTCGTCATCCGCCGGCCGGTCCCGACGGCGGCCGCCTCGGCGGCCTAGGCGGGCCTGCCCGCGCGTCTGGGCGGGGGCCGGACCACACGTCCGGTTCCCCCGGGCGGAGCAGCGGCTCACCCGTTCACCCGGCCCCGATCGCCGCCCCGGGCCGGGGCTCCTAGCGTCCTCAGCACGGCGTGGAACCGAATCCGCGTCACATCCGTGCCCTGGCCGCGCCGTTCCGAGGAGCCCGAGGAGTTCTCTCCATGCCCGCCACGCCGCTCGCCCAGCCGTCGAAGCCCCGCCTCCTGGGAAGGGTCGCGGCCGCGGCCCTCGTCCTCCTCGCGGCCGCTCCCGTGACCGTCGCCCATGCCGCTTCACCCTCGGCCGGCGTCTCCCCGATCGCCGTGGCCCCCGGCGGGCGGGTCAGCCTGAACCTCACCGGCTGCGGGACGAAGACGGGCCTGGCCTCGTCGACCGCCTTCGGCGAGGTGCGGCTGGCCCCCGGCAACCTTGAGGCCACCAGCCTCGTCGGCGGCGCCACCGTGTACGGCAACGCCACCGCGGGGGTGTACACGGTCAGCTTCGAGTGCGGGGGCTCCGGCGGCCAGCGCGTCACCGTCTCCCTTCAGGTATCCCCCGGCGGGGCGCGCGGCGGCCTGGGCGGCAGCGTCGGGACGGCGAGCCCCGGGCTGATCGCGCTGGGCGGCACTCTGGCCGCGGGTGCGCTCGGCACCGGCGTCTGGATCCTGCGCCGCCGCTCCCGTACGGCCTGACCGCTGCCTGGTGGCTGCCCCCGCAGTGCCCGGTGGCGCCGCCGGGACTTACGGGACAGCCCTCAGGCGGTGGCCGTCGCGCCTCTGACCTGCAGTCCGTCCAGCAGGTCCCGCGTCGCCTCGGCGATCGCGTCCACGGCGGCTTCGAAGACCTCCTGGTTGTGCGCGGCGGGCGCCCGGAACCCGGACACCTTGCGTACGTACTGCAGGGCGGCGGCGCGGATCTCCTCCTCGGTGGCCTTGGCGGGGATGGCGGGCGGGCGCAGGGTCTTGATGGAACGGCACATACCCCCACTATGGCGCTACCGGGGCAGCTCGGCCCCGGACAGTTTCATGATCAAGCCTGCTTGGAGCCGCGCCCGCAGCTCGGGGTCCGTGACCTCGTCGAGCAGCTCGACGGCCCGCTGCATGGCGGCGGCCGCCCTCCGGTCCTCGCGCAGGGAGGTGGTCTGGGCGGCCATGTGCCGCAGTGCGATGTCGGCCCGCCGGTGGAACAGCTGCCCGACGAGGGTGACGACGAGCCCCACCGAGCTGGTGACCACCCCGAGGTACAGGTCCCCGGTGCTTTCGGCCTTCCACACGGCGAGCGCCACTCCGAGGAGCAGGATCGCGGAGCCCGCGCCGGCGAAACGCTGGCTGGTGGCGAAGCTGCTGCGCGCCTGCGTCAGCCCGTACGCGTAGTACTCCACCAGCACGGACGTGAATTCGGCGTCGCCATGCCCCCTGCGCTCGGGTTGCGTCCGCCCGACGTCGGCGTACTTGGGATCCGCCGCGCCCGGCGCGGCCTCCGCCACCTGGGCGAGCAACCGGGCCCTCTCGGCATCCCGCCGCTGCTCGAAGCTGCGGCTCTCCCTCCCCCAGCCGGCCACGACCACGGCCGCCAGCACCACCGCCACCCCGCCCGCTGCAAGCCACTCCCCCATCCCCGCCCCATCCCCCACCCGGCCCCGGCCAAACCCCGGCCGGCCCGGCTGCCGTCGGGCGGAGACGCCGAAGGCCCCCAACCGTGATCGGTTGGGGGCCTTCGTACTGGTGGGCGTGGACGGTTTCGAACCGCCGACATCTGCTTTGTAAGCTCGCCCAGGAGCCGCCGAGCACTCGCCCGGCCCAGGAAGCGGCGCCCCTTCCCGACCGCCCGGCACTGCCAGTGTCCACCCGCGTTGATGTCAGCTACTGATGTCAGTGGCGGGCCACCACCAGCTCACTTCTTCTTCCGCTGCGCCACTCCGTAGCTCGACCAGCTGCCCTGGTGCAACTGACACCGAGAGCTGTTCATGATCGCGGGCTTGGTGCACGGACGCCCTTGGGTCGTCTGAGCGCCACACCTGGGCTGAGTCACCTTGATCCCCCTGCTTCCGACACGTTGACGGACCCTGGGATGGTCTCGCTTGTCACGGCCTCAGGGGAGGCGCACGCCATGCGGATGGAAGCACAGCCCGCACAGGCCGAAGAGAACCCGCACCTGCACCTCCGCCCCAGGTCCTAGCGAACGCAGGAGTACCGGCCGCGCCTCATCGACGCTTCGGCCTGCTGCCTCATCAACGGTTGACCGGGATCTCGTAGACGATCTCGCACTGTGCGGCGGGAATGACGATGTCAGCCGTCTCGACCGGCTGCCCTTGATCGCTGTAGTACGTCCGCCGGATATGCGTTACCAGAGCGGCCTTCTGGATCCCGAGGAGCGAGGCTTCCTCGGCTGTGGCCTGCCGCGGCTCCGGCTGCTCCACGGCATGACTGACCGCAATCCCGATCGCAGCCATCCGGTTCACGACACCCACGCCCGCGTGCGGCCCACCCTCCGGCAGGACGACGAGCGTGCCCGCGGTGAGCTCGTACGGCTCCCAACTCGTCGACAACTGCACCGGCCGCCCGTCGGCAAGGAACTCGTACACGGTGCGCACGCACGGCTCGCCTTCGGCGATGCCCAGCCGCCCCGCGATCTCCGCCGGGGCCGGCACCTTCGCCTCGGTCCGGCTCTCCCAGTTCCCCTGCTTGCCCAGAGCCCTCATGTCCGCGCGGAACGGCGAGCCGTCGGGCTGTTCCCTGGCCGAGGAACGGACGACGCGCACACGCTGCCGCGGCTCGGCCACGTACGTGCCGGACCCCGCCCGCCCCTCCAGCACGCCCTGCGAGATCAGGAGCTCCTGCGCTCGACGAACCACGTTCTCGCCGATACCGCACTCCTCGGCGATCTGGGCACGCGACGGCAATCGATCTCCGGCCGTCCACACGTGCTCCGCGATCCGCTGCCGCAGGACGTCGGCAATGCGGAGATAAGGCGGCTGCTCAGGCATGTGGAAAATCTAGTCCACTAGCTCTAATCTAGTTAACTAGCTTCACTCAATGTGATCGATCGGCGACGGAGGCCCGTGTGCCCGCTTCAGAAGCAAGGGCCAAGGATCTCGCCGCCCGGTTGTCGACCCTCGGTCTGATCACGCGCGTGGAGCCGCACGCCACGTACACGACGATCGAAGCGGAGGTGCCGGAAGCGTTGCCCGCCGAATCGTGGCGGGAGGTCTTGGAAGTGGTGGCGGAGGCCGACCGATTCGGGCTCGTCGCCAGCAGCCTGACCGGCCGCACTCTCTGGGCCGCCGTAAACAAAGCGGTCCCCGCGACGGGCGACGTCCGGGGACCTGGCCGTCAGCGATAGGAGCTGATCAGCGTGCACAACCGTACGGGCCACACCGACGCCTACACCAGTGGGCCGCACCTCCCCGCACTCTCATATGCCACGCATGCGAGGCTCAGCTACCAGTCGAGCTCGTGCGCGATCGGCACCCACTCGGAGTGCGCCCAGTCGTCCCCCGCCACAGCGCCCGTGGGCATCCCGGTCATCTACGAGGCCTGCGCCTGCTCCTGTCACACCACGGACGAGGTGGCGGAACCGGGGCAGGGGAACCGGTGACCGGACGAGGCCCCAGCGGCTCTCTCGCCGCCCATGTTGAGATCACATCAATCACTGTCCAGCGCGGCGACGTCATCCAGATCGGCGGCCGGCCGTACCGCGTAGCGGACCTCGTCCAACTCCACTCCGGCGCGAAGCGGCTACTCTTCGAGACGGGCGAGGCGCTGACGATGAACACGCGGAGCAGCCTCATTGCTCTCCGGATGAGGAAGCGGTGACTCGCATCATGACTTCCCGCCGCCACGTCATCGCCGACGATCTCCGACGCCAGATCTCAACGGGCCACTTGAAAGCCGGCGAACGGCTCCCCTCGGAAGCCCAACTCGCCACCCGCTACACGGTCAGCACACCAACCCTCCGCGGCGCTCTCGCGCTCCTCCAAGGCGAAGGCCTGGTGGAGAAGATCCACGGCAGCGGCAACTACGTTCGCCGCCCCCTCCGAAGAATCACGTACGTCGGCGGCTCCGGCACGTCACCAGCCCCACCCCTGCGAGCAACCATCCGCACCACACACCTCGAAGCACACGGCGACCTGCCAGCCCTTCTAAACGTGCCGCCCCTCAGCCCGCTGACCGAGTTCCTCTGCGTCTCCCAGGACGGGAAGGCGCCTCACAGCATGGCCCGCATCTACGTTCCCCGCGAACTGGCACCAGCCGGCTGCACTTCGCCCGAGCAGCTGCGAGCGCGCCTGGCAGGCGACCGTCCACCACTGTCCGAAATCCAAGAGCGACTCGGCGCCCGCCTGCCCACCCAAGAAGAGTCAACGGCCCTTCGGATCAGCGCGTCCATGCCGGTCCTCTCACTCACCCGAGTGGCGACCGACATCACCGGCCGCGTGGTTGAGGCGGCCCTCATAGTCCTCCCTGGCGACAGAGCGGACGCACTCTTCACCACCCGCCTCATGGCCAACGAGGGGACCCCAACGGAATGACGCCGAGCAACGGACTGCGCCTCCTCCCCTGGACGGGCCCCGACGACAAGCCCTGCTACCTGAGCACCGACAACGCCGCCGGCTACCTATCCCGCCTGGCCGACCACACCGAGGCCAGTCAACTTGACTTGGGAGCACAGCTCCTGGCTCACGCCACCGAAGTCCTCACCGATGCCGCCTCAGACCCGGAGGAACTCCGCCTCCTGGCGGCGGACCTGGCCGGCGCACTCCGCGACGCGGTCCGCGTAGCAAGCAGCCGTGGCCACCACCTCACGCACTCAGCCCATCCCGTTCACGAAGCGCTGCCACCACACTTCAGTTAGCAAGCAGCTCGCACGAGACAACGAAGCGGCCCCAGACTCAGTCAGGGGCCGCTCTTGCTTGGCGCACACACGGCTCCGGAGGCCCCATGCGTCTCACGCGTTTCGTGAGGTCAGCGGCCTATAGACAGCATCCGCCCTTCGGCGATCCACGAATAGGCCGCAGCTTGCGGGGGCGCCGTTCATGTGCTCCTCTCCTCTCCGCCCCTGCCGCTAGCGGGCGAAGGAGTACATGAGCACGACCACGACCAGAAGACCCAACCACAGCGGGACACCAGTCTTCGTGAACCGTCCCCGGTTGTCCCTAGGTTGCGGCCGTCGACGCTTGGCCATGCCCGACCCCCTACGATCGCGATGCTTCCCCTCGCCCAGATTGGGGCTGGCGACCTCAGACAGATAGAGCGAGAACCGGCCACGGCGGCACTAGGGTCCGTCTTCAAATTGATCTTGCCCAGAGCAGGATTGATGCGAGTGTGGCCGCCGCTTCGTAGGAGGTGGCGGTCTTCTCGTATCGGGTGGCGATGCCACGGAAGCCCTTGAGCTGGTTGAA
>LJCW01000142.1 GCA_001298555.1 Actinobacteria bacterium OV450
CCGATGATCTTCTTGCTCGACACAAGCTGATCTATCAGGACGTCCCGTTGCGTCGTTCACCAGGACTTGACCTGCGACTCAAGACTCAAACGCAACGGTGTTGCAGTCTGGGCGGGATGACCGCGATGAACCTCGCGAGCGACGTGGAGGTGTCCTCGACCTACCGGGTCACGCACGTGATCGCGATCGGGTCCCCGATCGACGGCAAGCGGCCCGCCGACCACACCACGCAGGTGGTCAGCCTCGTCAACAAGCACGACGTGATCCCGGGGCTCGACGGCCGCGGCCCGGCCGCGCCCCATGACATCCCCGAGAGCTGGGTCGAACTGGCCTGGCTGGACGAGTCGTACGACTACCCGCTGTCGCACGCCCCGCAGGCGTACTCCGACGCGCTGCGCGGCGGACTCGCCCCCTACCGGGAACAGGTCAACAAGCTCATCAGCGCCTACGACGGCGAAGTCGTCGGCAACCAGCCGTACATGCTGCGCGACAAGTGACCACCAGGGACCACAAGGGAGACCGACCGATGACCTCTGCCGAGAGCCCGGCCACGACGCCGCGACGTCCCGCGACGGCCTGGCCCCTGGAGAACGCCGTGTTCAGCGCGGTGATGGCCGCCCAGCGCCTGCCATGGGTGGACGCCCCGGCCCGCGCCCTCGGACTGGACGCGCTGACCCGGGACGGGGTGACGCGCCGGCTGCTGGCCTTCCTGCGGCGCACCCGCTCCGGGCGGCCGGTGCGGCTGAGCACCCCGTTCGGCTCGTTCCTGGTGCCGCTGGCGGGCCCGGACGCCGCGGGTCTGCTGGCCCGCGCCGACGAGGCCGGGGCGCTCGCGCCCGCGGTAGGCCTCACCGCTGGCGGACAGCGGTACGGGCTGTCGCCGCACGTGCCGCTGCCGCGCGAGGCGGCCGTGCCCGCGGCGGAACTGGGCGCCCTGCTGTCGCAGGACGTCGACCGGCTGATCGAGGGCCGGCGCGGGGACGGCACGCTGGAGTGGCACGACTGGCGGCGCGGCATGCAGCGGCTGGGCCGGCGCGTGGTCGCGGGCGCCGCCGCGGTCGAGGACACACTGCTCAGCGAGGTGCTCGCGGCGGCCACGGAGGCCGCGGACGGCAGGTCCTACGACGGCCGCGCCGACGCACTGCGGCGCCGGCTGGAACCGTACCTGGCGGACCCGGACCCCGACTGCCTCGCCGGCCGGCTGACGGGCGGGGGGCCGGGGGGCAGGGGAACGGATCCCGGCACCGCCCTGCCGGCCGTCGCGCACGCGCTCGCGCTGGTGTCCGAGGCCGCCGCCGGGACCGTGCCCCAGGCGCTGGCCCTGCTCGCCGTGGGCGCCGCCGCGTCCCCGGAGGCGGCCGTCGGCGAGGCGCTGCGCCGCTGGCCGCCGGTGGCCGCGGCCGTGTACCCCGTACGGGAGGACTTCACCTGGCAGGACCTGGCCGTCCGGGCCGGCGCCGAGATCCTGCGGGTGCCCGGCTGGCTGCGGGGGCTCGACGGCGAGACCCACCCGGAACCGGGGCCCTCGGGCCCGTCGGCGACGGCGGCGACGTCGGGGATGCCGCCGCTGTGCGGGGCCCCGACCGGTTGCGCGGCGTCGCGGTTCGCGGCGCTCGTCGCCGAGCACGTCGTACGCGTTGTCACCGAATCGGTCCGGCCGGTGGTGGTCTCCCCGCAGTTCACCGCGGACCGGCTGCCCGACGCGCTCGACCCGCGGACCCTGGTCGTGGCGCTGGAGGACCTCGCCGCCCGGCCGGGCGACGGACGGGTGACGGTCGGCAAGGCGACGGCCGTGCCGGTCTCGGCGTTCGGCTACGCCCCGGCGGCGTACGGGGCGCTGGCGCACGCCAGCGCCGACCGGCTGGAGCGGCACGCGGAGAGCCTCGCGGCCTGCGCCGCGAACAGCGGCTGGAACGCCGACGAGGAGGGGGAGCGGTTCCGGATGGTCCTGCTGGGCCACGCGGAGCGGTGCGCCACGGCCGCCGACGGTGTACGGCGGGCAGCGAAGCGGCTGTCGGACTGAGCGGAGGAGACCGTGCACGTTTCGGCAGCGCATACCGGACCGGCGCCGGCATCCGCCCCGGCCCCGGGGCCCCTCCCGGCATCCGCGTCCGCGTCCGGCAGAGCCGCGGCTCTCGCCGGGCTCGGTGCGTACGTGCCCCCGCGCGTCCTCACCAACGCCGAGCTGTGCGGGCAGCGGCCCATCGGCGACGAGTGGATCCGCGAGCGCATCGGTGTGGCGAGCCGGCGGATCGCGGACGGGGAGGCCACCGTCGACCTGGCGGTACGGGCCGGCCGCCACGCGCTCACGGCAGCCGGGGTGGCCTCCGTCGACGCGGTGGTGCTGACCACCATCTCCCCGGACCGGCTCCTGCCGGCCGGGGCCCCGGAGGTCGCGGCGCGCCTCGGACTGGGCACGGTGCCGGCGTTCGACCTGGCGTCGGGCTGCAGTGGGTTCCTGTACGGCCTGGGGGTGGCGTCCTCGATGATCACCGGCGGGGCCTTCGGGCGCGTCCTGCTGGTCGCCTCGGACGTGTTCAGCGCGTTCCTCGATCCACAGGACTGGCTGATGTCGGCCATCTTCGGCGACGGGGCGGGCGCGGTGGTGCTGCACGCCGCCGAAGCCGGCGCGCCCGGCGCCCTGGGGCCCTTCGACCTGGGCAGCGACGGCGCGCAGGCCGACCTGCTGGAGGTGCCCGGCGGTGGTGCGCGGGCCAGGAAGCGGCAACTGGCGGAGCCTGGGGCGGAGTTCTCCCCGTACTTCCGGATGGACGGGCCCGTCGTGCGCAAGCAGGCCGTGGTCGGGATGTGCGATTCCGTCACCCGGGCCCTGCACCGGGCCGGCTGGCGGCCGGCGGACCTGGACGTGCTGGTCGCCCACCAGGCCAACCAGCGCATCCTCGACGGGCTCGCCGCCGAGCTGGGCCTGCCGCCCGGCCGGGTGCTGTCGCACATCGAGACGTACGGGAACGCCGCGGCGGCGTCGGTGCCCGTGCTGCTCGCCCAGGCGGCGGCCGCGGGGACCCTGTCGCCGGGCCTGCGGGTGGCGCTCACCGCGTACGGAGCGGGGCTGGCCTGGGGGTCGACCACCCTGGTCTGGCCCGAGGTGCGGGCGGTGGCCGAGGGCGGGTGAGCCCCGGCCCCCTCCCCGGGCTGCGGGGCTCACCAGAACGGCGTGTCCCGCCTGCGCCGTTCCCGGTCCACCAGGGCCTGTACGGCGGCCTGCGACTCGGCGCACAGCAGCCGGGCCGCGGCGGCCCGCGCGACGCAGGACTCGGGCCGAGGCGGGGCGGGGATCGGCTCGCCGACGGTGACGAGCCACTTGGAGGGCAGCGGGAAGAGCGTGGTGACCGGGAAGCACGGGAGGTCCAGGAGGCGCGCCAGGGCCGGGATCTCGCCGAACCGGGGGCAGGCCTCCTCGGCGCCGATGACCGACAGCGGCACCACGGGGGCGCCCGCCCGCACGGCCGTCACCGCGAATCCGGGGCTGAACGGCCGGAGCCGATAGCGCTCCCGGAACGGCTTTTCGAGGCCTGAAATACCCTCGGGAAACACCCCGACGAGTTCCCCGGCGGCCAGGTGTTCCCATCCCAGCGTCGGATCGAGCGGAATGGCTCCTTTCCTGCGGGCGTACGAACCGATGACCGGGAAGCGGAACACCAGGGGCGCCGCGGGTACGCAGAGGGCCCGCGGAAGTCCGCGTGCGAAGACCTTCTGCAGGACGAATGCGTCGAGCCCCCATGCGCCCGAGTGGTTGGCGACGAGGACCGCGGGGCCCTCGGCCGGAATGTTCTCCAGACCGGTCACCTCGAGTCGGAAGTAGTCGTCCACGAGCCAGTCGAGGAAGCGGTCCCACGCGTTCTCCCCGGCCTTGCCGAGCGCCTCCTTCGCATACCTGAGTTCAGCGCCGGCCATCTCGATCACATCGGTCACATCCGTCGCGCTTTCCGACACGAATGGTCCCCACTCTCACGTTTCGAATCATCAACAGGCCTATTGCGGACGAGTTTTGAGTAAATCCCCGGCCGTGGTACCTATTTGAGCACGAGAGATCGCTGTACCCGTCCACTCGGCCGCAATGGCACCGATACCGCACACGAGAGCTGACGTGACTACTTCTGCGCCGGAATCCGTCCTCGACCTGATCAGTGAACTGCTCGTCGAGAGGTTCGAAGTCCCCTCCGAAGAGGTACGGGGGAGTGCGCCCCTGCGCGACCTGCTGACCGATTCGCTCATGATCGTCGAAATGGCCATCGCCGTTCACGAGACGCTGGACGTCAAGGTCGACGAGGAAGAACTCCGCACGGCCACCCTCGCCGGGTTCGCCGCGTCCGTCGAGGAACGGCGGACGGGCCGTTGAACAGACGCCCCGAGGCCGTCGTGACCGGGCTGGGCCTGGTCACTCCGGCCGGGTGCGACCGGGACGGCACGTGGGCGGCGGTCCGCGCCGGGCGCTCCACCGCCGCCCCCGACCCCCTGCTGCACGGTCTGCCCGTCTCCCTCACCTGCCGGGTACCGGAACCGGACCACCCCGTCCTGCACCTGCGCGGCTCGGTGCACCTCGACCCGGTCGACCGGTTCGGCCTGGTGGCCACGGCCCAGGCCCTCGATCAGGCCGGCCTCGACCCCCGGGAGTGGGACGGCGGCCGGGTCGCCGTCGTCACCGGCGGCGCCACCGGCGGCGTCGTCACCCAGGACAAGGCGCTCGCCCGGCTGGGGGAGCGGGGGCCCAAGTTCGTGTCCCCGTACTTCCTCCCGGGCTATCTCATCAACATGACCTGCGCCAACATCGCACTGCGCTTCGGCGTGACCGGCCCCGCCCTGGCCACCTCCACGGCCTGCGCCTCGGGCACCACGGCCCTCGGTCTCGCCAGGGACCTGCTGGCGGGCGGGCAGTGCGACATCGCCCTCGTCTGCGGAGCCGAGGCGGCCGTCACCCGGCTGATGGTGGCCGGGTTCTCGCAGCTGGGCGCCCTGTCGGACACCGGATCGCGGCCCTTCGACGCCCACCGCGACGGCTTCGTCGTCGCCGAGGGTGCGGGTGCCATGGTCCTGGAGCGCCCCGAGCACGCCGCCGCGCGTGCGGCCCGGCCGCTCGCCCGGCTCATCGGCTACGCCGCCACGACCGACGCACACCACCTCGTGGCCCCGCACCCCGAAGGCCGCGGCGCCGAGCAGGCCGTCCGCGCAGCCCTCGCGGACGCGGGCGTCGCCCCCGACGACGTGGGACACGTCAACGCGCACGGCACCTCGACCCGGCAGAACGACGGCATCGAGGCCGCCGTCCTGGCCCGCGTCTTTCCCCGGCGGCCGCCCGTCACCTCGGCCAAGGGCGCCCTCGGGCACACGCTCGGGGCCTCCGGCGTCATCGAGGCGGCCCTGACCGTCATGGCGCTGGCCGAGGACACCGTGCCGCCCACGGCCGGGCTGACCGAGCCCGACACCGGGATGGACATCGACGTGGTCAGCGGCACGGCCAGGAGGCACTCCGGTCAGGTTGCCGTCAGCAACTCGTTCGGGTTCGGCGGACACAACGCCGTGGCGGTGCTCGCACGCCCCTGACCACGCCGGGAAGCGGTCCCGGGCCCGCCGGGCGACCATGGGTGGTGTGGAGGAAGCGCAGCTGAGGGCCTCCCTCGCCGGGTGGGCGCACGGAGCCGGCCACGGCACCCCGGGAGGCACCGGTGGTACGGGGGCGGGTGCGCGATGACCGAGCAGACACCGATCGAGGACCTGATCAGCGGCGCCGCCCAGGACGCCGGCGGGTGGCTCGGCTCGCTGCCCGTGGCACAGCTGGCCACCGGCGCCGACGGGACGATCGTGCGCTGGAACCGCGCCGCGCAGGAGCTGCTCGGCTACACCCCGCCGCAGATCGTCGGCCGGCACATCGCCGAACTGCTGCATCCCGGAGCCGACCGCAGCCTCGGCCGCGCCCTGTGGGAGACCGCCGTCACCGGTCGCGGGGTGATGGGAACCGTCACCGCGTGGCACCAGGACGGGCACCCGCTGGAGCTGGAGATCTGGGCCTGCCCGGTGCCCGGCCGGCGCCACGGCGCCTCCGCGGTCCTGGTCTTCGCCGCCGAGGCGCACGCGGCCCGCCGGATCCGCGGTTCGTCGGCCGTCTGGGACGGCCTGTTCGCCCGCTCGCCCGTCGGCATCGCCATCCTCGACACGCAGCTGCGGTTCCTCCAGGTCAACCCGGCCCTGGAGGAGATGAACGGCCTCTCGGAATCGGCTCACGTCGGACGGCGGCTCGTGGAGGTCCTGCCGGAGGTGAACGCGGAGGACATGGAGGACGCGATGCGGCAGGTCCTGGCCACCGGGGAGCCGGTACTGGACCGCCGGCGCAGGGGCCGCACCCCCGCCGACCCCTCCCGGGACCGGTTCTGGTCCTGCTCGTACGTCCGGGTGGAGGACCCCGGCGGCCGACCGATCGGGGTGATCGCCTCGCTGCTCGACATCACCGATCAGCAGCGCGACCACATCGAGGCGGAGGCGGGCCGCCGCAGGCTGGCGCTGCTCAGCGAGGCCAGCGTCCGCATCGGTGCCAGCCTGGAGCTGGAGCGCACCGCGCAGGAACTGGCCGACCTGGCGGTCCCGCAGCTCGCCGACGCCGCCACCGTGGACGTACTGGACACCCTCGCCCGCGGTGACGAACCCGGCCCGGGCCTGGCCGGGGGCGTGGCCCTGCGGCGCCTGGGCAAGGCCCCGCTGACGGGCTCCGCGGTGATCGGCGTCCTCGCCCCGCTGGGCAGGACCCTCACGTTCCCCTCGGCCGCCCCCTACACCCAGGCCCTCGCCGCCCGGCGGCCCTTCCTGCTCGCCCGCCTCGACGAGCAGGCCGTCGCCTCCGCCGCCCGCCACACGAGCAGACCCGGGCAGATCCTGAACCTGGGGGTGCACTCGTTCATGATGGCGCCGCTGGTCGCGCGGGACCTCGTCCTCGGCGTCGCCACCTTCTACCGCACCGGACCCGCCGGCCCGTTCGGGCCCGACGACGTCACGCTCGCCGGGGAGCTCGCGGCCCGCGCCGCCGTCAGCATCGACAACGCGCGCCTCTACCACCGCGAGCACGAGACCGCCGTCATCCTCCAGCGCAGCATGCTGCCCCAGCACATCACCCCGCCGTCCGGCGTCGAAGTCGCCCACCGGTACCTGCCCGCCGGCGACGTCAACGAGATCGGCGGCGACTGGTACGACGTCCTGCAACTCCCCGGGGGCAAGGCCGCCCTCCTCATCGGCGACGTCATGGGCCACGGCATCGCGGCCGCAGCGGTCATGGGACGGCTCTCCGCCAGCGTCCGCGCCCTCGCCCGGCTCGACCTCGCCCCGGAGGCGCTGATGCGGCAGCTGGAGGCGACCCTCGACGACCTCGCCGAACCGATGATCGCCACCTTCCTGTACGCCGTGATCGACCCCCGGACCGGTCACTGCCGCATCACCCGCGCCGGACACCCGCCGCCGGCGGCCGTCGCCCCGGACGGCACGGTCCGCCTCCTCGACCTGCCGCCCGGCACCCCCCTGGGCGTCGGCGGAACGGTCTTCTCCACCACCGACCTGACCCTGCAGCCGGGCAGCCTCCTGGTCATGTACACCGACGGCCTCGTGGAGGCCCGCGGAAGCGACATCGACGAGCGGCTCGCGGAACTGACCCGCCTGCTCACCGAACCCCAGCACTCGCTGGACCATCTGTGCGACTCACTGATCAGCCACCTCGTCCCGGCCTCCGCCGACGACGACATCGCCCTGCTCGTCGCCCGCGTCGGCACCACCCCCCACACCCACCCGCCTGCCTAGGTCCTGTCGTCAAACTGCCGTCTGCCCCGCGACGCCTGGCACGCGCTCTCGCCGCACCGGGCGAAATCCAAGTACGTCCAGTACGCGGTCTTCCGCCCGGCGCGCCGAGAGCACGCACCAGACGCCGCGCGGCCGCCCTCCGGGCGACGACGGGAGTTTGACGACAGGCCCTGGAGCGGCCGGGCAGGATGGGGGAATGGAGTTCACCGAACTGGAGCAACGGGCCCGCGCGCTCGCGGCGCCGGGCACCCGCCGGATCCTCGGCATCGCGGGGCCGCCCGGTGCCGGCAAGTCGACCCTGGCCGCACGCCTCGCCGAGGCGCTCGGGCCCGAACTGGCCGTCGTCGTGCCGATGGACGGCTTCCACCTCTCCCAGGCCGAACTGGAGCGGCTGGGCCGGGCCGGCCGCAAGGGCGCCCCGGACACCTTCGACGCAGCCGGATACGCGGCCCTGCTGGTCCGGCTGCGCACCCCCGGCCCCGCCGCGGTCTACGCGCCGGCCTTCGACCGGGCGCTGGAGGAGCCGGTCGCCGGCAGCATCCCCGTCGGCCGCGCGGTGCCCCTGGTGATCACCGAGGGCAACTACCTGCTGCACGACGCGGGGGAGTGGGCGGCCGTGCGTCCGCTCCTGGACGAGGTCTGGTTCCTGGCGCCCGACGACGCCCTGCGCATGCGGCGGCTGGTGGACCGGCACGTCCGCCACGGGAAGGCACCGGCCCGTGCCGAGGAGTGGGTGGCGCGCTCCGACGAGGCCAACGCACGGCTGATCGCCGCGGGCCGGATGCGGGCGGACCTGGTCGTGGAATAGGGGCGTACGCGGCGGAAAGGGGGGCGCGCAGCGGAGCAGATGCGCCATTTCCCGAAAGAATTCCGTCGACAGCCGTGCACAATCGGGCGGCTTTTCCGATGGGGTGGTGTTGGGGGAGCGGCCGGTCCGTCCGGCCGCTGGATGTGGGGGCAGACACTCCCGTTCCGTTCACTTCACCGGAAGGCTTCCCGCCGACGTGAATCGAGTCCAGACCGTCACTCCCGTGCTGATACTCCTCGCCTTCGATGCCGTCAGGAGACACCCACGCCGCCCGCATGGAGGAGCGCATGAGTGAGGGCGAGTTCGACCCGTCCGGTGACCGGGCGGTCTCCAGCGAGCTGGCCGGCGTGCTGCCGGTCGAGTTCAGCGCGTTCCACTCCCAGCACCACCGCGCCTATCTGCGCTACGCGCACCTGCAACTGGGCTCCCGCGAGGATGCCGAGGACGTCGTCGACGACGTGTTCACCTTCCTGCTGAAGGTGTGGTGCCAGGCGCTGAAGGAGGCGAGCCTGCACGGCTTCGCCTGGGCGGTGCTGCGCGAACACGTCGCACGCAGACTGGCGCTCCTCGGCCGGCCCGGGGCGATGGTCGAGACGGCCTCGTTCGCCGCGCTGCGCCGCGCGTCCCGCCGGCGCATGGAACTGCTGGAGTCCAAGCTCGGCCTGTACGCGGCGATCGCCTGTCTGCCCGAACGGCACTACGACGTGGTGCTGCTGGCCTTCCTGCTGGGCTACGACAACGGCACCGTCGGCCGGACGATGGGGATCTCCCCCGCGGCGGTCCGTTCGCACATTCGAGGCGCAAACCGAATCCTGTCCCAGAAACTCGGGACGGACTGGGCTCCCGGAGAGGAGAAGGGCCAGTGAGCGACATGACGGCCGACCGCGGCTCCGTGACGGGGGAGGAGGGGGTGGAGCGGGCGGCGGCACTGGAGCAGGCGCGGGTCCTGGTCGAGGAGTACGCCGGCTACGACGAGGACGCCGCCCGGCGGCGCATCGCCCGCCGGATCGCCGCCGACCGGACCCGCCCGGCGAGCGGCGCCCCCGGTCGCGGTGCCTTCCCGGCGCCCGCGTCCCTCGCCGGACGCCCGCGCCCGCCCGCGCCCGGTACCACCCCGGTGGACGATCTCGTGCTCGACGCCGCCTGCCACGTACGGGCCGCGCGGGCACTGGACGACCTGGCCTGGTCCCTGGCGGAGAGCCGCCCCTTCGCCGAGCTCGCGCTGGCCGCCGGAACCTGGCCGTACGGAGCCGAACCCGCGCTGCTGTTCGGATGTCTGCTGCACCTCGCGGACCGGATGGAGGGCGCGCAGTTCTGGTTCCAGTACGCGGCCGGAGCCGGTTCGCAGACCGCGGCGCGTCTGCTGCACCTCCACCACCTCGCCCGCGCCGAGGTGCGCACCGCCCGGCACTGGAAGGCGCTGGCCGGGGCGCTGCCCGCGGACGAGGGCCTGCCGCTGCTGCCGGAGGTACCGGAGAACCTGGAGGAGGCCCTCGGAGCCTCGGTCATCTGGACCTCGCCGCCGATCAGCACCCAGGACCTCACCGCCCTCACGGCGGTCCGGGGCCGTGGCGGGCGGCCCCCGTACCGGCTGCCCGCCCGGCTGCGGCGGGCCGTGACGGCCCGCAGCTGGAGCGACGACCCGGACCTGGGGGAGGTGTTCCTCCCCGGCCCGCATGTGGCGGTCGCGGTGGCCCAGCACGCGCGGCTGAACCTGCTGCACCTGACGGACGAGGCGAACGCCGGGGCGCTCGAAGCGCCCGGGCGGCCGAAGCCGGTCCAGGCCGGACGCGGGACGTCCCGTGCGCGGCCGGCTCCCGTCGCGATGGAGGCCGTCCACCGGGCGCTGCGGGTCCTGGAGGTGGTCCACCGGTACTCGGGCGGTGTGAGCCTCGCCCAGGTCGCCCGCGAGACCCGGCTGCCGCAACTCGTCCTGGCCCGGGTGACGGAGCAGCTGGTACGGGCGAACCTGGTGGCTCCGGCCGGCCCCGGCGCGTACGTCGCCGGCCGGGCGCTCTTACTGACCGGGGCGGCGTCCGGCGACGGGCGCGGACACCTGCGCGAAACCCTCGCCTGGGTGCGGGACGCGGTCGGCGCCGCCGTCTACGTGGCCCGTTACACCGACGGCGAGGTGTGCATCACCCAGTACGCCGACGGCCCGGCGACGCCGCTCGTGGACGAATGGGTCGACTTCCGGGCCGCCGCGCACGCCTCGGCGGTCGGCAAGGCCCTGCTCGCCCAGCTCGGTCCCGACGCCCGCAGGGACCACCTGTCCCGGCACCGGCCGGCGCGGTTCACCGCACACACCATCATCCGTCAGGACGACCTCGTGCGACAGCTCGACGCCCGCCGCCCGGGCGCACCGTTGCTCGACCTCCAGGAGTACGCGATGGGCACGGTCTGCGCGGCCGTCCCGATCACCTCGGGCCCCAACGCCGAATGCCTGGCCCTGTCGATCCCGGCCCCGGACCCGCACCGCCTGGTGCAGGCCGCCCGGATCCTGCGCAGCGAGGCCGCGGCGGTCCTGCTCGCGCTGATCGTGGCCGGCAGCGCCCCCGGCACGGCCCGGCCGGAGCCGCAACGGGCGGAGGGGGCGGGCGCGGAGGGGGCGGGGGCACCGGACGGCATCCTGATCACCGCCACGTAGGGGCACCCGGGCCCGCGGCCGGGTGGCGGGCCGCGGGCGTCACCCGACCGCGTCGTCCCGCTGGCACCACGGCCCCGCGGGCGGCTTGCTGGAGGAATGACACAGGGAGCACCCGGGACGACGTCCCCGGCACATGACCTGAGCACCCCCAAGGCCGCAGGGCTGGCCGGGGTGGTCTTCGCCGTCCTGCTCGCGGCGGCGATGGTGCTCGCGAGGATCTCACTGCCCGAGGGGGCCGGCGGCGAGGAGGTGGCGCTGGCCCAGGGCCGCCGCGGCGAGCTGACCACGGCCGTGGAGCTCATCCCCTTCGCGGGCATCGCCTTCCTGTGGTTCATGGGCGCGCTGCGCCAGCACACCGGCGACGCCGAGGACCGGTTCATCGCCACGGTGTTCCTGGGCAGCGGACTGGTCTTCGTCGCCTGCCTCTTCGGCGCCGTCGCCGCCGCCGGAACCGTGCTCGACGCGGACGACCCCACGGGCTTCGGCCGGCATTTCGCCTACACGCTGCTCACCACGTACGGCATGCGGATGGCTGCCGTCTTCGTCCTCGCCACCTCCACCCTCGGGCGCAAGCTCGGGGTCCTCCCCAGACCGCTGGTGCTGATCGGGACCGTGGCCGGCCTGGTGCTGCTGGTGGTGGGCTCCACCCTGCCCTGGTCCGAGCTGGTCTTCCCGGCCTGGGCCCTGCTGATCAGCCTCTACATCCTGCGCACCGCCCGCCGCAACCGGTGATCCGCACCCGCCGCAACCCCTGATCCGCCCGGCCGTCACCCCGACGGCCGCGCCGGACGGGCCCTGCGGCTCCGATGGCCGCACGCTGGCCTGTGAGTCGGAGGGGCCAACGAAAGGACTGGACCTTGCTGAGGCTTGTCGTCGATCTCAACCGGTGCCAGGGGTACGCCCAATGCGCCTTCCTCGCACCCGACGTCTTCGCGATGCACGGAGACGAAGGCCTGCTCTACGACCCGCAGGCGCAGGACGCCCACCGCGAGCGTGTCGCCCAGGCCGTCGCCGCCTGCCCCGTACAGGCGATCCTCGTGGACGAACTGGACATGGCCGCCACCGCACCCGCCACCGGGGAGGGCTCCGATGGCTGACGCAGCCCTGGACCGCCTCAAGGCGGACGGCCGGATCGTCGTCGTCGGTGCCTCGCTCGCCGGACTGCGCGGTGCCGAGACCCTGCGCGACAAGGGGTTCAAGGGCTCGCTGACCATGATCGGCGACGAGCCCCACGAGCCGTACGACCGCCCGCCCCTGTCGAAGCAGGCCCTGCTCGGCATGGGCACGGCCGAGGGCACCGCGCTGCCCCGCCGCCGCGACATCGACGCCGAGTGGCGCCTCGGCGTACCGGCCGCGGGCCTCGACATGGCGGCCCGGCGGGTCAGGCTCGCCGACGGCGACGAGGTGCCCTACGACCGGCTGCTGATCGCTACCGGTGTACGGGCCCGGCCGTGGCCCAACCCGGCCGAGGCCGAGCTCGACGGCGTGTTCGTGCTGCGGACCCGCGACGACGGCGCGGCCCTGGCCCGGCGGCTCGACGCGGGCCCGCGCCGGGTCCTGGTCATCGGCGCCGGGTTCACCGGCTCCGAGATCGCCTCCGCCTGCCGCGAGCGCGGACTGGAGGTCACCGTCGCAGAGCGCGGCGACGCCCCCCTCGTCGGCGCCCTCGGCGGGGTCATCGGGGCGGTCGCCGCCGAACTCCACCAGGAGAACGGCGTCGACCTGCGCACCGGGGTCATGGTCACCGCCCTGGAGGGCGACGCCACCGGACGGGTGCGCGCCGCGCACTTCTCCGACGACACCAGCCTGGAGTGCGACGTCGTGGTCGTCTCGCTCGGCGCCCAGCGCAACACCGAGTGGCTGAACGGATCCGGCCTCGGCGCCGGCCCCCGCGGCATCGCCTGCGACGCCGGCTGCCGGGCCTTCGACATCCGGGGCATCGTCACCGACGACATCTTCGTGGCGGGCGACGTGGCCCGTTCCCCGCACCCGCTGTTCGGCTACCAGTTCCTGTCCCTGGAGCACTGGGGCAACGCCGTCTCCCAGGCGGAGACCGCGGCCCACAACATGCTCAGCGAGAGCACCGAGCGCCGGCCGCACATCTGGGTCCCGGCCTTCTGGTCCTCCCAGTTCGGGGTGAGCATCAAATCGGTGGGCGTGCCCTCGATGGGCACCGAGATCATGATCACCCAGGGCTCGCGCGCCGAGCGCCGTTTCAACGGCGTCTACGGCTACCAGGGCCGCGTCATCGGGGCGGTCACCTTCGACAACTCGCGCTGGCTCCAGTTCTACCAGCAGCAGATCGAGGCCACGGCCCCCTTCCCGCCGCCGTTCCCCACGGTGGACCGGCGCTCCGAAGGACAGAAGCCGCTGCCCGCGGACTTCCCCGACCCGTCCGTGCCCACGCACGGCCCGACCGTCACCCTCAGCGGATATTCGCCGGCCGACCGGCGGATGACCTTCACCCCCGCCGGGCACTGACCCGCCCGCCCTCCGGAGGACCCGGCATGAAGCAAGGCATCCTGACCGACATCCTCGACTACTCGAACCGCGCGAACCCGTACCCGCTGTACGCGGAGCTGCGCAAGACCCCCGTCTTCCACGACGGGGAAGGCCCGTACGTCATCAGCACGTACCACGACATCCAGAGCCTGCTGCACGACCCGCGGCTCAGCTCCGACGCCCGCAACCTGGCCGCCACGGCGGGGGATCCGCTGGCCGAGGGCGAGGACGAGGGGGCCGCGGCACTGCCGCCGAGCTTCCTCAAGCTGGACCCGCCGGAGCACGACCGGCTGCGCCGGATGACCAACCGCCCCTTCGGGCCGCCGCACTCCCCGCACCGCATCGACGGGATGCGCGACGACCTGCGCGGCATCGTCACCGGGCTCATCGACAACCTCGGCGACCCCGGGGAGATCGACCTGGTCGACCAGTTCTCGTACCCGTTCCCCGTCACCATGATCTGCCGGCTGCTCGGAGTGCCGCGCGAGGACGAGGCACGCTTCCACGTCTGGGCCGACACCCTGGCCGCGAGCCTGGACCCGGATCCCGACTCCGACCCGGCGGAGCGGGACAGGACCACCCACGACGCCCGGATGGAACTCGGCATGTACCTGGCCGGGCTGATCGAGGAGCGGCGCAAGAACCCCGGCGACGACATGCTCTCCCAACTGGCCGTCGGGCACGGCCAGGACGAGACGATGAGCACGATGGAACTGCTCAGCACCGCCGCCCTGCTGCTCATCGCCGGCCACGAGACGACCGTCAACCTCATCACGAACGGGATGCTCACCCTGCTGCGCAACCCGGACATCCTCCGGCAGCTGCGCGAGACGCCCGGGCTCGCCGTGCCCATGGTGGAGGAACTGCTGCGGTTCGAGCCGCCGGTGCAGCTGCTGCCCCAGCGCACCCCGCTCGTCGACATCGAGGTCCGCGGGGTCACCATCCCCAAGGGCTCCTCGATGTGGCTGGTCCTGGCCTCGGGCAACCGGGACCCGGACCGCTTCGAGAACCCGGACCGGTTCGACCCGTACCGCAAGGACGTCCAGCACCTGGGCCTCGGCAGCGGCATCCACAGCTGCTTCGGCGCCCCGCTGGCCCGGCTGGAGGCGCAGCTCGCGCTGAGCGAACTCGCCCGCCGCCTGGAGAACCCGCGCCTGATCGAGGACCCGCCGCCCTACCGGCAGAACGCGGTCTTGCGCGGCCCGCGGCACCTGCGCATCACCTGCGACGGGATCCGGCCCAGCTGACCTGGCGCGCCGCTGCCGGCCACCCGCGTGCGGGCGGCCGGCAGCGCCGTACCGGCTAGGAGAGCTTGCCGTCGTAGTCCGGCAGCTTGAAGGTGCGCTCCGCGTGACCGCCGACCAGGTCGCTGTTGTTGTTCCCGATGTTGGCGATGATCGTGTAGCCACGGGACTCGATCTCCGCGCGCTTGCCCGTCTTGTACGCGCTCACCTCGTCGAAGAGGGCGGGCAGGTCACGGACGTACAGGCCGGTGACGGGGTAGCCGACCGCCTTGAGGTTGTGCTCGGTGAGGGACTGGATGATCCCGGGACGGGCGGTGACGAAGAAGATGGCCACGCCGTGGTCGTTGGCGTACCGGGTCAGGTCGCGGACCTCGGAGATCGCGGGGGTCGGGAAGGTCCAGAACCAGTGGAAGTCCGTCTCCAGCGAGGAGTTGTCGATGTCCAGCACGATCGCGGGCTTCTCGCCGGCCGGCGCCTGGGCGATGCGCTGCTCGACGTACGGGCGCGCCTCGGCCATGACGGCGGCCACGTCACGCTTCCACGTGCCGTAGTCGACTCCGCGGATGAGCGCGTTTCCGCCGGGGGCGGAGGAGGTGGCCGCGGCCGGGGCGGCCGCCGGAGCCGGAGCCGGAACCGGAGCGGGGGCGGCCTGGGCCGAGGCGGACGGGGCCAGCATCAGGACGACGGTGGCCGCGGCCGTGCCGGTCGCGGTGGCGAGCAGGCGGACGCGGGCGCGGGTGCTGCGCATGTGGGGGCGCTCCTCAGTGGCTGAAATTTGGCATGTACGGAGCCAGAATCCGCAAGATCGCAGCCCATGTCTACTGGTCGGTAGTTAATTTCAGGTGGCCGTCCAGCCACCATCGAGGGAGAGCGAGGTGCCCGTGAGGTAGCCGGCGTGCGCTCCGCACAGCCATACGGCGGCCGCCGCGACCTCCTCCGGCTCGATCAGGCGCTTGATCGCGGAGCGGGTGAGCAGCACCTGCGACAGCACCTCGCCGGGGCTGATGCCGTGTGCGGCGGCCTGCTGCCCGACCTGGGCCTCGACGAGCGGTGTGCGGACGTAGCCGGGGCTGATGCAGTTGCTGGTCACCCCGTACGGGGCGCCCTCGACGGCGGTGACCTTGCTCAGCCCCTCCAGCCCGTGCTTGGCGGCGACGTAGGCGGACTTGTAGGCACTGGCGCGCAGCCCGTGGGCACTGGAGATGTTGACCACGCGGCCCCAGCCGCCGGCGTACATGTGCGCAAGCACGTGCCGCAGCAGCAGGAACGGCGCGGTCACCATCACCTGCTGGATCAGCGCGAAGCGCTCGGGCGGGAACTCGGTGAGCGGGGCGACGTGTTGCAGGCCGGCGCTGTTGACCAGGATGTCCACGGCCCTCGGCAGCCGCTCGATCGCGGCGGGGTCCGCGAGGTCGGCCACGTGTGCCCGCCCGCCGACCAGCCCCGCGACGGCCTCGGCCGACTCCTCGTCGATGTCGATCACGTGCACGCTCGCGCCCGCCTCGGCCAGGGCGATGGCACAGGCCCGCCCGATGCCGCTGCCGCCGCCGGTCACCAGCGCGACGCGCTCCCGCAGGAAAGGAAGTTGGCTCGTCATGGCTGAACAGTAGGGAGCGCGACCGGCCGCGCCCATGGCGGCGCCCACCACACTCGGGACCACCACCGTGGCGGGCACCGCCATGCCCGCCCGCCGCGGACGCCCGCGGCGGGCGGGGGCTTCAACGTCGCTGCGCGGAAAGGAAATCGAGCAGGGTGGCGCTCGCGTCCAGCGCGGTGCTCACGGATCCGAACCCCGCGGGCGGCGGCATCGTCGAACCCGGCCAGGTGTGCCCCGCCCCCTGCATCAGCAGCAGCCGTACGGTCGCCCCCGCGGGCCCCGGCGGCCAGGTGACGCAGTCGTAGCCGCGCTCGGCCTCCTCGACCGGGGCTCCGGCGCCCCCCGCGGCGGCGAACGCCTCCGCGCTCGCCCGCGCGGACATCGTCGCGGTGACGGGCTCCTCCCCGGGAGCGGCCGGACCCGGACTCGGCAGCCCGGCCGCCGGGCGTACGGGGTCCTCGGCCCCGTAGACGATCAGGACGGGCACCGCCCCCGACGGCTTCACGGCGGCCGCCCCGGTGGGGAGTTCACCTGAGACCGAGACCGCACCCGCGACCAGGTCCGGACGCTGGGCGGCCATCCGCAGGGCCATCGAGCCGCCGTTGGAGAACCCGGCCACGTACACCCGGTGGGGATCCGCCCGGCCGGAGCGCACCAACTCGGCCACCAGCGCCCCGGTGAACCGGACGTCGGCGTCCGGGTCCGGCCGCTGCGCGCTGGGCGCGGTGCCCGCGCCCCAGGCCTTTCCCACTGCCTCGGGGTACACGAGGAGCATGCCGCGGGCCTCGGCGGCCCGGTCCAGGCCGCTCTGCCTGCGCAGGTGCCCGGCGTCGGCGCCGCGCCCGTGGAAGGCGACGAGCAGCGGCCGCGGCCCGCCGCCGTCCGCGGCCGGACGGTGCATCAGGTACTCCCGGGTGCCGCCGTCCACGGTCAGCCGCTCCCGGCTGTCGACCCCGGCGGGGGAGGCGCTCCGGCCCGCCGCCGGCCCGGGAGCCGTGGGCGGCTGCGGTTTCGCGGCGCAGCCGGTGAGCCCGGCGGTCAGGGCGAGGGCGAGGGCCAGGGCGGCGCGGTACGGGGCGCGCCGGGAGACGGGGGAACGGGGGAAGGGGGAAGGGGAGGTCATGGGGTGAGCACAGCACCGCCATCCCGCCGCCGTCCAAGATCTGTATGGATCTGGGATCGATCAAGTTCCGATATCGTTGCTGGCCGTGGACCTGATCCGGCATCTGCAGTGCTTCGTCGCCGTTGCAGAAGAAAGACATTTCGGCCGCGCCGCCGAGCTGCTCGGCATGGCCCAGCCACCCCTGTCCCAGCGCATCCGGCGCCTGGAGCGAGAGCTCGGCGTCCGCCTCTTCGATCGCACCAGCCGCCAGGTGTCGATCACCGCGGCGGGCACGATGCTGCTGGACGACGCCCGACGGCTGCTCGCCCGCGCCGAGGCCCTCGCGGCCACCGCCCGCCGCATCCGCGACGGCGAGAGCGGGCTCCTGCGCGCCGCCCTGCCGCCCGACACGGCCGGCGAGACCATCGCCGCGATCCTGGCCGCCTTCCGCCGGCACCACCCGGGCGTGCAGCTGGAGCTGCACGAGCTGTCGACCGCCGAGCAGCTGGCCCGGTTCGCCTCCCGCGAACTGGACGCCGGGCTCGTGCGGCACCGCTGCGACCTCGCCGGGCTGGAGCTCGGCCCGGTCCTGCGCAGCGAACTCGGCGTTCTGCTGCCCCGAGAGGCCCCCGCCGCCGCGCTGGACGAGGTGCCGCTCGCCGCCCTCACCGGATACGGCCTGGTCCTCTTCCCGCGGGCCGAGGCGCCCGCCCTGCACGACGACGTGCTGAACACCTGCGCCCGGGGCGGCTACACCCCGGCCGCCGTCCGCCAGGGCCGCGGCCCCGGCTTCGTCCGCGGCCTCGTCCTCTCCGCGAACGCGGTCGCCTTCGCCCCGCGGGACAGCGCGTCCGCCGACGTCCCGGGCCCGCACGCCGACATCGTCTGGCGGCCCCTCGCCGGCGCCCCGCTGGCCTGGCGCCACAGCGTCGCCTGGCCGCAGGGCCGGGGCGACGCCGCCGTCGGGGCCTTCGCCGAAGCCGCCACGCGCGCCCTGGGAACGACCCCGGCGGCGCCGGCCGACGTACCCGCGCGGCCCCTGCACCTGCGCCCGGCAGCGGAGTACTGGCTGTGAACCGCACCGTCCACCGCATCGGCGCGGCCTTCGCCGAAGCCGGCGTCACCGGCCGGCTCCACGCCGTCGACATCGACTCCGGTGCACAGATCGACGCCGGCGCAGACCACCCGGTCGTCACCGCCAGCGTGCACAAGCTCTGCCTGCTCGTCGCCCTCCACCAGCAGGCCGAGGCCGGCCGCCTGGACCTCACCGAACAGGTCGAGGTCCCGCCCCCCGACCGCACCGCCGGCCCCACCGGACTGGCCGCGATGCTGGATCCCGTACGCATGTCCCTGCGCGACGCCGCGTACCTGATGACGGCCGTCAGCGACAACGCCGCCGCCGACCTGCTCCTCGCCCGCACGGGGCTCGACGGCGTCAACGAGGCCACCGCCCGGCTGGGGCTCACCCGCACCCGCGCCGTCCACACCTTCCGCTCGCTGTTCGCCGGCATCCGGGAGGACGCCGGCCCCGCCGGGGCGCAGGCCCTCGCCGATCCGCACGTCATCGCCCGGCTGCGCGCCCTCGACCCGGCCCGCAGCAACCGCAGCACACCCCGGGACATGACCCGCCTCCTGGCGGCCCTCTGGCGCGACGAGGCCTGCACCCCCGAACACGGCGCCGCGATCCGCCGGCTGCTCGGACTCCAGGTGTGGCCCCACCGGATGGCCTCCGGATTCCCCTTCGACGACGTCCACGTGGCCGGCAAGACCGGCAGCCTGCCGACCGTGCGCAACGAGGTCGGCGTCATCGAGTACCCCGACGGCGGACGCTACGCCGTCGCCGTCTTCACCCGCGCCGCCAACCCCGCAGCCACCCTCCCCGCCGCCGACGCGGTCATCGGCACCACCGCCCGCATCGCCGTGGACGCACTGCGCACACCGTGAACCGCGCACCGCGCGCGTACTCCTCCGGGAGTACGCGGGACCGGCCCGTGCGGGGGACGACGACGGGGGCGGCGGGCGTCTAGCGTGGCCGCATGGGGCAGTGGCGGCGCGCGTACTGGGCGGAGCACACGGGCGACGAGCGGCTTCCGTGGCGCTCCTCGCTCCTCGTGGCCGTGCTCGCACAGGCCTCCGGCGGTTGGGTGCACCAGCTCCAGCCGGGCCGGGAGCCCCTCGGCGCGCTCGGCCGGCTCCTGCTGCTCCTCGGCCCGGCCCTGCTGCTCCTGCGCCACCGCCACCCGGTGCCCGTCGTGTACGGCGTCTGCGCGGTCACGCTGGTCTACCTCGCCTGCGGATACCCGTACGGCCCCGTCTTCCTGAGCGTCGCCCTGGCCTGCCTCGCCGCCGTCGTCACCGGACACCGGCGGGCCGCCTGGAGCGCCGTGGGCGCCCTGTGGGCCGGCCACCTCCTCATCGGCCACTGGCTGTACCGCTGGCTCCCGCCGCCCGGCGACGGACCCGCGCCGTGGGGGACGGAGGGCGGCGTCACCGCATGGGTCATCGCCGTGCTCGCCGCGTCCGAACTGGTCCGCGTACGCCGGGAGCAGTGGGCCCGGGACCGGGTCGAGCGGAAGGCGGCCGAGCGGCGCCGGGTCGACGAGGAGCGGCTGCGGATCGCCCGCGAGCTGCACGACGTACTGGCCCACAGCATCTCCGTGATCAACGTGCAGGCGGGCGTCGGCCTGGCCCTGCTCGACACGGACCCCGAACAGGCCCGTACGGCGCTGACCACCATCAAGGCGGCCAGCAAGGAGGCGCTCGGCGAGGTCCGCCAGGTCCTGGACACCCTGCGCGCCCCCGGCGAGGCGCCCCGCAGCCCCGCACCCGGACTCGACCGGCTGCCCGAACTGGTCGCCCAGGCCGCCGCGGCCGGGCTCACCGTCTCCGTGGAAGGGGAGGCCGCCGCCCGGGGGCTGCCACCGGGCACGGGCCTCGCCGCGTTCCGCATCCTCCAGGAGGCGCTCACCAACGTGGTGCGCCACTCGGGCTCCCGCACCGCCCGGATCCGCATCGCCCGCCCGCCCGGCGCCCTGGAACTGCGCGTCGACGACGACGGGCCCGCGACCGGCGGCGATGCGGGCGGCAGCGGCACCGGCCTCGTCGGGATGCGCGAACGGGCCGTCGCGCAGGGCGGCACCGTCGAGGCCGGACCCCGGCCGGACGGCGGCTTCCGGGTGCTGGCCCGGCTCCCGCTGGGCGACACCACACCAGGGGAGGACCGTTGATCCGGGTACTGCTCGCCGACGACCAGGCGCTGGTCCGGGCCGGGTTCCGCGCGCTGCTGGACGCGCAGCCGGACATCGAGGTGGCGGGCGAGGCCGCCGACGGGGCCGAGGCCGTGCGGCGGGCCCGCGCACTGCGCCCGGACGTCGCCCTGATGGACATCCGGATGCCGGAGCTCGACGGCCTGGCCGCGACCCGCACCATCACCGGGGACCCCGGACTGGCCGCGGTCAAGGTGGTCATGCTGACCACCTTCGAGCTCGACGAGTACGTCTTCGAGGCGATCCGCTCCGGCGCCTCCGGGTTCCTGGTCAAGGACACCGAGCCGGAGGAACTGCTGCGCGCCGTAAGGTCGGTGGTCGCCGGAGATGCACTGCTCTCACCCGGGGTGACGCGCCGCCTGATCGCCGAGTTCGCGGCCCGGTCGAAGGCCCCGGAGGCGGCGGCGGAGCTGGAGCGGCTGACCGGGCGGGAACGCGAGGTGATGACCCTGGTCGGCATGGGCCTGTCCAACGAGGAGATCGCCCGCCGGCTCGTGGTGAGCCCGCTGACCGCGAAGACGCACGTCAGCCGGACGATGATCAAGCTCGGCGCCCGCGACCGGGCCCAGCTGGTGGTACGCGCCTACGAGTCGGGGCTGGTCCGGCCCGGCTGGCTCGGCTGACGCTACTCCCGCGGAGGTAGCCGAGGTGCCGCCGGCCGTACGACGACCGGGTCCCCCTCGCGGGGCGACGCTCGGAGGCGACAAGACAGTCCGTCCCTTCCGAGGAGCTGAACCGAGATGAACACCCTGGCGTACGACGGGCCCGGCCCGTGGATCCTCTTCGTCCCGCTGATCTGGGCGGCCGTCGTCTTCGGCGTCGTCACCGTCCTGCGCCGCACCGGCCGACGGGGCGGCCGCGGCCCGCGCGGACCGTGGGCCGCGTCGCGGGGTTCGTACGGCCCGAACTCCCCGATCGCGATCCTGGGCCGCCGGTTCGCCACCGGCGAGATCGACGAGGACGAGTACTGGCGCCGGCTGTCCGTCCTGGACGAACAGTTCGGCCGCACGACCCTCGACGGCAAGGGCGGGGCCGCCTGACCCGGTCCCGGGACGAGGCCACGGGGGGTGCCCCGGGCGCGCGGTCACACCACGGTGCCCCGGGCGCCGCGGTCACACCACGCGGCGCACACACACCCGTGGCCACCGGTCCGGGCCGTGTTCCGTCTCGCGGTCCCGGATCTCCTTCAGGCCGGGCCGGCGCCCCGTCGTCGAGACGTGCGAAACCGCAGCGCGCGTAGTACGGGGCGTTCCCCGGCACGTCCTCGAACGTGGTCAGCGTCAGCGTCAGCGTCAGCGTCAGCGCCGGCACGGACCCGGCCGCCGCCAGGACGGGGCCGCCGACGGCGCCGTCCGGGGCCCGGCTGTCCAGGGGCTGAGACGTCCGTCCCGCCTTTTCGGCCGGATCCCGACGGACATCGCGCCATTCCCCCACGCGTCCGGCCGTGCGCCACGGAAGCGGGGTTACGGTCCCGCGATGCATTCGAACATACAGACAGCCGGCGCCCCTGCGCCCAGCCGCCGCGGGCTGCTGCGCGCCGCCGTGGCCGGCTCGGCGGCCGTGGGGTCCGTCCTCACCCTCGGCTCCGCCCTCCCGGCCTCCGCCGCGCCCGTACCCGCCCCCGCACCGGGTGCACCGGAGGCCGCCGGCCGCCCCGGCTCCCCGGAGGAGGCCCTGCGCCGGCTGACCGCAGGCAACCGGCGCTGGCGCACGTACCGGCAGGAGCACCCGCACGAATCGCCGTCCGTACGGCTCCAGCTGACCCGGGCCCAGCACCCCTTCGCGCTCGTTCTCGGCTGCGTCGACTCCCGCGTCCCCCCGGAGCTCGTCTTCGACCAGGGGCTCGGCGACCTCCTGACCGTCCGCTCGGCCGGCGAGGTGCTGGACGAAGCCGTCCTGGGCAGCATCGCGTACGGGGTCCTGGAGCTGGAGATCCCGCTGGTGCTGGTCCTCGGCCACCAGTCCTGCGGCGCGGTCGGCGCCGCCGTCCACGCCGACGAGAGCGGGGAGCCGCTGCCCGCGCACATCCAGTACCTCGCCGACCAGATCCGGCCCGCCATCGATCACGGACAGACCGGCGACGCCCGGGTCGCCGCCACCATCGACGCGCACGCCCGGCGCACCCGCGACCGGCTGGCCGCCGAACCCGACATCGCGCGGCGCGTGGCCACCGGCCGGCTGGCCGTCGTCGCCGCCCGCTACGACCTCCGCGACCAGGCCGTGCGCACCCTGGCGTAAACCGGGCTCCCCGGGGGCGCTGGAGCGCCGTCGTGCGCCCCTGGCGAGACGCCCGCCCGCCCGCCACGCTGGAGGGCCGGTACACCCACCAGGACGGGGGCCATGGTCGATGTCGATACCGATGCAGAACCAGGGAAAACCCATCACCACGCACGACATGGTGGTGGTCCACCGGATGTTCCGCCGCGAGTTCCGGGAGGCGGCGGGCCGGGGGCGCGGGGTGCGTCACGGCAGCCGCGCCCAGATCAGGCTGGTCGCCGACCGGCTGGCGCTGCTGCTGGACACCCTGCACCACCACCATGCGGGCGAGGACCGGCTGCTGTGGCCCAAGCTGGCCGAACGCATCCCCGGGCACGCCGAGTTGTGGAAGCGGATGCAGGGGCAGCACGCCGAGCTGTCGGCCCGCCTCGCCCGGGCGGGAGCCCTGCTCGGGCCGTGGGCCGGCGGTGCGGGCAGCGCCCGGGGGGAGGAGCTGGCCGCCGCCCTGGAGGAGGTGGCCCGGGCCGTCGAGGAGCACTTCGACGAGGAGGAGCGCGAGGCACTGCCGCTGGCCCCGGGGGTGGTGTCACAGGCGGAGTGGGACGAGATCGGTGCCGCGGCCGTCGCCGCCGTGCCCAGGAGCAGGCAGTTCACCGTCCTCGGGATGATCCTCAAGGACACGGACCCCGGGGAGCAGATCCTGATCATGGCCCACCTGCCGCTGCCGCCCCGGGTGCTCTGGCGAGCCGTGGGCGAACGGGGCTTCCGCAGGCTGGAGGAACGCCTGGCCGCGGCGGTGGGACACGGTTAGGACCGGTACACGCGCAGGTCCGAGACCTCGTACGACATCTCCGTCACTTCCGGAGGCGGCGCCGGATGGTAGCGGCCGGCGCTCACCGAGAGGTTCACGATGATGTACGCCCGCCAGCGCCGGCCCACCCCGCTGCGGTCGGCGAAGACGCGGTTGCCGTTGACCCACCAGACGACCGATTTCGCGCCGAACTTGACCCTGAGGTCGACCCAGGCGCCGGGCTGCACGGCGGCGTCGCGGTAGTAGTGGGAGCTCCCGCCGCGGACGTGGTTGGACAGTTCCAGCAGGTCCGGGTTGTCGGGGTGGTACTCGAAGACGTCGACCTCCTGGCCGCCGTCCCGCCAGGTCCAGATCGCGGGCCAGGCACCGACCGCCTCGGGCAGTCTGACCCGGGCCTCCAGCACGTCCTCCGCGCGCAGCAGGAAGCCTTCCTCACTGCCCTCGGTGGTCAGCAGTCCGGTGTTCCAGTTGCCGTCGGGCCGCCGGGTGGCACGGAAGGTCCCGCTGCGGCTGTAGGCGGGATCGTCGACGAGATGATCGAGTTTGCTGTCGCCCGGATTGACCGGACCGCCGTCGGGATAGGCCCAGGAGCGCCCGGCGACCCACCGGGACGTCGAGCCGAAGTCGGCCGAGAAGACGAGTGTGCTGGTGCGCCGGAACGTGGCGAGGAGTCGCGAGATCACCCCGCAGCTCTGCCCACGGCGCGCCGTCCGCATTCCGGTGATCTTTACCCGAATGGCCCGGCACGGGGCATTTCAGGGCGCCTGCGGCGCTCGCCGCGCCGCACGGCGCACGGCGGTCAGGAATCCGACTGCTGGAGGCGCTCCGCGCGCTCCGCGTGCTTCTCCTTGATGCGGACCGCTTCCTTGCGGACCTCGGCCTGGGTGGCGCGCTCCTTCTGGAGCCACTCCGGGTTCTCCTGCTTCAGCGCGTCGATCTGCTCGGTGGTGAGGGCCTCGGTGACCCCGCCGCGGGCGAGACCCGCGATCGAGACGCCGAGCTTGGAGGCGACCACCGGACGGGGGTGGGGGCCGTTGCGTCGCAGTTCCTGCAGCCACTGGGGCGGCTCGGCCTGCAGCGCGTTCAGCTCGCTGCGGGTCACCACGCCCTCCTGGAACTCAGCGGGGGTGGCTTCGAGGTACACACCCAGCTTCTTCGCCGCGGTGGCGGGCTTCATGGTCTGGGTGGTCTTGTGCGACGTCATGGGTCAAGGGTATCGAGCGTGTGCGCTACTTCTGACCACGGCCGGTAATCTGGCCGGGTGACAGGCTCGGAAGCATCTCCTTCGGCAACTCCCCCGGCAACTCCTGCGGCATCCGCCGCCGCGGCCTCCCCGGCTGCGACGGCCCCCTCGTTCCGGCTCGCGTACGTCCCCGGAGTGACCCCTGGCAAGTGGGTGCGGATCTGGAACGAGCGCCTGCCCGGCGTCCCGCTGACCCTGCTCCAGGTGTCCGCCGCCGAGGCCCCCGACCTCCTGAGGGGAAGCGGTGCCGACGCCGGGTTCGTACGGCTGCCGATCGACCGGACGGGCCTGGCCGCGATCCCGCTGTACACCGAGACCACCGTCGTCGTGGTCCCCAAGGACCACCTGGTGGCCGCCGTGGAGGAGGTGTCCACCGGGGACCTGGCCGACGAGATCGTGCTGCACCCCCTCGACGACACCCTGGACTGGGAGAGCCTGCCCGGCCGGCCCGCGCTGGAACGCCCCGCCACGACGGCGGACGCGATCGAGCTCGTGGCGGCGGGGATCGGCGTCCTCGTCGTCCCGCAGTCCCTCGCCCGCCTGCACCACCGCAAGGACCTCACCTACCGGACCGTGACGGACGCCCCGGGGTCGCGGGTGGCGCTGTCCTTCCCCGACGGTGAACCCACCGACCTGGTCGAGGAGTTCATCGGGATCGTGCGCGGCCGGACCGTCAACAGCACGCGCGGCCGCGCACAGACCCCGCCGCAGCCCAAGCAGCGCAAGCGTCCCGACGCGGCCGGCGCGGGGCGCAAGCCCGCAGGGAAGACGGCGGGCAAGAACCCCCGCGGCGGCTCCGGCGGCGCCAAGGGCGCCAAGGGCACGAAGGGCGGCGCCAAGGGCGGCAAGCCCGGCAAGCCCCGCCGCCGCCCCCAGTCCTGACCGCGCGACCCCCCGAAGAGACGGGCTAGGTAACACAGCCAGGGCCGCACCAGACGCCGCGGGGCCGCCCTCCGGGCGACGACGGGAGTGTGACGACAGGCCCTAGTCGCCCAGCCTGAGCAGTGCGAGGGTGATGTTGTCGGGGCCGCCGGCGTCGATGGCGGCCCTCCACAGCTCGAACGCCGCCTTGCCGTCGTCGTGGACCCGCAGCAGCTCCTGGACCTCCTCGGGCGGCACCGGGTCGGTCAGCCCGTCCGAGCACACCAGATAGCGGGCCCCGGCGCGCAGGGGCTCCTCCGCGACGTGGGGCGTGACCCCGGTGCGGTGGCGGGCCCCGCCGAGCGCCTGGGTCAGCAGGGACGTGGTGCGCTGCCCCGGTTCCAGCGGCGGATTGTCGTCCACGCTCACCTGCCGCAGCTCCTGCCCCGTGGCGTCCAGCACCCGGCTGTCGCCGACGTTGAACGAGATCAGCGAGTCCTCCAGGACGACGGCACCCGCCACGGTGGTCCCCATGCCTGCCAGCTCCGGATCGCTGCCGGCGGCCGCGTACACCGCGTGGTTGCACAGGCCGAGCGCCTCACGGACCGCGCCCACGGTGTCCAAGGACGGTCCGAGCATGGCGAGTTGGCGCACGACCAGCGCACTGGCCACCTCGCCGGCCGGCTGTCCGCCGATCCCGTCCGCGACCGCGACGACCAGCGGCGAACCGAGTGGGAACACGAACGTCTGCGGATTGCGGGTCACCCCGGCGCACAGCGTCCACGGCCCGACGACGAGGCTGTCCTCGTTGTGGTCGCGCACCAGCCCGGCGTGGCTCAGGGCGCTCACGGCTACGTACGTCATCGCACCCCCATTCTCGCGCCGCGCACCCGCGGGTGCCCGCCCGCGGAACTCATCCCGGCTCCCCGCCCGCGCCGCCACCGCCCAGCGCCCGCCGCTGCATGAGCCGGCGGACGTCCTTCGCGGTCACGATCCCCACCAGCAGGCCCCCGTCCACGACCAGCAGCGGCAGTCCGGTCCCCGGGCGCAGCCCGCCCAGGGCCTCCTCCAGCGGATCGCCCGGTGCCGCGACCGCGCACCGCTCCAGCGGGGTCGCCACCTCGCGCACGCGCAGTTCCTCCCGCTGAGCCCGTGGGATCGGCGCCAGCCCGCTCACGTGCACCACACCGCTGGGACGGCCGTCGAAATCCAGCAGCGGCAGCGCGGAATGCCGGGATTCCACGGCCACCTCGTCGATGAACCGCCGCACGCTCAGCCAGTCGGCACCGGTCGCCACCGGACTGGACATGGCATCGGCCACGCGCAGGCCCCGCAGGGCCGTGCGCAGCACCGCCTGCTGACGCTCCGCGCCCGCGACGAACGTGACGAACAGCCCGAGGAAGACCAGCCACAGCCCGCTCGACGTCCCGCGCAGGAACGAGACCCAGCCGGCCGCCATCAGCAGCACGCCCATGACCTGCCCGCTGCGCGAGGCGGCCCGCTCCGCCCGCTCCCGGTCGCCCGTACGCCACCACAGCAGTGCCTGGAGCACCCGGCCGCCGTCGAGCGGGGCGGCGGGCAGCAGGTTGAAGACGGCGAGGAAGAGGTTCGCCCAGCCGAGCCAGACCAGCACGGCGGCCGGCACCGCCCAGCCGGACAGTGCGTGCAGGGCGATCCCCGCGCCGAGGGCGGCTCCGCCGATCACCAGGCTCGTGAACGGTCCGCTCACCGCCACCGCGAAGGCCGCCCCCGCGGTCTGCGGCCGGCCCATCCTGGTCACGCCGCCCATCGCCCACAAGGTGACGTCCTCGACGGAGATCTTCCTGCGGCGGGCCGTCGCGGCGTGCGCCGCCTCGTGCAGGAGCAGGCTGCCCGTGAGGAGCAGCGCCCCCACGACGCTGGCCACGGTGTACACCGCGTTCGAGCGCCCCGGTGTCCACACGGGGAGGGTCTGGCGGCCGAGCCCGTACGCGAACAGCACCACCAGCAGCGGAACGCTCCAGTGCATGCGAAGCGGCACGCCGACCACACGTCCGATGGGGAGCGAGCCGTTCAGCGAGCCGTTCATCTTCGTCTCCTGCCGGCGCGGCAGTGGGTGTCCACACCCATTGTCGCTCCGGGTCGGCCGACCGGAGCGCCGTGCCGCCCGGCCGGGGGCGGGCGGCACCCGGGAGCTCAGCCCTCCGTCGCCGCCGGAGCGGCGAACGCCGCGTCGAGCTCCCAGGCGTGGCGCTTGAACTCGCGCACGAAGTCGCCGTGGTCCTCCCACTGGCGGGCGATCCCGCGCAGCACGTCCCAGTGGTGCTCCACCGACTGGTCGATGACCCGGCGCAGCGCGGGCTCGGCCGTCGCCCGCTTATCGATGAGGCCCTTGACCGCCGAGGCCTCCAGGACCGCGTTGCGCAGCGCGCGCAGCGCACGGGAGGTGTCGTCCATCGCGAAACCGCGCTCGCTGCCGGTGGCCTCGTCGAACAGCGGGGTCAGCCGCGCCTCGATGAATGCGGTGATCCGTTCGAAGTGCTGCACGTCCATCGGGACTCCGTCTCCTGCCGTGCGCGGTGCGGCCCGGCACATCGGGTGTTGCGCCTGCTTCCAGGCGATCTGGCGGCTCGCCAGCGCGGATGCAGAATATCCGCTCCAAGATCCGGTCCCGGAATTGCGGGAGGCCTTCCACCGCATTCCCCGTTGCGGCGCGTCCCCGCGGTGTTACCTTCCGTGTCGTCGGCGCGTGCGTCGCACTTTCGGTTGGGGGGCGGGGGAATGGTGAGCGCAACGGCGGAGCTCGGCCATGCGGAGGGGACCGACGCTTTTCTACGGCACATGATCTGGCGGTACCCGGACCAGCGGCAGCCCGTCGTGGCGCTGCTCGGCCCCCGCCAGTCGGGCAAGACGAGCATGCTCCGCTCCCTGTCCCGGGGATGCGGTTCCACGGTGGTCCACGCCCACCTCGACTTCCACGAGAACCCGCTCGACCCGGTGTCCGCCGCGGCGCTCGTGGCCTTCCAGATGATGCGCGGCTGGGACACGCTGCGCCGCAGCCCCGTCTTCCACCGCTTCGCCCTCGGACTGCTCGCCCTCAACGAGAACCTGGAGCCGGACCGGGCCCGCGCCACGGACCAGATCAGAGGGCTCATCCAGCAGTACACGCGGGGCACCCGCCGGGGCAGGTTCGCCACCCGGCTCGAAGAGGCGGTGGACGCCACGATGGACGTCGTGGCGACCGGCGCGCTCAGCCCGCTGGTGCAGGGGCAGGCGCGGGAAGTGGTCACCGCCGTACGGGAGCGGGCCCGGCCGGTGATCGGATCGCTGCTCCAGAGCACCGCCCGCTGGGGCCTGCGCGACGCGCTGCGCTGGCACGTCGGCATCCCGGAGGCCGAGGCCGCCGGTTCCCTGGACGCGCTGATCAGACTGAGTTCCGCATCGCGGTCGGCCGCGGTCGGCCCCCTGCTGGCCGCCTTCCTCGCCGATGCCAAGGACCAGGCGGACCACCATCCGGCGCTGCGCTCGGCGTGCTCCTGCGAGCTGCCGCCGCAGTACGCGGGCCGGGCCGCCCGGCACGACCACGCGTGGGTCCTCCTCGTGGACGGGGCACAGACCCCCGCCGGCCGGCGCTTCCTCGCCGCGCTCGTCGCCGCCCGCATGCGCAACGAGCAGAACGAACCGGGCTCCGGCGGCGCCGCCGACCCGCTGGTCGTCCTCGCCGCCTGCGACCAGTGGCAGCCGGAGTGGACCACCCGCTGGTGCGAGCCCTGGCGCACCACACCGCTGCCGGACACCCCGCAGCGCCGCGTCCCCCTCCTCACCCGGGCCACCCGTGCGCACTGGGCCCGGCAAGACGAGACGGGCGCCGGACCGGATCCCGCCTCGGCGGCGCACTACTGGTACCCGGTGTGGCTCGACCCGATGTCGGAGGAACAGGTCTCGGACGTCACCGACGACTCCGCCTCCCTGGCCGCGCCCGTCGCGGCGTCCGTCGTCCACGCCCTCACCGGCGGCCACTGGGGCGCCGTCCTCGCCCTCCAGGAGCAGCGTGCGAGCGCGCCGCCGGACGCCGGGACCGCCGTACGGGACAGACCCCTGACGGCCGCGGTCGATGCGAGCGGCAGACCGCTGTGGGCGCGCGCCCTGGAGACCTGCCTTCCCGAAGGGCTCGCCGCGCCCGCACCGGCCGAGGCCGTCCCGCCGCCCGTCGTCCTGGCGGCCGCCTACCTGGCGGACATGCGCACCGCCGACGACCCCCGGGTACCGCTGGAGACGGCGGACCTGCCGCGCAGCCTCGAACTGTTACGCCGCAACCTGTGGGTCAGCACCTTCTTCCACCGCCCCTCGCGGATCCGCGAGGTCGGCTGGGGCGACGCCGACAGACCCGCGGTGCTCCACCCCTGGCTGAGCCGTTGCGCGCTCACCGCCCTCTCCGCCGCCGGGCCCGCGGACGCCGCCGGCCCGGAAGGGGAACGGCCCGCCGATCCGTGGCACGAGGTCTTCACCCGCCAGGGCCGGGCCCTTGCGGCCCTGGCCGCCACCCACAACGGTTCGGGCGGGGTGGCCCGCGAGGAACAACAGCTCTTCTACGCCCTGGCCCTGGGAGAGTTCGCCCCGGTGGCCGAGGCACTGTCGGACCGCTTCGACCGCGACCACCGGGCCTGGGTGCGCCTCCTCGACTACCTGGCCTCGGCGCCGTGCCGCCCGGTCCACGAACAGTCCGCGCAGCAGGCGTACGCGGTCCTCCTCTCCGGGATCGAGCAGACCGGCCGGGACGTCGTGGCGGTCGCCACGGCCAAGCTGCTGGCCCTGCTGTGGCTGTACAACGACCCGCTCACCGAGCGCAGCCGGCGCTGGGACGCCCAGATCGAAGAGGGCTTCGAACGGCTCGCGCACAACTCCCGCCTGCTCGACGTCAGCGCCCTCCAGCAGGCGGGCGCGCTGTTCGCCTGACCCCACCGGGCCACGCCTCCGCGTGGCCCGGCGCACCGCAAGGAGTCCTCATGCCCGCAGGTGTACGCAACCCCCGACTCGGCCGGCTGCGCCGCCACCCGGTGCTCTCGCTGACCGCCGCCCTCGTCCTCCTGGCCGGTGCCGTCTTCGGCGGCACCTGGGGCTACCGGGTGCTGTTCCCGCCCGCCCTGTCGTGCGGGGCCGGCCTGACCGCCGCGGGCAAACCGCTCGCCTGCGTCGGAGTGAACCTCGACAGCACACCCTTCACCAAGGGCGAACCGGAGCACATGCACGAACTGGAGGACGCGATCCGCACCGCCAACGCGGCCGTGAAGGGGAACTCCACCAGCGTGGTGCTGATGCTGAACCTCTCGCCCGTCGAAGACGTGGACACGCTGACCTACGAGTCGCTCTACCCCAACATCGAGGGCGCCATGGCCGCCGTGTGGCGCGCCAACAACACGGCGGCGTACGGCAGCACACCCGGCGTCAAGCTGTACCTGGCCAACATGGGCAGCCAGTACGCGTCCTGGCAGCAGGCGGTCGCCGCCGTGCGCAGGCACGCGGAGGCCGAGCACATCTCGGCGGTCGTGGGCCTCGGCCAGAGCACCGAGCAGACCCGGCAGGCCGCCGCGGCCATATCCGCCCAGCTGCACATCCCCGTCATCGGGTCGACGGTCACCGGCAACTCCATGAACCTGGACCCCGCCGACCCGGCGGGCAAGCGGACGATCCCCGACATGTTCCGCGTCTCGTCCACCAACTCCGACTCCGTCATCGCGGCCAACCAGTACGTCACGGGACTGAACCCGGCCGTGACCTCGCTCGCGGTGGTGGCGGACAGCGTCGCCGACGACGACTACACGGCCACGCTGGCGGCGGAGGCCAAGACCCGCTTCCAGGCCCCGGACCGCACGGTGACGGTGCTCCCGTACACCTCACCCAGCAGCCTGCCCAGCGGCGCCGGCCGCCAGGACTACCTGATCCAGCAGTTCAACCTGATGCACGCCAACCTCTGCCAGGCCGCACCGTCCGTCGTGTACTTCGCCGGCCGGGGCCGCGATCTCGGAGCGTTCGTGCAGAACTGGGTGCAGGGCACGCCCTGCGGCACCGCGCAGCTGCGCATCCTGGTCGGGGACGACGCGTCCGAGGCCATCCGAGACGACGCGGTCCTCAAGGGGGTCGCCTCCGGCCGGGTCACGGTGGCGTACACGGCCCTGGCCAGTCCGGACGAGTGGGGGACCGAATGCCCCGGATCGGACGCGAAGCGCAACTACGACCAGTTCTGGTCGGCGTTCACCGGGCGGCCCGACCCGTGCACGAAGCAGCCCCTGGCCACCACCCGGTCCGGCGCGCAGCCCCTGTCCTTCGACGCCGCCGCCCTCGCCACCGGGCAGGCGATGCTCACGCACGACGCCACCGTCGCCGCGATCAGCGCGGCCCGGCACGACGAGGCGGGTCTGAAGAACCCGGGCCTGGAGACCGGCATCCTCCACCAGTTCTACTGCGCGCAGATGCTGCCGGGGGCGAGCGGCTGGCTCTCGTTCGGCGCCGACGGCAACCCGGTCGGCAAGCCCACCCCGATCGTCCAGCTGGGCCCGGACGGGACCACGAAGACGGTCACCCTCACCTGGCCCAGCTCCGCCCCCAACCTCAGCCTGCCGCAGCGCGGCGGTACGGGCGCCCCGGGCTGCTGACCGCACCGGCCCGGCGGCCGTCACCTGTCCACCAGGTGGCGGCCCCGGGCGGTCCCTTCCGAGTGACAGCCCCGTAGGTCGCACGGGCCCGCGGACGCCCGTGATCGACGATCTCCAGCGGCCGTACCTGTTCAGGCCCCAGCTCGCCGGGGGCCGGACGCTTGGGAGATCACGTGCACATCCTGCTCGCCGCCGGCGCGTTCAACAGTCTCACTCAGCGTGTCCACGCGGAACTCAGGGACCGCGGCCACAGCGTGGCGGTCGAGCTCGTCCTGCCCGGCACGTCCCTCACCGAAGCCGTGGAGCGCCACCGGCCGGACCTCGTCCTCGCCCCGATGCTGAAGACGGCCATCCCCCGTGAGGTGTACTCCGCCCACACCTGCCTGATCGTCCACCCCGGGCCGGTCGGCGACCGCGGCCCCTCCTCGCTCGACTGGGCCCTCACCGAGAACGCGACCCGCTGGGGCGTCACCGTCCTCCAGGCCGGCGAGGAGATGGACGCGGGCGACGTCTGGGCCACCGCCGACTGCCCGCTGCCGCCCGTCGCAAAGAGCGACGCCTACCGCGGCGAGATCGCCGACGCCGCCCTGTCGGCGGTGCTGACGGCCGTCGACCGCTTCGCCTCGGGCCCCTACGCGCCCCAGCAGCAGCGAACCGGGCGCCCCCGCCCCTACCTGCGCCAGGAACTGCGCCGGATCGACTGGGAACACGACTCCACCGAGCGCGTCGTCCGCGCGCTGCGCGCCGCCGACTCACAGCCCGGCGTACTGGACGAACTGCTCGGCGCCCCGTGGTTCCTGCACGGCGGCCACCCCGAGGACGCACTGCGCGGACGCCCCGGCGAACTGCTCGCCACCCGGGCCGGCGCCATCTGCCGGGCGACCACCGACGGGGCCGTCTGGATCCCCGAGCTGCGGGCCCGGCGCACTCCGGGCGAACCGGCCCCCGTCAAACTCCCCGCCACCCTGGCCCTCGGCGACCGGCTGCCGCCGCTTCCCGAGCTGCCCGCTCCGCCGTATGACGCCGGCGCCGGCGAGGGCCCGCGCACCTGGTCCGACATCATCTACCGGGAGCGCGGCGGCGCCGGCTTCCTCACGTTCTCCTTCCCCGGCGGCGCGATGAGCACCGACCACTGCCGGCGCCTGCTCGCGGCGTACCGGGAGGCCTGCACCCGCCCCGTCTCCCTCCTCGTCCTCGGCGGCGGCCGCGACTTCTTCTCCAACGGCATCCACCTGGGCGTCATCGAGGCGTCCGCCGATCCGGCCGAGGAGTCCTGGGCCAACATCAACGCCATGGACGACCTGGTGGAGGCCGTGCTGACCACCACCGACCGGTTCGTCGTGGCCGCGCTCGGCGGCAACGCCGCCGCCGGCGGAGCCATGCTCGCCCTCGCCGCCGACGAGGTCTGGTGCCGCACCGGCGTCGTGCTCAACCCGCACTACCGGCTGATGGGCCTGTACGGATCCGAGTACTGGACGTACACGCTGCCGCGCCGGACCGGGACCGGCGTCGCGGAGCGCCTGACCGCCGACGCCCTGCCGATCAGCGCCGAATCCGCCCGGCGGCTCGGGCTCGTCGACCGCACCATCGACTGCGGCCCGCAGGCCTTCGCGGACGAGACCGCCCGGCTCGCCGTCCGCGTGGCGGACTCGCCGGCCGTCCGGTCCCGGATCGCGGGCAAGAAGGCCCGCCGCGACGCGGACGAGAGCGTGAGGCCGCTCGCCGCCTACCGCGAGGCGGAGCTCGCCCGCATGCGCGAGACCTTCCTCGACCCGCAGGCCCCGTACCACGCCCTGCGCCGCGCCTTCGTACGCAAGGAGCCACCGGAGCGCACCCCCGCCCACCTGGCGCGGACCGTTGCCGGACGGCGCACCGCGCCGCTGCCCGTGCGGCGGCCCGGGATCACTGGACCGGCCGAACAAGACAGGGCGCCGGGCCCGGCCGGCTGCTAGCAAGAAGGGTGAGGCCGGCGCGGGGCACCTGCCCGTCCGCCGTCCCCGTCCCCAGCCCCACCCACCCCCCCCGCATCCCTCCCCAAGGAGCGATCCTCATGGATGCAGCAACGCCGAGCACGGCAGTAGAGGACCCCCCGATCCACATCCTCTGGATCAACGCCGGACTGAGCTGCGACGGCGACTCGGTGTCCCTCACGGCAGCGATGCAGCCCAGCATCGAGGAGATCGTCATGGGCGTCCTCCCGGGACTGCCCAAGATCGCCGTGCACTGGCCGCTGATCGACTTCGAGTGCGGACCGGTCGGCGGCGCCGACACGTTCATCGAGTGGTTCTTCAAGGGGGAGCGCGGGGAGATCGACCCCTTCGTGCTCGTCGTCGAAGGCTCGATCCCCAACGAGAAGATCAAGCCCGAGGGCTACTGGTGCGGCTTCGGCGACGATCCGCAGACCGGCCAGCCGATCACCACCAGCGAGTGGATCGACCGTCTCGCGCCCAAGGCCCTCGCCGTGGTCGCGATCGGCACCTGCGCCACCTACGGCGGCATCCACGCGATGGAGGGCAACCCCACCGGCGCCATGGGCGTGCCCGACTACCTGGGCTGGGACTGGAAGTCGCACGCCGGCATCCCGATCGTCTGCGTCCCCGGCTGCCCGATCCAGCCGGACAACTTCTCGGAGACCCTCACCTACCTGCTGTACCAGGCAGCGGGCTCCGCCCCGATGATCCCGCTGGACGACAAGCTGCGCCCGACCTGGCTGTTCGGCGCCACCGTCCACGAGGGGTGCGACCGGGCCGGCTACTACGAGCAGGGCGAGTTCGCCGACACCTACGACTCGCCCAAGTGCCTCGTCAAGCTCGGCTGCTGGGGCCCCGTCGTCAAGTGCAACGTCCCCAAGCGCGGCTGGATGAACGGCATCGGCGGCTGCCCCAACGTCGGCGGCATCTGCATCGCCTGCACGATGCCGGGCTTCCCCGACAAGTTCATGCCCTTCATGGACGAACCTCCGGGCGCGAAGGTGTCCGTCGGCGCCAGCGGCGTCTACGGCGCGGTGATCCGCAAGCTCCGGGCGATCACGGAGCACACCGTGGACCAGGAGCCCAAGTGGCGCCGGCCGGGCGGGCAGCTGACCACCGGCTACCGCAAGCCCTGGTGACCGCGCCCGCACCCCCGCGCCCCTCCCGCCCCACCGCTGCGCCTCCAAACACCTCCAGCTCCCGGCTCCCAGAAGGGTCACGGCAGACAAGATGACACCGAAGACGAAGGCGGCCGGCGACGGCAGCGGCCTGGTGGAGATGGCCTGGGATCCGATCACCCGGATCGTGGGCAGTCTCGGCATCCACACGAAGATCGACTTCAAGCAGAAGAAGGTGGCGGAGTGCTACAGCACCTCGTCCGTCTTCCGCGGCTACAGCGTCTTCATGCGCGGCAAGGACCCCCGCGACGCGCACTTCATCACCAGCCGCATCTGCGGCATCTGCGGTGACAACCACGCCACCTGCTCCGTGTACGCGCAGAACATGGCCTACGGGGTGAAGCCGCCCCACCTCGCCGAGTGGATCATCAACCTCGGCGAGTCGGCGGAGTACATGTTCGACCACAACATCTTCCAGGAGAACCTGGTCGGGGTCGACTACTGCGAGAAGATGGTCCGCGAGACCAACCCCGGCGTCCTCGAACTCGCCGAGCGCACCGAGGCCCCGCACGCCGCAGAGCACGGCTACCGCACCATCGCCGACATCATGCGCTCCCTCAACCCCATCGAGGGCGAGTTCTACCGCGAGGCCCTCCAGGTCAGCCGGTACACGCGCGAGATGTTCTGTCTGATGGAGGGGCGCCACGTGCACCCCTCCACCCTCTACCCGGGCGGCGTCGGCACCATCGCCTCCGTCCAGCTCTTCACGGACTACATGAGCCGCCTCATGCGGTACTGCGAGTTCATGAAGCGCGTCGTCCCGCTCCACGACGACCTCTTCGACTTCTTCTACGAGGCCCTGCCCGGGTACGAGGAGGTGGGCCGCCGGCGCGTCCTGCTGGGCTGTTGGGGCGCGCTCAACGACCCCGAGTACTGCGACTTCACGTACGCCAACATGACCGACTGGGGACGGAAGATGTTCGTCACCCCGGGCGTGGTGGTGGACGGCAAGCTGGTCACCAACGACCTCACCGAGATCAACCTCGGCATCCGCATCATGCTCGGCAGCTCGTACTACGACGACTGGCAGGGCCAGGAGAAGTTCGTCACCCACGACCCGCTCGGCAACCCGGTCGACGCCCGCCACCCGTGGAACCAGCACACCATCCCGGCCCCGCAGAAGCGGAACTTCGACGACAAGTACAGCTGGGTGATGTCCCCGCGCTGGTTCGACGGCAAGGACCACCTCGCCCTCGACACCGGCGGCGGCCCCATCGCCCGTCTGTGGTCGACCGCCCTGTCGGGGCTCGTCCACACCGACTACGTCCAGGCCACCGGCCACAGCGTGGTCATCACCCTGCCGCGCACGATGACCAAGCCCGAGACCCGCTTCGAGTGGAAGATCCCGAAGTGGAGCAACGCGCTGGAGCGCAACCGCGCCCGCACGTACTTCCAGGCGTACGCGGCGGCCATCGCGCTGCACTGCGCCGAGAAGGGCCTGGCCGAGGTGCGCGCCGGCCGCACCCAGACCTGGGAGAAGTTCGAGGTCCCGGACGAGTCCATCGGCGTCGGCTTCACCGAGGCCGTCCGCGGCGTGCTCTCGCACCACATGGTCATCCGCGACGGCAAGATCGCCAACTACCACCCGTACCCGCCGACCCCGTGGAACGCCAGCACCCGCGACACCTTCGGCACCCCCGGACCGTACGAGGACGCCGTCCAGAACACCCCGATCTTCGAGGAGAACTCCCCGGAGAACTTCAAGGGCATCGACATCATGCGCGCCGTGCGCAGCTTCGACCCCTGCCTGCCGTGCGGCGTGCACATGTACGTCGGCGGCGGCAAGACGGTCAAGCAGATGCACGTGCCCACCGGCCTGAGCGGACTGGGCGGATGAGCGCCGCTGTGACCGACGCCCGCGAGGCGGGCCGGCGGGTGGACGAGGTCCTCGACCGCCTCGCCGCCCGCGGCGACCGCGAGGCCTGCGCCGCCGCCGAGGAACTCGTGCGCGTGCTCATGGACTTCTACGGCGCCGGGCTCGCCCGGATCGTGGAGCGGCTCGGCGTGGAGCGCCTCTGCGGGCTCCTGGACGACGAGCTCGTCGCGAGCCTGCTCGCCCTGCACGACCTGCACCCCGAGGACGTCCACACCCGGATCGCCCGCGCCCTGGACACCGTACGGGACCCCGTGGAGCTCATCGGCTTCGACGCGGCCACCGGCGTCCTGCGCCTGCGGTCCGCGCCCGGCGGGGGCTGCGGCTGCGGTTCCGCCGACGGCGCCGTCCCGCATAGCGTGGAGGACGCCCTGGCCTGCTTCGCGCCCGAGGTGACCGCGATCGAACTCGAACCGGCCGAACCGCCCCTGCCCCTGCTCCAGATCGGCACCCGCCCGCAGGCCCCGGCGCGAGTGCTGCGAACTGTGCGGGGTGGGCGTCGCCGAGGACGGCCACCGCCACCTCGTGGAGCTCGACCAGCGCGCGCTGGTCTGCGCCTGCACCGCCTGCGCCCTCCTCTTCGACCGGCCCGGCGCCACCACCGGGCGCTACCGCGCCGTCCCCGACCGCTACCTCGCCGACCCGGAACACCGGCTCGACGACGGCGCGTGGGAACAGCTCCAGATCCCGGTCGGCGTCGCCTTCTTCTTCCGCAACGCCGCCCTCGACCGCCTCGTCGCGCTCTACCCGAGCCCGGCCGGCGCCACCGAGAGCGAACTGGACCCGGCCACCTGGCAGGACGTACTCGGCGGCGGCGCACTCGCGGCCCTGCTCGAACCCGACGTGGAGGCACTGCTGCTGCGCCGGACCGAGGGCCGCACCGAGTGCTACCTCGTGCCCATCGACATCTGCTACGAACTGGTGGGCCGCATGCGGCTGCTGTGGCAGGGATTCGACGGTGGGGCCGAGGCGCGCGCCGCGCTGAACGCCTTCTTCGCCCAGGTGGAACTGCGGGCCAAGGCACCGGCCGCGGCGGGGGAGGCCCGGCCGTGACCGACTTCACCTTCGCCTGCACCGGAGTGCGCGCCGACCCGTACGCGGCCGGACCCACCCTGGTCTTCCGGCTGCGCATCACCGCCACCGGGGCCGACCCCGGCGAAGCGGCCCGCGTCCACGCCCTCTCACTGCGCTGCCAGATCCGCATCGAGCCGGCCCGCCGCGGCTACGGCACCGGCGAAGCCGCTGCGCTCCACGACCTGTTCGGCGAGCGGGCCCGCTGGGGGACCACTCTCCAGCCCCTGCAGTTCGCCCAGGTCTCGGTGATGGTCCCCAGCTTCACCGGGGAGACCGAGACGGACGTCGTCGTGCCCTGCACGTACGACATGGACATCGCCTCCGGCCGCTACCTCAGCGCCCTGGAGGACGGCGAGGCACCGCTGCTGATGCTCTTCTCCGGCACGGCCTTCACCGGCGCCGGGGGCTTCCGGGTGGAACCCGTCCCCTGGGACCGGGAGGCCCCGTTCCGGATGCCCGCCGAGGTGTGGCGGGAGATGGTCGAGCAGCACTTCCCGGGCTGCGGCTGGCTGCGGCTGCCCCGCGACACCATGGCGGACCTGCTCGCCTACCGCTCCCGCCACGCCCTCGCCTCCTGGGAGGCGACCGTACGGGCCCTGCTGGACGAGGCGGCGGCCGCCCAGCCATCGGCCGGGGACCCCGCCTGGTCCGGCGCCGTACTGCCGCGGTCCGTCGAGAGGACGGCGCCATGACGGCCACTGCCCCGCCCGGAACCCGGTTCGCCGTCGCCCGTCAGGTCGCCGACGCCGTCCTCTTCGAGGGGTACGTCCTCTACCCGTACCGGGCGTCGGCGGCGAAGAACCGGCTCCGCTGGCAGTTCGGCGTGCTGGTGCCACCTGCCTGGGGCCCCGCGCACGGCGAACACTCCCTCCAGCAGACCGAACTGGTGATGGAGCCCCGCGGCGCCGCCACCCTGGCCGTCGAGCTGCGCTTCCTGCACGCCCAGCGGCGTACGGTCGAAGAGGCCCGCCCGGACGGTTCGTTCGCCCCCGTACCCGAACTGCACCTGCCCGACCGGGTCCTCGTCCCCTGGGACGAGGGCACCGAGGAGCGGGTGGAGATGACCGTCCCCGTCGCCGAGCTGGAGGCGGGCGAGGTCAGCCTGCCCTTCGTACGGCCGGCCCGCGAGGAGACCGAGCCGGTGCGCGGCGCCGACGGCCGGGAGGCTGGCCGGCTGGTCCGGCGCACCGAACGGGCCGACGGCGTGCTGCGGCTGCGCGCAGAACAACTGGACGTCCCCTACCGGGCGTTCAAGCTCACCGCGGTGGTCGAGAACACGAGCGGCTGGACCCCGCAGGGCGACGGAGCCGACGGGCCGGGCGGAGCCGACCGGGAGGCGGCCCTGCCGCGCTCCCTGGTCGCGGCCCACCTCCTGCTGGGCCTCAGCGCCGGCTCCTTCCTCTCGATGACCGATCCGCCCGAATGGGCCAGGGCCTCGGTCGCGGCCTGCACCAACCTGCACACCTGGCCCGTGCTCGCCGGTGAACCGGGCAGCTCCGACGTGGTCCTGTCCTCGCCGATCATCCTGGAGGACCACCCCGGCATCGCCCCCGAGAGCATCGGGGCCATGTACGACGCCACGGAGATCGACGAGATCCTCGCCCTGCGCACGGCGGCCCTGACCGACCGGGAGAAGCGGGAGGCCCGCGGCACCGACGCCCGCGCCGCCGCCGTGATCGACCTGGCCGACACCATGCCCCCCGAGGTGCTGGAGCGCCTGCACGGCGCCGTCCGGGCGCTGCGCGAGATCACCGGCCCCGGGGCGCCCGCCCCGGACCGGGTCACCGAACTCTTCGAGGAAGACGCAGTGTTCAAGCCGGAGACCCCCTGGTGGGATCCGGCGCACGCCGACCCGGCCGACCCGGCCCGCGACCGCATCCTGATCGACGGGACCTCCGTGGGCCCCGGCAGCCGGGTGCTCCTGCGCCCGGGCCTGCGGCGCACCGACGCCCAGGACCTGTTCCTCCAGGGCCGCGCCGCCCAGGTCGAGGCGGTGCTCCACGACGTCGACGGGGGAGTGCACCTCGCCGTCACGGTCGAAGGGGACCCGGGCGCCGACATCCGGCGCGAACAGGGCCGGTTCCTGTACTTCCAGCCCGACGAGGTCGCCCCGCTGGAGGACCCGTGAGCGGCCGCACCCTGATCGCCGGCATCGGCAACGTCTTCCTCGGCGACGACGGCTTCGGCGTCGAGACCGTCCGCAGGCTCTCCGAGCCCGGACACGGGCTGCCGGACCACGTCGAGGTGGTGGACATCGGCGTGCGCGGTGTCCACCTCGCCTACCAGCTCCTCGACGGCTACGACACGCTCGTCCTGGTGGACGCCACCGCCCGGGGCGCAGCCCCCGGCACCCTGTACCTGATCGACGCAGCCGAACCCGGATCGATCGCCCCGCAGAGCCCCGTCCTCGACGGGCACCAGATGTCCCCCGACGCGGTGCTGGCCCTGCTGGACACCCTGTGCGCCGGAACCGGCGGCACGCCGCCCCGGCGGATCCTGGTCGTCGGCTGCGAACCCGGCTGTCTGGAGGAGGGCATCGGCCTGAGCGAGCCGGTGGCCGCAGCGGTCCCGCAGGCCGTACGGATGGTCCTGGACCTGGTCCGCCGGCCTGACGGGGAACTGCTCGACGAAGAACGCAACGCCGCCGCCAACTGAGGAGAACCCCCATGAAGAAGGCCATCATCTGCGGAGCGTCCGCCGCCGTCGTCGTGTGCGCGCTGGGCATGCTGCTCCCCGACCTCCAGCGCTACCTGAGGATCCGCCGCATGTGACCGCGGCCCCGGGCCCCGTGGCCGTGGCCCGTGGCGGCCCTGGCCCGTGGCCCGGGACCTGCGAACCTGTGACCCGCGACCGCCCCGGCGCCCGAATGGCGTACGGGGCGCCGGCGCGTCGGCGTGCCCGACCGCCCCGCCCGGCGCCGGCCGGTCTAATGAGGCCCGGCAGGACGGAGTCCCATGCACGAGATGTCGATCGCCATGGCCGTGGTGGGCCAGGTGGAGGAAGCAGCCGAAGCCGGCGGCGCCACCGCCGTCACCTCGGTCCGGCTCCAGGTCGGAGAGCTCGCCGGGGTGGTGCCCGACGCCCTCGCCTTCTGCTTCGAACTGGCCTGCGCGGGAACGCTCCTCGAAGGCGCCGAGCTCGTGACGGAGCCGGTCGCCGCCCGGGCGCACTGCCGCTCCTGCACCGGCGACTGGGCGGTCGGCATGCCGCCCCGGCTGGTCTGCCCCGGCTGCGGGCAGGCCACGGACGTGGAACTGCGCACCGGGCGCGAGCTGCAGATCCTCAGCGTGCACTGGGAGGACGGCCCCACCCGCGTCCGGCCCCCCGCCCCCACCCGCGAACCGATCCCCGAGGAGCACTGAACCATGTGCCGTGTGGTCGACCTGAAGCAGGCGGTCCTCGCCAAGAACGACTCGGTCGCGCACGCGCTGCGCGCCGAACTCGGCGCCCGCGGCACCACGGTGGTCAACCTCCTGTCCAGCCCGGGCAGCGGGAAGACCGCCCTCCTGGAGCGAGAACTCGGGCTCGCCCGCGAGCGCGGCGTCCCCGTAGCGGCCCTGACCGCCGACCTCGCCACCGAGAACGACGCGCTGCGGCTGGCGCGTTCGGGCGTCCCCGTCAAGCAGGTGCTCACCGACGGGCTCTGCCACCTCGAGGCGGCGATGCTGGGACGCCACCTCGACGGCTGGATGCCCGAGGACACCCGGCTGCTGTTCGTGGAGAACGTCGGCAACCTCGTCTGCCCCGCCTCGTACGACCTCGGGGAGTCGCTGCGCGTCGTACTGGCCTCGGTGACCGAGGGCGAGGACAAACCGCTCAAGTACCCGACGGCGTTCGGGCTGGCGCAGCTCGTCGTGGTGACGAAGACGGACATCGCGCAGGCCGTGGAATTCGACGAGGCCGCGTTCCGGGCGCACGTGCAGCAGGTCAACCCCGGGGTGGAGGTGGTGCTGACCTCGGCCCGCGGCGGTGAGGGCGCGGGCCTCCTGCTGGAGCGGGCGCTCGCGGTCGGCGACGGCGGCCCGGTGCACACCCCCGTGATGGCACGGCAGCCACACCCGCACCACCACCACGATCACCATACCGGGGACCCGGCCCACGAGCACACCGCCGGTCACGAGCACACCGCCGGTCACGAGCACACCGCCGGTCACGAGCACACTGCCAGTCACGGCCTTCACCACGCACCCGGTGCCGGCCACGGCCCCGGCCATGAACACGGGCCCGGCCACGACCACGACCACGAGCGCGGTCCGGGCGCCGGAACCGGCCCCGGCCACCACGGTCCCGGTTCCGTCTCCCGGGCCGTGCACCCGCACTCCGGCGTGGTCCAGCCCCGCTGATGGAGGCCGTACAGCGCCGCCGGGTCCTCGTGCGGGGAGTGGTGCAGGGCGTCGGCTTCCGGCCGTACGTGTACAACCGTGCGACCGGACTCGGCCTCGCCGGACATGTCACCAACACCCCTGAGGGGGTCGTGGCCGAGGTCGAGGGCGCACCGGCCGCCGTATCGGCCTTCTGCGAGCGGCTCGCGGCCGACGCCCCGCCGCTCGCGGTCGTCCACGCCGTGGACCACTGCGAGGTCCCCGTCGCCGGCGGATCGGGCTTCACGATCGTCGCCTCCCGGTCCGGCGGCCCCGCGCGCACCCTCGTCCCACCGGACGTGGCCACCTGCGCCGACTGTCTCGCGGAGCTGGCCGACCCGGCCGACCGGCGCCACCGGCACCCCTTCATCACCTGCACGCACTGCGGCCCCCGGTTCACCATCGTCACCGGGCTGCCGTACGACCGGGCGCACACCACCATGGCCCGCTTCCCGATGTGCCCCGACTGTGCCGGCGAGTACGCCGACCCCGCCGACCGGCGCTTCCACGCCCAGCCGGTGGCCTGTCCCGCCTGCGGACCGCGGCTGCGGCTCCTCGCCGGGTCACCGCCGCGCGAGGAGGCCGGCGCCGACCCCGTGGCCGAGGCCCGCCGGCTGCTGGCCGCCGGGGCGATCCTCGCGGTCAAGGGCCTCGGCGGCTACCACCTCGCCTGCGACGCCGCCCACGCCGGCGCCGTGGCCGAGCTGCGGCGCCGCAAGGCCCGCGGGGACAAGCCGTTCGCCCTGATGGCCCGCGACCCCGCCGACGTCGAGCACCTGGTCCACCTCGGGCCGGCCGAGCGGGACCTGCTGACGGCGCCCGCCCGGCCCATCGTCCTGCTGCGCCGCCGCCCCACGGCCCCCCCCGGCGAGCCGGTCGCCGAGGACGTCGCCCCGCGCTGCCCCGACCTCGGCGTGATGCTGCCGTACACGCCCGTCCACCACCTGCTGCTCGGGCTGCCCGGCGACCCGCCCGGCCCGCGCCTGCTCGTCATGACCAGCGGCAACCTCTCGGGTGAACCCATCGTCACCGACGACGCCGAGGCCCTGGACCGGCTGGGCCACCTCGCCGACGCCTGGCTCACCCACGACCGGCCCATCCACGTGCCCTGCGACGACTCCGTGGTGCGCGTCTGCGACGGCGAAACGCTGACCGTGCGCCGCTCGCGCGGGTACGCCCCGCTGCCCCTGGACCTGCCCCTGCCCGTACCCCCGGTGCTGGCTGCCGGGGGAGACCTCAAGAACGCGTTCTGCCTCGGCGAGGGCCGCCAGGCCTGGCTGTCCGCGCACATCGGCGACATGGACGACCTGGCCACCCGGTACGCCTTCGAACGCGCCGAGCAGCAGCTGGAATCGATCACCGGCGTGCGCCCCGGACTGCTCGCCGCCGACCGCCACCCCGGCTACCGCTCCGCCGGCTGGGCGCAGCGCACGGCAGGCGCCCGGCCGCTGGTCCGCGTCCAGCACCACCACGCCCACATCGCCTCCGTCATGGCCGAACACGGCCTGGCCGGCGACGGCCCCGTGATCGGCATCGCCTTCGACGGCACGGGGTACGGGGACGACGGCGCGGTGTGGGGCGGGGAGGTCCTCCTCGCCGACTACGCCGGGTACCGCCGGTTCGCCCACCTCGCCTACGTTCCGCTGCCGGGCGGCGACGCCGCCGTACGGCGCCCGTACCGCATGGCCCTGTCCCATCTGCGGGCCGCAGGCCTGCCCTGGTCGCCGGACCTGCCCTGTGCGGCCGCCTGCCCGCCCGAGGAACTGCGTGTACTGGAGCGCCAGTTGGAGCGCGGCCTGCACTGCGCCCCCACGTCGAGCATGGGGCGGCTCTTCGACGCCGTCTCCTCCCTGGCCGGCGTGTGCCACCTCGCCGGATACGAGGCCCAGGCCGCGATCGAGCTGGAGTCCGCCGCCCTCGCCACGCCCGAGGGGGCGGCCGGCGCCGGGTACGCCTTCGCGCTGCACCCGGCGGGCGCGGACGGCGGGGTCCCGGTCACGGCCGATCCGGCCCCCCTCCTGGCGGCGGTGGTGGCCGACGTACGCGCGGGCACGCCCCCGTCGCTGATCGCCGCGCGCTTCCACGCGGCGGTCGCCGGCCTCGTGGTGGAACTCGCCGGCCTCGCCCGCGAGCGGCACGGACTGCACACCGTCGCCCTCACCGGCGGGGTGTTCGCGAACACCGTGCTCTCCAGTGCCTGCGCCCGCCTGCTGCGCGGGCGCGGCTTCACCGTCCTGCGCCACCACCGCGTCCCGCCGAACGACGGCGGGCTGGCCCTCGGCCAGCTCATGGTGGCGGCCCGCACCCCGCACCCCCCACAGCAAGGAGAGGGCCATGTGCCTCGCGGTACCCGGCAGAGTGCTTGAGATCGGGGAGAAGGACGGCACCCGGATGGCGACCGTCGACTTCGGCGGCGTGGTCAAGGAGGTGTGCCTGGAGTACCTGCCGGACCTCCGCGTCGGCGAGTACGCCATCGTCCACGTCGGATTCGCGCTCCAGCGCCTCGACGAGGAGTCGGCCCGCCAGACCCTCGAACTCTTCTCACAACTCGGCATGCTCCAGGAGGAGTTCGCAGACCCGTGGGAGCGGGCTGCGGCCGAGGCGGGCGTGGCGGAGTGGCCCTTCGCCGACGACATCGCGCAGCAGGCCCAGGCCGGGGACGCCGTACAGGAGGCGCAGCAGCAGTGAAGTACATCGAGGAATTCCAGGACCCCGGGCTGGCCCGCCGGCTGCTCGACGACATCCACGGGACCGTCACCCGCCCCTGGGCGCTGATGGAGGTCTGCGGCGGCCAGACCCACACCATCATCCGGCACGGCATCGACCAACTCCTGCCCGAGCAGATCGAGCTGATCCACGGTCCGGGCTGCCCGGTGTGCGTGACCCCGCTGGAGGTCATCGACAAGGCGCTGGAGATCGCCTCCCGCCCCGGGGTGATCTTCTGCTCGTTCGGGGACATGCTCCGCGTCCCCGGCACCGGCCGCGACCTGTTCCAGGTGCGCAGCGAGGGCGGTGACGTGCGGGTGGTGTACTCCCCGCTCGACGCCCTGAAGATCGCGCAGCAGAACCCGGGGCGCGAAGTGGTGTTCTTCGGCATCGGCTTCGAGACGACGGCACCGCCCAATGCGATGACGGTGTATCAGGCGAAGCGGCTCGGCATCCGGAACTTCAGCCTGCTCGTCTCCCACGTGCGGGTGCCTCCGGCCATCGAGGCGATCATGACCTCCCCCAGCTGCCGCGTCCAGGGCTTCCTCGCCGCCGGACACGTCTGCAGCGTCATGGGCACGGCGGAGTATCCGGAGCTGGCGGCGCGCCACCGGGTCCCCATCGTGGTCACCGGCTTCGAGCCGCTCGACATCCTCGAAGGCGTACGCCGGGCCGTACGGCAGCTGGAGCGGGGCGAGCACACCGTGGACAACGCCTACGCGCGCGCCGTCCGCCCGGAGGGGAACCCGGCCGCCCTCGCCATGCTGGAGGACGTCTTCGAGGTCACCGACCGGGCCTGGCGCGGCATCGGCGTGATCCCGGACAGCGGCTGGCGGCTGTCCGGCCGCTACCGCGCGTACGACGCCGAGCACCGCTTCTCGGTGACGGACATCGCCACCGAGGAACCCGCCGAGTGCCGCAGCGGCGAGGTCCTCCAGGGCCTGATCAAGCCGCACGAGTGCGAGGCCTTCGGAACCACCTGCACCCCGCGCACCCCGCTCGGCGCCACGATGGTCTCCAGCGAGGGCGCGTGCGCCGCGTACTACCTCTACCGGCGCCTGGACCTCGCGCCGGCCCGCACCGCACCGCTGGAGGCGAGCCCCGTTGTCTGAGACCGCCGCACTCGACGTCACGGGCTGGACCTGCCCCGCCCCGCTGCGGGACCGCCCCCGGGTGGTGATGGGCCACGGAGGCGGCGGAGCGCTCTCCGCCGAGCTCGTCCAGCACGTCTTCGCACCCGCCTTCGGCGGTGAGGTGCTCGGCCAGATGGGCGACTCCGCCGCGGTCACCCTCGGCGGGGCGCGCCTCGCCTTCTCCACCGACTCGTACGTGGTGCGGCCGCTGTTCTTCCCCGGCGGCAGCATCGGCGACCTCGCGGTCAACGGCACGGTCAACGACCTGGCCATGAGCGGGGCCCGGGCCGCCTACCTGTCCTGCGGGTTCATCCTCGAAGAGGGCGTCGAGCTGTCGGTGGTGGCCCGGGTCTCCGAGGCCCTCGGCGCGGCCGCGCGCACCGCGGGCGTCGAGGTGGCCACCGGCGACACCAAGGTCGTGGAGGCCGGCCACGGCGACGGCGTCTACCTCAACACCGCGGGCATCGGCCTCATCCCCGACGGAGTGGACCTGCGCCCGCAGCGCGTGGTCCCGGGCGACGTCGTCATCGTCAGCGGGGAGATCGGCCTGCACGGCGTGGCCATCATGAGCGTCCGCGAAGGCCTCGAATTCGGGGTGGACGTCAAGAGCGACTGCGCCCCGCTGGGCGGACTCGTCCAGGCCATGCTCGCCGTCACCCCCGACCTGCACGTGCTGCGCGATCCCACGCGCGGCGGCCTGGCGGCCGCCCTGAACGAGATCGCCGCCGCGTCGGGCACCGGGGTCGTCGTCCAGGAGGGCCGGGTGCCGGTTCCCGACGCCGTGGGCAACGCGTGCGCGATCCTCGGCCTCGACCCGTTCTACGTGGCGAACGAGGGGAAGCTGGTCGCCTTCGTGCCCCGGCAGCACGCCGACGCCGTCCTCGACGCGATGCGTGCGCACCCGCTGGGCCGCCGCGCCGCGGTGATCGGCGAGGCGGTCGAGGCCCACCCCGGTCTCGTCGTGGCGCGCACCGGTCTCGGCGGCACCCGCGTGGTCGACCTGCCGATCGGGGAGCAGCTGCCCCGGATCTGCTGACGGGCGTCCCCGCTGCCCGCCGTCCGGACCGCCCGACGGCGGGCCGGACGGCGCAGCTCAGGGGAGTTCGGGGATGAACGGGAGATAGTCCTCCGTGTCCGCGGACGGCAGGACCGCGTAACTGGCCTCGGGCAGTTCGTTCCACACGCCCGGGAGGTTACCGAGGGGTTCGGAGACCACCAGGCGGGTCGCATCGGAGACCTCCCGCAGGTACGGCAACTCCGGGTACAGCTGCCGTACCGTTTCGGCCTTGCTGCTGTAGAACAGCGAACGCGACTGACCCGCGCTGGAGTAGCGGAACGCCCACACGCGCTCGCCGTCGCTGACGGCGATCGTCATCTGCATCGGGTCGGCGACGCCGTGCTCCTTGCCGAGCCGCTCCACCAGGCCCGTCATCCGGGCGACCGCACCGGGCACGTCCTGGTCGAGGCCGAAGGTGACGGCCAGGTAGAACATCACCTCCGAGTCCGTGGAGCCCTCGATGCACGGGAACAGCGCCGGGTCGACGGCCATGCACAGATCGCGCTGGAGGCGGTGGAAGTCGGTGATCGCGCCGTTGTGCATCCACAGCCAGCGGCCGTGCCGGAACGGGTGGCAGTTCGTCTGCTGGATGGCCGAACCGGTGGAGGCGCGCACGTGGGCGAAGAACAGCGGCGAGCGGACGTGCGCGGCCAGCTCCCGCAGGTTCCGGTTGTTCCAGGCCGGTCCGATGTCCCGGAAGATCGCCGGGGTGCCGTCACCGTCGGTGCTGTACCAGCCGATGCCGAAACCGTCACCGTTCGTCGACTCGACGCCCATCCGTGCGTGCAGGCTCTGGTCGATCAGCGAGTGTTCCGGCTGGTAGAGAACAGCGTCGAGCAGCATCGGCGAACCGGAGTAGGCGAGCCAGCGACACATCAGCACCATCCCTCTCCTGAGCCTCGTACGAGCCTATCGCGGCCGGGCGTGCGCCGCCCTGCGCCGGTGACGTGTCCGCCCTCCGGGGCCCGGGAGGCTCGGCCGGGACCCGGCCTCGACACCCTCGGTGAGGGGTCGATCCGCCCTCGTCACCGTCTTGGCGGGAGCGCGGAGGCCACGGGCCGCTCACCCCCTGTCGTGCCGCGCCGTGCTCACCCGGACACGGGTACGGGTGGCGGCCGCGGGGACGAACCTTGAAGTTGGGTACCCTCACGGTTGGCTTCGGGGCTTCGGCGGGCTGAACTGCCGTGACAGGGGACGGATTTTCATGAGTGCACCTTCCAGCGACCTTTTCCAGCCGCTCAGGCCCGACGACCCGGCCACCGTGGGCGGTTACCGCCTGGCCGCCGTCCTGGGCGCCGGCGGCATGGGCAAGGTGTACCTCTCCTACACGCCGGGCGGGCGGCCCATCGCCCTCAAGGTGATCCGGCCCGAGTTCAGCGAGGACCCCGAGTTCCGGCGCCGCTTCCAGCAGGAAGTCCGGGCGGCCCAACGGGTGCAGGGCCTCTACACCGCGCCCGTCATCGACTTCGACACCGAGGGCTCCCAGCCGTGGCTGGCCACGGCCTACGTACCGGGCCCCTCCCTCGCGGACGCCGTCGCCCGGCACGGGCGGCTGCCGCTGCGCAGTGTGCTCCTGCTGACCGTCGGGGTCGCCGAGGCGCTGCACGTCATCCACGGCGCGGGCATCGTCCACCGCGACCTGAAGCCGGCGAACGTACTCCTCGCCGGCGACGGTCCTCGCGTCATCGACTTCGGCATCGCCCGTGCGGCGGACGCCACTTCCCTGACCGGCAGCGGTGTCAGCGTCGGCACGCCGGCGTTCATGGCGCCCGAACAGGCCTCGGCCGGTACGGTCACCGCCGGCACCGACATCTTCGCCCTCGGCCAGATCGCGGCGTACGCGGCGATCGGTGCGCCCGCCTACGGCGAGGGGTCCTCGCACGCGGTGCTGTACCGCATCGTGCACGAGGACCCCGACCTCAGCGCACTGCCGGATGAGCTGCGGCCCCTGGTGTCGCGGTGCCTCAGCCGTGACCCGGCGGACCGGCCCGCCCTGACCGAGGTCATCCGCATGTGCCACGAGCTCTCTCCCGCCCCGCTGCGCCAGGGCGAGGACTGGCTGCCCCAGGCGGTCGCCGGTTCCATCACCGAACGCCTCCGGCTGCCCGAGCCGGCCCGGACCCCGCCGCCGCAGCCCGCCGTGGCCCCCACGCCGACCGAGGTCTCCCCGCAGCCTCCGGCGGACGGCGCGCCCCCGCACACGCCGACCGGTCCCGGCGTGGCCGCGGCACCGACGCAGAGCGCACCCGCCGCTCCGCCCCACCCGTCGGCCGCTCCCGCTGCACCGGGCATGGCGCCGCCTGCTCCGGCGTACCCCGCCGCCGCGCCCGCGGCTCCGGCCGGGACGCACCCCGGTCACCACCAGACGCCCCCGCCCGGCCATCCGACGCCCGTGCCCGGGTACCAGACGCCGGTGCCCGGCCATCCGACGCCTGTGGCCGGGTACCAGACGCCCCCGCCGGGCTATCCGGCGCCTGTGGCCGGGTACCGGACGCCGGCGCCCGGCCATCAGCCCCAGCCCGGCTACCAGACGCCTCCGCCCGGGTACACGCCGGGCCATTACCTCGCGTCCCCCTCCCATCACCCCGGGTATCCGCCCCCCGCGCCGCAGCGCAAGCCCAAGGGACTGATCATCGCGGGGGCCGTCGTGGCGGCGGTGATCGGCCTCGCCGTCATCGGATCCCTGCTGCCGGACGGCTCCGGCGACAAGGACAAGTCCAAGGGCGGCTCGGCCGCCACGGGCGGCAGCCCCGCCGGCCGAGAGCCCGGCGGGGGCTCCCAGGGCAAGGGCGGGAAGCGCACCGACCCCACCCCGACCTCGCACCAGGGCGTCAACCTGACGGCCAACTACCAGCTCATGCTGGCCGACAACCCGCCGCGCCCGGCCACCGGCGGTGACGCCGGCGTGCTGTACAACCACGGAGACCTCTACTTCTACCTCGACACCCTCTTCGGGGACACGAAGGTCGGCACCGACAACGGCAAGCTGGTCGTGCTGAACAACTCGCAGAAGGGTTCGCTGGAGACCTGCCGGGCGGAGACCCGGTACACCGAGAAGATCGGCCTCGATCAGCTGTCGGACGGGACCGAGATCTGCGTGCTCAGCGACGCGGGCCACATCGCGGTGGCGACGTACCGCGGCAGGTCGGGCGCGAAGGACCCGAGCACGTACATCACGCTCGACCTCACGGTCTGGCGCAATGCCGAGGAGCCGAAGAAGCGCTGAATCCGGGGCCGATCCGGCCCGCCCGGCCGACGGGGCATGCCCCACAGCCGGTCCTCGGGCCGGATCGCGGATTCCAGGTCCTCGCGGGCGCACACCCCGCCCGGGATCCGGTCATTGTCGGCCGGAGGGGACCCGGCGCGACCGGGAGGCCGGGGCGGGGGAGTACGGCTGATGGGCGGGGGCGCAGGAGATCCGCGGCGGAATGCGGAATTCGGCCAGCACCTGGCGGCGGGGGCCGTTGTCCGTATCGCGTCCTTCCCAGCACACATTCGCTGTGGTGGCATGTGCATGCCGAAATTCGAGCGGTTCCGGTTCCGGTACCGGTTCCGCGCGGCGAATGAATGGAGAAACGAAGATGTTGCTCCGCAGACTCACCGTCGGCGCCGCCGTCGCGGCCCTGTCCGCGCTGGCCGTGCCCGCGCACGCCCAGGGCCCGGACACGCCGCCGCCCGGCAGAATCACCGTCGACGTGGTCGGCGTGAACGGTTCGGGGTGTCCCCAGGGGACCGCGAGCGTCTCCGCGGCCTCCGACAACACGGCGTTCACCGTCACGTACAGCGACTACCTGGCCCAGGCCGGCGCCGGCTCCGGAGGCACCGACTTCCGCAAGAACTGCCAGCTCGCGCTGCGGATCCACGTACCGCAGGGGTTCACCTACGCGATCGCCCGCGCCGACCACCGCGGCTTCGCCCACCTGCAGCGCGGGGCCTACGGCCAGGAGCGCGCGAACTACTACTTCCAGGGCATGGCCCAGACGGCCCGCACGGCCCACCAGTTCAGCGGCCCGTACTCCGACAACTGGCAGGCGAGCGACCAGACCGACTACGCCGACCTCGTCTGGGCGCCCTGCGGTGAGGAACGCAACCTCAACGTCAACAGCGAACTGCGCGTCTACGCGGGGACGTCGAACCCGCAGGCCCTGAGCTTCATGAGCATGGACTCGACGGACGGCAGCGTGAGCACGGTCTACCACTTCGAGTGGAAGGAATGCCCCGCGGCCTGACGCGGCGTGAGCGCAGGAATCACCGATCGATGGTCAGGAGTGACAACGATGTCTCCTTCCCTGTCTCGTACCCTGCTCACCGGTGGCGCGGCAGCCCTGCTGATCGCCACCGCCACGACGTCCGCCGGAGCCGCCGGCCACACCCCGCAGATCACCGCTCCCCCCGACAAGATCGTGATCGAACTCGCCACCGTGAACGGATCCGGCTGCCGGGAAGGCACCGCCGAGGTGGCCGTCGCGCCGGACAACACCGCCTTCACCGTCACCTACAGTGACTACCTCGCCCAGGTCGGACCCGGTGCCCCGCCGACGGCGTTCCGCAAGAACTGCCAGCTCAACCTCCGCGTCCACGTTCCCTCGGGATTCACCTACGCGATCGTCCAGGCGGACTACCGCGGATTCGCATTCCTCCAGCCCGGGGCGTGGGGTCAGGAGCGCGCGAACTACTACTTCCAGGGAATGCCGCAGACGACGCAGCGCACCCATCAGTTCAACGGACCGCACAACGACAACTGGCAGGCGACCGACAGGACGGAATATGCGGATCTGGTCTGGGCTCCGTGCGGGGAGAAACGAAACTTCAACATCAATACGGAACTGCGCGTGAATGCGGGCACGTCCAATCCGCAGACCGCCACCAGTTTCATGGCCATGGACTCCACCGACGCGAGCGTGAGCACCCTCTACCACCTCGCCTGGCAGGTCTGCCCCACCCCGAAACACCCCGCCCCCTGACGGGCCGTCCCCCGGCCGGCGCTCCCCGCGCCTGACTCCCCGCGCCCGAGGTCCCGCGCTGTACCCGGCACGGTCGCCGGGTACAGCGCTCGGCCGCGTGGTGTGCTCAGGTCAGCGGGCGCAGCCGGGACGAGGCCGCGGGAGCCACCGCCGGAAGGGCTGCGGCCGGGACGGGGGCCGACGCGCGGGCGCTGCCCGCCTGCCAGGCCCGCCAGTCCAGGTTCCAGTCGCCGAAGCCGTTGTCGAAGGGAGCCATCGGCTCCCCCTCACTGTTCACCACCTGCACGATGTCCCCCTCCCGTACCGTCTGGAAGAACCAGGCGGCGTCCGCCGTGCTCATGCCCGTACAGCCGTGGCTCACGTTCTCCTCGCCCTGCGCCGCGACCGACCAGGGGGCGGCGTGCACGTACTCGCCGCTCCACGTCACCCGCGTCGCGTAGAACACCGGCAGGTCGTAGAACTCGCTGGTGCCGCGCTTGATGCCGACGGTGTCCCCGCGCATCCGGACCTGGTACTCCTTGCCCAGCACGACCTTGACGCCGCTGCGGGTCCGGAACCCGGCCTTTCCGGTGGTGACCGGGATCGTCCGGATGACCTTGCCGTTGCGGCGCACCGTCATCTCGTGCTCGGCGGCGTCCGTGACCGCCTCGATCCGGTCGCCCACGGTGAACCCCGTGGAGTCGGAGGGCCCGCCGTAGCCGTGGTCGCCGACCTCCACCCCGTCGAGACCGCTCGTCACGCGCACCTCGGCGTGCGCGGGCCAGTACGTACGCGGCCGGTAGTGCAGCGTCGAGTCGTCCACCCAGTGCCAGCCGCCCTCCACGGCCGGCTCGGAGGTGACCTGGAGCGCCCGCTCCACCCGGGCCCGGGCCGTCCGGTCCGCGGCGGGAACCGGTCGGCTCAGGGCGGCCGTCACGATCTGCCCCGCGCCGTACGTACCGGGCCTCGGCCCGAACTCCACCGTGAGCCGGCCCCGGTCCCGGGGCGGCGCGGTCCGGAAGGCCATCGTGACGCCGACCGGCGTCCCGGCCGCGTCCTGGGCGCCGACGCTGACGGTGTAGAGCTCGCCGGCCCGCAGCGGCTCGGTGTTGGTCCAGTGACGGCTCCGGGGGGCGAGTTCGCCACCCACGTAGCGCCCGTGCCCGTCGTGGACGGTGACGTCGGTGAGCTGTCCCGCTTCGGCGAGCGCGATGTCGAGCGGGCCGCCGGGGTTCGTGGGCAGGACGACCGTGCGCGCCGCCCCGTCGCCCGCGCGCGGGGCAGGACCGCGCAGCACCGACCCGGCTCCCCGGGCGGTGGCCCGTACCCGCTGCTGCCGCCAGCCGGTGCACAGCCCGTCCCGGAACCCCTCCACCGCGCACCGTGCGGCGATGTCGCCGTCCCCCTGGTCCAGGGCCCGGCCGACGATCAGGGTCACGGCGGCGTCCGGGCCGCCGCCGGGGCGCTCCGCGGGATCCTGCTCCGGCGCCCGGCCCGGCGCCGCGGCGACGGCGAGCGCCGTGCCGGTCACGGCGGCCACCACGCTCCACGTCCTGCTCCGTCGTGCCCGTCGTTCCTTTTGTGCACGGTGCGTCGATGACATCGCCACGCAGCCTTCCCAGCTCGCCCACGGCCCGTTGGGAGCATGAAAGCGACTGTGCGGCCTAAAGATGATCATCCGCTCGGCCGGTGCGACCGAACGGGCACGCAAGAGAACTCGTACGGAGCAACGGAGGCGGCCGGGCGCCCGGTTGCCGGGGGCGCCCGGCCGTGCCGTCAGGGGAGCGGGCGGACGCGGACCACGCGGGCCGGGTCCTGGCCGCCTCCGGACGCCAGGATGCGCACTTCGTCCTGGTCGCTGATCTCCGCCCGGACGATGCCGGTGGCGTCCGTGTAGACCGGGTGGCCGCCCGGGCCGGCCTGGCCGGTGGCGCTCACCACGACGACGTCCTCGCTGGTCTCCGGGCCCTCGGAAAACACCAGCTCATAGCGCTGGGAACTCATCCGCACCCTCCTCTGCCAGGCGAAAGGGTCCCCCCGTACCTCCTCCATGATGCGCGCCGGGGTCGCTCCGCGCCGCCCGCAGCCGGGTTGCGCGGAGCCCGCGCTTCGGTTAGGCGCGCACGACGGCGTACCGGCCGCGGGCCTTCGTGCCGTCCGGCAGCGTCCAGTCCGCGGTGACGTGCCCCAACGGCGCCTCTCCCGCCGGGTCCTGCTCCGGGGCGGGCACCAGGACGCGCTGCACGCGGAGGGTGAGCCGCCCGTCCGGTGTCCGGACGAGCACGTCGGAGGCGTCCGGGCCGGCGCAGACCTCCAGGACGTCGACCGGGCCGGGCCGGCCGGGCGCCGCGGACCAGCCGGTGACGGACGGGTCCGGCTCGTCGCTCTCGCTCTGCGCCTGCGGCTCCGCTTCGCCGAGCACCAGCGCGTACAACCGCTCGACGAGGACGGGGTCGTGGGCCCCGTCGTAGATCCACCGGCGCCCCAGCACCCCGTGCTCGGAGGTGCCGATGAGGGCGTGCTCCGCGCCGTCGAGCGGCGCTCCGCGGTACGTGAGCGGCACGTGGTACGTGACCGGGCGCTCTCCCGCCGTGTCGGTGACCGCCATGAACTCGATCCCGACCTCACCCTGCGGATCGTCGATCCGGAAACCGCCGGCCTTGACGGGCTGCGGTGCGGTCCCCTCGTCCCCGCCCCCGTACCAGGGTTGAGCGGGAAGCCAGGAAGCGAGCAGCTCCATCTTCCCGGGGGTCATCGTGGTCCGGTGGATGACGGCCATGGTGCGGCACCTCTTTCGGTCGACTGGTGATCATCCTGCCACCGGGGCTCGTGGGGCTCAGGTTGCGTCCGTCTTAAGCGGCGGCGGCATCCGTGCCACGCGCGAAACACAACAGCTGAACAGGCGGGAAACTCAACGGAGTTGGCGTTGACGGGTGCAGCTCTACGCGCGTCATCATGGGCCGCATGAGAATCCCCCCACGTTTCGTGGCCCTCGCCGGCGCCGCGGCAGCCGCCGCCGCGCTCCTCACGGGACCGACCGCCTCGGCGGCCCCCGCACCCGCGTCCGCACCCGCGTCCGCACCCGCGTCCGCCTCAGTCTCCGCCTCAGTCTCCGCGGTCGGCCGCATCTGCCACTCGGCCCTGCCGTCCCAGGCGCACGACACCCTCGATCTCATCGACCAGGGCGGCCCGTTCCCCTACGCACAGGACGGCGTCGTCTTCCAGAACCGCGAGCGGCTGCTGCCCGCCCACGGCTCCGGCTACTACCACGAGTACACCGTCATCACCCCGGGCTCGCCGACCCGCGGGGCGCGCCGGATCATCACCGGGCAGCAGTCCGAGGAGGACTACTACACCGCCGACCACTACGCCTCGTTCCGGCGCGTCGACTTCGGCTGCTGACGCCCGTTCGCCCGCAGACCGTCCGGGCGGCCCGGACCCGTGCGACGCCACGGGTCCGGGGTTCCGCCGTGGCCGGAGTGACGGTACAACTGCCCCTGGGATCAAGGGGGATGCGGATGAGTGAACGGCGCGCGGGCCGGACCGGTGCGATCACGGCATGGCTGTTCGGGGCCGTCGGCCCGGCCGAGCCGAGGACCATGGCCGAGGCGCTCGGCCTCGCCGATGAAGCCCCCGGCCTCCAACGGCTGCGCGACGCGGAGCCGCAGCGACTGGCCCGCGTCGAACGCCTCCACACGGCCGCGCAGCGCGCGTTCGAGCGGCGTACCGGCGAAGCGGTGTGCCGGGCGCTGGAAGCGGCCGTACGCACGGCCGTCCGGGAGACCGCGGCCGCCCCCGCCGGGCGCCCCGGAACCGACCGCATCGAGGCCGAGGCGGACGCCGCCGCGCAACGGCTCGCGGCCGACGCGGCGCTCGCCGCCGGCCGCGGCCTCAACACCGGCCTCGCTTTCGGCATCCTGCTCAGCCCCGTGGTGCTCGTACTGGCCCTGCTCGCAGGGACGTTCCTGCCACGGTTGTTCCACGGCGCCATCGGCTGCCCCGAGGAGCTGGTCCTGATGGACTCCCTGGTCTGCTTCGCGGGCGGGGCGATGGGCGCGGTCTTCAGCGTGATCATCCGGCTGCGCGACGCCTACCAGCTGATCGGTCCGGCTCCCGGCCGCACCGCGTCCGCGGACATCCCCGCGGACCCGGTGCAGCTCGCCCGGATGATGCGCCAGGAAGGCTGGTACCGGGTGGTGGTGGGCTGGTTCCTGGCCACCTCGCTCTTCCTGCTCATCAGCGGCGGAATCCTCACCCTGCTCACCCCGCCGGCCGCTCCGGCCGACATGTGCGGGCCCGGACCGCTGTCGCCGGCCGGACACCAGGCCCTGATCAAGGCCTGGTTCTTCTGGGGCAGCGTCGGATTCCTCGCCGGTCTGAACGAACGCTGGGCGTACGGCCTGGTCAGCCGGGGCGGCGAGCCACGACCGGGCGGCCCGGCCGCCGGGTGACCGGCTCGCGTCACTCGAACCGGGTGGTGTCGCCCGCCCCGCGGCGGACGATCTCGGCCTCGCCGCCGGAGAAGTCGATGACGGTGGTCGGCTCGGTCCCGCAGTCGCCGGAGTCGACCACGATGTCCACGAGGTAGTCGAGCCGTTCCTTGATCTCCCAGCCCTGCGTCAGCGGCTCCGGCTCGTCGGGCAGGAGCAGGGTGCTGGACAGCAGCGGCTCGCCCAGCTCGGCGAGGAGTGCCTGCGTCACGGCGTGGTCGGGGATGCGGACGCCGACCGTCTTCTTCTTGGGGTGCAGCAGCTGGCGCGGCACTTCCCTGGTCGCGGGCAGGATGAAGGTGTAACTGCCGGGCGTGGACGCCTTGATCGCACGGAACACGTCGTTGTCGATCTGCACCAACTGGCCCAGCTGGGCGAAGTCCTGGCACACCAGCGTGAAGTGGTGGCGGTCGTCGAGGTTGCGGATGGACCGGATCCGGGCGAGGCCGTCACGGTTGCCGAGCTGGCAGCCCAGCGCGTAGCAGGAGTCCGTCGGGTACGCGACCAGCGCGCCGGAGCGGATGCTGTCAGCGACACTGCCGATGGTGCGCTGCTGGGGGTTCTCGGGGTGCACGTCGAAGTACTTGGCCATTCGCCGAGCCTACGCGATCAGGCCTGCGCCGGTGAGCGACCGCCGGGCATGGTCGCGGAAGGCGGCGGTCGCGGTGTGGGCCGGTGCGGCGGGCGCGAGGAAGAGCACGGTCACCGGCTCGGCGTCGGTCAGCGGCAGGTACCGGATGCCCGGGAACGGGTGGCTGTGCCGGGTGGCCTCGGCGGTGACCCCGACCGCCTCGCCCGTCGCGATGGCCGTCAGCCATTCGTCGACGTTGGCGACCTCCAGGGTGACCGACGGCTTCCGTTCGTCGGGCCACAGGTCGGTGCCGGACGTCGCCGCCGTCGCGCACAGGACGACGGTCCGGTCGGCCAGCTCGGCGAGGTCGAGCTCGGTGCGCGCGGTCAGCGGATCGTCCTCCGCGAGGGCCGCGATCCGCGGCTCCCGGTACAGCGGCAGCACGGACAGCCCCGCGGTGCCGCCCTCGGGCGGGGTGCGCATGAACGCGGCGTCGATCTCGCCGCGGCGCAGCCCCGTCTCCGGATCGGCGAGCCGGTGCACCTGGACCGGCACCTCGGGGTGGTCGCGGCGCCAGTCCCGCAGCAGCCCCACGGTGTGCGGGCCGAGCGCGCCCCAGGCGAAGCCGACGCGCAGCGGCCGCGGGCCGGCGGCGGCCTCGGCGAGTGCGTCGTCCAGCTGGGCGAGGATGCGGTGCGCGTGCTCCCACAGGCGGTGCCCGGCGGGCGTGAGGCCGAGGCGGCGGGTCGTACGCTCCACCAGCGGGGTGCCGAGGCGGCGCTCCAGCTGGTCCAGGGTGCGGGAGAGGGCGGGCTGGCCGATGCGCAGCACGGCCGCGGCGCCCGTGATGCTGCCCTCGTCGCCGATCGCCGCGAGGGCCTTCAGATGACGCAGCTCCACATTCATGACCGCCAAGCATAAATGCTGCCGAGAAGGCATTTCCCCGGCTCGTGCAGGTGCCCCTAGCGTCGGGGGCATGCGAATCCTTCTCATCGGCGCGGGCGGCATGCTCGGCACCGCCGTCCACCACGCCCTGACCACCCGCGGCCACGAGGTCCTCACCGCCGGACGCTCGACCGGCGACCTGCGCTACGACATCACGGACCCGGAACAGATCACCGCCCTGTACGACGCGGCCGGCCGGGGCGGGCAGCTCGACGCGGTGGCGAGCGTCGCCGGCAGCGTCCCGTACAAGCCGGTCGCCGCGATGACCCCCGAGGACTGGACCGCGGCCTTCCGGGGCAAGGTCATGAGCCAGCTGGAGCTGGTCCGCCAGGGCACCGGGCGCATCTCCCCGCGTGGTTCCTTCACCCTGATCACCGGCGTGCTGGCGCGCAGCCCGATCGTCACGGGCTCGGCCGCCTCGATGGCGAACGGCGCCGTGGAGGCCTTCGTCCGGGCGGCTGCCGTCGAGATCGCCCCGCAGCGGATCAACGCCGTCAGCCCCACGGTCTTCACCGAGGCCCTCGACGCCTACGGCGACTCCTTCCCGGGCTTCGCCCCGGTCGACGTCGCGGACGTGGCCCGGACCTACGTACGCACCATCGAGGGCGCCGCCACCGGCCGGATCCTGGAACTGGGGAACTAGGCCCCGTCGTCAAACTCCCGTCGTCGCCCGGAGGGCGGCCCCGCGGCGTCTGGTGCGTGCGACTTGGCTTTCGCCCGGTGCGGCGGGAGCGCGTGCCAGGCGTCGCGGGGCAGACGGCAGTTTGACGGCAGGGCCTAAGGGCTCCCCTAAGCCGCGCGCTGATCCACCGGGGATCACGGGACGGGCCTTAGCCGGCCGCGCCCCCGCCGGCGGAGGTCCAGCCCTGCCGGTGGAGGCGTTCGAAGCCGTCCAGGAGGAGGTCGAGGGCGAACTCGAACTCGAACCGGTCGTCACAGCCGCCGCCCATGACGGAGTCCCCGTCGTGGGCGGCGGCCGTGGCCAGTTCCGCGACGTGCGGGTAGGCCGCCGCTGCCTCCGGGGGCAGGGCCGCGGGCTGCCGCGGAGCCGGGCCGGGGGCGGCGTCGAACACCTCCTGGGTGAAGCCGAGGACGCGGCTGCCCAGGGCGTGCATCGCATGGTGGGTGAGGTCGACCGAGAGCCCGCCCGCTCGGAACGTCCCGATCACCGCGTCCATGTGCGCGAGCACCGCCGGGGTCGGGCCGGTGCGCGAGCGGATCACCTGGGCCGCCCACGGGTGGCTCAGCAGGGCGGCGCGCGCGGACAGGATCCGCAGGCGGACCGCGCCCTGCCAGCCGGTGCCGGGGGCCGGCGGGGGGATCTCGCCCACGACGGTCTCCACCATGCCGTCCAAGAGCTCCTCCTTGTGGGCGACGTGCTTGTAGAGCGCCATCGGCACCACGCCCAGCTCCTGGGCGAGCCTGCGCATGCTCAGCGCCTCGATCCCGATGGAGTCGGCCAGCGCGACCGCTGCGCGCAGCACCCGTTCCCTGCTCAGGGGAGCCCTCGGCGCTGTCTCCGGCTGCCGGGTCATTCGATCAGCTCCCTCGTGTGCGGTGCGCGGGCCGGGCCCCGGGCTTGACCAAGTGTACGGCGTACACCTACCGTGCGTCTGAGGTGTACGCCGTACACCAGCGAAGGGGGAGTGGTTCCGCATGGGCGCGCAGAGCTTGACCGGATCAACGGCATCGACCGGAGCAGACAGAGGGACCGCCTTCGTCTCGGGGGCCCTGTTCCTCGTCACCGAGGTCGCCGCGGTCGCCGGTCTCGTGCTCTACGGCCCCGTGCTGGACGGCGCCGGCTACGTCCTCGGCGCCGGCGCCGACACCCGCGTGCTCCTCGGTGCGCTGTGCGAATTCGTCCTGGCGCTGGCGGTCGTCGGGACCGGGGTCGCCCTGTACCCGGTCCTGAGACGCCGCAACGAGGGGGCCGCGCTCGGCTATGTCTGCGGCCGCCTGCTCGAAGCCGCCGTCATCCTCGTCGGCCTCGTCAGCGTGCTGTCCGTGGTGACGCTGCGCAGGGAATCCGCCGCGGCGCCGGGCGGCGACGCCGCGTCCCTCACCACGGCCGCCGACGCCCTCGTGGCGGTCCACGACTGGACGTTCCTCTTCGGGCCCGACTTCGTCCTGGGCGCGAACACCCTGGTCCTGGCCTGCCTGATGTACCGCTCACGACTCGTCCCGCGGCCCCTCGCCGTGCTGGGGCTCGTCGGGGGAGCGCTGATCTGCGGCTCCGCGACCGCCGTGCTGTTCGGCCTCTACGAGCAGGTGTCCGGCGCGGGCTCGCTGGCCGCCCTCCCGGTGTTCGCCTGGGAGGTGGGCCTGGCCGTCCGGCTCCTGGCCAAGGGGTTCAGCGGGCCGGCTCAGCTCCCGAACACCACCGAGAGGTGGGCGGCCAGCCCCGAGGCCGTCGGCGGGCACAGCCTGGCGCCGAGGTAGCCGTCCGGCCGGACCACGAACGCCGCCGGCTCCCGCACCCCGTACATCCGGGCGAACTCGCCGCGGGAGTCCCGGTACACGGGCACGGGCACATACCCGCTGTCGGTGTCGGCGTCGGCGAGGATCGCGCACACCGCGACCCGGCCCGCCGCCGCGCCCCGCACCGCGGAGGCCAGCCCGGCGAGGCCGGCCGCCGCCGGTGCGGGCCCGTACAGCAGCAGCACGTGCTCCCGGCCGCGCAGCAGGTCGTACAGCCGCACCGGATACGCGGCGATGTCCCCGGTGAGCCCGCCGCAGTCCGGTGCGCGGTCGCCGGGGCGCGGCCCGGGCCCGCCGTCGGGCTCCCCCCGCTGGACGACGGGGCTGCCCCGGTAGCCGACCAGCAGCTGGGCCTGGCGCATCATCAGCGTGTCCGCGTCCTCGGGGTCGGCTTGCACGCCCTCGGCGGACTGCCGCACGGTACGGCCCACGACCTCCTCGCCCACCGGCCGGCGCTCCGCGTCGTAACTCGCGAGCAGCGCCGGAGCCGCCGCGCCCTCCACGGCCAGCGCCAGCTTCCACGCCAGGTTCCAGGCGTCCTGGATCCCGGTGTTCATGCCCTGCGCACCGGTCGGCGGGTGGATGTGCGCCGCGTCCCCCGCCACGAGGACCCGCCCGTCCCCGTACCGGTCCACCAGCCGGTGGCTGATCCGGAACACGGACGACCAGCGCATGGCCGAGGCCGTGACCGGCTGCGGCGACAGCCGGTCCAGCACGGCCTGGATGTGGCCGAGTTCGGGGGCCCGCGCGCCCTCCAGGCCGTGCACCACCCCGTCACCGTCCTGTGGCGGAGCGGCGGAGAGCCCGGGCGGCACCAGCATGGACACCCGGTAGCGCCCGGCGCCCGGCAGCGGAATGCACACCAGGACGTCGTCGACGGCGCCCGCGGCGTCGTGGTGCATGGCGCGCACCCCGTACCCGTACGGCAGGTCCCAGTCGACCTCCACGTCGGCCAGCATGTACTCCTCGGGGAAGGCGCCGCCCTCGAAACTCAGGCCGAGTCCCTTGCGGACGATGCTGTGCGCGCCGTCGCAGCCCACCAGGAACCGGGTCCGGAGCTCCTCTTCGCCGCCCGGGCCGGTGAGCCGGCAGGTCACGCCGTCGGCGTCCTGGACGAACGAGACGAGCTCGGTGCCCCGCTCGACGTGCGTGCCGAAGCCCGCCAGGAACTCCTCGATGATGCGCTCCGTCTCGTACTGCGGCAGAGCGGCGAAGCGGTACGGCACCTCGGGCGGCAGCACCAGGTCCAGCCGGGGCTGCTCCACGCCGTTCACGTACGTCAGCTGCCCGCGCATCAGGACGGCCGCCTCCAGGGCGGCCCGTACGAAGCCCATCCGGTCCCAGATCTCCAGCGTGCGCGGCTGGATCCCCACCGCCTTCGCGTACGGCAGCCTCGCCGGCAGCCGGTCCACGATGCGGCAGGAGGTCCCGCGCCGCCGCAGCTCGGCGGCGGCCGTCAGCCCGACCGGGTCCGCGCCCGCCACCAGGACGTCCGAGGCCGCTCCTCCGGTGTGCACCATCGCCGCCTCCCGGGCGGGTTCCCCGTACGAACGGATCACCCTCCATGGTGGCCCGGCGTCCCGCTCCCGGCGATCGGGAACCCGGGCCGGCGGGCCCGGGCGGCCGCGGGCGCCTCCGGCCCCGCGGGCGCGGGACCGGCCTCAGTCGCCGATGTCGCGGCGCCGGAAGTCGTCCAGGGTCTCGCGGCGTACCAGGAGGCGGGCCGTGCCGTCGTCGACGGCGATGACCGGGGGACGGCCGACCATGTTGTAGCCGGAGGCCATGGAGAACTGGTAGGCGCCCGACACCGGTACCGCGAGCAGGTCCCCGGGACGGACGTCACCCGGCAGGTCCACGTCGGTGGCGAGGACGTCGCCCGCCTCGCAGTGCCGGCCGACGACCGTGGCGGTGAGCGGACCGGCGGTGGAGTGGCGGCCGATCAGACGGGGCGCGTACCGGGCCCCGTACAGGGCCGGCCGGGGGTTGTCGCTCATGCCGCCGTCCACGGCCACGAACACCCGGTCCCCGGTGCGTTTCACCGCGAGGACCCGGTAGAGCGCAACCCCGGCCGGGCCGGCGATCGCGCGGCCGGGTTCGACGGCGAGGCGGGGCACGGGCAGGCCGGCCGCCGCGCAGCTCTCCGCGAGCTCGGCGCGCAGCCGGCGGGCCAGCGCGGTGAGGTCGAGTGCCGCCGCCCCGGGCCGGTGGGCGATGCCGTGGCCGCCGCCCATGTCGAGTTCGGGGAGCACCGTGCCGTGGGCGTCACGGATGCGGGCCATCAGGCCCACCATGCGGCGCACGGCGCCGGCGTACGGGGTGACGTCGGTGATCTGGGAGCCGATGTGACAGTGCAGGCCGACGAGTTCGAGCTGGGGCTGGCCCAGGATGCGGGCGACGGCGTGCTGCGCGGAGCCGTCGACGAGCGAGAGGCCGAACTTCTGGCCGTCGGTCCCCGTGCGGATCTTCTCGTGGCCGCCGGCCGAGATGCCGGGGACGACGCGGACCAGCACCTTCTGATGTCCGTCGGGGCCGACCGCGGCCGCCAGGCGGGCGATCTCGGAGGGGCTGTCGATGACGATCCGGCCCACGCCGAGCCGCAGCGCGGTCGCGATGTCGCGGGGCGACTTGGCGTTGCCGTGCAGCACGATGCGGTCCGGGGGGAATCCGGCGGTGACGGCGAGTTCGAGTTCGCCGGCCGAGCACACGTCGAGCCCCAGGCCCTCCTCGGCCACCCGGTGGACCATGGCGCGGGAGAGGAAGGCCTTGGCCGCGTAGAGGACTTCGGCGTCGGGGAAGGCGTCGCGGTAGGCGCGGCACCGGGCCCGGACCTCGCCCTCGTCCAGTACGTACGCCGGGGTGTCGAAGCGATCCGCGATCTCGGTCAGCGGGACCCCGCCGACGGCGAGACCGCCGTGCGGCAGCCGGGTCGTCGACGCGGGCCAGACGGACAGCTCGTCCGCGCCCGCCGGGATCTCGGACAGGGTGGCAGTGGTCATGGAAGGCCCCCCTCAGCCGGCCTGGACCGGACGCCGGCCCGGCCGCAGCCGCGCCGCCGGGGCGGAGGCGGGAGGGGCGGCCACCGGAGCCGTGAGCGTCGGATCGACGGTGACGAGGTCCGCGCCGAGCGGCTCGCACAGCTCCCGCAGCACGGCCTCCGACAGCCGGATGCAGCCCTGGCCCTCGCCGAGCGTGGCGGTCAGCCGGTCCGTGCTCGTGAACCCGACGGCGGTACGGGCGCCCAGGGGCGTGCGGAACAGCCGGATGACCGTCTCCGCTCCCCTTCCCGGCCGGACGGGCACGTACAGGAGTCCGGCCGGGACCCGTTCCTCCGGCTCGGGATCGTCTTCGTAGCGGAACAGACACATGGGGCCCTCCCTGAGGAACCGCAAGAGGCGACTGGTGACGCCCCGATGCGGGGAGGCAGTCCGGGGCGCGACACCGAAGCTATCCCCGCACCCGCCCCCCGCGCGCCGGTCCCTGACGTCCCCTTGACGGCGAACCCCCCACTCCATACACGCCGCTGACGCGCACCCGCCCCGCAGCGGCGCGCGTCAGCCCGCCCGGCTCCCGTGGTGGGCCAGCGCCGCGTGCGGGTCCTCGTGGCCGGGGACGTGGTCGATGTGGACGGTGGCGGCGGTCAGGCGCGGGACGGCGTGGATGAGGGCGTGTTCGGCTGCGACGGCCAGGGCGTGCGCCTGCACCACCGTGAGGTGGGGGTCGACGACGATGTCGGCCTCGGCGCGCAGTGCGTGCCCGATCCACCGCATGCGGAGCTGCCCGGTGCCCCGCACGCCGGGAACGCCGAGCAGCGCGCCGTGCGCGGTGTCGACCAGGGCGGGATCGACGCAGTCCATCAGCCGCCGGCAGACCTCGCGCGCGGCGTCGCGGACCACCACGAGGATGGCGGCGGTGATGAGCAGGCCGACGAGCGGGTCGGCGAGCCTCCAGCCGAGGGCGGAACCACCGGCGCCGAGGAGGACGGCCAAGGAGGTGAATCCGTCGGTACGGGCGTGCAGACCGTCGGCGACGAGCGCCGCGGAACCGATCCGGTGCCCGGTGCGGATCCGCTGCCGGGCCACCCACTCGTTGCCGAGGAAGCCCACGACCGCGGCGCCCGCGACGGCCCACGGCTGCGCGACCTCACGGGGGTGGAGCAGCCGGTCCACGGCCTGGTGGGCGCTCAGGACGCAGGAGGCGGCGATGGTGAGGACGACCAGGATCCCGGCCAGGTCCTCGGCGCGGCCGTAGCCGTACGTGTAGCGGCGGTTCGCCGCTCGCCGGCCCAGCACGAAGGCGATGCCGAGGGGTACGGCGGTCAACGCGTCGGCGGCGTTGTGGACGGTGTCGCCGAGCAGGGCCACCGACCCGGACAGGACGACGACGCCGGCCTGGACGACCGTGGTCAGGCCGAGGACGCCCACCGACAGCCAGAGCGTGCGCATGCCCTCGCGAGAGGTCTCCATCGCCGGATCGACCTTGGCCGCCGCATCGTGGCGGTGGGGGGTGAGGGCGTGCGCGACATGGCCGAGCCGGTGCCGCAGCCGCGCCCGCAACGCCCCGTCGTGGTGTTCGTGGTGGTGGCTCACAGCGTGCTCGCTTTCGACGAGGACGACGGGGAAGGGGTGGACGCGAGCGTCCCCCCGCCTATTGTGTGCGTATGAGCGCACGCATGCACCTGTCACCTGCGCAGGGTTCGCACCCGCAAGAACCCGGCCCGCGGGCCTTCGAGGCCGCGGCCGGGATCCTGCGCCTGCTCGCCGACCGCACCCGCCTCGCCCTCCTGCACGCCCTGTCCTCGGAAGAGGCCGATGTCGGCACCCTGGCCGCCGCGGTGGGAGCCCCCCGGCCGGCCGTCAGCCAGCACCTCGCGCGGCTGCGGATGTCGGGGCTGGTGACCACCCGCAAGGAGGGCCGCCGGGTGGTCTACGCACTGACCGACGACCACCTGCGGCGCCTCGTCGCCGAGGCGCTCGCCGCGGCCGGGCCCGATCGCCCCGGTCACAGCGGGGTGTGACAAGGGGCGGGTGTCCGCAGGACGCCCTGACCTCCGAGTTCACCCGCGGAGCCGGGCCCGCGCCGTCAGCCCGGGCGTACGGGCGCGTCCAGCCGCTCGGCGGACCGGGCCAGGCCGGCCGCCGCCGTCGTGCAGCGGTCGGCCAGGGCCTCGATCCGCCACCGGAAGGCCTCGGCCTGCGGGCCCTTCCAGTCCAGCGCGGCGGCTCCGGCCCGCAGCCGCTCCGCGTGCCGCAGCAGCGCCGCCGCGTGGGCCCGCAGCCCCTCCGCGGGCTCGCACCGCCGCCCCGGCCGCTCCGTGCGCGGCGGCGGGACGGCGCTCACAGGGCCCTCCAGGGAGCGAAGGCGTTGGTCACCCCGTCGAGGGCCGGTGCGAGTTCGGGGTGGTGGCGCAGGAGGACGGGGACCATGCCGCCCCGGTCCACCCACTCCAGGCCCTCCGCCGTGTAGATCTCGGGCCGGTAGTCCGTCGTGAAGAAGCGGTCGCTCTTGAGCCGCCGGCTCGCCATCAGGATGAAGATCCGGAACAGCGAGTCGCTGAACCCGAACCCGGCCGGCCGCGGCTCGGCGAGGTTGCCGACCAGCGTGTCCACCCGGTCCAGGCGCCCCTCGTACAGCTCCTTGAGCAGCGGCGTGTCGCCCGGGTGGCCGCCGGTCAGCTCCTCGAAGGAGGTGACCGGGCGCTTGCGCAGCATCTGCCGGTACGCGTTGTAGCGGGGGATGCCGCGCTCGCGGTCGCGCAGGACGTCGACCGTGCCGAGGTCGATGTGCTCGCCGGTCAGCCGGGCCAGATTGCGCAGCGCGTCGGGGTGGTTGTGCAGGACGAGCGCCCCGGGGTGGGCGGTGCCGAAGCTGTAGAAGAGGTCGCTCATGCCGTACGCGTCGATCGCCGTGCGGGTGGCCCTGCCCTGCATGTCGTCGAAGCCGATGGTCGCGCGCACGGAGCCCGCCCGGTGGTCGAGGACGGCCAGCTCGTCGGGGATCAGCGGGTGCAGCCGGTACGCGGAGACGAACTCCTCGGTCATCGAGAACGGCGCCGCGTGGTGGTCGGTGGGGGAGCCGAGGATCCCGCTGAGCATCTCGCCCCTGCCGACCCGGCCGAACGTCCTGGTGCCCAGCGCGGCAGCACCCCGTGCCAGTTGGCGTCCATCGCGTGGCGCAGGACGGGGGTGTCGAGGATGCCCGGCGTCCACTCCACCGTGTGGATCTTCGCCATCAGCGCCGTGTTGACCAGCCGCGCGGTGTGGAAGAGCCGCTCGTCGTCCCACGTCGGGTAGTGGCCGCGCAGGTAGTCGCAGATCGCGTTGTGCTCCTTGGCGAAGAGCGTGTGCAGCAGCGACAGACCGGCCCAGTAGTCGCTGTTCATGCCGGTCCAGTCCAGGCAGGACCGCCCGGGCCGCGGGTCGGCCGGCAGCCGGCCGTCCTCGACGACGAGCCGCCCGTGCTCGCCCGTGCGCAGCGCCCGGCAGCGGGCCTCGTCGGAGCCGTAGATCTGCGAGCCGTCCCACCAGTGGGTGACCGTGTTCTCGTACGTGGGCGGCATGTCCGCGGTGGTGTGCGCGACCGGGTCGGGGCGGGTGCGGTTCACGCGCATCGGGCAGCTGCCGCCGTGCTCGGCCCAGTCGTCGTCCTCGGCGAGCGGGACGGTGAACGGCTCGGCCTCCTCGTTGTCGCCGTGGTTGGCCCAGCCGTGGTTCTCGAACTGGATCCACGCGGCGGCCAGCAGGTTGAGCGTGGGCGCCGGCACGAAGCCCTTGCGGGCCAGCAGCTGCCTGCTGATCTCGCGCGGGCTCGGCGACATCAGCTCCTCGTCGGAGTCCGGGAACGCCAGGTGCAGCGGGGCGTTGCGGTCGAGCCGGGTGCCCACCCGGCCCATGTCCTCGTCGTACGGGTCGTAGCCCGACCCGTCGTACGAGCGGAACGGCGCGAGCGAGGGAGTCGCCCGCCGGCGGCGCTCCCCGCCCGCGCCGTACGTGTCGTACAGGTTCTTGCGGCGCAGGTCGTCGCGGAGCACCCGGAGGTTCAGCAGCCCCAGCGGCAGCGGCAGTTCGTGCCACTCGCGGGTGCGGTTGACACGGGCGAAGGCCGCCGAGCCGAGGCGTTCGAGGAGCCCGGGCGGCCCGTACGCGGGGGCCGGGCCGGGCCCCGCGGCCTGTGCGGGGACGCCCGCCCCGGCCGGGGCCTGCGGGGCCGCGCTCTGCTCGGTGGAGGTGGTGTCGGTCATGGTGTTCCTCAGCGGTCGGCGGGCAAGGGGGTGCGGTCAGCGGTCGTGGAGCCGGAAGAAGCGGGCGGCGGTCACCCGCCCGCGGAACGGCGCGAGGTCGGCGTCCACGAGTGCGCTCACCTCGGGGACCTCGTGTTCGAGGTTGTGCGCGTACCGCTCGGCGGCGTGGCACAGCGGGAAGGCGTGCGTGTCGTCGGTCCAGGTGAACTCGGTGAACTGCTCGGGCAGCGCGTACGGGGACACCGACGAGCGGCCCTCCAGGCTGGGCACCACGTCGTGCTCGTTGACCAGCGAGTACACCCTGGTCCGCGGATCGGCGGGGCGTTTGCCGTCGATGGGGGAGCCGATCGCGACGACGTGCGTCACCCGGTGGATCTCGCAGAAGTCCCGGTCGGCCGCCAGGTTCATGGCGGTGATCCCGCCCAGGCTGTGGCCCACCAGGGCCACTTCGCAGCCCGAGGGGATCAGCCGGCGCAGCGCCCTGGAGACCGCCCTGGAGTAGGGGGTGGCAGGCCGCGCGACGGCGTGCACGGCGCCCAGCAGGTCCTGGGGGCTCTCGTGGCGGACGCCGGACATGCCGGCGAGCTGGACGACGTACCGCCGTACCCCGTCGGGCCCCGTGACCTGCTGGACCAGCAGCGTCCCGTCGGTCCCCACGGCGTCGATGTTGCGGCAGTACCCGGCGATCGTGCCGGTGGTGTCGAGGCGTTCGGCGAGTGCGGGGGAGGGCACGAACGGCTCGGCCCGCCCGGGCCCGCGGTCGAGGAGGGCCCAGACCCGGCCGCTGACGCCGAGGATCGGCTCTGCACCGGTCAGCGTCCGTCCGGTGGCGACCTCCCAGCCCGCCGCGTCGTTGAGGGGGTTCTCGTCGGTGAGGGCGTTCCACGCCAGGATGTCGGCGAACGAGGGCGCCAGCAGGGCGAAGGTCCGTTCGGCGCCCTTGCTGCCGAGGATGGACCGGAAGACCCGGATCGCCTCGCGCTGCCGGTCCTCCTCGACGGCGCGCAGGATCCGCGCGGTGTCGGGACCGGCGAGCAGCTCGGGGTGGCTCACGGCAGCGGCCCGGATCCGCGCCTTGAGGCCCGTCACGGCCATGCTGACCGCGAGGCTCTCCCGGCCGGTGAACACCCCGGCGAGCCGGCCGATCCGGGCGAGGCCGCGACCGCGCAGGGCCCAGCCCAGCCCCTTGGGGTCGGTGACCGTCCGCAGCAGGGTGCGCCGGGCTGCGCCGCCGCGGGCGGTGCGCGGCAGCCGGCTGCCCAGGGCGAGTTCGGAGGCGTACCGGGAGGCCTCGCCGACCCCTTCGGCGGCCTCCGCCAGCAGCCGGCACAGGTGGTGCAGGGAATCGATCTCCGGCTCGTGCCCGTGCTCGTTCTCGTGCCCGGTGACGGCGGTCGTGGCTTCGGTCATGCAGGTGGCCTCCGGGGGGGGGGGGGGGCGGGAGC
>LJCW01000132.1 GCA_001298555.1 Actinobacteria bacterium OV450
CGACGACGCACCCACCCCTCCAGCACAGCCCGCTGGGCATCAGTCAGTGACAACGGCGGAATCTTCGGTCCGGGACGACTCATACCGAACTAACGTCAAACCTCCGACTCAGGTCACTAGGCCCTTTTCGTCAAACTCCCGTCGTCGCCCGGAGGGCGCCCCGCGGCGTCTGATGCGTGCTCCCGGCGCGCCGAGCGGAAGACCGCGTACTGGACCGTACTCGGCTTTCGCCCGGTGCGGCGAGAGCGCACGCCAGGCGTCGCGGCGCAGACGGCAGTTTGACGACAGGCCCTAGCGGCCGCCCGGCGCCGGTCAGGCAGACGCCCGCCGACGGGCTTGCGCCGAGGCGCCACCGGCCACCCGGGGGCCCGTGCCAGCCGGCCGCGGCGTCGTCGCCGCCGGGGCCGGCCCAGGCCGTGTATCCGTCCGGGCGGACCAGGTACGGGCCGCGCCCGTGGGCCTCGTACGGCAGCGTCCGCGCGGTGCGCAGGCCGGGGAGTGGCGGCAGCGGGTGTCGGTCGACCGCCGGCGACGAGCACTTCGAAGGGAGCCTGCAGATCGTCCTCGACGGCATCGCGGCGCGCTACGGCATCCGCTGACGCCGGCGCCGGCGCCCACCGGCTCCCGCCGTTACGGAACGTTCGTCATCGTCTCGCAGCGGACCGCGACGTCGGCCCCGTCGGTGCCGTCGCAGGTGTCCGTCGCGTCGTCGCCGCCGTCGATGACGTCGTTCCCGGTGGCCGCCGCGGCCGCCGGGACGGGCGCGGCCGGAGCGGCGGGAGCCGGCGACGCCGACTGCGCGGGCTTCGCCGCCGGGGTCGGGCGGCCCTGGCGGCCCGGCCGGGCGGGCTTGCCCGTGATGCCGCCCTCGCCCTTCCCGTGTGCGGCGTGGCCCGAGTTGCTGTCGCCGATGATCGCGTCGACGCCGGGTCCGCCCAGCAGTACGTCCTCTCCGCTGCCGGTCGCGGTGCCCTCGGCGGAGGAGTCGCCGGTGAGGGTGTCGTTGCCGGCGCCCCCGTCCAGGATGTCCCGGCCGCCGCCGCTCGCGTTGATGCCGCCGCGGCTGTCGCCGATCATGGCGTCGTTGCCCGCCTCGCCGAACATGATGTCGTTGCCGCCGCCGGTCGCGCTGGAGCCGAACGCCATGCTGTCCCCGCCCATGCGGTCGTCACCCGGTCCGCCGAAGAGGATGTCGTTCCCGCCGCCGTCGACGGAGGCCCCCGTGGAGAGCAGGTCGCCGCGGATCAGGTCCGCGCCCTCGCCGCCGTCCAGCCGGTCGTCGCCCAGGCCGCCGGAGATCGTGTCGTTGCCGGCGAGCCCGCAGATGAGGTCGTTGCCGCCGCGGCCGTCGATGGTGTCCGCTCCCGCCGACCCGATGATGACGTCGTTGCCCTCCGTGCCGGTGATCGTGCCGGACCCGGTGATGGTCGCGGGCTGCCCGAAGCAGGTGGCGTCGGCTGCGTGGGCGGCCGTGGCCGGGGCCCCGAGGGAGAGCAGGGCGGCTGCCGCCAGCAGTGTGAGCGACGTACGACAAGGCATGGAGAACCTCCGGTCGGAGTGTGCGCGGCTGTTCCGGTTCCGGACGTCATGGGAACCAGGCTCGAATCCGTGGGGAACATATGGCGCATACACCTCAAAATCAATGAAATGCAGAGCCTTTTGTATGTCTTACGCTCGGTTGGCCCCGCCTCCGGGACAGCGGAAGCGGGTTCCCGGGCGGTCGCCTACCGTCGGGGTATGAGCGTGATCATCGTCATGCACGAGTTCGACACGCCGTCGCAGGCCCGCACCGCCCCCGGGCCGGGCCACGGCGCCGGTGCACCCGTACGCCGGGTGCACGTCGCGCCCGCCGCGCCGGGTACGACCGACGAGCCGGGACCGCGGACACTCTGCGGCAAGGACACCTTCGCGATGCGCGCGGCCGGCCCACCGGCAGGCTCCCCGTGGTACCCGCCCGAGGAGGCGAGCCTCGTGTGCCCCTCCTGCGACGCCGCGATGGACGAGGACTGATCCCCGAGTCCGACTGCGCGCCGTGGGGACGCCGGCGGCGGTACAGCGCGTGCGCACAAACCGTATTCGCGTGAAGCTTGAGACCGGGTCAACGCACCACCCACCACGCGCCCGGGTCAACGCACCACCCGTCACGCGCCCGGTCGTGGCGACCGCGTCTAGGGAAGGGTCTGTCCTCATGCCGCTCACGCATCGCAAGGATCTCGGCCTGCTCGCCCTGCGTCTGGGGGCCGGCGGTGTGCTGCTCGCGCACGGTGCGCAGAAGCTATTCGGCTGGTTCGGGGGCGGCGGGATCGAGGGCACGGCCCGGGCCATGGAGCACATGGGGTTCACCCCCGGACGGGAGAGCGCGATCGCGGCCGGCCTCGGCGAGGCCGGCGGCGGTGTGCTGCTCGCGCTGGGGCTGGCGACCCCGGTGGCCGGCGCCGCAGCCGCGGGGGCCATGGCCGGCGCCGCCTCCGTGCACGCGCCCGCCGGGTTCTTCGCCCAGGGCGGAGGCCTGGAGTACCCGGCCTTCCTGGGCTTCGTGGCGGCCTCCCTCGGCCTTTCCGGACCCGGCCGGTTCTCGCTCGACCATGCCACCCGGCACCGGCTGGACCGTCCGGCCACGGTGGTGACGGCCTTCGTACTCAGCGCGGCCGCAGCCACCGTCGTCCTCACACGGAGGAACGCCGGGCTCGCCGCCGCCGAGGCGGCCGGCCCGGACCCGGACCCGGACCCCGGCAGCCATACGGCCTAGTGCTGTGGCCCGCACCGGCTCACCGGTGGCTGCGAGGGCTACCAGCCGAAGCGGCGGTCGACCTCCCGGGCGAACTCCTCGAACGTCAGCACGTTGTCGCCGTTCTTGTCGGCGGCGTCGAAGAGGGCGGACGAGGCGTCGACATCACCCAGGCCCCAGAACGGCAGGTCACCGTCGGCGGCGAGGGTCGGTCCCTTCGCCCGCAGGGCGGTGATCACTTCCAGGCGCGTCAGGGTGCCGTCGTGGTTGAGGTCGAGCGCCTCGAACAGCTTGCGGGCCTTCGCACTCATCACGCGTGTCCTTCCGGGAGGAATCGGCAGGGGCTGCCTGCCGCCAGCCTACGACGCGGCGCCCTCCCACCGACGGGCCGGTGCGCACCGCTCCCCGACCGCCGAACCCCCGGGCCGGCAGCCAGGACGAGGAAAGAGGAACGAGGAAAGAGGCGGATGACCGAGATCCCACCCCAGCACGCCTGCGCGGAACAGGCCGTCACCGTCCTGATGGCGGTGGTTCCGTGCGGCGCCGACGCGGCACGCCGGATCCTGGCTGCCGCCGCACGCGGCGCCGACGCCGGGCCGCGGGAAACGGCGGAGGCCGTGCTCGCACTCGCCGACGGCGGCACGCCCCGGGGCCCCCTCCGGCGGGCCCTCGCGGAGGCGATGGACGAGGCCCGGTCCGCCGGCGCACCGGTGACGCAGCCGTACACCCGGCTGCTCCCCGATCCGCAGGCCATCGGCACCCTGCTGAAGCGGCACCGCGGGCTGCGCCGACGTGCTCTGGACGCGCCCCACGACCTCGCCGTTCGCAGCGAGCTCGACGACGCCACGTACACCCTCTGCATCCTGATGGGCCAACGCAACGCGTACACGGCACTGCGTTCGGCCGAACTGCTCCTCGGCACGGAGCGGCTCGGCACCGAGTGGCTCCGTGCCGGCGTCCTCGGCAGAGCGGACCGGCGGCCGGGGCACTCGCGTCTGCACGGTTCCGGAACGCGTCGGCCGGACACCACGGGGAGCGACTTTACGTAGCCGAACTGCTACCTTTCGTGATCACCGACGAGGTGGCCACGCGGGGAAGGGTTGCGTCCCATGAAGACGGTCGTGCACGGCGTCCGAACCCCTGCCGTCCGATGACGGCGTCCGACCCGTACCCCGCGCCGCCCGCCCCGGCGCCTCCCGCGGCCGTCCGCGGTGGCGGCACGTCCCGTCGGGCGCTGCTCGCCGGGTCGGTGGGCAATCTCGTCGAGTGGTACGAGTTCGGCGTGTACGGGTGCCTGGCCACCGTCATCGCCGCGAACTTCTTCACACCGGGCGAGAGCGGAACGGGCGGAACCGGCGGAGCCGAGGCACTCGTGGCGACGTACGCCTCGTTCGCGCTCGCGTTCTTCTTCCGCCCGGTCGGCGCCGTCCTCTTCGGGCGGCTCGGCGACCGTGTGGGGCGCCGGCCCGCCCTGATCGCGGTCGTCGGCCTCATGACCCTGGCGACGGTGATGATCGGCCTCCTGCCGACCCGCGCCGCGATCGGGCCGGCCGCCCCGTGGCTGCTCACCCTCCTGCGGGCACTGCAAGGACTGTCCGCGGGCGGCGAGTTCGGCGGGGCCGTCGCCCTGATGACGGAATACGCGCCCGTAGGCCGCCGAGGCCTGTACGGCGCCTGGCAGTCCTTCACCGTCGCGCTCGGCCTGCTCACCGGGGCCGGTACGGCCGCCTCCCTGGCGAGCGCGCTGTCCGCCGGGGCCCTGCACGCGTGGGGCTGGCGGATCCCGTTCCTGCTGGCCCTGCCGCTGGGCGCCGTGGCGCTGTGGCTGCGCACCGCGGTCGAGGAGCCGCCCGGCGCTCCCCCTGCAGCCGGCGCCGTCCCGCGGGCCGGGGCCCGGGAGCTCGCGCGGGCGGTGGTGCTCGGCGTCGGGCGGATCATGGGCTGGTCGGCGGCCGGCTACACCTTCCTCGTCGTCCTGCCGTCCTACCTCCAGGCGGCACTGGGCGCCTCCCTCCGCGAGGCCCTGGTCACCACCGCCCTCGCCAACACCGGCTTCGCCGCGGCGATCCTGCCCGCCGGAGCGCTGAGCGACCGGATCGGCAGGCGCCCGGTGATGCTGTGCGGCGCCCTCGGCGTCGTGCTGCTCGCCCTGCCCCTCCTGCACGTGCTCCAGTCCCCCGCCGCCTCGCCGTGGGCCCGGGCCGGGGCCGTGCTGCTCGCGGGGGCGCTGGTCGGCCTGCTCGCCGGACCCGGGCCCGCCATGCTCGCCGAGATGTTCCCGCGCAGGGTGCGCTGTACCGGCCTCGGCCTGGCCTACTCCCTGGGCAACGCGGTGTTCTCCGGCTGCGCCGGACTCGTCATCACCGCCCTGATCGCCGGTACGGGGGACACCGCAGTGCCCGCCTACTACGCCGCCGGCGCGTGCGCCCTCAGCTGCCCGGCGCTGCTGAGCCTGCGCGGCGGCGACCACCGGGAGCCGCTGCGGTGAGGGTGATCGGGCTGATGTCGGGGACCTCGTACGACGCCGTCGACGCTGCGGCGGCCGTCCTCGACGTCCGTGCCGACGACGGCACGCTGCACCTGGTGCCGCTGGGCACGGTCAGCGAGCCGTACCCGGCCGGCGTACGGGAGGCCCTCGCCGCCGCACTGCCGCCCGCCGCGACCACCCTGGCCGAGGTCTGCCGCCTCGACACCCTGATCGGGCAGGCCTTCGCGGCCGTCGCCGCCCGCGCCGACCGGGAACTGTGCGCAGGGCGCGCCGAGTTGGTCGCCTCGCACGGGCAGACGGTGTACCACTGGGCCGAGGAGGGCCGGGTCCGCGGGACACTGCAGCTGGGCGAGCCCGCCTGGATCGCGGAACGCACCGGCCGTCCGGTCGTCTCCGGTTTCCGCCCGCGCGACGTGGCGGCGGGAGGGCAGGGCGCGCCGCTGGTCAGCCTGGTGGACCTGATGCTCCTGCGCGGGCGCCCGGGTGTGCCCGCGGCGCTGAACATCGGGGGGATCGCCAACGTGACCGTGCTCCCGGCGGGCGCCGATCCGGTGGCGTTCGACACCGGCCCGGGCAATGCGCTGATCGACGCCGCGGTCCGGGAACTGAGCGCGGGGCGGCTCGCGTACGACGCGGACGGCCTGCTCGCCGCCGCCGGGCGCGTCCACGAGGGGCTGCTGCGGCGGCTGCTGTCGACGGAGCCGTACTACCGGATGCCGGTTCCCCGGACGACGGGCAAGGAGCTGTTCCACGCGGGCTACCTCCGGGCGCGGCTGGCGGGCTTCGCGGAGCTCCCCCCGCAGGACCTCGTCGCCACGCTCACGCGCCTGACCGCCCGGACGGTGGCCGACGCGCTGCGCCCGCCGGGCACCACGGAGGTGTTCGTGTCGGGCGGCGGCGTACGCAATCCGACGCTGATGGCGATGCTCCGGGACGAGCTCGCGGGCCGGACCGCGGTCCGCGGGTCGCAGGAGCTGGGGCTGCCCCCGCAGGCCAAGGAGGCCTACGCCTTCGCGGTGCTCGGGTACCTCACCGCGCACGGCCTGCCCGGCAATGCCCCGGGGTGCACGGGCGCCGCTGGGCCGCGCGTCCTCGGGTCGCTCACCCCGGGCAGCCGCCCGCCGTCCCTGCCGGCGCGTCCGGGCCGCCCGCCGCACGCCCTGGCGGTACGGGACCCGGAGCCCGCGGAGGCCGGCGGGTGACCGGGGGCCGGCTCAGCGTTCGGGGGCAGGTGCCACCAGTTCGGGGCCGTTGTTGCGGACGCTGTTGACCGCCGTGGACACCGCCCGTACGTCGAGCCGGCCGTCGGCCGGGGTGTGCAGCAGGGCCCGGAGGCCGTGGACGTCCTGGTGGGCGGGGTCCAGCCACGCCTCGTGGTCCTCCGGGGCCACGGCCAGGGGCATGCGGGGGTGGATCCGGCCGGCCGCGTCGGTGGCCTCGGTCGTGATGATCGTGGCGGTGGCGAGCCAGGCAGCCGGGTCGTCCTCGTCGGTCACGGCGGGGTCCCGCCAGAACTCGTAGAGCCCGGCCATGGCCATCACCGAGGCGTCCTGCGGGGTGATGAAGTACGGCTGCTTGTACGCCTTGGCCGTGGCGGTGGCGGCCACGGCCTGCCACTCGTAGAAGCCGTCCGCGGGCAGCAGGCACCGGCGCCGGGTGAACGCGCGGCGGTAGGCCGGTTTCTCGTGCACCGTCTCGACCCGTGCGTTGATCATCCGGGCGCCCCCGTCCGGGTCCTTCGCCCAGGAGGGGACGAGGCCCCAGCGCAGGGTGCGCAGGCGGCGCTCCACCTCCCCGGTCCCGCGGTCGGGGCGTTCCAGGACGGCCCAGACCTGATCGGTGGGGGCCACGTTCCAGCTCGGTGCCAGCGTCTCCCGCGGGTCCCACCGGGCCTCGAACAGGCCTGCCAGGTCCTCGGGGGCGCGGCTGGAGGCGTATCGACCGCACATGGCATCCACTGTCCCACCGCGAGGGCTCCCCCGGGCCCGCGGCGCCCCGCGTCGCCCGCCGTCGGGCCGGCGCCGCGGGCGCGGGGTTCAAGGAGGGGTACGTGCCCGCAGCCACCGGGGCGGCCGCCCGGGCCGCTCACCGCGGACGGCCGCCGTCTCCAGCGTAGGCCTGAATGCGGCGGCTCCGCCGCTCGTGACGTGCGGACGGCGGCCCGGGGCTGCCCGGGCGCGCACTCCGCGGACGGTCCGGCGACCGAACGCCTTCGCAGGTCAGCGTCCCATCGCACCGGCTCTGGCCGGCCGCCCGCCCCCCCGCCCGCCCGCCCGCCGTGATGTTCCGGCCGGCCCCGGGTCACATGCGTGCGGCCGGCCGGGGCTGGTGAAGACCGACGCGCAGGGTGATCGGGACGGGGCGAACGCCCCGGGTGACCGGGCCGCCGCCGAGGTGCGCGCAGGCCCGGGTCAGCGAGCGGTGCGTCGCGCAGGCGCGCCGTACCCGGACGCAGCGGGATCGCCACGGGGCAGCCCGCACGGCGGCGCCGGGTCCGTCAGCGCTGCCTAGGCCCTGTCGTCAAACTGCCGTCTGCCCCGCGACGCCTGGCGCCCGCTCTCGCCGCACCGGGCGAAAGCCAAGTAAGCCCAGCACGCGGTCTT